>JAYRGU010000003.1:0-266206 GCA_041907685.1 Prevotella sp. | reverse complement strand
CTTTGTGTTAAGCAAATCAGGAAGGCTTTTAAGTTTCTGTAAAGTGGATCAGTAAAGTTTTTAATAACTTGTATAGTAATTCAGTAAGTATAACAACAAAGATGTATACCTAATTCAGGCATAGTCAAAAGCATAGCTTTTGATCAGTGAAAGCATAGCTATTACATGGTAAAAGCATAGCTTTTGAAGCAAAAGTAGCCCTATTTTTTAGTCAAAAGCATAGCTTTAGCGTTTCAATTTGGCCTTTTACGCTATTCTATCGTTGTTTTTCCTACTTGTATATACATATTATTCAAAAATTTACTGAACTACTTTACATGATAGTGAATTCCTTACTTATTTGCTATACATATAAATGTATCTTGTATTTACCAAAAGTGGTACTTGAGTGGTCTTTAGTGGCTTTTTTTTGTTGATTGGTATATGTGCGTAATCGGCTTATAATTAACAACTTACGTTGTGCGCTTATATAGCGGAATTTTCTTATCTTATATTTGGGCTCGTAAGTATATTGCTAATCATAATTTAAAAGTTTAGCAATAACATAAGCAATAAAAGATAGAATAAAACAAATAAATTTTGCATACTCTTTCATATTGATATGAAATTCGGTGTTTAAGTGTGAAAATGAAAGTGTTTTCGATATTAATATTACATTATGATACAATAAATGAAATAATTATATCTTTGTGCTAATTTATTTTGGCTATATAATATCAAATTGCTACTTTTGCATATCAAATGATGACAAATAGATAACTATATGTTGAATAATTCAACAAAAAGTATAGGCATAAGATTTATGTAGACCAACACAACAGACACACAAAATAAAAAAGTAGAAGTGTTAGAACTTCGATTTGAGACAGAGAATTGAATTTAGATGGAAACGATTGTAGATATGCGTTATTATAAATGAAATAGCATTTAGTCATAAGCTATTCACACTCGGTTCCATCTTTAACTAAAGTTATTATCTTGAGATCACTACCTCTTGATTGGTATTAATCCATATGCGATAGTAATTATTCTTTAGATTGTTTATTTTCCCAATATTAGTTTGCGGAATTTCCTTAGAGTAAAAGTACAGATACCCATTCCCTTCTGTAGCTTTTACTCTTATATTATTGCCATCTGCATAGACTTTAATACATCCATTGGGGGTCGGTACGGTACCTCGTATCCATTTTAGTCCTCCGAGCACAGGTGTTATTGAAAATTCTTTGTATCCTTCTTTTATAGGTTTAACTCCTAGATAGTATTTGCCTAAGAGATATACCGGACTTGCACCCCAAGCGTGACAAAGACTTTTTCCGTAAGGTCTGCCATACATTGCAAGATGTTGTTTGCCTTTTTCAGCCGGATTATATTTTTCCCAGAATGAAGTAGCTCCTTCGCGTATCATTCCTCCCCAATAATCTTTAATCTGTTTCGTTACGTCACCTTGCTCACCCATAGCGCATAGAGCTTCAAGTTCATAAAATCTCATATATGGAGTTGTTATTTTCATCACATTGTTATTTTCAAGTACTGAATACTTAACTTCTTGTTTCTGCTTTTCGTTGAAGTAATTATATAGTACTGCAAAAATATTTGAATATCTTGTTATTTGTTCGCTTTGTCTGCCTTCAATGGTGTTGTGTACCATTGCTTTTTTTTCTTCATTCCAAAATGTTGGTATCAATTTGGCTTTTAATTCAGTATATAACTTTTGATATTTTATAGCATCGGCTTTGTTTCCTGTGGTGTTTGCACATAATGCCATAGTTTCCAGACTTTTACAGAATAACACTTGCTCAAATGATAAATCTCCATGCTTGTCCATTGGTTTATCGGCCCAGTCTACGAATACCCAATCTCCGGTGAGTCCTGTTACCATTCCGTCTTTATCCAAACGACCTAGCACGTAGTCCATCATAGTCTGCATTCTTGGATATATATCACTGACGAAGTGCTTGTCGCCAGTGTACATGTAGTAGTCGTATATGCCAAGAAACCAGTAGAAAGTGTAATCCATTATAGTGTTAATGTGACTAGTGACCGGATCTTTACCACGTAGCTGCCACGTGGTTCTCTTAACACAGTTGGAGTCGAAAAAACTGTAATAGTTCATCAGATAGCTCTGATAAGCATCGCCGCTCCATGTCCATCTGTCTCGTTTTATTCCATCTATAAAAAATTCTCTGGTTGTCAATCCCAAGGTATATACACTGGTGTTCCATATCTTATTGATAATCGCATCATTACATTCGAACGAACTACGATTGGTTTCCGGCTGATATTCATATTCCATGCTAACATCCTGGACAGAAGTATTATTCTTATTAACAATATATATGTATCTGAATGCTTTGCTAAGATTCATCGTATATTCTGAATTCAGATTATTTGTTTCGTTGGTTGAGAGGTTCGTTATTTTCCCATTACCAAATCTAAGCCGGTCTAATGTTTCACACCTGTCAGTGTCCATCGCTTCTTCTTTACTTTCACCATAATAGATATCAATCTGCCCTTCACCTTTAATACCATTTAATGTGATATATCCAAAAGTCTCAGCTCCAGCGTCGTATAGTCTACTATTGTTATTACTTGCACATTCCTTAAGACAGCGATGTTCTGTTTTCAATCTGTAAAGAGATGGACGCTCTTCTTGTGTGTTAAAATTCCAAGATCCTGCATCCATATATATACTAGCAGATGTATCACTAGCCTTGCCGCTTTCGTCTATCCATTCTTTGTCTTCATTTGTAACTTTCCATGTGCTATCGCTTTTTATAGTTTTTCCATTAACAAAAATGGATGGTGGGGATGTCTGATTCCATACTTTGATATTTATGCTGTGAATGCCTGCACTCAATGTTACATTGTGTGGCATTCCAAATTGCATTTTACCATCAATCTTTACATTGTATTTTCCTTCTGCATTTATATCTATAGTTTCAGAACTCATCAATGTCACCTTCTTACTGAATTCAACTGTTACATAGTGACTGTCTGATTTCCAGAATGGCGGGAAAAACGTACCACGGTCTGTACGGCGGTTATTCATATTATTACCCAGCCATATTTCAAAATCTCCCGGATACCATATCCATGTTTGTGAATAAACTGATACGGTTGACGCCAATAATATAATGATAGTTGCTATTTTTTTATTCATAACTGCATTATTGTTTTATTTTTCCATTATTTTCCCATACATTTCCCGGACCATTTGCATTTTTAAGATACTTCTCACTTTCAGTCCAGTTGTCTTTCACTGTAATTCCCGAACTTCCTTCATCCGTATATAGATAGAACCAGTGTTCTGGGTCGTGTACGTATGATGGGTGATAGATGCCGTATATTTTATTATGAGAAATCAGTGTACCGGGTTGAGCTCCTAATGTGTATATGCCTGCTGTGTCGTACATATGCATGGCATAATGATATATAGTGTTTCCATATACTCGATTGTCATGCATGCAATTAGGCGAGCATGTCCACCCCCAGCCAAGACTAATTCCTGTATATGGAATCTCACTTATGTTATTATTCTCTATATTTATATTGGCTACAAAGCCGGCAGCAATGCCTACACATCCCCAATCTTCGTTGGCAACCTCCTTAAAAATGCAGTTGCTCACAGTCTGCCTTTCGCATATTTCACGCTTGTCTTTGGGATTATATGGGAGATGTGTTTCCATGCCGGAGGTAGAGAAGCTTCCTGATACATAACCATTCATAGCTATATCAGTGAATAAACAACTGTCGGTAATGCCTCCCTTATCACCGATGCAATAATCAAGTCCGCTACCGCCAAGATGCTGAAATGTACATCCTGAAAAATTTATATTATTAGCATTTCTTATCTCTACAGCGGCATTGGCACGACCAAGCCATCCTTGATTATCAAGTTTATGGTTGGCATCACCTCTCTCCATCTTTGGATTTAGTTTATAGGCCTCTGTAAGATACATGCCTGCCTGCAAAGGTACGTGACCATAGTACGAAGGGCGTATCCATGAGGTGTTCTCAAAATGTATGTTTTTAAAAGTTATATTATTTACGGTATAATCAGGGGTGCCTTTAATTTGTACCAATGTCTCTAAGGCTGGTATTATGACTTCTGCTTTCGTCATATCTTCATTATTACGGGGATAATAATATAATTTGCTACTGCGTATGTCATGATACCATTCGCCCTCATTGTCAAGAAGTTGCAAAGAATTAGTTAAATAAAATGGCGAATTTTGTTTTCCATCATTTGTTACCATTGGGCAAGGCCATGGATGTTCAAATTGTATACTGCTTTCTGGTTCGTGAAATGATATCCCGGCAGAATCACCTTCTATAACTATGCTTTTAATTCTTAGGTTGGCAACACACCACATTTCATGCAGGACCATTTCTGTATATTGAGAGTGTATAACATTAGCAACAGCCGATTTCGGAACCCATATTATTCTCTTTGCTTTATCCACACTTTTTATTCTGTGCATGTTTTCAAAGTCGGTAACATCCCTAGCTCTTATTGCTTTTAATCCGTTTACCCACATTTGTCTAAATTCTAATGGATGTCCATTGAAATCAGGCACATCAGCTACCCATAGTTTGCCGTCTCTTTTCCATCCGGTTACTTCTATACCTCCACTTATAACAGTTCCGGGATCACCGACGATCTTAAGTTTACTGTCTTCTGGTCTTATAAAGATGGGTTCGTATAGTCTATACGTTCCTTTTACGATATGTATTATTATGCTGTCTGTCTTGCCGTTACGTCTTATTTCCCTTGCTTTCCTTATTGCCATAGAGATCGATGATAATGGCTTTTCAAAACCATCGGCAGAATCGTTACCATATGGAGCCACTACTAGATCTTTAGCACCTGAGCTTATAAAATATCCTATACATATTAATAGTATAGCTGTCTTTTTTAGTACTGTATTCATTGTTATTTTCTATTCATCCATACTGTCATTTCTGCTTTACCTCTATTTCCCCATGCAAAATAAGGAATAAGTCTTATTCTTACTTTTTTTTGATCACTTTCAATCTTCTGATATAGTTTATTATCCCATGAGTGTTCAGATCTTAATATGGCTTCACCTTCTAAGGCTGTAATATAATGGTTGTCTATAGATATTTTCTTTTCATTTAGTTTTATATCGTCAGGTATAACGACATCATCAATGCTATTGCCATTATCTATATCCATAGATTCCAGACAGTAAACAATTGGGCCACGCTTTACAGCTACTTGATTCTTATCTTCTTCGACTAGCGGATTCGCTTCTATTAGCTGAGGACGCATTTCTAGTACTAGTTGTATTTTATCTCTATTATTCCATTTCCTGCTTATTGATAAATACTTACCAGTATAAATTTTCACATTCTGCCTTAATCCATTAACAGATACAGTTGCACTATCACACCATTCGGGTATTCTAAGGCGTATTGTACTGAAGTCTCTGTATGATGGAACTTTATCAAGAACAATTACTATCTTTCCGTTATAAGGATATTCTGTAGTTTGTGTTACTTTTAGTTTCCCGTTTCCAATTTTTGTTTTTAAAACGCTGCTACCATAAATATTACACCATAGCGTACCTTTACTTGTGGTATATGCATAGTCTTGGGCTTCGCATAGAGTGCGCAAAGTATTTGGAGGGCAACAAAAACAACTAATATATTTCTCTCTGGTCTTAGACCATCTTAACGTATAAGGGAATTTCTTACTTATCCGAAGGGGATTTGTATAAAAATACTTTTCGCCATCCAGACTGATTCCACTCAATATACCATTGTATAATTCTGTTTCAACAACATCTGTATATTTTGCATCACCGGTAATCTCAAACATACGCCAATTGAAAAGTAGATTACCTATACTGGCACAAGTCTCATTATGTGCCGTAGAGTTTGGTAGTTGATATGCCCTTCCATAGGCTTGGTGTACTTTTTGAATACTATCTGGCGTGTAATTTGTTCCATCAGGTGATGTGCCATCATAAAGTGCTCCACACCCTCCTGTGATATACATTTTTCTGTTAATTATATCATTCCAAATACTAGACAGATTATTCATTAGTTGATTTTCACCTGTCTCTGCATAAACATCAGCTACACCTGCATAAAGATAATTGGCCCTTACGGCATGTCCCATCGCTATATATTGATCTCTGAAAGGCACTCTGTCCTGATTATCATCGGTACCATTGCTTACTAATCCCCTTATATTTATAAGATTTTCGGCCAGTTTGAGATAACGAGGGTTGCCTGTAGTTCGATACATCTCTATCACCCCCATATAGTGTGAAGGACAAATAGCATTTCTAGCCAGCTCGCTAGAAGCTGTTTCATAAAAGTTGCACAAAAAATCTGTGGCTTTTATAGCAGCGTCTAGCAAAGTACGTTTGCCTGTAGCTCTATAGTGTGCTGCTGCAGCTGTCATGAGGTGTCCAAGATTGTAAGTCTCAAAGTTTAGTCTGTTTGTAAAAGCAACCTTTTCGTTATTACTTCCTACTTCAGTTCCTATAACAGTTTTATCTACTTTATGGGAGTCAATACTATTATTTCTTTCTTGTATTATAACAGGTGTATGTATATATCCATCCGCCCTTTGTGCTTTTAGTATCTCATTTATGAATTTATCCATGAGAGCATCAATTTTAGGGTCTTTAGTTATTGCATATACAGAAGCTGCTGCTTCTAGCCATTTATACATGTCGCCATCGTGGAAAGGCGGTCCTACATGTTCGCCTTTAATATCACCTGCAGCTATCTCAAAATTACGAAATCCATGAGAAATTTCTGGAGTATTCCATGTATTCCACATGCTCCATATAGAAGTTTTGTCTAATACATTGAATATATCACCCCAAAAGCCATGTTCCCATTTTACTGCCCCTATAGGAGTATTACAAGTTATGGCGTGCTTACTGTTTTTCATATCAACGAGTCCATCGCTTTGTGAAAATGATATAGAACTGTAACCTATAAATACTATACTAAAAAATAGTCTTCTGTTTATTTTGTCTGTTTTCATATCATTAATGACGTGTATTTTCTTATTTTGTAACCTTTACTTTATTACATATACAATAATTATTTGAATAATATATTTCGATATTAAAATAACAGGTTATATTTGCAGGTGTATTTTTATTACAATATGTAGAATTAATACTCATTTTCGTTACTGAAAATGCTCTTTGTATTTATATATTTTTAATTTAAAACTGCTGTATACATAATTAAATAGCGATAAATATTTTGTATTGTTTTAAAATTATAAAAATCTCCTAAATGTACTTTTTTTTATTAAAAAGTTTGTTTCATACAAAAATATAGTATACCTTTGTTTTCAATATATCTAAAATTACATCTTATTATGATAAATACGTGTGTTAATTATGTTAATTTATTTGCAGGATTAAATAATTTTGCTAACACACACACACACACACACACACACACACACACACATGATATATTTATATATCTAGAAATTCCATATCCGGTCTGATTTTACTATGTCTATCAAAGATCTTCTTCATAAGAAATTTTTTGATAGCTAATGTTTATGAAAGTATAAAAAAACTTTTTACTATAGTGGACATTTCAAAACTAGACTTAGGCACCTATATATTAATAGGTATGTTATGGATAAAAAGATATTTATTGTTTATGGCAATTATTCAAAAAAAGATTGTCTTATACTATAATGTTGAATTTATATATATACATTTTTATAAAAATAATATAAGAAGCTGAATGTCATGAAACAAAAGATGAAAAAAAAATTTTGTATAGTGCTAATAGTCTTTATGATTGTTGCGGTACTTGGATTATTATTACATAATTTCTATGATGAAAGCTCTGTTTTATATAAAATATTGATGGGCTTGGATATGCTTGTAATTATGGCTTTTGCATTAGTTTCCATACATTATTTTTTACGGTTAAAAATAATTGTATGAAATATAGCAAAATGCAATATTTCCAGCATAATATGACTGCTATTTCTGTACACGATCAAATTTCATATATACTTTTTGATATTAATAAGCTTAAATTTTATGATTGGTGTATAGAAAAATTGGAGTTAACTGATGATTTTGATTTAGAAATGTTTTATAGTCGTGTACATTCTGATGATATTGAGATCGCAAAAAAAGTAGTTCAGTATGCCTTAAATAAAGGTTCTGGCTTGTTTTCTTGTGAACTGAAAATAAAATTGGCTAATAGCTCAATGTATTCATGGCAGAATATAGTCATATTCCCTTATGAAAATGATATAAATGACCAACCCCTTAAGTATATGTTAGTTTTTAAAAACACTGATATGGTTCATAAGCATATGGCGGATTATGATAAGATGAGTATGATGGTAGAGTCTGCTGATAGAATGAAATCTACATTTATACATAATATAAGTCATGAGATACGCACACCTCTTAATGCTGTAATAGGTTTTTTACAACTGTTGGATTCAGATGTAACTAAAGAAGAGCATGATTTGTTTATGGGCATAATTTATAAAAACTTGGATATGCTTATTGTCATTATTAATGATTTAATATCTCTATCTTCTCTTGAAAGTGGGTGCTATGTGTTTAATCGTAATAAGTTTGATATTAGCTCTTTTATGCATGATCTGATAGAGAATATAAGTGATAAGATACACGAAGGCATAGAATTAAAACTTATTGAACACGACTCATTTACTGTGTATCTTGACCCCCATCGTCTAAGTGAAGTTATGAATATCCTGCTACTAAATGCAAACAAATTTACTCCACATGGTAATATTACGGTAGATTATAAAGTTGAAGGTTCTCTTTTAACAGTTTCTGTAACTGATACAGGAATTGGGATAGCTAAGGAATCTCAAGATGTGATCTTTGAAAAGTTCGAAAAAGTAAGCCAGTTTTCACAAGGTCCTGGACTTGGCCTAAGTATATTCAAAGGTATTATTGATAAAGTAAACGGCCGCATGGGTGTTGTATCAGAACCCGGTAAGGGGTCTAAATTTTGGTTTAGTGTTCATTGTCATCATAGGGATGATTAAAGTATTGCTTGATATTTAATTTATCCCGGAAGTCATTTTGCATCTTATATCATCACATTTGAAAACACTACTCTCAAATTCTATTGTAGGGTGGTTGATACCTGCAACTTCTAATTGTTTTTTTATTTTGCGTTTTACATCCTCCATGTTGGATATATCGTCAATACTTATATGCGCAGTTAGTGCATTCTCTGTAGTGCTTAGAGCCCATATGTGTATGTGATGAACATCAATTACATGGATGTTATTTTTGATAAGAGCCTCTATGTCTTCTATCTTAATTCCATGTGGTATTCCATCTAATGATAAACGAAGACTCTCTATTAAAAGTCTGATACTTGGTATAAGTATCACAATGGCTATTGCAAGACTTACGATTGGATCGATGATGTTCCATCCTGTATAAGTTATAATTATTCCCGATATGACAACACCAACAGAAACCATTGCGTCAATAAGCTTATGCAAAAAAGCACCACGTATATTTATATCATGTTTTTGACCGTTTATAAGCAATGCTGCGGTAATGCCATTAACTATAATTCCAGCTGTTGCCGTCCATGACATAGCTTCGCCATTTACATTTGCTGGAACATGAAACTTTAATATACTTTCAATTATTATAGCGCATAATGCTGCGATCAAAATTGTAGAGTTAACTAATGAAATTAAAATTGTACTTTTCTTGTATCCGTAAGTAAAATGTTTATTCCTTTTTATCTTTGCCAATCTAAATGCTATAAGAACTAATAATAATGAAAATACATCACGTAGGTTGTGCCCTGCATCTGAAAGAAGACTAAGCGAATGTTCCATCAGTCCAACCGTAGTTTCAACTGATATAAAAATAAGATTTATAACGACAGCTATAATAAAAGCCTTGTTAACAGATTGTACTCTAAAAATATTTTTGTGTTCTGACATATTATAATTTTATTTTCCTCCATATGTAATTGGGTATAAGCTTCCATAAGAAGGTAGTAATTCGCCAACGCCAATCTATAATGCTAACATGTTTATTAGAATAGATAGCTCTTATTATTTTTTTTGCAACTTTGGCTTTATCCATAAGCATGACATAGTGGTCGCCAGATAACAAGTCGGTATCAACAAATCCCGGTCGTATGTCTGTGAAGACTATATTTAATTTGCGCATGTTTGACAATTGCTCTAATGCTTGTATGTATTTACTTTGAAATGCTTTTGATGCAGAATAGGATGGGGCTGGGCCGAGGCCTTTAGTTCCTGCGATAGAACTTATAATTGTAATGTGTCCACCATTATTCATGCTCATATAATTAAAAACAGTATTAATAGCACGGGTAAAACCGAGTACATTTGTCTCTGTCGTTTCTGACTCAATTTGTGGAATTAAATCTCTATTCTGTTTGCCAATACCAGACACATGAATAAAAAGATCAATTCCCCCGAGGGTTTTAATTAGCATTTCTATTTGGGATGAAACATCGTTTGATTTAATATCTATATATTCTATTTCAACGCTTGCTGGTGATATTTTCTTGAGCAATTCAAGGCGTTCTATTCTACGTGCAGCAACTCCAATATGCCATCCATCAGCAAGTAGCAACTTGCTGATTTCAAACCCGATGCCCGATGATGCTCCTATAATTATAGCTCTTTTCATACCCCAAAGGTACAAATATTTTGCGATACAGATATATTAAAATATTATTTTTTTTATTTTTTTTGCTTTACTGATTTTTTTTCTTACCTTTGCACGCTATAAAAATAGCATTTTTGAATTTTAAATTAATTTAAAGATATGGCCAAGAAATTTGCCGAACACAAAGGTTTGAATTTGACGGAGGTTAACAAGGATGTTCTTGCTGACTGGATAAAGAACGATGTTTTTCATAAATCAATAAGTGAGCGTGAGGGATGTCCTCAATTTGTTTTCTTTGAAGGTCCTCCTTCTGCTAACGGTCATCCTGGAATCCATCATGTATTGGCCCGTACAATTAAAGATACATTCAATAGATATAAAACAATGCGCGGATTTCAGGTTCATCGTAAGGCCGGATGGGATACTCATGGTCTGCCTGTTGAACTTGGCGTAGAAAAAGAGCTTGGTATAACAAAAGTTGATATCGGTTCTAAAATTTCTATTGAGGAGTATAATCAGAAATGTAGAGAAAATGTGATGAAGTTTACTGCTGAATGGCGTGAACTGACTGAAAAAATGGGATATTGGGTTGATCTTGATAATCCTTATATTACATATGATAATAAATATATAGAAACACTTTGGTGGTTGCTAAAGCAATTTTATAATAAAGATTTATTGTATAAAGGTTATACTATTCAACCATATTCTCCTGCTGCAGGTACAGGTTTGTCTAGTCATGAACTAAATCAGCCAGGATGCTATAGGGATGTTAAGGATACAACTGTAACAGCACAGTTTGCAATGAAAAATCCAAAGCCGGAGATGAAAGAGTGGGGTAAACCCTATTTTATAGCTTGGACTACTACTCCTTGGACTTTGGCTGCGAATTCTGCTTTATGTGTTGGTCCCAAAATAGATTATGTTGCTATTCAATCTTATAATATGTATACAGGTGAACCGATAACTGTCGTAATGGCAGAAGCTAGGGTTAATGCATACTTTAATAAAGATGGCGAAAATGCTGATTTACAGGCATATAAAAAAGGAGATAAAGTAATTCCATATAGAGTTATTGCTCATTATAAAGGAACTGATTTGGTGGGCATGGAATATGAACAGCTTTTACCGTGGATAAAACCAATGAGTGACGGAGCTTTTTGTGTTATCTCTGGTGATTATGTTACGACAGAAGATGGTACCGGCATTGTTCATATAGCACCAAATTTCGGTGCTGACGATGCAAATGTCGCTCGAAAAGCAGGTGTTCCTCCTATTGTGTTAATAGATAAAAAAGGAGCAAATAGACCTGTAGTCGACCTACAGGGAAAATATTATTTGCTAGAGGACCTTGATCCTGATTTCGTTTCAAAATATGTTGATGTAGATGGTTGGAAAAAGTATTCTGGTCGTTATGTAAAGAATGCCTATGATGATACTCTTACAGACAAGGATGAGACATTGGATATATCCATATGTATGGATCTTAAGCAGCAGAACAAAGCATTTAAGATAGAAAAGCATATTCATAGTTATCCTCATTGTTGGCGTACAGATAAACCTATATTGTATTATCCATTGGATAGTTGGTTTATTCGTAGTACAGCTAAGAAAGAGAGAATGTCCGAACTTAATAAGACGATAAATTGGAAACCGGAGTCAACTGGTACAGGAAGGTTTGGTAACTGGCTTGATAATTTGAATGATTGGAATCTAAGTAGATCTCGTTTTTGGGGAACACCTTTACCTGTGTGGCGTGATGAAGATGGTAATGCCATCTGTATTGGTTCACTACAGGAACTTTATGATGAAATAGAAAAATCTGTTGATGCAGGTCTAATGGAAAGTAATCCGATGAAAGAAAAGGGATTTGTCCCAGGTGACTATTCAAAGGATAACTACAATAAAATAGATATGCACAGACCTTATGTTGATAGCATAATATTGGTTAGTAAAGATGGTAAACCTATGAAACGTGAAACCGATCTTATTGATGTTTGGTTTGATTCAGGTTCTATGCCATATGCTCAGATTCATTATCCATTTGAAAACAAGGAAATGATAGATGGAAATAAGGCTTATCCTGCAGATTTTATTAACGAAGGTGTAGATCAAACTCGTGGATGGTTCTTTACATTACATGCTATTGCAACAATGATATTTGATAGTGTAGCATTTAAGAATGTTATATCAAGTGGATTAGTATTGGATGCAAAAGGTAATAAAATGAGTAAGCGTTTAGGTAATGCAGTTAATCCGTTCGATGAACTAGAAAAATTTGGAACGGATGCTGTGAGATTTTATATGCTTACAAATTCACAGCCATGGGATAATCTGAAATTTGATGAGAATGGTGTAGATGAGGTACGTAGAAAATTCTTTGGAACATTATATAACACATATTCATTTTTCAGCCTTTATGCAAATGTGGATGGCTTTGATTATTCTCAACCGGAGGTCGCTATTGCAGAACGTCCTGAAATAGATAGATGGATACTATCAGAATTGCATTCTTTAATAAAAGATGTAACGAGTGCTCTTGATGATTATGAGCCTACACGTGCAGGACGATATATTGATAATTTTGTCAATGATGATTTGAGCAATTGGTATGTTCGTCTTAATCGTAAACGTTTCTGGGGTAAAGAAATGAGTAAGGATAAGTTGAGTGCATATCAGACTTTATATATGTGTCTAGAGACAGTCTCTAAGTTGTTAGCTCCATTCTCTCCTTTCTATAGTGATCAGCTATATATGGATTTGATTAAAGTTACAGGCCGAGATAATGTTTGTTCAGTGCATTTAACAAAGTTCCCTGTAGCTGATGATGAAATTATAGATAAAGATCTTGAAGCTAGAATGGAAATGGCACAAAAGGTCACTTCTATGGTATTGGCTTTGCGTCGTAAGGTAAACATCAAAGTAAGACAACCACTGCAGTGCATTATTGTTCCAGCTACAGACGAAGAACAAAAGAAACATATTGAGGCCGTTAAAGACCTAATAATGAATGAGGTCAATGTTAAAGAACTTAAGTTCGTTGAGGGGCAAGGAGTTCTAGTAAAGAAAGTTAAGTGTAATTTCCGAACAATGGGTAAAAAGTTTGGTAAGATTATGAAATCAGTTGCTGCTGCAATGGATACACTTACTCAAGAACAAATTGTTGAGCTTGAAACTAATGGTACGATAGAACTTGATATTGACGGTCAAAAGATTGCTGTTCAGTCTGCAGATGTTGATATAATAAGCGAAGATATACCAGGTTGGTTGGTCTCAAATGAAGGAAATCTAACGGTGGCACTTGAAGTAGAACTTAATGATGAACTACGTAAAGAGGGTATGGCCAGAGAACTTATAAATCGTATTCAAAATATACGTAAAGAGACAGGACTTGAAATCGTAGATCGTATCAATGTTACAGTTGAGCCAAATGATAAGTCAGATGCTGCTATAAGTAGTTATGGCGAATATATAAAAGGACAAGTCTTAGCTGACAATCTAATAATTGCGGCTAATAATGGTGATGAAGTTGATTTTGATGAATTTAAATTGAAAATTAATATATCTAAATCTTAATTGTTATGGCAGAAAAAACACGTTATAGTGACGATGAACTTGAAGAATTCAAGAATATCATCGATGAAAAATTAGCATTGGCTCGCAGAGACTATGAGCAGATGATGAAAGTCTTAATGAATGAGGATGGCAATGATGTAGATGATACATCTCCTACATATAAGATTTTGGAAGAGGGTAGTGCCACACAAAGTAAAGAAGAGATGGTACAGCTTGCTAGTAGGCAGCAGAAATTTATAAAAGGCCTTGAAGCTGCTTTAGTTCGCATACAAAATAAAACTTATGGCATAGACCGTATTACAGGAAAATTGATTCCCAAGGAGCGTTTGAGGGCAGTACCTCATGCAACCCTAAGTGTGGAATCAAAGAATCTTCCACATCATTAATAATGAAAAAAGGGAATAAGTTTCTTTCTGATGGTAAAATATCGCTACTGGTTATTCTAGTGGTATTGGCTATAGACCAGATGATAAAAATCTGGGTTAAGACGCATATGTGCCTGCATGAAAGTATTCATGTAACAGATTGGTTTTATATATATTTTATAGAAAATAATGGAATGGCTTATGGCATACAATTATTTAGTAAAATATTTCTATCACTTTTCAGGATAGTTGCAGTCTTGGCTATTGGATATTATATATCCATTGAGATAAAGAAAAAAGCAAAACTTGGATATATTGTTTGTTTATCCATGATTTTAGCAGGAGCGGCAGGCAATATATTCGATTCTTTGTTTTATGGATTGATTTTTAATGGTTCCTCTGAATTTTATACATCATATTTTGTTCCTTTTGGTACAGGATATTCTTCATTTTTAATGGGCAAGGTCGTGGATATGTTTTATTTCCCTATAATACAAACAACGTGGCCAACATGGATTCCGTTTGTTGGAGGAAATGAGTTCATCTTTTTCAGTCCTATTTTTAATTTTGCAGATGCTACAATTTCTGTTGGTGTAGTTTTATTACTTCTTTTGTATAGAAAGGAATTAAGTGGTCTTCAATTCTCATTTGATAAAAAGAAAATAGATAGACATACAGATAAAGAGGAAAAATAATGAGAAGAATATTGGGATTTGCTTTGTTTACTCTTATTATTACGCTTTTTGTTTCATGCAAACCAAAAGTACCAAGTGATATAATACAACCAAGCAAAATGGAAGATCTATTATACGACTATCATTTGGCTCAGGCTGTTGCAGATCAGGATGCGCCAAATAAAGCTGATTATAATAGACGTCTTTATTTCGATGCCGTTTTGAAAAAGCATAAAGTGACGCAAGCTGAATTCGATTCTTCAATGCTATATTATCAGAGGCATACAGAGCGTCTGTATAATATTTATGATAATATAAATAAACGTTTACAGAATGAAGCTGGAACTAATTCAGGAGATGGTGCAAATAGTAAATATGCCAATCTAAAAGCAAATAGTGATACTGCACTTATTTGGAAAGGAAACACATCTGAATTTTTGTTAGCATCAGCTCCATTTAATAAAATGTCTTTTTATATTAAAGCTGATTCTTCATATCATGCCGGAGATGCTTTTGAATTTTCTATGGATGTTCAGTTTATAATGGAAGATGGTTCAAGGGATGCTGTAGCTCTTTTGGCTGTAAGATATGATAATGACAGCATTGCTACTCAAAATATACATATGTCATCACCATCTCATTATACGATAATGATTCCTTCTTTTCCTAAGCATAAAATAAAGGATATAAGAGGTTTTGTGTATTTGTCTAAGTGTGGAGATTCAAAGACCACTTTAAAAATGATGTGTCTGAGTAACATTATGTTAATGAAATTTCACCAAAATGGTAAAATGCCAGTAAGCGGTGCACCACAAATGCAACAGAATGGACAATCAGGAATGCCCCAATCAAGACAGCCTGGAATGCCGCAACCAGGTCAGAACAGCGTACCCATAAATCAAAGTGTACCGAACTCTGAGTCTCCTCAGAGATCTCAAAATATAAACCAGAATGCCCAAGGAACGTTACCGCCGAATAGCCGCAAACGAAGTTTTAGTAGATGATTTGTTGCTAAGACAATGTGTCGTTGAACTTATTGATGACAGAGTTGTTAACTATTACTGTTTTAAAGATGAACTACCCATGACAGAATGGCTTGGTAGTAGAATAGTTTTAGAGAGGGATAGTGATGGCATACTTAGATATATAGGCTGATATTGAAAATGAAATAGTATTATGAGAAAATTATTGTTATTTATTTTTGCTTTGATGATTTTTAATGGATTACGTGCTGCCTCAAAAAGAGAATTTAGAGGAGCATGGATTCAATGCGTTAACGGACAATTTCAGGGTATGCAGCGTGATGATATGCAACGCACTCTTTCTTATCAGTTAGACGAACTAAAGAAGGATGGTGTAAATACTATATTATTTCAGGTACGGGCAGAATGTGATGCTCTCTACGAAAGTTCATACGAACCATGGAGTCGTTTTTTAACGGGTGTACAAGGTAAGGCGCCTAATCCATATTGGGATCCACTTAAGTGGATGATTGAACAATGTCATAAAAGAGGTATGGAGCTTCATGCTTGGATAAATCCATATCGCGCAAAAACTAAAAATACAAGTGTTTTGGCGTATAATCATATAGCGATTAAACATCCTGAATTGGTCTTTTCGTATGATGGACAACTAATTTTGAATCCAGGTAATCCACAAAACCGTGAGTATATATGCAAGATTGTTGATGATATAGTAAGGCGCTATGATATAGATGGTTTGCATATAGATGATTATTTTTATCCTTACCCTGCTGCCGGACAGACTATTGCAGATGATAGCGAGTATGCAAAATATAATAACGGAATTAAAGATAAAGGTGATTGGAGACGTGATAATGTTAATGTTTTTATTAAACAGTTACGTGATTCAATAAAATCAATAAAGCCTTATGTTAAATTTGGCGTCTCACCTTTCGGAATATATCGTAATGCTAATAGCGCGCCAAGCATTGGTAGTAATACGAATGGTTTACAGAATTATGACGATTTATATGCAGATGTTTTGTTATGGGTCAATAATGGTTGGATAGACTATCTGGTTCCTCAGGTATATTGGGAAATTGGTAATAAAGTAGCAGATTATACAACACTTATCACATGGTGGAATAAATATGCTTCAAACCGTCCCTTATATATAGGAGAAGACGTAGAGCGAACTGTTAAATTTGCAGATCCTTCAAATCAGAATAGTAATCAGATGCCTGCAAAGTATAAACTTCATCAAATGTTGCCAAATGTTGAGGGTACCTGTCTTTGGTATGCGAAGGCTGTCGTAGATAATGTCGGAAATTATGGACAGGTTCTTCGAAACGTGTATTGGAAAACGCCAGCATTGCAACCCTTAATGCCTTTCATCGATCATAAAGCACCTAAGAAACCTCGTAAACTAAAATTAATCCAAATAGGAGGAGATAAGGTATTGTTCTGGACAGCTCCAAAGGGAGATGGATGGAAAGACGAAGCTGCAAAATATGTCGTATATAGATTCAATAAAGGTGAAAAAATAGACATAGAAAATGCACAGAATATAGTTGGAATAACAACGGATACGTTCTTTAAAATTAATGAGCCAGGTAAATATAATTATCTCGTTACAGCTCTTGATAGGATGAGTAATGAAAGCAAAGCTGTCAAAAAGAAAATAAAGTTGTAAAAATATTGCCTATTTATTTCTATTATCAAATCTTTTTTGTAATTTTGCTGTAAATAAAAAAATTATCTATGAAACCTACAGAACAAACTCTCCAGCAACTAGATCGCTTCACACGTAAGGTAGCTGCAAAGTTTCCACAGAATGAAGAAGCAACAAGTATGACTGATATACACATACGTGTCTATCAAGATACAGGTGAGGTTATGGCTTTTGATGATGATGATGATGAAATAACTCGTTGTATTGTTGAACAATGGATTGAGAATAAAGACGATGACTTCTATCAGCAACTGACTACTATTTTGCGTAGGCATTTAGAGTCTTTAAAAGATGTTGTTGATAATATGAGTATATTTAAACCATATAGTTTTGTTCTTGAAGATGATGATAAAAATAATATAGCCGAGTTACGTTTGTGTGACGATGATACTGTTATTATTGATGAGCCTGATCTGATGGAAGGATTGGATAAAGATTTAAATGATTTCCTTGCAAATTTATTGGAAAAATAAAAAATATCTTTTATTTATTTGTTGTTTATAAATAAAATAGTATCTTTGCAATTGTAACCTCTAGATGACAAAATATGAGGTTTTGTTTAGATATTACAACATGAGTCGCAAAATAAAACATTCAGGTATAATACAATCTATTGAAAAAGACTTTATTAGGGTGCGCATAATAGATGATTATGCATGCTCAGAATGTTCCATTGCTGGTCATTGTAATGCTTCCGACATGAAGGAAAAAATCGTAAATATATATAATACAAATAATACGGATGATTATAGCATAGGCCAGACAATCATTGTAACAGCATCAACAAGAATAGAGCTTAATGCTATATTACTTGCATTTATTGTTCCTTTTATAATAATGATAGCTACATTATTTATTATTGATAGTATTACTTCTAATGAAATACTTTCAGCTGTCTCAAGCCTGTTTGTCCTAGTACCTTATTATTTATTGTTGTACTATAATAGAGGTAGAATACGCGAGAAACTATCTTTTGAAATAGAGAGATAAAATACTAAAACAAACAATTATGAATTTTATTTTAATAGCGGTGATTGTATTGGGCGTAATAGCTTTAGTATCAGCATTGATACTATTTGTCTGTTCAAAAAAATTTGCTGTTAATGAAGATCCTCGTATTAGTGAGATTGCAGAATTATTACCCCAGGCGAACTGTGGCGGATGTGGCTTTCCTGGGTGTTTAGGTATGGCTGATGCTTTAGTAAAAGCTGCAGATAAAGGTTCCATTGATGGACTAAATTGTCCTGTTGGTGGTTTGGAGGTTATGGAACAAATTGCTAGTTCTTTAAATATCTCATATGTGAATAAAGAGCCCAAAGTTGCGGTTGTAAGATGCAATGGAACATGTGTTTTTCGTCCACAAACAAATGAGTATTCTGGACTGTTGACATGTTCTGCAATAAATATTTGTGGAACGGGCGAGACAAATTGTGGTTATGGTTGCTTGGGGTGTGGTGATTGCGTTAGTGCATGTAAATTCAGCGCAATACACATTAATGAGAAAACCAAACTGCCAGAAGTAGATGATAATGCTTGTACATCATGTGGGGCATGTGTTGCAGCTTGCCCTAGAAATATAATAGAACTACGTAAAAAAGGTCCAAAGGGACGGCGAGTTTTTGTGAGTTGTGTAAATTATGAAAAAGGACCGCAAGCTCTTAAGTCATGTAAGGCAGCTTGTATAGGTTGTGGTAAATGTGAAGACGCCTGTCCGTTTGGAGCAATTACAATCAAAGAAAATCTTAGCTATATAGATTACGATATTTGTCGTTTGTGCCGTAAGTGTGAGCGGGTTTGTCCTACACATGCTATTGTGGCAGTTAATTTTCCCATATCAAAATCTAAAGATTTGGGACCCCAAGTAAAACAAACAACTACACAAAAGTAATGAAGATGAATTTGAAATCTTTTAAAATAGGTGGAATAAACCCTGTCGAAAATAAATTAACTTCTGATGTTAAAACAAAGGTGGCGAATTTACCGAATAAAGCTATATTTCCTTTATCTCAGCATATTGGAGCTCCGGCAAAGCCTATTGTTAATAAAGGCGATAAGGTCAAAGTCGGACAAATGATAGCTGAGTCCGGAGGTTTTGTTTCAGCTCCTATTTTCTCATCCGTGTCTGGTACCGTTCTTAATCTTGATACAGTTTTTGACGCTACCGGATATCGCAAGCCGGCTATCATAATTAAAGTAGAAGGTGACGAATGGATTGATTCTATTGATCGTTCTGATAATTTAGAAAGACTCTCTGATCATTCAGAAATTACGTCACAAGAAATTATTAACCGAATAAAAGGGGCAGGCATAACTGGTATGGGCGGTGCTGGTTTCCCGACATTTATAAAGTTAACACCTCCATCAGGTAATAAAGCGGATTTTCTTATTATAAATGGTGTAGAATGCGAACCTTATATAACATCAGATTATCGTTTGATGATTGAACATTCAGATGAAATACTGGTTGGAGTTGATTTGTTGATGAAAGCAGCTGATGTTAAACAAGGATTTATTGGTATTGAAGAGAATAAGCCTGAAGCTATTAAAATACTTTTTGACAAATGTAGTTTAGAGTATCCTAACATTTCAGTTGTAGCACTTAAGCAGAAGTATCCTCAGGGAGGAGAAAAACAATTAGTTGATGCCATAATAGGCAGACAAGTTCCTGCGCCACCTGCAATACCAGTTAATGTTGGTGCCATCGTTCAGAATGTTGGTACGGCATACGCTGTTTATGAGGCCGTTATGAAACATAAACCTCTTATTGAGCGATATACTACTGTCACAGGTAAAAGACTGTCAGAGCCGTCCAACTTTAAAGTAAGGATAGGAACTCCTGTTAAGGAACTTATAGAAGCTTGTGGTGGTTTGCCTGATGGAAGTAACAAGGTAATAGCAGGTGGACCAATGATGGGAAAATCTCTTACAACAATTGACGTACCTATCTGTAAAGGCACTAATGCTGTAACAATACTTTCTGGTTTTGAAGCACGCCGAAAAGATTCACAGCCATGTATCCGTTGTGCTAAATGTGTGAATGCATGCCCAATGGGACTTGAACCATTTCTGATAGCTACATTATCGGCAATGGGTAATTGGGAAAAATCAGAAAAGGAATATATTACTTCTTGTATTGAGTGTGGATCATGTCAATATACATGTCCTGCGCATCGTTCGTTACTAGATAATATACGTCTAGGAAAATCAGCAGTAATGGGTATTATAAAAGCACGTAATGCAATAAATAAAAAAGAAACTAATAATGACAAATAAATTAATTATATCGTTGTCACCTCATGCACATGGTAATGACAGTGTAGAACGTAATATGTATAGTGTTATTATTGCACTGTTGCCTGCTATACTTGTGTCCTTCTTTTATTTTGGGATAGGTTCAGTTATAGTGCTAGCGGCAAGTGTTTTGTCTTGTATCTTTTTTGAATGGTCAATAACAAAATACATTTTGAAAAGAGAGCATAATACTATATCGGATGGATCAGCCATCGTAACAGGTCTTTTGCTTGGTATGAATCTACCTAGTAATTTGCCAATATGGATAATAATAATTGGTGCTTTAGTTTCTATAGGTATTGCAAAAATGACATTCGGCGGGCTTGGTAATAATCCATTCAATCCAGCATTAGTAGGACGATGTTTTTTACTTATTTCTTTTCCTGCACAGATGACGTCTTGGCCCGTTTCAGGTCAACTTATGAAATACGCTGATGCTATAACAGGGGCTACACCTTTGAGTATAATGAAACATGCTATAAAATCTGGCGATTCATCTATACTTAATCAGTTACCAGACTCAATGCATTTACTATTGGGTAATAATATTAATGGAGGAGCCGGCACAATAGGTGAAGTTTGTGCCTTAGCGTTAATCGCAGGACTCATCTTTCTGCTTTTTCGAAAGGTTATATCATGGCATATACCTATAAGCATTATAGCTACGGTGTTCATCTTTAGTGGATTGATGCATATGGCAAATCCTATATATGCAAATCCTTTATCTGAGATCTTAAGTGGAGGATTAATGTTAGGAGCCATATTTATGGCCACAGATTATGTTACATCGCCGATGACACATAATGGACAGTTGATTTATGGCATTTTAATAGGTTTTCTAACGGTAATCATACGTAACTGGGGAGCATATCCAGAAGGAATGTCGTTTGCCATTTTGATAATGAATGCCTTTACTCCATTAATAAATACTTATATTAAGCCGAAACGTTTTGGGGAGGTCTTGAAATGAAAAAATTAGAATCATCATTAACAAACATGGTGCTTGTACTTGTGCTTGTAGCATTTATCACAGGTGGTTTGCTTGCCTATGTTAACCATGTAACCCAAGTACCTATAAAAATTCAAGCGGATAAAACCCTCGCAGATGGTATAAAGAATGTAATGGGTGGTAAAGATTTAACTGTAGTTTCTAATGATACTGTTAAGAAAACATTTGAAGGTAAGAGAGTAACTTTTGTTATACATAATGTATCTAATAATAGAGGCACTAATATTGGAGCAGCCGTAGAAAGTACATCACAAGGTTTCGGTGGGGATTTAAACATATTAGTAGGATTTGATTCAACTGGAAATGTATTGGGATATACTATATTACAATCTTCTGAAACACCTGGTCTTGGACAAAAAGCATCATTTTGGTTCCAAAAAGGAGGGAAAGGCAATATAATAGGTATGAATCCCGTTAAGAATAATATGACAGTAAGTAAAGATGGAGGTGATGTTGATGCTATTACAGCTTCAACAATAACATCAAGAGCTTTTCTTAAAGCTGTAAACCAAGCTTATCAAGCATATAAGGGTGGAACTGATGCTGATACCGGTGCTTCTAAACAAGAACATACTAATTAGAAAGGATTATTAATGAATTATCTTAGAATATTTTTCAATGGATTGATTAAGGAGAACCCTACATTTGTTCTTCTTCTTGGTATGTGCCCTACATTAGCTACTACAACATCTGCAATAAATGGCTTGTCTATGGGGCTTGCAACAATGTTCGTATTGATATGCTCAAATGTAGCCATATCCAGTATCAAAAAATTAACGCCAGATATGGTCCGTATACCGGTGTTTGTTGTCGTTATAGCAGCTTTCGTGACAATTTTGCAGATGATAATGCAAGCTTACGTTCCATCAATAAATAAAGCTTTGGGAATTTATATTCCACTTATTGTTGTAAACTGTATCATTTTAGGTCGTGCAGAAGCTTTCGCATGTAAAAATGGACCAATAGAGAGCCTCATTGATGGATTGGGCATAGGTATGGGATTTACTTTGGCACTTACGATATTAGGTTCCATACGTGAGCTATTAGGTGCAGGCTCTATCTTTGGCTTTAATATTTATCCTGAAACGTATAATGTCTTATTATTTGTATTGCCTCCAGGAGCTTTTATTACTTTGGGATTTTTGATTGCGATAGTAAATAAAATAAAAAAAGCATAATTATGGAATACATTCTTATATTTATAACAGCCGTTTTTGTCAACAATATCGTTTTGTCGCAATTCTTAGGAATATGCCCATTTCTTGGGGTTTCAAAAAAAATAGAGACATCACTTGGCATGGGTGCTGCAGTTGCTTTTGTACTTACCCTGTCTACAATAGTAACATATTTGTTACAGAAATTAGTTCTTAATCCGTTCAATCTTCAATATCTTCAAACTCTGGCTTTTATATTAGTAATAGCTGCTTTAGTACAGATGGTTGAGATAATTTTGAAAAAGACATCTCCTTCATTATATCAAGCTCTAGGTATTTATTTGCCCTTAATAACAACAAACTGTTGTGTACTTGGTGTGGCTATACTTGTTATACAAAAAGATTTTTCTCTCCTGCAAAGTGTTGTTTATGCATTTTCTACAGCTATTGGCTTTGCATTGGCACTAACTGTTTTTGCAGGAATAAGAGAACAATTATCAATGGTCAATATTCCCAAAGGAATGCAAGGTATGAGTATCGTTCTTGTCACAGCCGGCCTTCTATCTCTTGCATTTATGGGATTCAGTGGAGTTGACGGAGGTCTTCATACTTTATTTGGTTTGAAATAATAAATTATTTATATAAAATTATGTAGTTATGAAACAGACAATTTTGGTAACAGGTGGAACCGGATTCATAGGCTCCCACACAACAGTTGAGTTGCAGAATGCTGGCTATAAGGTAGTCATTGTTGACAATCTTTCTAACTCTAAAGCTGATGTTATAGATGGCATAGAGAAGATCTCTGGCGTTCGTCCTGCTTTTGAACAAGTAGACTGTTGTGATTTAAAAGCTATGGATGGCGTTTTTACTAAATATCCAGACATAAAAGGTATAATACATTTTGCAGCAAGTAAAGCAGTAGGAGAGAGCGTTGAAAAACCTTTGCTTTACTATAGAAATAATTTCACGAGTCTTCTTAACTTGCTCGATCTCATGCCTAAGCATGAGGTTAAAGGTATCATATTCTCATCAAGTTGTACTGTTTATGGTCAACCTGATCCAGAAAATTTACCTGTCACAGAGGATGCTCCTATAAAAAAAGCTGAAAGTCCTTATGGTAATACCAAACAAGTGAATGAGGAAATAATAACAGATGATATTAATAGTGGCGCTCCTATAAAGGCTATACTGTTACGCTATTTCAATCCTATTGGTTCTCATCCATCAGCAATAATAGGTGAAATGCCTAATGGCGTACCTATGAACCTTATACCTTATGTTACTCAGACAGCAATGGGAATTCGTGAGCAGCTCAAAATTTTTGGAAATGATTATGATACTCCTGATGGAACATGTATACGTGATTATATTTATGTTGTAGATTTGGCAAAAGCACACGTTAAAGCTATGCAGCGTGTACTTGATACAGACAGTGATAAACTTGAAGTTTTTAATATCGGTACAGGAAAAGGTGTTAGTACTCTTGAATTGATAGAGACTTTCCAAAAAGCAACAGGCGTAAAATTAAATTGGGCGTATGCTCCACGCCGTGCAGGTGATATTGAAAAAGTTTGGGCAAACCCAGAAAAGGCAAACAATGTCTTAGGGTGGAAAGCTGAGACTAGTCTTGAAGATACATTGAAATCTGCCTGGAAATGGCAGCAAAAACTTCGTAATGAAGGTATTCAATAAAAAAATAAACCAGTCAGGTAAGTACTGACTGTGTTTTATTTTGTGTTTGTGTTGTTATTATCCTCCGATGTGATATCGGGGGATAATTCTTTTAAACAAATAGAGACGCATTTCTGCGTCTCTATTTAGTTCCTTATTTTGATTTCTCAAGCCAATTATCTATGAGTTTTCTAGCGATAGATAGTTTATCAGGAATATCTGGCAAATTATCTTTATGATACCATCCTCCATCTTCGAGTTCAGAACGTTGTAACTCAATTTCCCCGCTTTCATATTCAGCGTAGAAGCCACACATCAGTCCACTTGGATATGGCCAAGGTTGACTGCTGTAATAGTGTAGGTCCTTTATCTTGATACCGGTCTCTTCCATTACTTCGCGTTCAACAGCCTGTTCCAAAGTCTCACCTGTCTCAACAAATCCAGCAACAAGTCCATAGAAGTTGCCTCGGAAATTCTTTGCGTGAACAAGTAAAATCTCATCACCTTTATGTATAAGAACAATTACAGCAGTCGCAAGTTGTGGCCAAACTTCTTTTCCACAGTTTTCGCATCGTTTGGATATATCTGTATGCATCTTCATTGGTCCACCACATACTCCGCAGAACTTTGTATTCATATCCCAATATAGAATTTCTTGGCATTTGCCTGCTTTAAGGTACAGATGCTTGGGAATCATATGAAAAGATGCTCTTAGTCCAGACATCACATAATGTTCATTTTCTATTATAGGTGCATCTATCATATATGTTTTTACCTCAGCATCATCGAAAGGAGTTATATTATGAATAGAAGTCCATTCTTTTACCTCCGTGGGAGGCTCTTCCTGATATGGTATAGTATATTCCCCATTACCAACTTTTTCTAGTAGGATATCACTCTTGCAAAATACAAACCAAAATTTCTTCATCACTAGTTATTTAAAAATAAGTTCATAATCTCTCTTTATAGCAGGTATTGCCCAAGCGTCAGGTACAAAACGCCAATTATTGTGAGCCTTAGGATCAAGTATCTTTTTAGAATCTTCAATCTCTTTCATCATATAATACCTTTGATCTTTTACACTTTCGTATATTATTCTGCTCTTAAGTGAATCATGAGGTATCCCTGCGCCTTTGGTAAGGAGTTCTCCACCTCCGTTTCCTCTATAACTATTCATTACGACCTTATACCATTTGTGCTCGTCAAATGGCTGTCCATTACTCATTTTCAATATATGAACCTTTTGCCCATCAGGCTTAGTCACATCTACTTCATAGTCTATTCCTGCTGCACTATCAAAGTTGAATGCAAGATTCTTAAATCCGAACCTTTGCTTGTCGTCTTTTGTTGACTCGCTCATTGCTATTATATGATCATCAGGAGATTTCATGGTATTTGTCCATAAGTCGTAACTCATTTCAAGATGCTTACGAATCTCTTCTCCTGTCATTTTAAGTACATAAATTTGATTTTCGTACTTATATAGGTTAAACATATCACTTACGTATATTGGACCAGCCTTTATACACGTATCAAATGAAAGTGGTGCATTAAATGAAATTTCAGCTCCTGAAATTCTGAGCTGTAGATCATGAATGTAATCTGTAAAAGCAGCACTGCCAAAATAGCAGTCTCTAGTATATATCGCGCTTTTAAATGTTCCGATTCTTCTGTTAACGAATGCATTCACACTGTCTATAGATGATTTGAAGTTATTTACCATGGCATTGTCAACTGGTATTTTCTCAACACTCTTTACATCTCCGGTAACCTTTTTTGCAACAATTTTGTTGTTATTGAATGAAATACTTATTTGAGCATCGCTCACAAGATAAGCATTGCACGAAGGATCGAGACAGACAACATCCTTCCCTTCTGGGTTTTTCACAATGTCTGAGTGTCTTGTATGGTCATGTCCGTATAAGATAAGGTCAAAACCACTAACCTTTTTTGCTACTTCTATAGAAGCATCCTCATCATATTTGTCTGTGTGTATACCCCCGTCTTTTCCAGAATGGAACAGGCCTATTATGACGTCTGGCTTTTCGTTCACTTTAAGGTAGTTAACCCAATATTTAGCACATGACACCATCTCTTCAAATTTCATCCCACTCCACAGACTCTCATTCAACCAGTTTGGAATAGCTGGTGTTATCATGCCTATTACAGCAATTTTTACACCGTCTCTATTAAATATTACATATGGTGATAAGTATGGCTTCCCTGTCTTTGTGTTTATTATATTAGCACCAAGCATTGGGCACTTTACCTCTTTTATCCATTTGTCATATACTGAATGGCCTGTTTCTACATCATGATTGCCAATAGTTTCTGCATCATATTTCATATAGTTAATAACTTCGGCGGCCACATTTGGAATTTCCGGCTTAACATAGTTACAATAGTAGCATGTGGGCTGCCCCTGAAGTATGTCTCCATTATCAAGCAATAACAAGTTCTTACCATATTCCTTTCTTAGGTTGTTCACGTATGTGCTTACCCTTGCCATAGAGCCAGACTTTGGTTTGCGTGAAATAAAATCGTACGGAAAAAAACTACCATGTACATCACTGGTTTCAATAACTCTGATATTTACAGTTCTTGTTTTTGCCATTCCGTTAATATTAAAACAGAGTACACATAAGCACACTGTCAATAATTTCTTCATAATCAATAATATTTTATGCAAAGATATAAATTTAATTTATAACGGCACAAAATTTGTTGCTATTTTAATAAAAAAACGAGGAGATAATATTATGGCATTCATAGATTATTACAAGATTTTGGGAGTAGATAGAAACATTCCGCAGAAGGATGTTCGTAAGGCATATTTGAAGAGAACCAAGCAGTTTCACCCTGATTTGCATCCGGATGATCCAAAGGCTAAAGCCAAATTTCAGGCTTTGAATGAGGCCTTTGATGTAATTGGAGATCCTGAAAAACGTAAAAAGTATGATCAGTACGGAGAGCAATGGCGTAATGCAGATGCTTTCGGTGGAGCAGGAGGGAGTGGAGGTGGTTCCAGTCAGTGGAGCTCACAAGGAGGCTCTCCATTTGAAGGGTTCGATTTTTCCGGTTTCGGAGGTAGTGGTGGTGGATTCAGCAGCTTCTTCGAACAACTCTTTGGTGGCAATGGCAGGCATCGGTCTGCAGGTTCACGCCGAAGTGCTTTCGGTGGTGGTTTTGGTAATGATTATGGGCGAAGTAATACTGGTGAAATGGACGCAACAGTGAACATAGATTTATATACAGCTCTGCTTGGTGGCGAGATTATAATACAGATGGGTAATGGCACAAAACTTAAACTGAAAGTTAAACCGGAAACTCAGAATGGGACAAAAGTTCGTTTGCGTGGTAAAGGATACGATAGAGGTGATAATACTATTGGAGACCTTATAATTACGTATAATGTCAAATTACCAACTAATCTTACTGAGCGCCAGAAAGAGCTTTTAAGGCAAATGAAGAATAGCTAGTAATTTGAATCCTTTGGATGTCAATTTTCAATTTCTGATAATTCAAGCCAGCGCATACCTTTTTCATCAAGTTCTTCTTTGATGATTGGTAGGCGCTTACTTTTTTCAGTGAGCTCTTCTATAGATAATGAACCACCGCAAAGTTGGTCTTCGATCTGTTTCTGTTCATTCTCTAATGTCTCTATTTCTTTTTCGAGAGATGCAAATTCTTGCTTCTCCTTATAAGTCATTTTGCGTTTAGTCTCATTGTGGTAATCTTTTTTCTTGGGTTCTTTATCTTTTTCGGTTTCAATCTTGTTTACGCTTTGCAGACCGTCCCAAATTCGATACTGAGTATAATTTCCCGGGAAATCTTTGACCATACCATCACCTTTAAATACAAGTAGATGATCTACTATCTTATCCATGAAATATCTGTCGTGACTTACTACTATCACACATCCGGCAAAATCAGCTAAATACTCCTCCAGTATCTGAAGTGTAACAATATCAAGGTCGTTTGTTGGTTCATCTAGTATAAGGAAGTTGGGATTTTTCATTAAGACGGTACATAGATATAGTTTCCTTTTTTCTCCGCCACTTAATTTGTATACATAATTATACTGCTGTTCTGGCGTAAATAAGAAAAACTGCAAAAATTGAGATGCCGACAGGTGTTTTCCTGCACCGGTATCAATATATTCGGCAATGTTTGTGATTACATCAATAACCTTTTGCTGCTCGTCAAATTTGAGTCCATCTTGCGAGAAATATCCGAACTTTACGGTATCTCCGATAACAATATTACCACTATCAGGCTTTTCAAGCCCAAGTAGCATTTTTATGAAAGTAGATTTACCTGTACCATTATTACCAACGATTCCCATTTTTTCGTATCTGGCAAAGTTGTAATAAAAATCTTTTAGAATCACTTTTTCCGGCCCCCAGGCTTTTGATATATACTGGCATTCAAATATTTTACTTCCAATATATACACTCTTTGATTTTAGTCTTATCTGTCTGTCTTCAATCTTTTGTTTGGCTACCTTCTGTAAGTCGTAAAAGGCATCTTCGCGTGATTTAGACTTATGAGCCCTAGCTTGTGGCATACGTCTCATCCATTCTAACTCTCTCCGATATAGATTGTTGGCATGTTGTATTTCGGCTCTTGTGGCATCAATACGCTCTTGTCTCTTCTCAAGGTAATAAGAATAGTTACCTTTATAGGTGTATATAGTCTGGTTGTCAAGCTCCATTATGATACTGCACACACGGTCTAGAAAGAAACGATCGTGAGTTACCATCAAAAGAGTCTTGTTGCCTCTTGCAAGATATCCTTCAAGCCACTCTATCATCTCTAGGTCAAGGTGGTTGGTAGGCTCGTCTAGAATAAGAAAGTCTGGCTCGGTAATCAATACATTGGCAAGAGCTACACGCTTTTGCTGACCACCGCTGAGTTGCCCCATTGGCTGACTTAAATCTTTTATTTTAAGTTGTGTAAGTATTTGCTTCGCTTTCAGTACTTTATCATCTTCTCCATTGTGATTGAAACATGCGTCTAATACAGATTCTTCAGGATCAAATTTGGGCGACTGTTCTAGGTATCCAACCTTAAGATCGCGCTTATAAATTATTTCTCCACTTTCGTAGCTTTCTTTATCCGTCAGTACAGATAAAAGCGTAGACTTTCCAGTACCGTTTTGGGCTATTAGACCTACACGTTGTCCCTCGGCAATACTAAAATTTATATTGTCGAACAATAACAAATCTCCAAAGGATTTTGTGAGATTTTGAACATCTAAGTATGGTGTCATTATTTTTTCAGCTCCTTATTTATTTTCTCAATATAATCAAGAACTTCTTCACGGCCTGTTTTCTTTTCAGAACTAGTTAGAAAATACGGTGGCAGTTCTTCCCATGTCTCTTTCAGTTTTTCCATATAACGCCCAACATTCTGTTTTGCCTTTACAGGTCCTAGTTTGTCTGCTTTTGTGAATACAATACTGAAAGGTATGCTGCTTTCACCGAGCCATTCTATGAAATCAATATCATTCTTCTGTGGTTCATGCCGTACATCAATAAGAACGAAAACATTGACCATCTGTTCACGGTTCAGAATATACGAATTGATCATTCGTTCCAATTTCTGCTGCATCGTCTTAGAGCGTTTGGCAAAACCATATCCGGGAAGGTCTACCAGATACCACTCATTATTGATAATAAAATGGTTTATTAATAGAGTTTTTCCTGGCGTGGCCGATGTCTTTGCCAATCCCTTGTGGTTGGTTAGCATATTTATTAGGCTAGACTTACCTACATTAGAGCGTCCGATAAAAGCATATTCAGGCTTTGTATCTTTAGGACATTGCTGTAGAGTTGCACTACTTATTGAGAATTCAGATTTCTTTATATCCATCGTCTTTTATTTTTGTTTGCAAAAATAGCAATTTTAATTCGAAAATAAGTATATTTGCACTTTTAAATGCAATTATGAACCAACAATACCCGTCATTGCTACTAGAAAAGGCTGTGACCGAATTTTCTAAATTACCGGGGATAGGTCGCAAAACGGCCTTGAGACTGGTGCTGCACCTGTTGAGGCAAGATACAGATGATGTGATTAGCTTTGCTAATTCTATAAGCACGCTTAAAAAAGAGGTCAAATATTGTGAGGTATGTCATAATATTTCGGATACTGATGTATGTGCTATCTGTTCGGATCAACGTAGAGATTCACAGACGGTATGTGTCGTAGAGAACATACAAGATGTAATGGCTATAGAGAATACCATGCAGTATAAAGGCCTTTATCATGTACTGGGTGGTGTAATTTCGCCAATGGATGGTATCGGACCGTCGGATATCGAAATTGATTCGCTGGTTAGTCGTGTGGCAGACGGGAACGTAAAAGAAGTAATATTAGCGCTCAGTAGTACTATGGAGGGAGATACAACGAATTTTTATATATTTCGTAAATTGGCAAAGACCGATGTTAAGCTTTCTATAATAGCACGAGGAATCTCTGTAGGTGATGAACTGGAGTATACAGACGAGGTTACACTTGGCAGATCTATAATGAACAGAACCCCATTTGAAGGTAGAATATAATTCGATTATGAAAAAGACGAAAAACATATTGATGGCTGAATTTTTTGGTTTTATAACCGTAGTTTTAATATTAGTGTTATTGTTCGAAAATGATATATTGGAGAATGGTAATTGGGCTACTGAAAAAAATGCGGAGTTTCTTCTTGTTTCATTTATGGAACTTATCACTATTGCTACCATCCCAATAACGATGCGTCTGTTCAAGTTCAAAAAAATATCCAATATGCTTACTTATGATGAGTCTTTGGCACCAAAGAAAATGCTCTTCTGGGGTACATTCAGGATGGCATGTTTGGGATTACCGCTTATAGCTAATACTATTTTATATTATTTATTTATGAATGTCGCTTTTGGATATATGGCCATCATCTTGCTTATTTGTATGCCTTTTATATATCCCAGTATTGATAGGTGTATAAATGAGACCACAAAATAGAAATATTGAGAATTTCTGTTATTATAGTAAGTTATAATGTAAAAGAATATCTTAGTCAGTGTTTGGATAGTCTGTTTAAATCTTTGGATGGAATTGAGTCTGAAGTTTTTGTTGTAGACAATCATTCAAAGGATGGAACAATCCCCTTTATCAGAAAACGTTTTAATGGCATAAAGTATATTGCATGCAATCATAATATGGGTTTCGCCAAAGCTAACAATCTGGCAATAAGTAAGTGTACCGGAGATTATATACTACTATTAAATCCTGATACTATTGTTGGTGAGAATGTTATACGAAAGTCTTTGGCATTTATGGACTCACATCCTCAGGCCGGTGGGGCGGGTGTAAGAATGCTTAAAGTAAATGGATCTCCGGCTTTGGAATCAAGAAGGGGCATACCTACACCAATGACTGCATTTTATAAAATGTGCGGATTATGCGCGAGGTATCCTGACAGCAAAACATTTGGCAGATATTATATGGGATTTTTGAGCTGGGGAGAACCTGCCAAAATCCAGATAATAAGTGGCGCTTTTTGTTTGTTGCGCCATTCAGCTCTTAACAAGATAGGTCTGCTAGATGAAGATTTCTTTATGTATGGCGAAGATATAGACATCTCATATCGTCTGTTAAAAAACGGTTATGAAAACTGGTATTTGCCATTGTCTATTTTACATTACAAAGGAGAGAGTACCCAGAAATCATCATTTAGGTATGTACATGTATTTTATGAAGCGATGCTGATATTTTTCAAGAAACATTATCGTAATTTTTCTTTCTTTATATCAGTTCCTGTTAAACTAGCTATCTTTTTCAAGGCGTGTACGGCATTGTTGCATATACAGTTTATTAGGATTAAGAAAATCTTGGGGTTCTTTGATTTTAGACATAATAAATTAGACGATCTTTATGTATTTGTCTGTAGAAAATCTTCTATTGAAACATGTAAATCAATTGCATTTAAGAGAGGTCTGGATGCCAAATTTATGATTGGTGATGAAATTTCTGTACCCAATGGATTTCGTGATACTGTGGATGAATATGCCGAGTATCGTAATGTTTGTGTAGTGTATGATACAACAGGATATAGCTATGAGCATATGTTACGGCTTATGGCTAATAATGTTAATCGTAAAGTTGAGATTGGTACTTATAACCCACATACGCATACAATTATTACCAAAAGTGAAATATTCAGATAATCTTCAATGATTTTATGAATTATTGTAGTGAACCAATGATTTTTTTTGTAAATATTGTCACAATACCACTATTCCTTTGTTTATAAGTATTTCGTGTATAAACTAATGTCACTTTACCGTCACTCAACTACCACTTTTCTCCCAAATCGAATATCGTTTTTATGTGTAAAGTAAACCAGTAAAGGTCTATAATTATGTAAAGCGTTTCAGTAAATATTTCAATAAGTTGTATAGAAAATCAGTAAATGCAACAATAAAATAGTCTTAAATGCTATATTAAAGCTGAAAAGCTATGCTATTGACAACAAAGTAGGGCTACTTTTGTTGCAAAAGCTATGCTTTTAAGGACCTAAAGCTATGCTCTTACCATGTAATAGCTACGCTTTTGCAGACCTAAAACTATGTTTTTGCACTACCAGAGTTATGCTATTGTAAAATACAGGTCGGATTTTGCGTGGTATTTGAGTGGCATTTTGTGGTATTATATTAGATTTATAGAAATTTTATATCATTGATATTCAATTAGTTATGCATATAAGTGGTAAAGTGGTATTATTATTTATGAAAAAGCACTGAGCAGCACATCGCAAGTACTTTATCTAACGATAATGTTGCTATACGAATACTTTCTAAAATAATAATGAGTGCAATGTTTATTAATATTGTGAATATTTATTACTTTTAAAAAGATTTGTCTGGGCTAAAAAAATAAAAAACTCTATTTTATTTTGTGTTTCCCTCAGTTTGCATTATCTTTGCACTTTGTAAGATTATGAACAAGGTAAGGCTTAAATTTAAAGGATTGTCTGAGATTGCCGGTAATGAAAAAATTGGCATCATCGTGCTTACAGATATGGTTGAAAAGCGCGAAATAACAGTCGTTTGTGACAAAAATATGATTTACCAACTGGAACTAAGATTAAGAAAACAGGATGGCGTGTCAAAACTTTTGCCAGAAGTACTATGTAACGTTATAAAAAATCAGACAGATGTACAGCTTGAGATTATAATACATGACATTATTAATGGACAATATGTATCAACACTTTATAATCAGAACACTTTAGATGCTGTACCAATACGGATCTCAGACGCAGTTTTGCTATCATATTTGAGTGATGTTCATCTTTATATAGAGGAAAACCTTATGATAAAGCAGAGTGTGGAATATGAAGCGCCAGCTAACAATTTGGCATTACCTCTTAATGCTATAAATACAGACATGCTTAAAGAAGCATTGAATAAGGCCGTAAATGATGAAAAGTATGAAATGGCCTCATTATTGCGTGATGAATTGAGACGCCGCAATATGAATGCCGATAAAACAGATAATGATAATGAAAGAAGTTAGATTCTTTTTTGTACCAGATGCTTCCAACCAATCGGAATTACCCGAAGAAGAAGCTATGCATGCACTTAGAGTACTGAGATTAAAATCAGGAGATGAAATGATGCTGATGGATGGCGAAGGTACTTTCTATCGTGCAGAAGTTACATTAGCTGCTACAAGGCATTGCTTATATAATGTGGTGGAAAAATTACCACAGGAGAGACAATGGGCTGGTCGCATCCAATTGGCCATCGCACCTACAAAGATGATGGATAGAATGGAATGGATGGTTGAAAAAGCTACTGAAATAGGTGTTGACGAGTTCGACTTCTTGAATTGTAAGTTTTCTGAGAGAAAAGTACTTAGAACGGTAAGACTGGACAAAATAGTGACGGCAGCCGTCAAACAGAGTCATAAAGCTTGGAAACCTGATGTAGAACAGATGATTACCTTCAAACAGTTTATCGCTCTCGACAGACCGGGATATAAGTATATCGCACATTGTTATGAGGAAATAGATAAAACCGAACTGTTTGATGAACTTAGAGCAATAGATATCAAGGATAACGATAATATCACAATTCTTATTGGTCCGGAGGGTGACTTTTCTATCGATGAGGTTAAGTTGGCTATGCAGCATGGCTATAAATCTATAAGTCTTGGAAAAAGTAGATTGCGTACAGAAACAGCAGGTTTGATGGCTGTTACGATGTGTCAACTCGCTCAAAAATAAAATGCTATGAAAAAATATACAATAATATTAGTTGGAGTCATAATGATGTTTCTGACATCATGCTCGGGTACAGGCTATCTGGATGCTATCCCTAGTGAAAGCAAAGCGTTGATAAGTTTTGACTTAGGCGGAATGGCCGGATATGCTAATATAAAAGGTGGAGATAAAGCCAAAGCAATAAAAGATCTTTTGCATGTTAGTGACCCTTCTGATTGTGGCATTGATTTGTCTGATAAACTATATATGTTTATATCCCCAGACGGGCAGATTGGTCTTGATGCAAAGGTTAGCGATGAAGGTGATATGGAAGATTGGTTTAACAGTATGTCCAAATCAGGAATCTGTACTAAGGTAAGTGAAAAAAGAGGGTGCAAATTTACCGTTTTACATGGTAACTGGGTAGTTGGCTTCTCTGGAAAAGCTATGCTTGTTATGGGGCCCGCTGTAGGTGCTGCGCAAGGTGAATTGCAAATGCAAATAGCAAAATACCTTAATCAGGATGAAGATGACGGAATTAAAAGCTCGCCAATGTATGACAAACTTGATTCTATAGATTCAAAAGTAGCAATGGTTGCCAAGACCGAAGCTTTGCCAGCTAAGTTCACAGCTCCATTTGTATTAGGTGCTCCTAAAGACACCGATCCTTCAGAAATTCTTATAGCTGCAGGTATTACTGTTAATGGCAAGTGCTTGAATATCAGTGGAGAATCTTTTTCTTTTAAACCATCTGTAGATAAAGCTCTTAAGGCTGCAGCAAAAAAATATAAACCTATATCAGGCAAATACATTCAGTCTATACCAAGTGATGCTATGTATTCTATATTGATGAATGTAGACGGTAATAATCTTATAAATCTACTACGTTCGGATAAGGGCATGCGAGCAATGCTTGCCGGCCTTAATGCTGCTTTGGATATTGATAATATGATAAAGAGTATTAAGGGAGATGTTGCTATTGTTATGCCTCAATATAATGGCGATTCTCCAAATTTCTCGTTAGCAGCACAATTGGGAAACCATAATTGGTTGGCCGATGTTGGTTATTGGGAAAAGTCGTGCCCTCAAGGATCAAAGATAGTAGGTTGGGGCAAGAATGCATACCATTATGTAAGCAAAGATGAAAACTTCTATTTTGGTGTTAGTAATGACAACCAATTATATAGTGGCAATATAGAATCGTTAGCTAAAAATTCAGTGTTCAAGGCAGCAAAGCCTTTACCTGTTGATATTCAGAACCAACTGAAAGGTAAAAAGTTATGCTTTATATTAAATTTAGCTGCAATTGGTAATGAAAAGAAAGAAATAAAGACAGTAACAAGTATATTAAAACCTGTGTTTGGCGATATCGAGGCCATCACATATTCAATAAAATAATGAATAAGATAGAAATGCATGCCGTACTTCCGCAAGTTTTTTCACAGCGGACAGATTTAAACTCTGAGATATGGCAGAATGAAGTGCTTTTTGAAAAAGACCACCTCTATTTAGTTGAAGCCGACAGCGGCAAAGGTAAAAGTACATTTTGTAGTTATATAATTGGTTACCGAAATGACTATACCGGAACAGTGGATTTTGATGGAAAATCAACAATAGGTTTAAAAGTAAATGATTGGGTTGAGATAAGAAAATATCATATTAGCCATCTTTTTCAGGAACTAAGATTATTCCCAGAACTTTCAGCATACGAAAATGTTGAGATAAAGAATAAAATGACAGGTTTTAAGACTCGTAAGCAGATTGAAGATTGGTTTGATATGCTTGGCATCGGTGATAAATTGGATGCCAAAATAGGCCGTATGTCATTTGGTCAGCAGCAACGTGTAGCTATGATAAGATCATTGGTTCAACCTTTCGATTTTATTCTTGCGGATGAACCAATTAGTCATTTGGATGACACAAACTCACAGATCATGGGTGATATCATGATGACTGAGGCAAAGGCCCAAGGCGCTGGAGTTATAGTAACCAGTATAGGAAAACACATGGATCTCAATTACGAAAAAACATACAGATTATGAATTTAGTTTGGAAATTATTACGTCAGCATATTAGCGTACCACAGTTTGCAGGTTTCTTTTTTGCCAACTTGTTCGGGATGCTTATCGTTCTTCTTGGTTTTCAGTTTTATAGAGATGTATTGCCTGTGTTTACACAAGGTGATAGTTTTATGAAAGCTGACTATCTTATAATGAGCAAGAAAATAAGTACAGCAGGAACTATTTCCGGTTCTTCAAATACTTTTTCAAAGAGTGAAAAGGATGATGTTGAAGCACAAAAGTTTACCAAGAAAGTAGGCGTATTTACTTCGACCGAATATAAAGTAGATGCTTCAATGGGCGTCAATGGTCAGTCGGTACTTAATTCAGAGCTCTTTTTTGAGAGTGTACCTGATGGCTTTGTTGATGTTCCTCTTAAAGACTGGCAATATCAGGATGGCAGCAAGGAAGTGCCAATCATACTGCCACGTACTTATATTAATATGTATAATTTTGGTTTTGCTCAGAGTCATTCATTGCCAAAGATTAGTGACGGCCTGGTAGGTATGATAGACTTTTCTATTTTTATCAATGCAAACGGCCATCAAGATAGATATAAAGGTAAGGTAATAGGATTTTCTAATAGACTTAACACTATTCTTGTACCTCAGAAATTTATGGACTGGAGTAATAACTACTATGCTTCGGGTAAGCATAGTGATCCAACAAGACTTATTGTTGAAGTTGGTAATCCTGCAGATGATCATATAGCAAAGTATCTTGATAAGAAAGGATACGAGATAGACAGTGACAAACTGGATGCTCAGAAAACTACATACTTCCTCAAGATGGTTGTAACATTGGTTATGGGTGTTGGAGTTGTTATAAGCATTTTAAGCTTCTATATTCTGATGCTTAGCATATATTTGCTAGTACAGAAGAACTCTTCAAAATTGGAGAACCTCTTACTTATAGGCTATGGGCCTAATAAAGTTGCTAAGCCATATCAACTTCTGACTGTAGGACTTAATGTGGCAGTACTTCTCATAGCATGGATCATATTATTTTTTGTAAGGGGATATTATATGGGAGTTATAGAAACCTTGTTCCCTGACATTGAAGAGGGTAGTATGTTGTATTCTATTTTAGTAGGTTTGATATTGTTCGCAATAGTTACAATAATGAATCAAATAGCAATCCGTCGAAAAATAATGCGGATATGGTATAGAAAAGATTAACACTTATATTATGATAATAGACTTTGAAAATATAAAAGAGGAAGTTATAAATAACTTTAAGGGCGGAGAAGGTGAACTTGATACGCGTAATTTCGTTGACGAGAGTAATAAAATTATGCTTAGTACACTGAAGCCTGGCGCTTCAAGTGGTTACCATATACATGAGCAGAATTGTGAAATTGTTTATATAATTAGCGGTAAAGGCTATTTTAAGTACGATGATACGATAGAGAGAATTGCTGCCGGTAAGGTGCATTATTGCCCAAAGGGTCATGGACATTCTATGGTGAATGACGGTAAAGAAGATTTAGTATATCTGGCCATAGTACCAGAACTTAGATAGGAATGGTTTTTTACTCTTTATAAATGTATATCCCGGTTCATGCATATTGCAGAATCGGGATATTTTATTGTATAATCAAAGTTTATATTTATTTATAATTTGATTATTTAGATCCTTCAGTATCGTGAGTAGCTAAATACCATGCTGTGTTTAATTTCTCTTTGGCTATATTTACATTATTGCTTAAATCAGAAATAGAAATGCCCGAGAATGTCTTTATATTTATGGAACTCTTGCTATAATCTGAATAAAATTGTTTCGTATTGCAATGATAAGGAACCAGCTTATTAAGTGCTGTTGAAAATTTTGAATAGAGTTCTGCATTTCCGTTACATAGACTTTTTACATAGTCACCCATATCATAATAAATGGTACTCTTTATACCATCAAGCACTTGAACACTATCATTATTGTCGAAAACACATTTACTATTAATTTCTTTCATTACAGATGCCATATCATCACATTCATCGCAGTTTATTACTGATAATGTTCCGTAAGGACTAGTATAGTTATAATAGAAATTATAGAATTCATTGCATATGTTTTCGTAATCAGGGTTTCCTACAAGATATTTCCAAATCTTGACGTAAGGCATTCCATAACTCATAATTTCGCATGTTGATGCTACCATATAATCTGTTATATTTCTGAAACCATATGCAGTTTCCATATTTCCCATATAGCAATCATCAAATAGTAGATAGCGTAATTTCTTTATCTTTGAGTTTTGTATTGCATTTGCAAGTGTGTCGTTTTCTATCTGATTAGGAATACCTCCAAATGCTCTTGTCAAAGGCATTTTATATGATGAAGATGAAAATAATGCTTGTTTGGCATTATTCGACCCACTTAAACTTTGCCATGCAGCAATACTTATCCAACCTATAGCGTGACTACCTATTATCATTGAATAGTGATTACCAGGAGCTTTTCCTGCAACCTCGTTTAGTATTGAAGAAATTCCAGATGTTGTATAATAATCAGGATGATCGTATCTTTTAAGAGTATCAAGTATTACAGAATCAACAATGCTGTTTTCTTTTATGTATTTTTTGTAATGAGCCTGAATAAGATCTGCAGAATAACTACTTGAACAAATATAAATTATTAATTTATCATTACCAAGTCCACTATTATTTTTGATACCAGTAAGCATATCTTTTATATTTACCTTCAAAGCAGGGTAAAGATCACTCCATGGCATAAAGACAAAAATTGTATTATCTGATATAGCTGGTTCAGTAACAAGAGTATCCGAAGGATCTATTGAATTATTTGAGTCATTTTCTCCAGAACAAGAAAACAAAACTGTTGCCAGTATAAATACTGACAACAGAATTATGTTATATTTACTGTTTCTTTTATACATAGATATAGCTAAAGCTTATTCTTTAGTTCTGCTATTGATTCTTTCAATGCTGCAATCTTTTCTTCTGAGTCACTTTGTTTTTTCTTCTCAAGAGCCACAACTGCTTCAGGAGCATGTGATACAAAGTTTTCGTTAGAAAGTTTTTTCTTAACTCCAATCAAGAATCCTTCCAAGTGCTTTAATTGAGCTTCTTGCTTTTCTATTTCAGAGTTTACATCTATCATATCACCAAGTGGTACTGCAAATTCATCAGTTCCAACCATAAAAGCAGATGCATCTGCACTTTTATCTGTAACTATATTTATAGCTTTTAGATTGGCCATCTTTGTTATTATGCTTGTAAATGCCGAATAATTGTTCTGAGATACGACTTCTAACTCTAATGCATCTTTTGGAGAAATATTTTTTTGATTGCGTATTGTTCTTACATTAGAAACTATTTGTTTCACATTCTCAATGTCGCAAACCAGTTTTTCTTCTTCTGCCGTAGCAGAATCTAGCTTCAGATATTCTCTCATGATAGAATCACCATCTTTGCGTTCATAAATATTCTGCCATAGCTCTTCTGTAATGAAAGGCATAAACGGATGGAGCATCTTAAGTAATGAATCAAAGAAATTTAGAGTAGCGTCAAAACTTACCTTATCTATAGGTGAACCGTAAGTTGGTTTTACCATTTCAAGATACCAACTTGAGAACTCATCCCAGAATAGACGGTAAACAACCATCAAAGCCTCAGAAATACGATACTTTTTGAATAAATCATTAACTTCAGCATTTGTTACTTTTAGTTTAGCATCGAACCATTGGATTGCAATGCGGTTAGCCTCTGGTTGTTCTATATCAGAAACCTCCCATCCCTTTACAAGGCGGAATGCATTCCAAATCTTATTGTTGAAGTTCCTTCCTTGTTCGCATAGAGACTCGTCAAACAAGATATCGTTACCAGCAGGTGCTGCAAGCATCATGCCCATACGAACTCCGTCTGCTCCATATTGTTCTATGAGCGTTAATGGATCTGGACTGTTGCCAAGGCTCTTTGACATTTTACGTCCTAATTTATCACGTACTATTCCTGTGAAGTAAACATGCTTAAATGGCATTTTACCTTTAAACTCGTATCCTGCCATAATCATACGTGCAACCCAGAAAAATATAATATCTGGTCCAGTTACCAAATCACAAGTAGGGTAGTAATACTTAAATTCTTCATTATCAGGATTATTAATACCGTCAAATACAGACATAGGCCATAACCATGAAGAAAACCATGTATCAAGACAGTCTGAATCTTGTTCAAGGTCTTCAAGCTTAAGTTCCTTGTTTCCACTCTTTTGTCTGGCCATTTCTATAGCTTCTTCTGGAGTTTCGGCTACAACGCAGCCTCCATTTTTAGGCAGATAATAAGCAGGAATTCTATGCCCCCACCACAATTGACGGCTAATACACCAGTCTTTTATGTTTTCAAGCCAGTGGCGATATGTATTCTTATATTTAGCAGGATAGAATTGTATTTCATCGTCCATAACAGGAGGAAGTGCTATGTCTGCAAAATGTTGCATTTTGAGGAACCATTGAGTGGACAATTTCGGTTCTATAGGTACGTTGGTACGTTCAGAAAAACCTACTTTATTGTCATAATCCTCAATCTTTTCCATTAGTCCTGCTGCTGTAAGATCCTTTGCAATTTTCTTACGTACATCAAAACGATCCTCACCGACATACATTCCGGCTGCTTCGCTTATCGTTCCGTTGTCGTTGAATATATCAATAGTCTCAAGATTGTGCTTAAGACCCAATGCATGGTCGTTGATATCATGAGCCGGAGTAACTTTAAGACAACCAGTACCAAACTCAATGTCAACATAGTCATCTTCAATTACAGGAATTTCACGATTTACTAAAGGTACAATAACATGTTTCCCTTTCAACCACTGGTTCTTTGGGTCGTTAGGATTAATACACATGGCAGAGTCACCCATAATCGTCTCAGGGCGTGTTGTGGCTACAACTGCGTATTTGCCAGGCTCTTCCACAACCATGTACTTTAGATAGTATAGTTTTGAATGTTCTTCCTTATATATAACCTCTTCGTCGCTAAGTGCCGTTTTTGCTTTAGGGTCCCAATTAACCATGCGGGCACCACGATAAATAAGTCCCTCGTTATACAATTTGCAAAAAACATGGATAACACTTTTGCTGCGTGTCTCATCCATAGTAAAAGCTGTACGATCCCAATCGCAACTAGCACCTAGTTTGCGCAGTTGCTTTAATATTATGCCTCCATGCTCATCAGTCCACTCCCACGCATGATTTAGGAATTCGTCTCGCGTAAGATCTGTCTTTTTTATTCCTTGCTCAGCTAATTTGTTTACAACTTTAGCCTCTGTTGCTATTGATGCATGGTCGGTACCAGGTACCCAACAAGCATTTTTACCTTCCATACGGGCACGACGGACTAAAATATCCTGAATAGTATTGTTCAGCATGTGTCCCATGTGTAAGACACCTGTTACATTTGGTGGCGGAATGACAATTGTGTAAGGCTCACGTCCATCTGGTTTTGAACTAAAAAGCTTGTTGTCAAGCCAATACTGATACAATTTAGACTCCACTGCCCGTGGGTCATATTTAGAAGCTAATTCCATTTTATATTAATATTTTAATTGTCTATGAAGTTATAATGATTATAATTTGATAAAATTCTGTGCAAAATTACTAAAATTCGCGGAATTTACCTACTTTTGCAGAAAGAAAAAAACTAATATGCATACAAAAGACGAAAAACTAGAGGCATTCGGTCGATTACTAGATGTTCTAGATACATTGAGAGTAAAATGTCCCTGGGATAAGAAACAGACAAATGAAAGTCTAAGGTCAAACACCATAGAGGAAACTTATGAACTTTGTGATGCCTTATTGAAGGATGATAAAAAGAATATATGTAAAGAGCTCGGTGATGTCTTGTTGCATGTGTGTTTTTATGCTAAAATAGGTAGCGAAACAGGTGATTTTGATATTGCAGATGTTTGTCAGCAACTCACTGATAAATTAATTTTTCGTCATCCTCATGTATATGGCAATGTGAAAGCTGAAGATGCAAAGGCTGTATCAGAGAATTGGGAGCAACTAAAGTTAAAAGAAAAAGATGGTAACAAGAGAGTCTTATCTGGCGTACCGGAATCTTTGCCAACACTTATAAAGGCATATCGCGTGCAAGACAAGGCTCGTAATGTGGGATTTGATTGGGAAGATAAAGGTGATGTATGGGCTAAAGTGAAAGAGGAACTTGGTGAACTTGAAATTGAACTTAGAAAAGAAAATAAAGAGCGCTCAATGGAAGAATTTGGTGATTTCCTTTTTAGTCTTATCAATGCTGGTAGATTATACCATCTAAATCCTGACACAGCGCTGGAAATGACAAATCATAAGTTCATTCGCCGCTTTAATTATATAGAGGATCATAGTATTAAAATAGGTAAGCCACTAAAAGATATGACTTTGGGTGAAATGGATGCTCTATGGAATGAGGCTAAAAAAGCAGAAAAAGATAATTAATAATGACTTAAAACATAATAATAGTATGAAACACTTTATTTCTTTTCTTTCGTTTTTTGCTATAGTTCTGTTGTTTGTAGGATGCAACAGCAAAACTCAAAAAACTTCTACAGAAATTGATTCTGTTAAGACAGAAGATGCATCTCCTAAAGATAATACAATATATGGGATATGCGGTGAAGGCACTGCTATGAATACATTACAAGTTATTACGGATAATAGCGACACATTAAATATCTCAATAACTGATGCTAAAGATAATGGAATGGTTCTTGGTGGACTTGAATGCGGCGACCGTCTTGCTGTAATGGCAAGAAAAGTAGGAAAAGAGTATATTGCAAGTGAAGTTATAAACCTTAATACATTACTAGGAAATTGGATTATGCCAAATCCTATCGATGGTAGTGATTTTGTTGGTATTAAACTTAAAGATGGTGGAATTGCAGAGAGCATAAACAATAGTTCAACATTCTACAAAACATGGAGAATGTATGATGGTAAACTTGTTCTTACTGCAAACCGTGATGGTGGAGGCGATGAAGAAGAAACAGACACTTTCAGTATAACTAAACTAGGAGCAGACTCCTTATGCATTCAAAATTCGGCCGATAAATTTGAATATTCAAGAAGTAATAAATATTAAGTGGAACCATTTAAAGTACATATATTAGGTTGTGGAAGTGCACTACCAACTCTTAGACATTCAGCCTCGTCTCAAATAGTAGAGATACGTGAAAAAATGTTCATGATTGATTGTGGTGAGGGAACTCAGATGCAATTAAGACGTTCACGTATTCGTTTTACAAAAATAAGTACTGTCTTTATATCCCATTTGCACGGTGATCATTGTTTTGGACTCATTGGGCTTATTTCTACTTTTGGTCTGTTGGGACGTACTTCTCCTTTACATATATATGCCCCATCTGAATATAAACGAATGTTGGATGTAGAACTAGATATGTTTTGCAATCAACTTGGATATGAAGTCTTTTTTCATGCTGTAGATACAACGGTAAATAAGATAATATACGAAGACAAAAGTCTTACGGTGACGTCTATACCACTTGATCATAGAATGCCTTGTTGCGGATTCTTATTCTCGGAGAAGCCTACATCACGTCATATTATTGGGGATATGATGAAAATATATGAAGTACCTATCAGTCAACGTAATAATATAAAGAATGGTGCTGATTGGATAACTCCAGATGGTGAAGTTATAAAAAATGAACTTTTGACTAAGCCTGCAGACTGTGCCAGAAGTTATGCGTATTGCTCGGATACCAAATATTTACCTAATTTGCATGAATATATACAAAATGTTAATCTGTTGTATCATGAATCTACATACTCAGAAGAACACAAATTATTAGCTGCGAAGTATAGTCATAGTACAGCTAGACAGGCTGCAGAGGTGGCAAGAGATGCTAATGCCGGAAGATTGATGCTTGGGCATTATTCATCAAGATACGAAAGTGAGGACATATTACTGAACGAGGCTAAAGAAGTATTTACAAACACAATACTTTCGAAAGAGATGGATACTATTGATGTGTAGCCTTTTTTTTCGTATTTGTTCTTATTTTATGTGTTTATTGTGTTTTTGCTCAAAAGTTTTTGTCAATTCAAAACAAAGTCTTACTTTTGCAATTTAATAGTCTGATTTTGTATGAATAAAAATATATTACTTTTGATATTAGCTCTAATAACTTCATTTTGCGTACCGGGAGTAAGTGTCGCTGGTTTACATTATACCGAGATAAGTGATTTCCATGATATAAGTATCTCTGTGACAGGTTCAAACATCCATATTACTGGTGCTAACGGGCAAACATTGTTTGTATATAATGTAGCTGGAGTATGTGTGGCTTCATTCAAAATAGAAGGAGCAGATAAACATTATGAATTAAATTTGCAAAAGGGTTGTTATATTTTAAAAGTTGGAAATACGGTACGCAAAATATCGTTAAGATAGTATTGAAGCGTAAGTTATATTTTATATTGCTAATAGTTTTGTCAACTATATTGGGGAGCTGTAGTAAAAAGACAGAGAATCCTAATAAGGACATAACAATAGATGCGTTTTCAAAGATGAGAATGCAAAGATATTCTGTACGTTCTTACCGTATACGGGGAGAGATAGACAGTCTATGTAAGTATGACAAGGATTCTACGGTTACTGATTATCGTGTGCGGAGTTATTATCTTAATAGAAAACCTTTTTTGTGGATAGATCGCAACGGTATAGATAAAAGAGTTGATACCCTGCTGGTGTATCTTGGTAAAGTAGATGATATGGGATTCACCGAAAAATCGTTTAGCGTAAAAAAAATAGAATCTGATGTAGACAGAATTCGTAATTTGAATTTTGACAGCATAAATAATATAAATGTTGTTTTTGCAAGATTAGAATACCGTCTTACAAAGGCCTATCTAAGATACGTAACAGGTCAACGATTTGGATTTGTAAATCCTTCCTATCTTTTTAATAAAATGGATGTTTTAGAACAAGATTCAAATCATGTAAGTTATCGCAAATTGTATGATGTGAGAATGCAGCATCCTGGAAAGAAATTCTTTTCTTTAGCGTTAAAAGAAATAGGTTCTGGTAATATAACTACCTTTTTAAAGCAAGTACAGCCTACTAATCATCATTATTATGAGCTTAAGGAAAAATTAAGCAAGGTTATGGTACCTTCAGAGCGGCTCAAGATAATGTGTAATATGGAAAGATATCGATGGCGTGTTAAACAGGTCGTGCCGGAGAATGGAAAATATATATTAGTAAATATACCAGCCTACAAATTATATGCGGTAGATGGTAAAAACATATTGAGTATGCGTGTTGGATGCGGTGCTCCAAAGACAAAAACGCCTTTGCTGTCTAGTCATATTTTTCGTATGGATGTAAATCCAAGGTGGATAGTTCCTATGAGTATTGTCAAAAATGATATGTCAAGGCATGCAGGCAACCGTGCATATTTTGATAAAAGAAATATGTTTATTACTTATAAAAAGACAGGCGAGAAGGTCGATGTTGCAAAAGTTACAATGTCTATGTTATTAAGTGGTGATTATCATGTAGTGCAAGATGGAGGAGAAGGCAATTCTCTTGGGCGAATAATATTTAGATTTCCTAATAATTTCTCTGTTTATCTACACGATACATCTACCAAAACTGTTTTTGATAGATATGATAGAGGTGTTTCTCATGGATGTGTAAGGGTTGAACAACCATTCAATATGGCTAAGTTTATTTTGGGAGAAAAAGATCAAAAACTATTAGACGATATAAAGTCTGAGATGGGACTAGATGATGATCTAAAAAAAGAAAATCTTAACGGCGAGAGTACTCCTAAAAAAAGAGTAAAGATGAGAAGTATCAATATAAAACCACAGATACCTTTGTTTATTGCATATTACACTCTTTATAAAGATGAAAATGGTAATTTAGAAAGTTACCCTGATGTATATGGATATGATAGAGAAATAACGTCTGCAATTAAACCTTTTATGAAATAATACGTCATAACCTAAAATAATGAAACGATACGATGATGCACAGATAATACAAATGCTTGAGGATTCAAAGACTCGTAAAAAAGCATTTGAAGAAATTGTTAAACAATATAGTGAGCCTCTATATTGGAAAATCAGGCGCATAGTATTGGTTCATGAAGATGCAAATGATGTGTTACAGAACACATTCATTAAAATATGGAATAATATATCAGACTTTCGTAACGAGTCAAAACTTTCAACGTGGCTGTTTCGTGTCGCAATAAATGAAAGTATTGATTTTGTAAGACGTAATAAAAACCTGCATAATAATTTATTAGGTTCGGATGATGATTCTTTGGTTTGTAAACTTATGGCTGATGAATATTTCGATGGTGATGAAACAGAGGCTATGCTGCTTGAGGCTGTAAGTAAATTACCGGAAGTGCAACGCTTAGTATTTACTATGAGATATTTTGATGATATGAAATATAGTGAAATAAGTAAAGTATTAAAAACATCAGAAGGAGCTCTTAAAGCCTCATATCATATAGCTGCTAATAAAATAGCAGACTTTTTTCGCTCTCAAGATTAAACTATTGTAATGTATTTACGTCTATTAATTAAAAGGTGCTAAGGATGGAGAAAAATAAAAACATATTGGCAAAAATGAAAAAGGACAGAAACCCTTTTTTGGTTCCTGATAACTATTTCGAGGATTTCAGTAAAAAGATAATGAATAATCTTCCAGCTGATAATAATGATAATATTATACATCTTAATTATCATAAGTATTCAGTTAGATTGAAAATTATATCAATAGCTGCATGTTTCCTTTTAATTTTAGGTGGTGCAGGTATATTTTTTCATTCTAGTTCAAATTCGAATCATCAATCATCAGAATGCGCATCCGCTAAGGCTGTTAATTCATCTTCAAAAGATCGATATATTGAACAGGCAACTGATTATGCAATGATGGATAACCAAGATATATATGCTTGTCTTTCGGACGAATAAATATACAAATATATGAATAAAACTATTATAACTTTATTATTGATGTTTTTGAGCATCAACTTATATGCACAGGAAGCTCCAGCACGTAAGTTTTCTCCAAAAGAATTTATGAACGAAATGGAGCAATTTATTGCTAAAGATGCTTGTCTTACTCCTGCAGAATCAGCAAAATTTTTCCCTTTGTATGAGGAAATGTGTAATAAAAAACGCGCACTTTTTGATAAGGTTAGGCAGTTAGGTCGAAATAAACCATCTACAGAGGTTGGGTGTCTGCAGGCAATACAGTTAAGAGATAAACTTGATTTGCAATTAAAACGTATAGAACAGGTCTATCATAATAAGTTTCTTAAAGTAATCCCGGCAAGCAAAGTTTATGATGTTATTAAATCTGAGGATAAATTCCATCGTCATATGTTTGTAGGTATGGCTAAAAAATATTGGATGAGGTAATATTAAGATTGTTTTATTCTCGCCACAGCCATGATAATATGTTATTTATCCATGGAATAGAACATCTGAACCATCTGTTTGTGCTTACTGGTTTACCTCCGAAACCAAGTATCATATCTTTTATTATACTATTATGAAAAGGTAATCCTACATCCATAAAAAACAGATGGCTATAATTATGTTCGTATGCATAGTTCAGTGCATTCCATAATGTCATTGTATTTGGGTGTTGCATTGGGAAGCTTTTAGAACGGTAGGCTGCATACCATAAATATGCGTTTCCTTCAGAAAAAACAATGGCGCAGCTACCTATTATCTTTTTCTTGTATTTTGTCACTATAAGTTTTGCATTTTCTTTATCATCTAGTAGTGCGCGAAAGAAACTCGAAGGTGGGCAAAATCTTCTTAATCGCATTTTGTAGAAAGCTTTTGTCATTTTATAGAATTGATCAAATTCTTCTTCACTATCAACGGTCGATGATGTAACTCCATTCCTAATTCCTGAGTTTATATGTCTGATTATTCTACGATCCGATAATAATTCTTTAGGTGACTTGCTGTGGAGTGAATTATGTATTTCCATCCATCTTATGGGGAAATACCCACACTTTTTCAACCATTTATATCCATACATCTTTTCACTCATATCGCTGATTTCTATATAAAGACATCTAATTGACATAGTACGCGTTAACTTTATTAGCATTGCATAGAATAATTCGTGCTGATTTTCTATATCGTCAGAATAGTCACCCTCTCCATAAATTCTACATTGCGTATAAAGATAAGGAGGAAACCATGCCCCTCTTCGTCTAATTACGGCTAGAAGATGGCACAATATACCATTAGTTTCCGATTTTACGACAATCATGTAGGGAAAATACCCCGCTGTCATTTCGTATATTCGGAAAAGTGACTTGCTATGAAAAAAGTTTTTATATTCCATTTCTGGCAGGTCTTCGCTATGATTATAAACGCTAACAGATATATTTTTCATCTTGATGCAAAAATAATAAATCTTTTCTAAAAATACGTATATGTATATGTTATTTTGATTTAAATGGCTATCTTTGCTTTCAGAAAATATTTTCTAACTGTATATAATTAATTAATGAAAGAATTTAAAGATTTGGTTCAGGCTCGCAGAAGTCATAGGAAATTTATAGATAGAGATATATCTGGAGAAGATGTAAAAGTTATATTAAGAGCAGCATTGATGTCTCCTACATCGAAAGGATGCCGTAAATGGCAATTTGTAGTTGTTGATAATAAAACTGATATAGAGAAAATAGCAGATGCTAAGGAGCTTGGTTCTCAATTTTTAAAAGGAGCTCCTCTTGCTATTGTAATTCTTGGCAATCCGTTAGAGGATGACTGCTGGATAGAAGATTGTTCTATTGCTGCAATGTCAATGCAATATCAAGCAGAAGATTTAGGCTTGGGGTCATGTTGGATACAGACACGAGGTCGTGGATTGAGTGATGGAACTTCGGCGACATCTGTGATACAAGGTGTTCTGGACATTCCTGAGCAATATGAAGTTCTTTGTGTTTTGGCTATTGGATATAAGGCAGATGAACGAAAATTACAGGATGAAGACAAGTTGAAATGGGAAAATGTTCACGTTGATAAATTTTAAATATGAAGATCGTTTTGATAGGTGCTGGTAATTTAGCAACAAGCTTAGGAGCAGCTTTATTATCTGCAGGACATGATATATTGCAGGTTTATAGTCGTACGATGAAATCTGCTTCAATTTTGGCTCAGAGAGTTGGCGGTTCGCCTACAAATGATATAAATAATATTAACAGTAATGCAGATGCTTATATATTATCAATAAAAGATAGCATATTAACAGAACTTATACCAGAACTCTGTAAAGGTAAAGAAAAACGAGTTTTTATACATACTGCCGGTAGTGTGCCAATGGATATATTTAAAGGTATGGCATATCATTATGGAGTGTTGTACCCAATGCAGACTTTCTCTAAAGATAAAGAACTGAAATTCAATGATATACCGTGCTTCGTTGAAGCTAATGATAAACTTTCTGAAAATACTATTATGGAACTTGCAAACAATCTTAGTAATAGTGTGTACAAATTATCATCCGAAGATCGAAAACATTTGCATTTAGCTGCTGTTTTTGCATCTAATTTTGTGAACCATTGTTATTCTTTATCATCAGAAATATTGAAAAAACATAATATTCCATTTGAGGTAATTTTACCACTAATTGATGAAACGGCTAATAAAGTACACAAACTTTCTCCTGATCAAGCTCAGACAGGGCCCGCTGTAAGGTTTGATGAAAATGTTTTGCGTAATCAATCTTTATTGCTTAAAGGCAATCCACTTCAAAAGGATATATATGATAGAATGAGCCTTAGCATACATCAGTTGTCGGAAAAGAATAACAGTAACTAATTTTAAAGGAATATTAAGATGATTAATTATGATTTGAAAAGGATTAAGGCCATCGTTTTTGATGTTGACGGAGTTCTTAGTGCAGAAACGATAACATTGCACCCTAATGGTGAGCCTATGCGCACAGTGAATATAAAAGATGGATATGCTATACAACTTGCACAAAAATCAGGATTAAGAATCGTTATTATAACAGGAGGTAATACTGAAAGTGTGAAAATGAGATATCAACATCTTGGTGTTGAAGATATTTATATGAAATGTTCAATAAAGATAAATACTTACGACGAACTTTTGAAAAAGTATGATCTTGTGGACGAAGATATTTTATATATGGGTGACGATATACCAGACTATGAAGTAATGAAACGTTCAGGTTGCCCATGTTGTCCTGCTGATGCTTGTAATGATATAAAACGAATAAGCAAGTATATTAGTGATCGCAATGGAGGATACGGTTGTGGAAGGGATGTTATAGAACAAGTATTGAGGGCTCAAGGAAAGTGGTTAAATGATGAAAAAGCTTTTGGTTGGTAAAATTTAGAACAATGTTAGAAAATTTAAAAGGCTATCATATAGTTCTGGCTAGTAATTCACCAAGGAGGAAAGAATTGCTACAAGGACTTGATATTGATTTTGAGGTAAGAGTAATACCTGGTATTGATGAGAGCTATCCAGATACTTTACCTGTTTCAGATATTCCATTGTATATAGCTGAATTAAAGGCTAATAAATATTTGACTCAGATAAGTGAAAATGAATTGCTTATTACTGCTGATACCGTAGTCGTATTGGGTAATCAAGTTTTTGGTAAGCCTGTTGACTACAATGATGCATGCAATATGCTGTCATTGCTTAGTGGAAATACACATAAAGTTATAACTGGAGTTTGTTTGATTACCCAAAAGAAACAATGCCATTTTTCGGTTTCAACGAATGTAACTTTCTCATCTCTTACCAAAGATGAAATTGAATATTATGTAAAAACTTATTCTCCTATGGATAAAGCCGGAGCTTATGGTATACAAGAATGGATAGGTCATGTCGCAGTATCTTCTTTAGAAGGTAGTTATTTTAATGTGATGGGATTGCCTGTACAAAGAATATACAAAGAGTTAAAAACATTTTAAATATTAAACTATTTCAGAAGACATTAATGAAAGTGTATTTTTTTTTGTATTTTTGCATACCATTATGTGAATAATGGATATAATAATTTTAATCTATATTTATCATTTTTAAAAGGGAGCTTATCTGCGAAGATATCTCCCTTTAATTATTATTAGATATAAGTTTATTATATTTATTGTTCATTATTATCTGGTCCGCGTAATATTATGCTTGTAGCACCAATAGTGAAGACTGTACCATCATAAATAAGTCGTCTGTCTTTATCTCCTAAAATTTCATTATCTACAAATGTTCCTGTATTGCTTGGTCCATCACGAAGAACATACTTTAATCTTCCACGCTTGTCTTTACTTACATTGATTACACAATGGTTTGTGTCAACACTAGGATCAACAGTTTCAATAGGGGTGTTTATATTACTGCCTTTCATATATCTTCCAATTACGTTATCACCCAACTTTAATGGAATAATTTGTTTGTAATGGAAAACGTTTTCAATGACAATAATACTTCCGTAAGAATAGATCTCTTCGTTAGAGTCGGACTGATTGTTTTCTTCGTTTTCTTCTTTTTGAGTTTTCCTTAGTTTGGATTTACCAATTTTTATACCAAATTGTTTACCACATTCTGGACATTCAAAAACGAGTGATTGTCCTTCTTTATATTTTGATTCGTCAAATGTGATAAAGTTATCACATTTGGGGCAACGTACTCTTTTCATTCTTTAATCTTATATACCCAGGATTCTTTAAATTCGTCTGCTTTGCTATGAAGTTCATTAAGAACTTTATAAGCTTGGCTCTCTGTTTCGTAACATCCGTAAATTACTTTAACGTTGTTATTGTGGCAATATACTTTTGTGTTATCGTAACCCTTCTTATGCATGTCTTTAACAAAACTATTTGCATTTGACCTAGTTACTTTACTTGCGAGTACCAAACAATAATACTCTTTCGGATCTATTGTACTATTTTCCTTATCCTGATTCGATTTGGAGTCGTTGCTAGAATAATCAGACTTGTTCTTAACATTCAATTCTGGTTTGGCATCCTTTATTATTAGTGGCTTTTCTGCAACAGGTTTCGATGTCTGCTCACCTAAAAGATTAAATAATATGCCATTTTTAATGCTACTTTGTGTAATTCCTTTTGTTTCACTATTAGCAATAGGTGATGTTAGAATGAAAAATAAAAGAATGGCAGCTGCAATGGCTAATGTATATCTGACAACACCTATAGGTATTCTGATAGCTTTGTCATCTTCATAATATACAACCTCTTCTTTGCTAACTTCTTTTTCTTTAACTTCAACCTTATTAGTCAGTCCTACTGTTTTTTGTGCCGCTTCATCTATGAAAACATGATCAATATTTTGCAATATGGCGCCTTGATCAGATATGGAATCGTTTACTAATTTATCAATCTCAAATCCAGCCAATCCGTATAATTCCGGAGTTAAAATGCCTGATTCACATGGGTTAAATTCAATATTGCCATTGTCATTAAGAATTAATGTACCAATATCATTCAGCTCATACACACCAGAATTCTCAAGATTTTGCCTTATCTCCATAGTCTCATCCTCAATTTGCTTAATAGCTTCAGGATAACTCATGTCGTAAGCTTCAATATATGATTGGGCTAGCAACGAATCGTTCATTTTTAACTGCGGATTAAATCCAAGAGTACGCATCGGCGGGAGAAACATGTTGTCTCTCTCATCATAACGAGCATCTACATGGTGGGTCATAAAACCTCCTAATCCAGGTACAATAACGCAATCGTTGTCTAAAAGTAATATTTCTATATGTCTTTCTATTTCTATCACGATGCAAATTTAATTATTTTTGTTGATACAGGCAAATAAAATGGATTAAAACCATTGAAAAAAAATATAAAACGTTCCTTATTCGGAATATTATTATTACATTTGCACTTGCATTATAAAACGATCATAAGTATGGAGTATAAGAGCACTAATATTAAAGGTGTATATATTATAGAACCACGTGTTTTTAAAGATGCACGTGGATATTTTTTTGAGGCATTTAAACAGAATGACTTTAATGAAAATGTAGGTCATGTGGATTTTATTCAAGATAATGAATCAAAATCTTCATATGGCGTATTGAGGGGATTGCATTATCAAAAAGGTGATTATTCTCAAGCAAAACTTGTAAGGGTTATAAGTGGTAATGTTCTTGATGTCGCTGTGGATTTACGTAAAAGTAGTGAGACTTTTGGAAAGTATATTATGGTCGAGCTAAGTGGAGAGAATCATAAACAATTTTTTATTCCTAGAGGTTTCGCTCATGGATTCTTGGTTCTTAGTAATGAGGCTGTCTTTTCTTACAAAGTTGATAATGTGTACGCGCCATCCGAAGAGGCGTCTATTTGTTTTAATGATCCTCAATTGGACATTAAATGGCCTACAGAAGGTATGAATGTTATTACAAGCGAAAAAGGCCTAAATGGGAGATCCTTTAAAGACGCGGTTTTATTTGAATAAGAATTCTTATATATTATGAATATAGCTATTATTGGAACAGGATATGTTGGTCTGGTGTCAGGAACTTGTTTCGCTGATACGGGAGTCAATGTGACATGTGTTGATGTTGATGAAGATAAAATCAATCGTTTACAGTCTGGTAATATTCCTATATATGAGCCTGGTCTTGATGAACTAGTCGTCAAAAATGTAAAAGCTGGAAGATTAAAGTTTACAACCGAACTCGCTCCAATTCTTAATGATCAAGACATCGTTTTTTCTGCAGTAGGTACACCACCTGATGAAGACGGTAGTGCTGATCTGAAGTATGTATTGCAGGTAGCTTCAACTATTGGTAAAAACCTAAATAAATATCTTGTTGTAGTTACTAAAAGTACTGTACCTGTTGGTACCGCACGAAAAGTCAGGAATACTATACAGCAAGAACTTGATAAGCGAGGTGTAAATATCAGGTTTGATGTAGCTTCCAACCCTGAATTTTTAAAAGAAGGTAATGCAATTAAGGATTTTATGAGTCCTGATAGAGTAGTCGTAGGTGTTGAAAGCGAACAAGCTAAAATGATGTTAACGCGTTTGTACAAGCCCTTTTTGATAAATAATTTCCGTGTTATATTCATGGATATTCCTAGTGCAGAAATGACCAAATATGCAGCAAATTCAATGTTGGCAACACGTATCAGTTTTATGAATGATATTGCAAATTTATGTGAGCGGGTTGGTGCTGATGTTAACATGGTAAGGCAAGGTATTGGTGCAGATACACGTATTGGTCGAAAATTTCTTTATGCAGGATGTGGTTATGGAGGTTCTTGTTTCCCCAAAGATGTAAAAGCTCTTATTAAGACAGCAGATGATAATGGCTATTCAATGGAAGTCCTAAAGGCTGTTGAACGTGTTAATGAACAGCAAAAGAGTGTTATATTCTCAAAATTAGAGAGTATTTATGGAAATAATCTAAAAAATAAAAAGATATCACTTTGGGGATTATCTTTTAAACCAGAAACTGATGATATGCGTGAATCTACAGCTTTAGTGATGATAAAATTACTACTTGATGCAGGATGTGATATAAGTGTTTATGATCCTGTTGCCATGGATGAATGTAAGAGACGCATAGGCAATAAAGTAAATTATTGCAAAGATATGTACGAAGCAGTTTTGGATTCAGATGCTTTACTGCTACTTACAGAGTGGAAAGAGTTCCGTCTGCCTAGTTGGGAAGTGATAAAGAAGGCTATGTCGCGTCCATTAGTAATAGACGGAAGAAATATATTCGATAGCGATGAGCTCAAATCTATAGGTTTTGAATATCATTGTATAGGAAAATAATATAATATGAAAAAATATATAGTCGTATTGTTATGTTTGTTAATCTTGTTTGGTTGCAAAAAGGCTACAAATAAAAAAGCAGATGTAATAGAAAACAGAGAGGCAAAATCTATGCTTCAGGGTATCTGGGTCGATGAAGAGACTGATGAACCCTCATTCAGAGCAAAGGGTGATACTATATACTATCCTGATTCAACGAGCCAACCTGTATATTTTAAGATTGTTGGGGACACTCTTATTATGCGTGGAGCAAATGAGGTTAAGTATCCAATATCAAAACAAGCACAGCATATTTTCTGGTTTAAAAATCAAAATGGGGATGAGGTTCATCTAAGAAAAAGTGATAATCCTGACGATCTGTACTCTTTTATGCAAAAACGACCGTTGCCTATAAATCAGAATCAACTAATAAAAAGAGATACTGTCGTTTCTCATTCAGGTGAACGTTACCATTGTTATGTAGCAATAAATCCAACATCATACAAAGTAACAAAATCATCTTATAATGATGATGGTGTTGAGGTTGACAATATATTTTACGACAATATAATACATCTAAGTGTTTTTAATGGCGCAAGGCAGGTCTATTCTCGTGATTTTAAGAAGCAGATGTTTGCAGGTAAAGTACCATCCAATTTTTTATCGCAGTCTATCCTTAGTGATATGCAGTTTGACTCTATAGATGAAAGTGGTATACATTATAATGCTATTATTTGCATTCCTGATGATGCCAGTAACTATATTGTAACCATTACTGTTGATTATAAAGGCGTAATGAAAATGGATGTATGCAATAGATAATGTATCAGTTTGATATTAAAAAGTAGAACAAAAATTTTATTATTACAAATAAAACCATTACCTTTGCATCCGTTAAAAAGAAAAGTATCTTTGAAATCTTTTGTGTCGCGCCGATATGGCTCAGTTGGTAGAGCAATTCATTCGTAATGAATAGGTCCCCGGTTCGAGTCCGGGTATCGGCTCTTATGCGGTAATAGCTCAGTTGGTAGAGCACTAGCTTCCCAAGCTGGGGGTCGCGAGTTCGAATCTCGTTTACCGCTCTAAATTATAATTTACTAATAATCTAAGCTTTATATGATATATTTGTCGTATTTATTAGTAATAGGCTTTCTTTTATTGAAAATTTCACTAAAAAATTTGTTTATAAAAATTAAATTGGTTATTTTTGTACAAAATACAATTTAACTTATGTCTTAAATGGAAACTGGAGATAATTTAGAATATTCAATAAATAGAAGTGATTATAAAATATTAATTGTTGACGATGTCATGAGTAATGTGTTGTTGCTTAGGATATTACTTACAAAAGAACAATTTCAGGTTTGTACGGCAAGCAATGGTCATCAATGTATTGAACAAGCTAAGAAAGAAAATCCAGATCTAATACTGTTGGACGTTATGATGCCGGATATAAGTGGCTTCGAAACAGCAACAATATTAAAAAGAGATCCTAGCACAAAAGATATTCCTATAATATTTTTGACAGCTCTAAATAGTCCTGCGGATTTAGTTAAAGGTTTTCAGGTAGGGGCCAGTGATTTTCTACCAAAGCCATTTAATAAAGAAGAACTAGTAATAAGAGTGATGCATCAAATATCCCTTGTTGCAGCAAAAAGACTTATAGAGAAACAAAATGAAGAATTAAAACGCACAATAGAAGGACGTGACAAAATGTATTCGGTAATTGCACATGATTTACGTTCACCAATGGGTAGCGTAAAGATGGTGCTTAATATGTTGTCAATGATGGTTTCTCCAGAGACATTAGGTCCAGAACTGGCAAGCCTTTTAAGTCAGGCAAATCAACAAACAGAAGAAGTCTTTTCGTTATTGGATAATTTACTGAAGTGGACAAAAACACAAACGGGTAGGTTGAATGTAGTGTTTCAAGACTTCAATACAGATGAGGTTATACTAGGTGTCATCGAGATATTTAATATGGTTGCGGAAATGAAGCACATAACAATAAAACATCTTGAGACATCAGAAAATCTAAAAATACATGCCGATATAGACATGATAAAAACCATTATTCGTAATTTTATGAGTAATGCTATAAAGTTTAGTGAAAAAGATTCATCTATCGAAATTTATGTTTCTCGTGAAGGGGACTTTGCTAAAATCAGTGTTCAAGATCATGGTAGAGGCATTAGTGAGGAAAATCAAAAGAAACTGTTTAAAGTTGAATCTAATTATACAACATATGGTACAGCCAACGAGGAAGGCTCTGGTCTTGGCTTATTATTGTGCAAAGATTTTGCTATAAAAAATGGAGGGGATTTACTTTTGGAGTCTAAAGAAGGTGAGGGTAGTATCTTCAGTCTTTTGGTACCAATCTATAAAGAGTGATATAATCAAATATATATCTTGGTGCTTTCATATAAATTTATTAACTTTGCAGCCTGTAAACAATTTTAAAAATAAATTTAAATGAAAGCATTTGTATTTCCTGGACAAGGAGCTCAATTTGTAGGTATGGGTAAAGACCTGTATGATAGCAACAAATTAGCAAAAGAGTTGTTTGATAAAGCTAATGATATTCTAGGTTATAAGATCACGGAAATCATGTTTAACGGCACAGATGAAGAGTTGAAACAAACTAAAGTAACACAGCCAGCTGTGTTTCTCCATAGCGTAATAAGCGCTTTATGTATGGGTGATGCTTTTCAACCAGAAATGACTGCTGGTCACTCTCTTGGCGAATTTTCAGCTCTTGTAGCTGCAGGTGCATTAAGCTTTGAAGATGGACTTAAATTAGTATATGCCCGTGCAATGGCAATGCAGAAAGCTTGTGACGCAACACCTTCGACAATGGCTGCTATTATAGGACTTTCAGATGCGGATGTAGAAACTATTTGCGCCGAGGTCAATAAACCAGGAAACGTTTGTGTTCCTGCAAACTACAACTGTCCAGGCCAGTTGGTAATTAGTGGTAATGTTGAGGCTTTGAACGAAGCTTGCGAAAAGATGAAAGCAAAAGGAGCAAAACGAGCTCTTGTTCTTAAGGTAGGTGGAGCCTTCCATTCACCTCTTATGCAACCGGCAAAGGATGAACTTCAGGCTGCTATTGAAAAGACCAATTTTAATACGCCAAAGTGTCCTGTATATCAGAATGTAGACGGTAAACCTTATACAGATCCTAAGGACATAAAAGAAAATCTTATAGCTCAGCTTACAAGTTCTGTACGTTGGACATCTTGCGTTACTAACATGATTGCAAATGGTGCAGACGATTTCACAGAATGCGGACCTGGTAAAGCTCTACAAGGTATGATAGGACGTATTGATAAGACTGTCAGTGCCCACGGTATTGATGCTTAACTTGAAATGAATCAAAAGATAATAATTTATCAAGTTTTTACGCGACTTTTCGGCAACCGGAACATTCAACCTATAGAGAATGGGACGATTGCCGAAAATGGTTGTGGAAAAATGTTGGATTTTGATATAAATACTTTAAAACGAATCAAAGATATGGGCGTTTCCCATATCTGGTACACAGGAGTGATTCGTCATGCTACAACTACAGATTATTCTAAATATGGTATTCCTTTAAACAATTCGAACGTTGTTAAGGGTAAGGCTGGTTCTCCATATGCCATAACTGATTATTATGATATTGATCCGGATATTGCAGTTAATGTTAACAAGCGAATGGATGAATTCGATGATTTACTATCGAGGACTCATAATGTTGGAATGAATGTTATTATAGACTTTGTCCCTAATCATGTGGCACGAGAATACCATTCAATAAAAAAGCCGGAAGGTGTCTGTGACTTAGGTGAAGATGATAATGTAAATAAAAGCTTTGACAATCAAAATAATTTTTATTATTGTCCAAATCAAGATTTTCGCCCTCAATTCGATATATCTAAAGATTTACCATATGTAGAAAATCCTGCAAAAGCAACAGGAAATGATTGTTTCGGTAGTACGCCTGGCATAAATGACTGGTATGAAACGGTAAAACTAAATTATGGCGTAGACTACTGTGACCCATGCGGGCGATCATATCATTTTTCACCTATTCCAAGCACTTGGAATAAAATGCTTGACATATTGATGTTTTGGGCTTCAAAAGGAATAGATGGTTTCAGATGTGATATGGCAGAGATGGTTCCTTTTGATTTTTGGTCGTGGGCCATTGGCAAAGTAAAAATAAAATATCCCAATATAATATTTATAGGTGAAGTCTATGATAATGCTCAATATGGGCATTATGTTCATTGTGGATTTGATTTTTTGTATGATAAAGTATGTATGTACGATACTTTAAGGAGTGTAATTTGTGGCAAGAGTTCCGCTTCGTCAATTACTAGGCAATGGCAAATAACTGATGAATATAAAGAGAATATGTTATATTTCCTAGAAAATCATGATGAACAACGTATTGCTTCTGATTTTTTTGCAGGAAATGGAGTTAAGGCCATTCCCGGACTAATAGTTTGTGCTCTAATGAATAAAAACCCGTTTATGTTGTATTCTGGACAAGAATATGGAGAGTCTGGGATGGATAAAGAGGGATTTAGTGGGCTTGACGGACGCACTTCAATTTTCGATTATTGGACTATCAAGTCTTTAAATCATGCATTATATAATCGTCAATGTATGACAACTTCAGAGAAACAATTGTCATCTATATATTCAGAGATTCTTAATATTGCCCGGAATGAAGATGCCATTGGGAAAGGTGATTTTTTTGATTTGATGTATGTTAATCCTAAGTCTGATGGTTTTAATCCACAATATAATTATGCTTTTATCCGCAAATATAATAATGATATGATACTTATCATAGTTAATTTTTCGGATAGTTCAAGTACATGCAAAGTAATGATTCCTGGTCATGCATTTGATTATTTTGGTCTGCCAGAAAATACAGTAGAAGCTATTGATTTACTTTCTGGTGATAAAAAGAGTACACAATTATTTAGGGATAAAACTTTTGATACGGATTTACCACCTTATGGCGGTAGAATTTTTAAATTCAATTTGACGATGAAAGAAAATGCATATATTTTAAATGAGCATAATAAGGAAGAATTTCCACCGGCTCATACAGCTGAACATCTGTTGAATCAAACAATGTATCGTTTCTATGGATGTGAGCGTTCTAAAAATGCTCATATAGAGAGAAAAAAGAGTAAGATAAGCTATATTATTGACCATAAACCTTCAAGAAAAGAGGAAAAGGCCATAGAAGATAAAATGAATGAGTTGATCGATGAAGATTTATTAGTTACGTATGAATTTGTTGATAGAAATCATATTCCAGAAGGTGTAAGTCTTAATAAATTACCTGAAGATGCCTCAGAAACTATACGTATAGTTAGAATAGGTGATTATGATATCTGTCCTTGTGTTGGAAAACATGTCAGGAGTACAAAACAAATTGGACATTTCATTATTTTGGGTACAAACTGGGATGAAAACTCACATTCATTCAGAATTAGGTTTAAGGTAATAAACTAAGAACATTAATAGTTGTACTAGAAAGTCTGTTTCTTTCTTAAATTTACTGTCACTTTACCACTATTAATTATAAGTATTTGATTATCTTGTAATTACAAATTTTAGGTATGGGTTTTATCGCCACTTAGTTGTCACTCTATTACCACTAAAGATGAAAGCTATGCTTTTATAGAATCAAAGTTATGCTTTTAGTAGGTCAAAGTTATGCTCTTACAAGGTTGGAGCTATACTTTTATTAGGCAAAAGCTATACTTTGACTATGCCTGAATTAGGTATACATCTTTGTTGTTATACTTACTGAATTACTATACAAGTTATTAAAAGCTTTACTGAAACACTTTACAGAAACTTAAAAGCCTTCCTGATTTGCTTAACACTTAACAGTCTATAGGTATGAGTAAATATTATATTTATGACTTAATTAATCGTTTAATAATATATAATTAGGTCTAAACTTTTGTGAATGAATTTGCATTATAATATGTAGTACTATTGTTCCATATCGGGTAGTGGTAGTTGAGTGGTATTATAGTGGTATTCAGTTGTAAATTTAAAATTTATAAGTTGCTGATATTTAAGTGCTTATAATTAATAGTGGTAAAGTGACATTGTTTTTATAAAAATAATTTATATTATAAGTAGCTTATTATCAGTATTGGTTATTATAGTTTGATTTTCATAAATACCGGTATATGGTCAGAGTAAGTTAGCTCTTTGGTATAATAAGCAATTCCTTTCATACTTTTATCGTGTAATATGTAATCGATCCGGACCTTCTTTTTTCCTCTAAAAGTCCACATCCAGCCACTTCCGCATTCTTTAAAACCGTCTTTAAGATCGCCTTTTAATGTATTGTATACGTAAGAGTAGGGCACGTCATTGAAGTCACCACATAGTATTATTTTTTTTGACGATTCTCGCTTCTCATTAGCTATGAGTGTTGCCTGACCAGCTCTAATGATCATTCCTACCATGTAATTACCATATATAGCCCTTAATATTTTATTATCTTCAACTTCATGTCCTTGCATTATCATCTTTCCTGCGGAATGCAAAGTAGAATTGAAACCTGTAGTCTCCATGTGCACATTAAATATTCTGACACTAGTACCCTTAATATTAACATCAGCCCATAATGCGCTATTGTTGGATTCATCGAAATCAAAAACCTTTTTATCTGTAATCTTATATTTACTAAATATTACCATATCATTTTTTCCCATAGCCATATATGGAAAATATTTTTTAAACTTATCTTGGTTTTTGTTCTCTTCTGCAAAATCTGAATATTCTTGAAAACATATAATGTCTACATTTTGATGTATCATTTCCATTAAAATGTCTTGTGCAATAAATCCAGATGCCTCTTTACCGAAACGACCTACATTGTATGTCGCAATTTTTATTCCTTGCTTAGTTTCTATGTCACTTGGCATTGAACGTGCTTGAAATAAAGTGCCTATGTAATTTATTGAACTTAAAATGGCAATAGCCGGAATTATAGCCCAATGCCATCTTCGCATAATAAGCCAATACACGAGTAAAACAATATCACATATAATTAATAAGGGCAATGCAAAGCAAAGCATAGCACGCGCTGTGTTTCCTGCAGGATTGACGCAACCTCCCCATAAGCCGACAAATGTAAAAATCATCAGCAATAGAGTAATGACTAAAATTATAAATGAAAAATATTTTTTTACAGCCTTCTTTGCCATTATTTATTTTTTATAATGTATTTATCAATCATAGCCCTTAGGCTTTCAATTCTAAACGGTTTTGCTAGAAAATCTACACAACCTGCTTCTTTTGCTTTTTGTATGTCTGTTGAAAAAGCAAAGGCACTTAATGCTATTATGGGTATGTCCGGATAAACCTCTTTAATTATTCTAGTAGCGTCAAGACCATCCATATTAGGCATTTTCATATCCATCAGTATAATATCTGGCCTTAGTTCCTCATTTATTGTAACAGCCTCAATACCATCTTTTGCTCTAACGAGTTTATACAATTTTTCAAGCACGATTCTAACTAATTCATAATTATTGTCGGAGTCTTCTGCAACAAGAATTAATTTTTTTTGCGATTCAGCTACAGCATCAACTCTTATCGTCTTTGTTATTGTGCGTAGTGACGAATCTGTTCTGTCTTCTGACAGTCTGTATGGAAAGCAGAATGAAAATATTGATCCTTCTCCGATATTTGATTCAAGAGACATTTCACCTCCCATTTTTTCAACGATCATCTTGCTGAGTGGCAATCCTAAACCGAATCCTTTTTTCTCTCCTGTATAGCCATTATCATTACTTTCATACAATTCAAAAATACGTTTTTGGTCTTCATACCTTATTCCTTCACCGGTATCTTGAACGAAAAATTTTATTTTAGTGTTGTGATCTATAAGGCGATATCCAATGGTTATGCTTCCATATCTAGTATGCTTAAGCGCATTACCGATTAAATTTGAAAAGACTTGCATTAATCTATTTTTATCAGTTTCCATGAATAAATCAGAACCGACTTTCTCAACCACAATCTTTACATCTTCAGTTGTTCTTAGTTTGAAAACATTTATTATCTCATTGCACATCGTTGTGAGATTAATGTTTTCTTTGTTTACAGATATGTCTCCTTGTTCTACTTTAGACAGATCTAGAATTTCATTAATCAACACGGTTAGTCTATTACTATTGCTCTCAATAATACCAAGATATTTTATGCGCTCATCAGCAGAGTCTGTTTCTGCAATTATACGTGAAAATCCTTCTATAGCATTTAAGGGCGTACGGATCTCGTGACTCATATTAGCTAGAAAAAGAGATTTCATCTTGCTCGCTTTTTCAGCTTTCTCAGCCTTTTCTTCGTATTCTTTAATTTTCCGGTTAGCTTCTGCCAGTCGTTTGATAAGTTCGCTTTTTTCGTCCTGCATATTTTTTTAATTTGATGACAATCATTTAAAAGGCAAATATACGAAATATTTCCAATATTCAATTATTTTTACTTACATTTTTGTAACCATTAACTTCGTTTCGCTTTTTCCCATTTTCCATCTTTTTTCAAGTATAAGTATTTCATCCCTTTGAATATATTGACATTCATAAATACAAAGTAGTAAATAATGCGTGCTATTTTTGTCGTTCTATTATTTTTACTTTGATAGTATCCATAGCATGCCATACAATAAAATATTATCTGTAATAGAAAAATTATTATATATATATAGCTGTATGTTAGTAAACAGATGTTGAGTGGTATTAATAATGCTAAGGCAATAGGGGAGATGCTCCATCTTAGCACCCGATGTGAGATATACTGAAAAGAAATGATGGGGTATCTAAAAGGATTTAATAATTCTTTTAGTATCCATATACTTTGTATTCCGCCTGCTGAGATTCTTTCTTTACGTTTTGACTCCTCTTTTAGATTTTCTGACCCATACTCAATAGCATAGGCTTCTTTTGTATATGCAATTTTGTACCCTTTTATTAGAATTTTCATACTTATAATGAAGTCATCAAGCAAGATATTCTCAGGTAGAGTTTCATATAGTTCGGTCCTTATTGCAAAAAGTTCTCCAGCTGCTCCCATCGTTGAGTATAATTCACAATCTAGTCTTTTAAGCGTACTTTCATATTCCCAATAGAGACCTTCGCCATTTGATGCAATTTGGTTATCGGATCTTGGCTTTACGCGTTTTTCTCCTGAGACGCAACCAACTTTTTCATCCTGAAATTGTATTACAATATTAAGTATTGATTCTTCATTAAGCATAGTGTTTGCATCAGTAAAAACTACTAATGGAGTTTTAACTTCTGTAATACCATTATTAATAGCAGATGTTTTACCTTTGCGTTCAGGATGGTAAATAACCTTTACTTCTTTAAATTGGGCCAAAATTTCGTTTGTTGAGTCATCACTACCATCGGTAACCCATAAGAAATTGAGCTTTTTGTTAGGATAATTCAGTCTTCTGCAATTTTCTATTTTGTCTTTTATAATATCTTCTTCGTTGTAAGCGCATATTAATAATGTTACTTCTGGTAATAAATCGTCTGAGGGTATTATTGGATAAAATTTTTTATAGCCTAATAATCTCTTTAAATTAACAAGTAACACCAACAATATTCCATATCCGCAGTATGTGTATATAACTAAGGAGATGCAAATAATAAAAAGTGTATTTATAGTTATCATATTTAATTTTTATGCAAATAAACAAAAATAAATGCTTATAACAAAAATAAAGGACTGAATTTTTTATTAAATCCAGTCCTAAACTTTATTTAGTTTCAATTTCTTCTTTCATATCAACAAATTCTCCTTTATCGTTATAGAATTCATATTGTAGAAAAGCCAACTTCTGTGACGATATAACATGGACACCTAATCCGTATTTTATCTGCCATTTGGTTTTTAATGAAATTAATCCTTTATTTATGTATGCTGCAACATAAGGATGAACATGTAGATAGAATTTTTTAATGCCGATCTTATTTACAAGGTTATCAATTTTGCTCTCTAGTTGATCAGTAAAAATTATACTTGATTTTATTGTTCCTTTTCCAAAACATGTAGGACAAGTTTCTTCAACATTCACATCCATTGCCGGTCTTACCCTTTGACGGGTAATCTGCATTAGCCCAAATTTACTCAGTGGTAATATATTATGGCGTGCGCGATCTTTTTGCATGTTCTTAGACATTCTTTCGTATAGTAGTTGTCTGTCTTCAGCCTTTACCATATCAATAAAATCGACGACAATAATACCACCCATATCTCTAAGTCTAAGTTGTCTTGCTAATTCATCAGCTGCTCCTAAATTAACGTCCAAAGCATTTGCTTCTTGCCCATTTTCAGCTCTTGATCTATTCCCGCTATTTACATCTACAACATGCAAAGCCTCTGTATGTTCTATTATTAAATAGGCTCCATGCTTATAATTAACAGTTTTCCCAAACGAAGATTTTATTTGTTTGGTTATATTGAAATTGTCAAATATAGGAACATGGCCTGTATACATTTTTACTATACTTGCCTTTTCGGGAGCAATGATAGTAACATAATGTTTTATTTCTTTAAAGACTTCTTCATCATTTACATGTATTGCTTCGTATGATGGGTTGAATAAATCACGAAGCATAGCAACAGTGCGACTTGTTTCTTCAAATACGAGCTGCGGACGTTGGGATGTTTTCTGAATTTTCTCCAGTGCATCCTCCCATCTTTTTATAAGAACTTTCATCTCTGTGTCAAGTTCGGCAACTCGTTTGCCTTCTGCAACAGTTCTTACAATAACGCCCATGTTTTTAGGCCTGATGCTTTGTATTAGTTGTTTAAGTCTTGCTCTTTCTTCTCCACTTTTAATTTTGGATGAGACAGAAACCTTATCATTAAATGGTATTAGAACGAGGTATCTTCCGGCAAAACTAAGTTCAGCAGTTAGTCTTGGACCTTTCGTTGAGATTGGCTCTTTTACTATTTGTACTAATACTTCTTGTCCGACTTTGAGGACATTTTGAACACTACCGTCTTTTTTAATTTCGGGTAGTCTCTGAGCTTTATAGAAAGGTAAACTTTTCTTTTTATCACTTTCCAGCTGTTTTATATATTTTGAATAAGAGTCAAATTGATTTCCTAAATCAAGATAATGTAAAAAGGCATCACGTTCATAACCAACATCTACAAAGCAAGCGTTCAATCCTGGCATTAGTTTTTTTACCTTAGCCAAATATATATTACCTACAGAGAATGAAGCTTTTCTGGATTCATTTTGATATTCTACCAGACTTTTATCTTCTAGTAGAGCAAACGAAACTTCTTTTGGTTGAACATCGATAACAACTTCGCTAGTCATTTACTCTTTTATTAAATCAATTATTATATTTCCTTTTTAGAATTTATAGCATAATTTGTGCTATAAAATACAACTCAAAAATTAAGTTAGTAAAAAGGGTGTGCCAAAAAGAAGTCATAAGACAAACTTTTTCAGCACACCCCTCAGTCCGAATAGACTGACGAGCAAATTATTTGCTCTTATGTCTGTTCTTTCTTAATCTTTTTTTACGTTTGTGAGTAGCCATCTTGTGACCCTTTTTCTTCTTTCCACTTGGCATAGCTTTCTACTATTAAATTGTTAAAAATATATTATAAATTATTCGTTTATTTTATCAATAAAAGATTTTGATGGCTTAAATGATGGAACATCTCTTGCTTCTACTAATATTGTTGTATCCTTCAAAATATTACGAGCTGTTTTGGGAGCTCTATGCTTAATCGCAAAAGTTCCAAATCCTCTCAAATATACGTTGTCTTTATTTGTTAAGCTGTCGCGTACTGTGTCCATAAATGCTTCTATTACATTAGTTACATCTTTCTTTTGCAGACCAGTCTCGTTGAATATCTTATCAATAATTTCAGCTTTTGTCATCTTCTTTTATTTGTAATTCGTACTATTGTTTATTCTGAGGTGCAAAGTTACAAGTTTTAAACGGGAAATAAAAATTTATAAGCTCTTTTTTTTAAAAAAAACAAATAAATGGAGATATTTCTTTGATTTATAATGATTTATGGCTCTTTGTATATTATAAAATAAAAGGAGCTGTGTCTATCATAGACACAGCTCCTTGGTATTTTAGTTAGAATTTATTCTTCACTCCAGTCCATCTTTGTCTGACGAACATAGCTCTGATAGCGTTTCTTAGCCATCTTCTCTGCTTCTGAGAATAACTCTTCTGCTTCGTTAGGATATGCCTTCTTTACAGACAGGTAACGTACCTCGCCCATTAAGAAGTCTTGGAACTTACTCCAATCCGGTTCTTTAGAATCAAGAATGAATGGATTTTCTCCTTTTTCTGCCAATTCTGGATTGAATCTCCATAGGTGCCAGTATCCACAAGCTACAGCGCGAGATTCTTCTTCTTGACTCATACCCATACCGCCTTTAATTTTAAGACCGTGGTTTATGCATGGGGCGTAAGCAATAATGATTGACGGTCCTTTGTATGCTTCTGCCTCACGGATTGCTTTTAGACACTGAGCATTATCAGCACCCATTGCAATCTGTGCAACATATACATAACCGTATGTTGTTGCCATTAGACCTAAATCTTTTTTGCGGATTCTCTTACCCTGTGCAGCAAATTGTGCTATAGCGCCAAGAGGGGTTGATTTAGAAGACTGACCACCTGTATTAGAATATACTTCTGTGTCAAGTACTAATATATTGACATCCTCTCCACTTGCTATTACGTGGTCAAGACCACCATAGCCAATATCATAAGATGCACCATCTCCACCGATGATCCACTGACTTCTCTTAACTAGATAGTGGTCTAGTGTTTTAAGTTCAGTACAGATCGGACATCCGTTTTTAACACCGGCTTCGATCATTGGAACTAGTTTATCTGCTGCTGCCTTAGATGCGTCAGCGTCTTCACTACCATTGATCCATTCTGTAGCTGCTTCTTTGAAGTCTGCAGGTGTACCTTCTTTGGCTATAGCTTCGTTAAGCAACATTGTTACACGTTCTTTCATCTTCTTGTTTCCAAGAACCATACCCATACCAAATTCGCAGAAATCTTCGAACAAAGAGTTGTCGAATGCTGGCCCTTGTCCTTTTTCATTCTTACAATATGGTGATGATGGAATTGATGCAGAGTATATTGAAGAGCAACCTGTAGCATTAGCAATCATTTCGCGATCACCGTACAACTGACTGATAAGTTTAACATAAGGAGTCTCACCACAACCTGCACAAGCTCCTGAGAACTCGAATAGAGGTTGAGCAAACTGAGAATTCTTAACATTAGACTTTATATCAACTAGATTTTGTTTGCTCTTAACATTCTTTGTGAGATATGTCCAGCGAGCTTCTTCTTCTTTGTCTCCTGCGAAAGGAACCATAGTAAGAGCTTTGCCTTTCTTAGGATTACCAGGACATACATTGGCACAATTGCTACAGCCAAGACAGTCCATAACACTTACTTGGATGGCGAAATGCATACCTTTCATTGCTGCTGGTGCCTTCATCTCGATTGTTGTTGAATCAAATCCTTTTAATTCTTCATCGTCAAGAACAAATGGACGAATAGCAGCGTGAGGGCAGACATATGCACATTTGTTACATTGTATACAATTATCTGCATTCCATTTTGGTACGAAAGCTTCTACACCGCGTTTTTCAAAAGCTGATGTTCCTGTTTCCCAAGAACCGTCTACTGTACCGTGATTGATGAAGTCTGATACTTTCAATAAATCACCAGCCTGGCCATTGATTGGACGAACAAGTTCTTTGATGAATGCTGGTGCATCATCTTCAATATCATTCTCATCCTTAAGGTCAGCCCATGCTTTTTCTACAGTCAATTGTTTGTATTCGCCACCACGGTCTACAGCTGCATAGTTCTTATCAACAACATCTTGTCCCTTCTTACCATAGCTCTTTACAATGAATTTTTTCATCTGTTCAACAGCTAATTCAACAGGAATTACGCCTGTAATACGGAAGAATGCGCTTTGGAGGATCGTATTTGTACGGTTTCCTAGACCAATCTCTTGAGCAATTTTAGTTGCGTTGATTATATATACTGTAATATTGTTCTGAGCAAAATAACGTTTTACTTTATTAGGAATAAAGTTGATAAGTTCTTCGCCATCAAATATAGTATTCAACAAGAATGTACCGTTCTTCTGTAGTCCGCGTGTTACATCATACATGTGTAGGTATGCCTGAACATGACATGCAACGAAGTTAGGCGTATTAACTAAATAAGTACTACGTATTGGGTTGTCACCGAAACGCAAGTGTGAACATGTGAAACCTCCTGACTTTTTAGAGTCATAAGAGAAATAAGCCTGACAATGCTTATTAGTGTTATCACCAATAATCTTAACAGAGTTCTTATTAGCACCAACAGTTCCGTCTGCACCTAGTCCAAAGAACTTAGCTTCAAACATTCCTTCTCCACCAAGAGCCATTTCCTCTACAAGTGGGAGTGATGTGAATGTAACATCATCAACGATTCCTAATGTAAAGTGATTTTTAGGCATATTCAGATTCAAATTATTGAATACTGAGATTATCTGTGCTGGAGTTGTGTCGTGAGAACCAAGACCATAACGACCGCCAACGATCAAAGGTCTGTCTTCAACATCATAGTAAGCGCTCTTAACATCCAAATATAGAGGTTCGCCCTCTGCTCCAGGTTCTTTTGTACGGTCAAGAACAGCTATCTTCTTTACAGAAGCAGGAACAGAATTCAATAGATGTTTTACAGAGAATGGACGATAAAGGTGTACTGAAATCATACCAACCTTTTCTCCATTAGCGTTTAAGTAATCAATAGCCTCACGTGCAGCTTCTGTTGCAGAACCCATAAGGATTATCATACGATCTGCATCTTTAGCTCCATAATATGAGAATAGGTGATATTCACGACCTGTTATTTCGCTTATTTTACCTAGATATTCCTCTACTACTTCTGGAACTTTATCATAATATTGGTTGCAAGCTTCACGATGTGTGAAGAATGTCTCAGGATTTTCTGCTGTACCACGAGTCAAAGGGCGCTCAGGTGTCAAAGCACGATCGCGGAAGGCCTTGATGTAAGACTCATCTACTAATGGTCTAATGTCTTCATCATCAAGACTTTCTATCTTGTGATATTCGTGTGATGTACGGAAACCATCGAAGAAGTTAATAAAAGGAACACAAGTCTTAAGTGTAGCAAGGTGAGCTACAGCAGACATATCCATAACTTCTTGTACAGATCCCTCACATAGCATTGCAAAACCAGTTTGGCGGCAAGCCATAACATCCTGATGGTCACCGAAAATACATAGAGAGTGAGAAGCTAGTGTACGAGCTGATACATCGAATACACATGGAAGTAATTCACCTGCAATCTTATACATGTTAGGTATCATCAGTAGAAGACCCTGTGAAGCAGTAAATGTTGTAGTTAAAGCACCAGCCTGTAAAGAACCATGAAGTGCACCGGCAGCACCGCCTTCTGATTGCATTTCCTGAACGGAAACAGTCTGTCCCCAAAGGTTTTTACGGCCACGAGCGGCCCACTCGTCAACATGCTCAGCCATCGGAGATGACGGAGTGATAGGGTAGATAGCAGCTACCTCACTAAACATATAGCTTATGTGTGCAGCAGCCTCATTACCATCACAAGTGATAAACTTTTTTTCTTTCATTTTACTTGATAATATTAATGAATAACTTGTTATTTAAATTTAATATAAGAATCCCAATAGCCACAAAGGTATCATGTTATCATGACCTATCTCTGTATTGTATCGGGCATATATAGTATCTGGATTTACACGTATTTTACTGTTTTTTTCAGCATCACAAATACGGAATTTTTTATTGCCATCTATTATGTAATAACTTTCTTTTCCTCCTTGATTTACTAGATGATCTTTCCACATTGTATTAACGAAAAAAGTTTCCATCAATTCTTGTTTCTCAACATGGATAGGGTATATGACATACATTAAGTTTGTGTTGTGCATCATTACCTTCGAAGGTTTTTTAGGAAATGTTTGTCCTACTGGGTAAATTATATTAATAAGTCTTGCATCTGCAAGGTATTTGATATAATTCATAACGGTCGCTCTACTTGTTTCAATTTGTTGAGCCAACTCACTAATATTAGGAGCATGAGGTCCGTCTACAGATATCTGATAAAATAATTTTTTTATCTTTGTTAGATACTTTAGCTCTATTTGTTTGATAAGCAAAATATCAACTTCTGTTGTCATATTCATTGTTTTAAGAAGATTTTCTGAGAAGTTTCTGTTCTCAAGAAAAAAAGGATAAAAACCGTGATGAATATAATCTTTAAAGTACTTTGAAGGTCTTGCATTTGGCAGGATGTCCTTTATTATGTGCTCATGGTTTGAGATTATTTCATCAAGCGAATATGCTCTGAAATTATTATTTGTTTGTAAATTAAGATATTCTCTAAAAGAGAAACCTCTTAGATTATAACTTTTAACAATTCCATTAAGTTCAGGGTTCTCTTCTTTTAGCCTCATAACGCTAGAACCAGTAAATACAATTTTTAAATTTGGATACTGGTCATAACATCTACGAAGTTCACTGCTCCAATTGGGCTGTTTGAAAACCTGATCAATCAGAAGGACTCTACCGCCATTGTGATAAAATTCACCTGCAAAATCATCAATGCCTCTTCCTTGGAAGTAAAAATTGTTCATGTTTACATATAGACATTGACGGTCGTACACATCGAAATGTTCCTTTGCGTATTGTAATAAGAAGGTCGTTTTACCCACACCACGCGTGCCTTTGATACCAATCATTCGGTCATTCCAGTCGATCTCGTCCATAAGTCCGCGACGTACTTGAGCATTGGTGTGCTCTACTAAGTAAGCGTGAGTACGAAAAAAAGCCTCCATATATAGTTTAATTTGTTTTCGAGGTGCAAATATAGTATATATTTCTTAATTTGCAAAGTGTAGGTGGCAAAATCTCATTTTTTTTTATTATTTTTGCACCTAAAATCGAATAAATAATAAAAAATAGGTGAAACTGCATATATTTAATCCAGAGCATGATATTGCACTTGCTTACAATAACCCTAATATCACTGCTCCACACTTGGTAAGACAGCTACGTAGAGACCTTGCATATTTACCGGCTCTGTGGGCCGATGATGGCGATGCTATATTGGTAGACGATGTTGAATCAGCCCAAAAAAATGCTATAAAGTTTCTTCATAAGAAACCGATGGTAATTTTTATTACCCAAGAAGAACTTAGTGTTCTTCAATTTACAGAGATACAACCTTGGGGATGGGACAAGGCTATATGTCATCAACTTGCATCATATGGTTTTTGTGATTATTCTATGCCGGATGATTTAACCCTAAAGAGAATAAGAGATTTATCAAATAGGGTTGAAACTATTCTTTTAATGGCTCATTTGCGTGATGGATTGGAAAATATAACATGTGGTAATATTCATTATTGTACTACTGTAGAAGAGATTATGGCTCTTTCGTTAATGGAAGAAAGCGTAGTACTTAAAGCGCCGTGGAGTAGTAGTGGTAGAGGTATTCGATTTGTAAACGATAGTTTTGATGTTCCTCTCAGAGGATGGTGTAATAATTTATTAAAATTGCAAGGTGGGATAATTGTTGAAACATATTATAATAAGGTAAAAGATTTTGCTATGGAATTTTATTCTAATGGTCTTGGGCATGTCTTTTATAAAGGATTGTCTTTCTTTGATACTACGAAGGGCGCATATTCTGGTAATTTGTTGGCTACAGAGGATTTAAAGGAAAATATTCTTGAGGAATATATTCCAAGAGAAGTAACAGATGAAATAAAATATAGAATATGTAATATGATGGGAGATGAACTCAAAAATATATATAAGGGGCCATTTGGGGTAGATATGATGGTTGTTGCGGATAAAGAAAGTTCAAAATTTTTATTAGATCCGTGCGTCGAAATAAATCTTCGTCGCACGATGGGGCATGTTGCTCTTTCTCTCAGTCCTGCCGACAATGAAAAGAAATCTTTGATGAGAATAGACTACAATAAAAACTATAAACTAAAAATCACAAAACTATGATGAAAAACATGTTACTGTTGCTAGCTGCGGTTCCTTTATTTTCTTATTCACAGTATCGTTCGGAAGTTTGGTCGCCAGACAATGGTGATGGTACTTATACTAATCCTGTAATTAATGCGGATTATAGTGATCCTGATGTTTGTGTAGGAGCATCAGGGGTGGACTTTTATCTTACGTCGAGTTCTTTTAACTGTATACCAGGTTTGCCAATACTTCATTCGAAAGATTTGGTGAATTGGGAAATAGTAGGTCATGCTCTTAAAAAACTTACTCCTGAAGATTTCTTTGATAAGACTCAACATGGTAATGGAGTTTGGGCACCTAGCATTCGTTATCATGATGGTGCCTATTATATATATTGGGGAGATCCTGATTATGGAGTCTTTATGGTAAAGGCTAAAGATCCTGCAGGTGAGTGGAGTAAACCAATTTGTGTCATTTCTGGCAAAGGTATGATAGATACGACCCCTTTGTGGGATGATGATGGTAAATGTTATCTTGTCAATGGATGGGCCGGTAGTAGAGCTGGATTTAATAGTGTTTTGAGTGTTCGTGAATTATCACCAGATGGAACAAGCGCAATAGGTGATCCTGTTATCGTTTTTGATGGAGGTAATGCTAATCATACGACAGAAGGTCCTAAATTCTATAAGCGTGATGGATGGTACTGGATTATGTGTCCAGCAGGAGGTGTTGCTACTGGTTGGCAATTAGCAATGCGTTCTAGATGTCCGTATGGTCCATACGAGTCAAAAATTGTAATGGCTCAAGGTGGAAGTGATATAAACGGTCCTCATCAAGGTGGATGGATTCATACTTTACAAGGTGAAGACTGGTTTTTGCATTTTCAAGATAGAGGTGCTTATGGGCGTGTCGTATTATTAGAACCATTAAAATGGGAAAAGAATTGGCCTGTTATTGGCATCGAAAAAAAAGGAACTTTGTGTGGAGAGCCTGTCAGAAAATATAAAAAGCCTAATGTAGGCAAGGTACATCAAATAAACAACCCTGTCGAATCTGATGAATTTAATACGACTGTTTTAGGTAAGCAATGGCAGTGGCAGGCAAACTATCAACAGAATTTTGGTCAACCTACCCCTTATGGTTATTATAGGCTTTATACAAATAAGTTAAGTGATAATTTTATTAATCTATGGGAAGCCCCTAATTTGTTATTACAGAAAACTCCTGCTGATAAATTTACGGTTACAGCCAAAATTAGATTTGCCTCAAAATCGGAAAATCAATATGGAGGAATTATAATGATGGGTATGGATTATAGTGCTTTAGTCTTAAAAAGATTAGGGAACGTCTTTCAACTTCTTCAGATTACATGCCATGGTGCTGATAAAGGTAAAGAAGAAATAATAAATGTTTTAGCTACTTTGCAACCAACAGATAAAGACCTCATACCATATCAACCTGCAATATACGAAGATGCGTATTTAAGAATGTCAATTGATGCAGGTAAATTACATTTCTTTTATAGTAGAGATGGGAAAAAATATGTAATGGTCGGTAATGAGTTTTCTTTAAGAGAAGGAAAATGGATAGGCGCAAAAATAGGCCTACTAGCTGAAGAGCCATTCGGCAAATCAAATAGTGGGTATGTAGATATTGATTGGTTTAGAGTTACTAAATAATTTTTATTGGATTAAATAAGCTATAATACAAATTACAATTAATAAAACTGTAGTAATAAGCATGAAAAATAGAAGCCACCTACTTATAAGTTTTTTTTTCTTAATAGAGTTCAGGCTCTTGTATTTAAATGCTGTTGCACCATCATGTTGGTGTGATTGATTACGATTCCCATTCATATTTTATGCAAGTTTAAAGTTGATGCCGCAAATTTATATATAAAAGACGGTATATCCAAAAAAATATACCGTCTTTTATTAAATATTTTTTATTTTAGAAACTTATAGAAACCTGACAATCTATCATATTGTAATTTGGTTTTGCAAGAGACCTGTCGTTAACTCTGACATAATCTAATTGTGCTTTAACCTTTTTGTATAAGATATAATCTACGCCAACTTCATATTGATTATTACTATTTGCCCATGTGTTGTCAGGTCTATAACAGCTATATCTAGCCTTAACATGACATATATCTTTTTTTATAGGTGCTATAGCTGACATATACCAACCATCTGCTTGGTCACCAAGTGCCTCATTTATAGAAGTGTTAGATTCACTCTCTTCCTTAAAAGCTTTACCTTCACTATGTATATATTCAGATCTGAAAGTCCAATCATCTTTTATGTATTCACCGCTAAAGGCGTATCTGTTGCGATCTAGGCTAGTTATTGATTTTGTTGTCGCATCTTTCCTTGAATAACTCCCTGACCATCCGAAAGTTCCTAATCTTAGACCTTTTATTGGCATAACCCAAAGTCCTCCAATAATATCTTTTTTATTATCTACATCCGTAGTATTTGTTCCTTGTCCATTATATACTGCGATTTGGTAATGCAAAAGATTTCTTCCGAAAGAATTCTTAAGGAAATCACCTTGTAGTTGTATACCGACGTCACGTCCATTAGATGAGTGCTCATTATTTCTATCTTCGAATCCTGCTAATTTTGATATTGGAGTTGAATAACCGATGAATCCTTGCTCAATAGGGGCAATAGGATTTTCAAAAGTGAATGCACGCTTAAACTGACCAACCTTAATTCTTGCAAAATCATATTTTTGCCATTCTAGAAAAGCATCTACTATACGTGGTCCGCTAGTACTTCCGGGTGCGCCATTTAGTTGTGTTTGAATCTTAAAGTAGAACTGCTTTGCAACTTTACCATCTAAAGATAGCCTAACAAGTCTAAGACTAAATTTATCATGCGGTGTTAGTCCGTCTTGACCGCTGTATTGATATTCGCTAATAACATATCCACTAAGGTTTACATTTTGAAACCAGTCTTTACTTAATCCCGTTTGGGCTTTTACACATACTGCAGATAATAAAATGGACGCAGTAATAAATAGTTTTTTCATTTTTATGCTTCTGTTGTTTCTTTTCGTTCTAATTGTACAACATTTTCTACATGAGGCGTATGTGGAAACATATCAACAGGTTGTACGGCTGTTACTTTATACATGCAATCTAGATCAGCAAGATCTCTTGCTTGCGTTGCCGGGTTGCAACTTACGTATACTATTCTTTTAGGTGCAGCTCTCATTATTGTCTTTATAACATCCGGATGCATTCCTGCCCTTGGTGGGTCTGTTATGATTACATCTGGTTTACCATGTTCTAATATAAACTCATCTGTAAGTATATCTTTCATGTCTCCTGCATAAAATAGTGTATTTTTTATGCCATTTATAGATGAATTTATTTTTGCGTCTTCAATAGCTTCTGGTACATATTCAATACCAACTACTTTTTTTGCTTTTGATGCAACAAAATTTGCTATAGTACCAGTTCCTGTATAGAGGTCGTATACAGTTTCATCTTTATCCAATTTTGCAAAATCTCTTGCAACTTTATATAAATGATAAGCTTGTTCTGTATTCGTCTGATAAAAGCTTTTTGGTCCTACTTTAAATTTAAGATTTTCCATTTCTTCTAAAATGTAATCTTTTCCTTTAAAAGTTGTTAGCTCCAAATCTCCTATTGTATCATTTCCTTTTTGATTATTAACATATATCAATGAAGTGATTTGCTTAAAGTTATCTGAAATGTATTGAAGTAATTCTTTAGCTTTTTCTTCGTCAGAGTTTTCTTCATAATGGAATTGTATAATTACCATCCATTCGTCAGTATTCGAGTTCCTTATAATGATATCCCTAAGTAGGCCTTTTTGTTCTCTAAGGTCAAAGAATGATATATTATTATTTAATGCATAGTCTCGTATGGCATTCCTTATTTCATTATGCAATCCATCCATTAACCAGCATTTTTCTATAGGTAGAATCTTATCAAATGCCCCTGTAATATGAAAACCTACTGCGTTCATGTTTTCGAACTTCTCACCTGATTCAATTTGGTCTTTTGTAAGCCATCTTTTATTAGAACATCCGAATTCTAGTTTATTTCTATATTCTTTAGTCTTAATCGAACCTAATATGGGATTAAATTCAGGTAATTTAATCTTTCCTATTCTAGTAAGTTGGTCGAATACTTGTTTTTGTTTGAATTTTATCTGTTCTTCATATGGTAAATTTTGCCATTTACAACCACCACATATTCCAAAATGTTCACACATAGGCTTTACACGTATGTCACTATAAGATTTAAATCTTACTACTTCAGCTTCACAATAGTGATGCTTCTTTTTTCTTATTTGGAGATCTACTATGTCACCAGGAACAGTGAAAGGTACAAATATAACCATGTCATCTACTCTTGCAAGAGACTTTCCTTCTGCAGCAACATCTGTTATTGTTATATTTTCCAATAATGGTAATTGTTTCTTTTTCCGTGTCATTTCTTTATTTTGTGGGTGCAAAGGTATAAAAAATAAATGATATATAATAAAAATGGTAAAAAGAATTAGCCTACTTGTTGCACCATTAATAATATAGGTCGTATATTTGGCTTTTTAGTTGATCTGTCTCTTTTTATAGATATTTGTATTTTACATATTTAGTATAATACTTAATACTTATTTTATGATGAAACATTGCAAGTATGTCATTCCTTTTTAATTATGTAAAACCTTAAAATGTAAGGTCCACATTGCAATTTTTCATCATTTTTCTTGTTGATAACAAAAAAGTGTATTATATTTGCATATACTATAAGTATTTTAAATTTAACGAGTGAAAAAACATAAACAAAATTATGAGAGAAAAAAGAGTTTATACCTTTGGTAATGGAAAAGCTGAGGGGAAAGCAGATATGAGAAATCTGCTAGGTGGTAAGGGTGCAAATCTTGCTGAAATGAATCTTATCGGAGTACCTGTACCTCCAGGCTTTACAATAACGACAGATGTTTGCAATGAATATTTTGAGAAAGGCAAGTCTGATGTAGTCGCTATTTTGAAAGAAGATATAGAACGTTCGGTAAAGCATATAGAGACGTTAATGAATAGTAAGTTTGGGGATTCGACCAATCCTCTTCTCGTTTCAGTTCGATCAGGAGCTCGTGCATCTATGCCTGGAATGATGGATACAATTTTGAATCTTGGTCTTAATGATGATGTCGTTATTGGTTTGGCAAAAAAAACAGGAAATGAGCGTTTCGCATATGATAGCTATAGACGCTTTGTTCAAATGTATGGTGATGTTGTTATGGGATTAAAACCTATAAATAAAGAAGATCAAGATCCATTTGAAGAGATCATACAACAGGTTAAGGCCCAGCGAGGGATTCATTTGGATAATGAAATGACGACAGAAGAGTTAAAACAACTAGTCTCGTTATTCAAAAAGGCAATTAAAGAACGTACAGGTAAAGATTTCCCTAATAATCCAATGGATCAATTATGGGGGGCTGTTTGTTCTGTGTTCGACAGTTGGATGAATGATCGGGCCATACTTTATCGTAAGATGGAGGGTATTCCTTCAGAATGGGGGACAGCTGTAAGTGTTATGGCTATGGTTTTTGGTAATATGGGTAATACATCTGCTACAGGTGTTTGTTTCAGTAGAGATGCAGCTACAGGAGAGAATATCTTTAATGGTGAATATCTTGTTAATGCTCAAGGTGAAGATGTCGTTGCAGGAATTCGTACGCCCCAACAGATAACCAAAGAAGGTTCTTTGCGTTGGGCTAGACAGCAAGGCATTGATGAGAGTATACGCTCAAGTAAATATCCGTCAATGGAAGAAGCAATGCCTGAGATCTTTGGTCAATTAAATGAATTACAAGACAAACTTGAACAGCATTACCATGATATGCAAGATATGGAATTTACTGTTCAGGAAGGAAAATTATGGTTTTTGCAGACCCGTAATGGCAAACGTACCGGACCGGCAATGGTAAAAATTGCAATGGACTTGCTTCATGAAGGTCAAATAGATGAAAAAACTGCTCTGGAGCGTTGTGAACCTAATAAATTAGATGAGCTTCTTCATCCGGTTTTTGATAATAGTGCACTAAAACAGGCCAAAGTACTTACTCGTGGATTACCAGCATCACCTGGTGCTGCATCTGGACAAATTGTGTTTTTTGCTGATGATGCAGAGAAATGGCATGCTGATGCTCATCAAGTAGTAATGGTTCGCATTGAGACGTCTCCCGAAGATTTAGCAGGAATGTCAGCTGCTGAAGGAATTCTTACTGCACGTGGAGGAATGACAAGCCATGCTGCAGTTGTTGCAAGGGGAATGGGTAAATGTTGCGTATCAGGAGCAGGTGCTATTAATGTAGATTATAAGGCTCGTACAGTTGAAATTGACGGAGTCGTTCTTAAGGAAGGTGACTATATATCACTAAACGGAAGTACGGGTGAAGTATATATGGGACAAGTAAATACAATACCGGCGGAGGTTACAGGTGATTTTGCTAAACTTATGAATTTATGTGATAAGTATACCCGTTTGGTTGTTCGTACTAATGCAGATACACCTCATGATGCAGAAGTCGCTCGTAATTTTGGCGCTGTTGGTATAGGCCTATGTCGTACAGAGCATATGTTTTTTGAGAATGAGAAGATTAAAGCCATGCGTGAGATGATTCTTTCTGATACATTGGAAGACAGAAAAAAGGCATTAAGTAAACTTCTTCCATATCAGAAACAAGATTTTTATGGTATATTAAAAGCTATGGATGGGTATCCTGTAAATATACGTCTTTTAGATCCTCCTTTGCATGAATTTGTTCCTCATGATATTAAGGGACAAGAAGAAATGGCAAAAGAGATGGGTGTCAGTGTTCTGAAAATACAACAACGTGTAAATAGCTTGAGTGAACATAATCCAATGCTTGGTCATAGAGGGTGTCGTCTTGGCAATACATATCCGGAAATCACCGAAATGCAGACAATGGCCATTCTAGGTGCAGCTATACAACTAAAAAAAGAAGGTTTTGATCCACACCCAGAAATAATGGTTCCACTTATTGGTATCGTAAATGAGTTTGATCTTCAAGAAAAGGTTATACGTGAAACTGCTGCTAATTTGTTCAAGGAAGAAGGTGTTGAATTGCCATTCCGTATAGGTACAATGATTGAAATACCACGTGCTGCTCTTACTGCTGATTATATTGCTAAGAATGCAGAATACTTTAGTTTTGGAACAAATGACCTAACCCAGATGACTTATGGTTATAGCCGTGATGATATAGCAAGTTTTTTACCTGTATATTTGGATAAAAAGATACTAAGCGTAGATCCATTTCAGGTTTTAGATCAGAATGGAGTAGGTGAACTAATAAAGATTGCAGTTGAAAAAGGACGTAAAACACGTCCAAATTTGACATGTGGTATTTGTGGCGAACATGGCGGTGAACCTTCTTCTGTGAAATTTTGCAATAGAGTAGGATTGAACTATGTAAGTTGTTCTCCTTTCAGAGTTCCTATTGCTCGTTTGGCAGCTGCTCAGGGTGCTATAGAAGGATAGTGATATTCTAAATTATATTAGGCGGTAATGATTTATTCTTTACCGCCTATTTTATTTTTCACATAATTATATCTAACAACTTATTAAGATTATTTATTGTTTTTGACAAAATATGTTCTATAATATCTGTTTGTTGAAATTTTCGTTTTTTTGCATAAATATAGCGAAAAACCAACATAAAGAAAGTTTCTTCTTATTTATTAGTTATTTTTGTTGCTTATTTCATTATAAAAATGTAACTTTGTAGCAAAGAAATAGATTTTATTGACTAAGATTATAGCAAACTTAATACAAATTTAAACAACCAAAAAAGAAGATTATGAATGCATCTAAAGTAGTTGAAAATCTCAAACAGAGATTTCCAAACGAGCCTGAGTACATACAGGCTGTAAGCCAAGTGCTTGGAACAATTGAAGAAGAGTATAACAAACATCCTGAGTTTGATAAGGCAAATCTTATTGAACGTTTGTGTATACCAGATAGAGTTATAGAGTTTCGAGTATCTTGGGTTGACGACAAAGGTAATGTACAGACTAATATGGGATATCGTATTCAGCATAACAATGTGATAGGTCCATATAAGGGAGGTTTACGTTTTCATAGATCAGTGAACCTTGGCATCTTAAAATTTCTAGCTTTTGAACAAACTTTCAAAAATTCACTTACTACATTGCCTATGGGTGGTGCAAAAGGAGGTTCCGATTTTTCTCCTCGCGGAAAGAGCAATGCTGAGGTTATGCGCTTTTGTCAAGCATTTATGAACGAACTATATCGTCATATTGGTCCTGATGTTGATGTTCCGGCTGGTGATATTGGAGTTGGTGGTCGTGAGATTGGTTATCTTTTTGGACAATACAAAAAGCTAACACATGAGTGGAGTGGTATTCTTACAGGTAAAGGACTCGAATATGGAGGTTCTCTTATACGTCCAGAGGCTACTGGTTATGGCAATGTATATTTCTTGTGCGAAATGCTTAAAACTCGTGGCATTGACATTAAAGGAAAAACTATACTTGTGTCTGGTTCTGGTAATGTCGCGCAATATACTACAGAAAAATGCATACAATTAGGCGCAAAAGTAGTAACTCTTTCAGATTCAGATGGTTATATTTATGATCCTGATGGAATAACATCCGAGAAACTCGCTTTTGTTATGGAACTAAAAAACGTAGAACGTGGTCGGATAAAAGAATATGCTGAAAAGTATGGCGTGAAATATGTATCTGGAGCTAGACCCTGGGGTGAGAAAGCTGACATAGCCTTACCATCTGCTACTCAGAATGAAATTAATGGCGAAGCAGCAAAAAATCTTGTTGAAAATGGTATCTTTGCTGTTAGTGAGGGGGCAAATATGCCGTCTACGCCAGAAGCAATAAAAGTATTTCAGGATGCGAAGATTCTTTATGCACCTGGTAAAGCTGCTAATGCAGGTGGAGTTTCAGTTTCTGGTTTAGAAATGAGTCAGAATTCAGAGCGTTTGAGTTGGTCTTCAGCTAAGGTTGACAAAATGTTACATGAAGATATCATGATTAACATACATGATAATTGTGTTAAATATGGAACAGAGCCTGATGGTTATATTAACTACGTAAAGGGTGCAAATGTTGCAGGTTTTATGAAAGTAGCTAAGGCTATGATGGCACAAGGTATTGTATAAGTATTACATTCTAAAATAAAAAACCTCTTAAGTATTTGCTTAAGAGGTTTTTTTATTTAGTTAAAGAAATTCCATGAAACACCAAAGCGGAAAACCCTCCCGTTAAGAGGGTAGTGTGGAGTAAAGAAGTAATCATTACCACCTGCAACATGACTCATCATCACGAAGAATCTCGTATGTTTCAAGTGCATATTAGCATAAATATTTACGATGGGACAATTGCCAACTTCCATTCTATTTTCTCCATTTTGAACACAGTATTGTCCTAAAGCAGGACTATAATCTGGAGCATAATACTTTGTGAAATATCTTACATCGCCACCTAAATCTACTTTAAGAACATGAGATATCATAAAGCGAAGATAAAGGTTACTATATATGTTAACATCAGGTACTGGTAAAATATTATTATTGGTACTCTTTTGATATGTAACTTGATTTTCCCAATTTAGTGGTCCTAACGTAAAGTCCTGACTTAATTGTGCTGTTATCAAACTAATATTTTCACTACTTTGGTTTACAGTAACCGTATTGCCTGTTCTTCCAAAAGAACTTGTTATAGTATAAGCCTGAGCGAAATATGTGTAGTTTTGTATGTCGTCTACAGCTATACGTAGATGTGTCCGTGTCCGTTTTAGAGAGAAATCACCTTCAATATGAGTACGTATCTCTTTGTCTAGTCCGTCGTTATCCCACCAAAGGTGTTTAGACTGGTAATGTCTGTAGAAAAAGGTTGGATTTAATCTATACAGATAAGCTTTTGCGGCTAATTGTACTGTATCATTGAGAAATTTAAAATTTAAATCAGCCTTTCCATCTATCTTTAGTTGTCCAGCATCTTTTCCTACTAACCATGTTTCAGCTAAAATGTTATAATGTAGTAAATTTCCTTGAGTTTTGCTTATTTGTCCACCTACACTAATATCATGCTCTCCCCATGAAGTTGTTCCCATTCCGGTATCGTCAGGCATTGAAATATTTCTATATTCATGTGAGCCGAAAACCTTTAATCCAGCCTTAGCATATTTGTTGAATCCTTCAAGCAATGCTATTGCAAATGTATTTTTTATTGAATAGAATTTTGTTTTATCATAGATGGAATCCCCACTTAATATGCCATCTTTATAGTATGTGTTTGCATAATAGTTAGTAGGTGTATTATAAGCCTCATATATACGTGAATAATTATTAAAATCAAGAGTGTGTATGAAACTTGTAACAGGTACATATTCGTTTTTCAACCATGAGGTATCTTGTTCTGCTTTTTTTGATGCTGCAATTAGACTATCAGATTGAGATTTCCCGTTTACTATTATTCTGCCATTTACTTTTTTTGTGCTGTCAGAAGGTTCATCACCGGCTATTTTTGCATCTAAAGGTCTTCCTGTCAATACTTTTGGCTTTTCCTGATCATTATTATTTTGATTGAGATTTTTCCCTGATTTGTTTTTACCTTTATCTTTATCTTTGTTTTCTTTAGCTGATTCAATAGCAAATTTTTTTGCTTTTATCTCTTCGTCTGTCATCCTTACCTTACGGTTGAAACCAACATTATATCTATGAGACAGAAATATGTGTTGATTGTCATTTCTATTCCAGTTTTGCTCTAAAACAGTTGGTATTTCATTCTCTCCAAAATTATCATTAAAACTTTCTGGGTGAGTGATATAGTTGTCATCTGTGATACCTCCATTTTCAGAAACCTTCTCATGATTAGATGAGAATAAAAAATGCATATCATACCTATCTCCTATGTATGATGCATATATAGATCCATTAAAATGACTAGTACTCTGGTTTGAATAATAACCACGTCCATACAGATAGTCAAATTTGAATCCCAACCCAATTTTCTTTCCTGAATTTACCGCAAATAAGGCCTTGAAATGATCTTCACCATTTGTTCTATTTCCGCAGTTGTCATACGATATATTAGTTATAGGCGATAAAGTATTTGTAAATTGGAATTTATCAACTGGTGTTATAAAATAATCGTATGGATCTGTAAAAATAAATTGGTTGCCAATAAATCTGTCTGTAAAAATACGATTAACTCTAGGTGATCCCAGGTTTCCAGTTGTATTGTATTCACTTCTTAGGCCAGATGTAAAGATAGAATTCATATACATATATGATACAGTGTCTGGTACAGCATCAATTCTGTCTCCAAATCTACTATCAATATTCCAAACTTTTAATCCTTTTGGTATTTCTTTATCCGAACCAAGTGAATCTGTTTTATTGTTACGGCCATTCTCATTTCGTGTCGTAATGTTACCGTTTTCATCCATTTGGTTATAATTTTGTGCATTAATGCTAACTAGAGCACTTGTACTTAATATTATAGATAAAATGAGTTCCTTTTTCATTTGCATCAACGGTAGGTTATTCTTAATACTGATTCGATAATTTTTATAGCCATTGCAGCCATAATAACAATGGTTCCGGAAAACTCGTCACTAAATAAATATATCAATAAACCTACTACAGCGCCTATCATGAATATTAAATTCAGAATATTTCTTAAGACCAAATAGCGTTTCGGATTTTCTTCTCTGCTATGGTGTACAGGCCTTTCTAAAGTTTCTTCTACAATCTTATCTACCTTTTCTTTTTCCATTATAAAATATGTTATTGTTTTTCTGTCAATAGCTCTTTAATAGTCTTGAACAGATAATCTTTTCTATCTATTGTCTTGCGACGGAATTTACCGCTAATACGTGAAAGTTTAGTCTTGCTTTTGTTCAAACCATTTTTATCTGTAATCCATTCTTCAGCTGAATAATGGTTTCCCCCTCTGTCTATTTCATAATCGTATGAAATTCTATTCATTGTTATCATAACCATACCATCCTCACACTTAGCAAAAATTTGATAGTTGAACTGAGTACGGTCAAGAGCAAGTGATCTATCAGAGAATATTAGCCATTCAGAATATCTTCCAACAAGTAGACTTTTTGTAGAATCAGCTATTACTACATTACTCTTTCCTATAAACTGTCCTTCTTCTGTTGTCATATCTTGTAAGAAAGTATGCATTTTGGTATATAACTCTGATTTTGATTTGCCGTTTGCATATACAGTGTCAGCAAAGACTACTTTTCCGTCTATTTCAGGAATCGCTCCTTCTTGTATGTATTTCTGGTCTGGATTTATTTTTGCATTGGCAGCATTTCTCTCTATTTTTGGTCGTTCCCATACATTCTGTGCCATGCCTAATAGTGGCATACAAGTCATTAATACGATAAAAAGTCTTTTCATGTTTATATTTGATTTAAATTTATTAATTGGCAAAAATACAAAATAATTATATATTAGTTGGTAATTTAATATTTTTTGACTTAAACGACTCTGCTCTTATTTCAATTCCAGCTCTTTTTGTAGTCTTATTATTTCATCACGATACTGAGCAGCCTGGATAAAATCCATATTTTTAGCCGCTTGTTTCATGAGTTTTGTAGTATCAGCAATACTCTTTTCCATTTGTGGCCTTGTCATTCTCTTTAATATAGGATCGGCAGCGAAAGCTACATCCTCAGATGGACCACTATATGCTTTATCCATATATTGAGCTTTCTCAAAATCTTCAGGTGTCATAGCCGAAGTTAGGCTGCTGCCCTTTATGTCTTTTATAATTTGAGTTGGAGTTATATTATGTTCCTCATTATATTTGATCTGTTTCATTCGTCTTCGGTTGGTTTCGTCAATGGTTTGTTGCATACTATTCGTTATGCGGTCTGCATACATGATAACTTTTCCATTAACATTACGCGCAGCACGTCCTGCAGTCTGTGTTAGAGAACGCCTGCTTCTCAAGAATCCCTCCTTGTCAGCATCAAGTATCGCAACTAGCGATACTTCGGGTAAGTCAAGTCCTTCTCTTAATAGGTTTACACCTACTAGAACATCATATTCACCGGCGCGTAATCCATTCAAAATTTTAACTCGGTCTAGTGTATCTACATCACTATGTATATAACTAGTCTTGATATTATGATTTAGTAAATATTCAGTAAGTTCTTCAGCCATCCGCTTTGTAAGTGTCGTAATAAGAACTCTTTCGTTGCGATTACTTCGTGTAAGTATTTCATCTAATAAATCATCAATTTGATTTTCAGATGGACGTATTTCTATTTCGGGATCAAGTAATCCCGTAGGTCGTATAACTTGTTCTACGACAACGCCTTCAGATTGAGCTAATTCATAATCTGCAGGTGTGGCAGATACATATATTACCTGATTTGTTATAGATTCAAATTCGTCAAATTTTAATGGGCGGTTGTCGAAAGCCGCAGGTAGTCTAAATCCAAATTCGACAAGGTTACTTTTCCTAGCTCTGTCACCACCATACATCGCATTAATTTGAGGAACACTTACATGACTTTCATCAATAACCATCAAAAAGTCTTTTGGGAAAAAATCAAGAAGACAATATGGCCGTTCTCCAGGTTTCCTTCCGTCAAAATAGCGCGAATAATTTTCTATTCCAGAACAGTGCCCTAGTTCTTTTATCATTTCCATATCGTATTCTACACGTTCCTTTATTCTTTGGGCCTTTATTGTATCGCCAAGCTCATTAAAATATTCTATTTGTTTAACAAGGTCGTCTTGTATTTGTCTTACGGCAAATTCAGTTTGCTCTTTGGATGTAACAAAAAGGTTGGCTGGATATATTTGGTATTCTTTGAATGAAGCCATTCTATGCAAGTCTATTGCGTCCACTTCTGATATTTCATCTATTTCGTCATCCCAAAAAGTGATTCTAAGGATATTGTCACTGTAAGCCATAAAGATATCTACCGTATCTCCCTTAACACGAAAATTCCCACGAGCCAATTCTATGTCATTTCGTACGTATAAAGCATTAACAAGACGTCTTAGCATTTCATTACGATCCAGTTTCATTCCTTTCTTTATCGTAATTACATTTTCTTGCATTGATGTTGGTCCCCCCATACCATAAATACAAGAAACAGAAGATACAACTACAACGTCTTTTCTTCCAGATAATAAAGAAGAAACAGCCCTTAATCTTAGCTTATCAATTTCTTCATTTATGGCTAGGTCCTTTTCAATATAAGTATCTGACGATGGTAAATATGCTTCAGGTTGATAATAATCGTAATATGACACATAATACTCTACAGCATTTTCTGGGAAAAACCCTTTCATTTCATCATATAATTGCGCTGCTAAAGTTTTATTATGACTAAGTACTAGAGTCGGTTTCTTTACGTTTGCAATTACATTTGCTACTGTAAAAGTTTTGCCAGAACCGGTTACGCCTAATAAGACTTGAGCCTTATCACCTCGTTCAAGTCCTTCTGTCAACTGTTGTATCGCTTCAGGTTGGTCGCCTGTAGGTTTGTATTTTGATGTTAATTTGAATTCTCCCATTAGTATAAATCTTGATAGGGAAGGCAAAATTACGTAAATTCTAGGTAATAAAAGTAATAAAGCGCATTTTTTTGCTAAAAATCATTATCAATACTTTGTATTTAAAGGAATTATGCTTACTTTTGCATTCAAATTTTGCAATAATGAAAAGAAATATATTAATATTATCCGCAGTCGCAATTTTGTTGAGCAGTTGTGCCAACGAGTTTAATGCCGTGTACAAATCTCAAGATTACGATTACAAGTATGAATATGCAAAGGAATGTTTTGCTACAGGGCATTTTAATAGGGCTATTACATTGTTGCAAGAATTGGTAACAATAGAGAAGGGTACTGAGAATGCTCAGGAATGTTTATATATGTTAGGTATGGCTGAATATTGTAGTCATGACTACGAGTCAGCTTCTGAATATTTTAAGAAATACAGTACTACATATCCCAAAGGGGCATATGCAGAAATGGCAACCTATTATAATGGCGAAGCATTATATCGCAGTACTCCTGAGGCTCGTCTTGATCAGACAGACACATATAGTGCAATAAGTGCCTATCAAGATTTTCTGGACTTGTTTCCAGAAAGCAAATATCACACATTGGCCCAGAACCGCATGTTTGAGTTACAGGACAAATTGGTACAGAAAGAATATCTTACTGCCAAACTGTATTATAATCTAGGTTCTTATTTTGGCAATTGTACAAATGGTGGAAATAATTTTGAAGCAAGTATAATAACAGCACAGAATGCTATAAAAGATTACCCATATACTAAGAAACGCGAAGAGTTCATATTGCTCATAATGAAGAGCAAATATGGTTTGGCAGAGCAGAGTATTGAATCTAAGAGATTAGATCGTTTCCGTGATGCTGAAGATGAATGTTATGGTTTCTTAAATGAATTTCCTGACAGCAAATATAAAGATGTTGCAGAAAAGTTTATAGCAGCATGTAAGAAAGAAACAAAAGATTAAAATAAAAATATAAGAAAATGGATTACAAAAAATCAAAAGCCCCGATTAATACCGTAACTCGTAATATTATGGATCTTTGTGATGAGACAGGTAATATTTATGAGAGTGTTGCAATAATATCAAAGCGTTCTAATCAGATATCTGCAGAGATTAAACAAGATTTGAGCAAGAAACTTGCTGAATTTGCATCATATAATGATAGTCTTGAAGAAGTTTTTGAGAACAGAGAGCAGATAGAGATTTCACGTTATTATGAGAAATTACCAAAACCAACTCTTATCGCTACTCAAGAGTTCATAGATGGTAATATTTTCTGGCGTGATAATACTAAAGAGAACTAAAAATGCTTCAGCGTAAACAGACCATCTATTTGCTAGTAAGCATAATATTGACTGTTATAAGTCTAAGTTTCCCAATCGGATCTTACAATCAAGATGGACTTACTGTGGGTACGATGATGAATCTTTGGGTCTTGACGGCACAAGGTACTCGCGATTTTGTGGTATGGCCTTTATTTGCAATACAGTTGGTAACTTTGCCAATGGCTGTAGTCGCAATATTTGCTTATCGTAATCGCCTATTCCAGTCAAAGCTTTGTGTCTTAAATATACTGCTTCTCATAGGTTGGTATATTGTCTTTATTGTCTATTCTCTTGTGTTTAAGACTAGATATAATGCTGAATTCCAATATAGTTATCTATGTATATTGCCTTTAGTATCAATTGTTGCATATATTTTTGCAAGAAGGGGAATAAAAGCAGATGAAAAACTTATAAGAGATTCTGATAGAATTAGATAATTTTAGATTTACTATATAAAAAAGGCTGACTTAATTAAAAGTCAGCCTTTTCTTTTTATCAATTATATCTTAAGAATTTATATTGAATGTAAGAGCCTCTTTGTGCGAATCTTTGCCAATACTAATAGTATCACCTGGTTTCATATCGTCGCCAAGGAGCTTTTCACATACACCATCTTCTATATAGTTCTGAATTGCTCTTTTTAGAGGGCGTGCACCAAACTGAACATCATATCCTTTACTTGCAACAAGTTCTTTGGCCTTATCTGTTATTGACATATGATATCCCATATTTTCAACTCTTTTAAAGAGATTTTTAAGTTCAATATCAATAATCTTTTTTATTGCTTCCATATCCAATTGATCGAATGTGATAATTTCATCCAGTCTATTAATAAATTCTGGAGAGAAAGTCTTGCTCAGACTCTTTTGGATAATATCACGAGCATATTCCTTATCCTTCTCATCAAGATTGGTACCAAGTTTACCTGCATTGAAACCTACACCATGAGAGAACTCTTTTAATTGTCGTGTTCCGGCATTACTAGTCATTATTACTATAGTATTTCTGAAATCTACTAGTCTGCCATTTCCGTCAGTCATTCGTCCCTCGTCCAATAATTGAAGAAGCATATTGAAGACATTTCCATGTGCCTTCTCAATCTCATCTAATAGAACTATTGAATAAGGATGACGTCTTACTCGTTCAGTTAACTGTCCGCCTTCTCCATATCCAACATATCCTGGAGGAGCTCCAACAAGTCTTGATACATTGAAACTTTCAGTGTATTCACTCATGTCAATTCTTATAAGTGCATCGGCCGATCCAAACATAATCTCTGCAAGTTTCTTTGCAAGATATGTTTTTCCAACTCCGGTAGGACCTAAAAACATAAATGCTCCAATAGGGTGATTAGGTTCTTTCAGACCAACTCTGTTACGCTGTATTGATTTCACCATTTTGTCTATTGCTTTGTCTTGAGCGATAACTTCAGATTTTAGTGTATCTGCCATTGCTTTAAGTCTTATGCCTTCAGCTTCAGCAATACGCTGCACTGGAACACCTGTCATCGTGGATACAACATCAGCAACATCCTTTTCATTTATTTCCTGCTTTTCATCACATTCTCCACTCGTCCATTTGTTATTAAGTTCTTCAAGCTCATTTTCAAGAGTCAATTGCTTGTCTCTATAACTTGCAGCCAACTCAAAATTCTGTCCACGTACGGCAGCTTGTTTCTTTTCTTTCGTGAATTGTATTTCCTTCTCTTTTTCAGTAATTTCTGGAGGAACACTCGCATGGCTCAAATGAATGCGCGATCCTACCTCATCAAGAGCATCAATCGCCTTGTCTGGGAAAAATCTGTCAGTGACATATCGGTCTGTCAATTTGACACATGCCAAAAGAGCGTCTTCACTGTATCTCACATGATGATGCTGTTCGTATCTTTCCTTTATATTTTCAAGTATCTGCAAGGTTTCAGTTGCATTAGTTGCCTCAACAATTACTTTTTGGAAACGTCTCTCTAAAGCACCATCTTTTTCAATACTGTTACGGTATTCATCAAGTGTGGTGGCACCGATACACTGTATAGTTCCACGTGCAAGGGCGGGCTTTAGGATATTAGCGGCATCCATAGATCCGGGTGTACTTCCGGCTCCTACGATAGTGTGTATTTCGTCTATGAAGATTATTACATCCGGATTTATTTCTATCTCTTTAATGAGAGCTCTTATACGCTCCTCAAACTGTCCACGATATTTTGTTCCGGCTACAACCGAAGTCATATCAAGACTGATTATGCGCTTATTAAATAGAATAGGAGAGGTGTGGCGTTTTACGATAAGTTGTGCAAGTCCTTCAACGATAGCACTTTTACCTACACCTGGTTCTCCAATGAGCACAGGGTTGTTCTTCTTGCGTCTGCCAAGAATTTCAATTACACGTTGTATCTCATTTTCTCTTCCTACTACAGGGTCTAGCTTGCCTTCCAAAGCAGCTTTCGTGAGATCTGTACCAAAATTATCCAGAACAGGTGTCTTGCTAGCCGGTTTACGAGTAGAAGTACCCACTTTTTCATTTTGTTCGCTATTACCCTGAGGCCTTAGCATTGGATCGTCATCCTCTTCCTCATCTTCATCGTCTGGCAATCCAAACCCATCATGAGTAGTATTTTTCTGATGCAGATTATTTACTACATCATTATAATTTACATTGTTAAATTCCAATACTTCTTTTGCGCCATTATTTACAGAATCATGCAAAATCGCCAAAAGTATATGTTCTATATCCACTGTATTTGTGTTCTGAATACGAGCTTCGAGAACTGCTAGTTTTAGTATGTTACTTGCTCTTTCGTTAAGCACCAGCTCATTAGTGTTTACCGGTGTTATATTGTCGCTTTCTCGTACCTTTTCCTCAAGTTCTTCTCTTACTGATTTAGAATTAATACCAAACTCAACCAATAGTGAATATATAGGATCTTCTTTTTCCCTCAATATTGCTAACAGTAGATGTTCCGGACCTACCGACCGACTTGCCAGACGAGCTGCCTCTTCTCTGCTGAAAGCCAACAATTCTGAGACTTTAGGTGAAAACTGACTTGTCATAAACTTACCTTTCTTTATTTTATTAAACATTTTGTTATACACATAATCTAGCATTACCATGTTTGCTTGTCTGCCTTTTCAGACTGTATACATCATAATTGAACTGTGCAAATATACAATAAATGATTAACAAAACCCGTGCCAACCTGTTTTTTTTTATTTTTTATCTATTTTTTCATAAAATGTTTTTTTATGTCGCTAAAATGTGTTACCTTAGCGTACTTTTTGGGCCTAAAATGCGTTAGAACGCAAATAAATGCCCTTAAACGTGATTTTGGCATTTTAATATGCCTGTCGAAAACAACAAAAAAACAATCAAATAAAATCCAATGGATAATACAGTAGATCAAGACAGAATTATGAAGATTAACATCGAGGAAGAGATGAAATCGTCATATATCGACTATTCCATGTCGGTAATCGTGGCACGTGCTCTCCCTGATGTAAGAGATGGTTTTAAACCTGTGCACCGCCGTATACTTTATGGTATGCTTGGTATTGGTAACACAAGCGATAAAGCATATAAGAAATGTGCACGTGTAGTAGGTGAGGTGCTAGGTAAGTACCACCCACATGGAGACGGTTCGGTTTATGGAGCCCTAGTTCGTTTGGCTCAGAACTGGAATATGCGTTACACACTTGTAGACGGACAAGGTAACTTTGGTTCTATAGATGGTGATGGTGCTGCTGCAATGCGTTATACAGAATGCCGCCTTTCTAAGATGGGTGAGCATGTCATGGACGACTTGGAGAAAGACACTGTTGATATGGCTAATAACTTTGATGACTCGCTTGTAGAGCCAACAGTTATGCCTACCAAGATTCCTAACCTTCTTGTTAATGGCGGTAATGGTATCGCAGTAGGTATGGCTACTAATATACCAACCCACAATTTATGTGAAGTAATCGAAGGATGTTGTGCTTATATTGATGATCCCGAAATAGACACAGATGGTCTTATGCAGTATATTAAGGCTCCTGATTTTCCAACAGGTGCATATATATATGGTATACAAGGCGTGAAAGATGCTTACGAGACAGGTCGTGGTAGAATAATACTTCGTGCCAAGGCAGAGATTGAATCAGGTGATGTTCATGATACTATTATTATAACAGAGATTCCTTATGGTGTTAATAAGGCTGAGCTGGTAAAGTATATAGCTGAACTTTCAAACGAAAAGAAGATAGAGGGCATTACTTATGTCAATGATGAGAGTGGACGTCAAGGTATGCGCATTCGTATAGATGTTCGTAGAGACGCTAATGCTAATGTAATATTAAACAAATTGTTTAAGATGACAGCATTACAGAGTTCATTCTCTGTTAATTGCATTGCTCTTGTACATGGCAGACCAAAACTGCTTTCATTGAAAGAATGTGTAAAGCACTTTGTTGATCATCGTCATGACGTAACAATACGTCGTACTAAATTCGAACTTAAAAAGGCTCAGGACCGTGCTCATATCCTAGAGGCATTGATAGTAGCATGTGATAATATTGATGAAGTAGTACACTTGATTCGTGCATCTAAGACTCCTTCTGATGCTATTGAAGCATTAAAGAAGCGTTTCGATTTTGATGACGTTCAGGCAAGAGCTATCGTAGATATGCGTTTGTCACAGTTGACAGGCCTCCGCATGGATCAGTTGCATCAGGAATTTGAAGAATTAGAGAAACTTATTGCATATTTGGAATCAATCCTCAATGACCCAGAGCTTTGCAAGAAAGTTATGAAAGATGAACTTAATGAGGTCAAGGATAAATATGGTGATGATAGACGTACAGAGATTAAATACTCAAGTGAGGAATTCAATCCTGAAGACTTTTATCCTAATGATCCTGTTGTAATCACAATCAGTCATCTTGGATATATCAAGCGTACTCCATTATCAGAATTTCGTGAGCAGAGCCGTGGTGGAGTTGGAAGTAAAGGAGCTCATACACGTGATGAGGACTTTACAGAGTTTATCTATCCGGCAACAATGCATCAGACTATGCTTTTCTTTACGAGAAAAGGGCGTTGCTATTGGATGAAGTGTTACGAAATCCCTGAAGGTGCAAAGAACTCTAAGGGAAGAGCCATTCAGAACATGCTTAACATTGAGTCTGATGACAGTGTTAATGCATTCCTGCGTATAGGTAAATTTAATGATGAAGAATTCTTAAATAGTCATTATGTGGTATTTGCCACAAAACAAGGCATAATTAAGAAAACGCCATTAAAGGAGTATAGCCGTCCTAGAACAAACGGAGTTATTGCTATTAATATTAGAGAAGATGATGAAGTGATAAGCGTACGCTTGACTAATGGCAATAATGAGATATTGCTGGCTAACCGTAATGGTCGCGCAGTAAGGTTTGATGAAAGTCTTGTACGCTGTATGGGACGTGGATCAACTGGTGTTCGCGGTATGAGACTTGATGAAGGTGACGATGAACTCATCGGTATGGTTATTGTAAATGACCCACAGACAGAAAATATAATGGTAGTAAGCGAAAATGGTTATGGTAAACGTTCTGAAGTTGACGACTACCGTAAGACCAATCGTGGAGCTAAAGGTGTAAAGACCCTGTCTATAACCGAAAAAACAGGTCGTCTGGTTGCTATTAAAGTTGTCACAGACGATAACGATCTTATGATTATCAATAAGAGCGGAATTCTAATTAGGCTGAAAGTTGCTGACGTTCGTGTCATGGGTCGTGCTACTCAGGGTGTGCGTCTCATCAATCTTGCTAAGAAGAATGATGTTATTGCTAGTGTCTGCAAAGTTATGAGTTCTTCTCTTGAGGAAATCGTAGAAGAAGAAAGCAGAAAAGAGTTTGCTCAAACCAGTGAATCAATGTCTGGCAATACTCCAAGTGCTGACAATGACGAGGAAGACATAGAAGATGCTACATCAGTTGAAACTGAAGATAGCAATGATGTAGACCTTGTTGACTTTGATGACGAGAATAGCGAAAATTAGAATGTTAAACCAAATAAAATCGATATGAAAAAAATTATGATTATGGCACTGATGGTTGCAACAACCTCAAGTGCGTTTGCCCAAGACGACTTGGTAAAACAAGCAGCAGGAATGACAGATAAATATGAAGAAGCTGTCAAGACAATTACACCAGCTTTAACTTCCAGCCAGACTGTAGACAAAGCTAAAGCTTGGAATACAATGGTTGATATCCAAATGGCTAAGCTTTCTAAAGAGCAGGCTGAAGAAGCAAAAAGCAAAATCACCGGTGGAAAAACTCCTTATGATACATTGGGATTGAACAAAGCTGCTGTAGAGGCTTTGAATGCTGCACTTCAGTGTGAAAATATCGACAAGCAACCTAATGAAAAAGGAAAGGTAAAACCTAAATACCGCAAAGCTAACGCTGACCGTATGCTAAATGTACGTTCAATGGTTATCAACAGTGGTCTTTATGAGTATAACCACCATAATAATGAAGCTGCATATAATGACTTTTCACTATATGTAGAAAGTGCTAATTCATCTTTGTTTGAAGGCAAGGATATGACCAAAGATCAGTACATGGGTCAGGTAGCTTATTATGCAGGTCTTTTGGCTTACGGTATGAAAAATTATGAAGCAGCAAACAAATATGCTGACATCGCGATGAAAGATACAGCAGTAGCAGCTGATGCAGCAGAAATCAAGATCTTTGCTATGAAAGATCAGATGAAGTCAAAACAAGACTCTATCAACTATCTTTCTGTAATTAAGGACCTTCATGCAAAAAATCCTAAAAACGAGAAGTTTACAGGACTGTTGATCGACTATTACGGAACACCTGGACATGCTGAAGAAATGAAGCAGTTTGCAGATGAGGAACTTGCTCGCGATCCTAAAAGCAGAATGGCATGGGCCCTTAAAGGCGAATACCTTATGAACAACAAACAGTGGGATGATGCTGTTGAGTCATATAAGAAGGCAGCCGAAATAGATCCTTCTTTTGTTCAGGTTATTTTCAATATTGGTATATGTTATAACTCTAAGGCTTTGGAAATGAATAATAAGCTTGCTGACAAGATGGGACGTATGACACCTGAGAATCTTAATAAGGTAAAGGCTGTATTTGCTCAGTCTAAGATCTATCTAGAGAAAGTAAAGGGAATGGATCCAAATAGAGAAAAGGTAAATTGGGCATATCCTTTGTATCAGGTTTATTACGCACTTGGCGATCAAGCTGGTGTAAAAGAACTTGAACCATTAGTAAAATAAGATGAAGAGATTATTAATATTACTATCTATAATATTACTTATTACACCGTGCCTGAACGCCCAAAAAAAGGAGATCGTTCAGGCACGGTCTTATCTCAAAAGTGGTAAAGACATAGACAAGGCTGAGGCTTTGATGCGTGGCTTATTGGCTAAGCCTGAGAATAAGACCGATATCAAAATCTATCAGACTCTGTTTGAGACTGTTCGTGCTCAGTACGAACAATATAATGAGAATTTATATCTTAAACAGCAGGCTGATACGGCAGCTTTATTTAATAAGTGTCTTGATATGTTTAATGTGCTTGAGAGCTTAGACAGTATAGATGCTGCTCCGGATAAGAAAGGTAATGTAAAAATAAAGTATCGCGAACGCAACTCTCAGTATTTAAATGCGTACAGACCAAACTTATTTTATGGTGGCGCCTATTTTATGCGTCATCAACAGTATCAGCTGGCATATAACTTTTATAAAAGTTATATAGATTGTAAGGACCAGCCTCTGTTCAGTTCGTTTAATTATCTAAAAACAGACAAGCGTATACCAGAATGTGCATACCTGTCAACTTTCTGTGGTTACAAGTTGAAACTCCCTTCATACATATTATTGTATAAGGATTTAGCAATTAAAGACAGTTTGCACAATGATTTTGTGCTACAGTATATTTCTGAAGCTTATCTAATGCAGAAAGATACTGTGAAATATGTAAACGCATTGAACAAAGGTTTTGAACTACATCCACAGTTTCCTTTCTTTTTTCCACGACTGATAGATCACTATATATCAAAAAACAGTCTAGACAGCGCATTAACTGTAGTTAATAAGGCATTAGCTGTTAATGACAGCAGTGTGGTATACCTTTACGCAAAGAGTTCTATCCTGTTAAGCATGGGTAATTTCAAGGAGTCTATAGCAATAAGTGATAAACTTATAGCTAAGGATGACAGTCTTGCTGATTCATATTTTAATGCAGGAACTGCGTATATAAGTATGGCTGTCGCTTTGGATAATGCTCAGGGTACTTCTACACATAAGAGTGAGATACTTAATGACTATAAGAAAGCTCGTAAATATATGGAAAGGTATAGAGAACTGGCACCGGATGAGAAAGAAAAATGGGCACCTGCATTATACCGCATATATTTTAATCTTAATCTTGGTAAACAATTTGATGAAATAGATAAGATCGTTAAATCGCTATAATTATTTATTATAGCGATTTATCAATCTTTTATATTCTTTTTTAGTTATCAGCATTACAGTGCCGTGGCGAGGAGTAAAAGCGCCTTTTGTTTCTGTATTGGTAACGAATTCAAAATTATAAAGGTCTTTTGATTTACAGAACTGGTAATGATGGTTGCGATAACAGTCGTACATCATACACCATCCTCCTTTTATCAGTGGGAATAATCCTACACCTTCAACATCTTCTTTTGTTTGCTCGAAAGTACCGGGCAAAAGTTTCCATTCAGAGAAGTTATGTATATCTGTAAATGCATATTGTCGTATACCCTTTTTCTTAGCACCCTCAGTCTTAAAGTACAGATGATAAGTACCGGTGTTGTCTATTGCTATATCTGTATCAATACTTGCCTGGCCGTAATCGTACAACACCTCAGGAGTACTTTCCAGATCAGTAAAGTCTTTATTTGCATATGCCCAATATACTCGGTCGTAAGGAATTGTTCCGTCATTAGTTAGTAAAGAGAAATATACGATATATTTACCGACTTTATTATCATAGATAGTCTCTGGAGCCCATACTCTTGTAACATTTGCAAAGTTAGAGCCGGCAAATCTTGTAGGAAAGTTTACTGTATGATGCTCCCAGTTCAGAAGATCTCTTGAGCGCATTAATACGATACCTCTGTTTGAGTCCCATCCTAAAGAACATCTCATATCTGTATTTACCATGTAAAACCATCCATCGTTGCCACGCAAAATATGTGGGTCTCTCACACCTTTTGATATAGCAATAGTATCTGAACCGACAACAGGTTTCCCATCATTTAAAGGTTTATAGTTGAATCCATCTGTACTTGTTGCATAGCATATCTGTTCCTGTTCAGGAGCATTGCCAGTGAAGTATACAAAAAGATAATATTTCATCTGTGATTTTGCATTAATAGCCATGCAGGCAGCAATCATAATAGATAATAAAAAGTATTTTTTCATGTCTGTAGTATTTTTTCGGATGCAAAGATAATAAAATTATATCATATCAGTTTTATAATAAATGATTTTGTACTACACTATTTGATATGAGATATACAATTTTAATACTTTCCGCATTATTTATTGTGCCTTCAAATTTTTCTGCACAATCTGTTTTACCACAACCAGTCTCAATAATTGCTCTCAAGCAACAGACATTCCATAAAACTGTTCCTGCCGGTAATTATAGTGGTATTGTTCATATAGATAAAAATAGGTATGCTATAGTTGATGACAAATCGAAAACAGATGGATTTTATATCTTTGATATAGACATAGATTCTATAAATGGAAAAATAATAAGTGTAAAACCTGAACGTTTTTTTTCTAGTGGATTAGAAAATAGAGACGGGGAGGGTATAGCCTTTAGAAAATCAGACAGTACTATATTTATAAGTGGAGAGCATGGTAATAGAATATTGCAATACAACCTCGATGGTAAACTTACCGGTAAGGAATTGGAGATACCTAAAGAGTACACTATGGCAACTGATAATTATGGTTTTGAGTCGTTAGCATATGATGACATAACAGGTACATTCTGGACTGCTAATGAGAGTACCCTTAAAATGGATGGTGAACAAGCTACATCAACTAATAAAGTAGAGAATATAATACGTATACAGTCTTTTGGTGATGATTTGAAGCCTAAGAAACAGTTCTTATATAGAATGGATACGCCTGTTGCTGATTCAAAAACTTATAGGTATGCCATGGGGGTAAGTGAAATTCTTGCATTGAAGGATAATAGTTTACTTGTACTAGAGCGCGAGTTTTTTGTCCCTCCATCTAAAATAGGTGCTTTTGTCAATTGTAAATTATATCAAGTATGGCCTGATAATTATATAACTTCAGACAAAGACAAATATCTTTATAAGAAACAAGTTTGTCAGATACGTACAAGTTTGTCTTTGTTTAATCATTCTGTAGCCAATTACGAAGGTATGTGTATTGGCCCAAGACTTGCAGATGGCAGGCAGACCGTTATACTGGTTTCAGATTCTCAGAATCAATATGCAGGAGTCTTAAAAGATTGGTTTAAAGTACTGATCCTGAAATAAAAACTAGGTCTATATTGTTGTTCGTGTGTTTTTTTTATAAAATAATGCCACTTTACCACTTCTGAATTTAAGTGTCTGATTATGAGCTATATATGATTTTTATATTTTAAAAATAATGCCACAAAATGCCACCCAAATGCCACTTTGAAATTACTGATGTTTTGGATAGCATAGCTTTTAGATTACTAAAGCATAACTCTCGGTTAATCAATGCATAACTATTAGTTAGTGAAAGCATAGCTATTACATGGTAAAAGCTATGCTTTTGCATTAAAAGTAGCCCTACTTTCTAGTCAAAAGCATAGCTTTTCCACTACATTAGTTATGTTTACTGACTATTATCGTCTTAAGTATACCCTTTTATTGCTATACTTACTGATTTACTATACAAATCACTAAAATATTTACTGAAATACTTTACATAATGATAAAATCACGGTACAATTAATCTGCATAGAAGATATTTCTTATCTATCTTTTGGGGTTCATAAGTGGTATTTGGGTGGTATTTAGTGGCATTTACTTCAGCCCGATATGTCTATAAACACAGACAAAGTGGTAAAGTGGCATTATTTTATAAAAAATATGTCTGCAATACCCACATTAGTCTTCTTCTCCTGCATTCTTTAATGCAGAAAGAATATTATAAGCACCTTTTGTCACAATCATATTATGATCTATTCCGGCAGGTATATTTAACTGAGTATAACCTTGATTGCTTACACCCTTGTTAATCTCAATCATTCTATATCCAGTGCTTCTCTCATCATTTAATATTTTTGAGCCGGTACATATGAATATGAAATCTTTCCCTCCATAATTCACAATAGCATCGTCTGGTAGTGCTTGTCTTCTTTCTCCATTGAGAGCAACCTCTGCATTTACATACATTCCGGGCAGTACATTGCCACAGTTACTGATTATTTTGGCTAAAACTTTATACGATCTGTCACTATCGATTGATTTTGTAGTTTGGTATACGATAGCATGATGAACCTCTTTCTCATCATTTACATAAAATAAGATCTCTTGTCCTTTATGTAATTTGTCTATGTCTTTATCGAATACGGTGAGTTGTATGAACAGGTTTTTAAGATTTACCACTTCAAACAAGTTATCTGTGGTCGAAACCATAGAACCTGTTTTAGCATTTATACTTTTTATGTATCCCGATATAGGCGATCTTAAAGCTATCGAACGGGTGATGCCGCGGCTTGTTAGGCGACTTGGATTTATGCCTATCAATAAGAGCTTTTGTTCATACCCGCGTAGCTGAATTTTCAAAGTATTATATTCTGATGCTATCAGTTGAAGGTTCTTTTTTGATGATGCATCATTAGAGTAAAGCATGTGTTGACGTTGATAATCTAAGCCAACATAGTATTTTTTATTCTTTGTCTCAAGATAATTTTGCTGCAATTCAATGAAGTCGTAATTTTCAATATAGGCTAATATCTGTCCTTTGTTTACTTTCGAACCTAGAATAACGTTTATACTTCTTATTCGTCCTCCCATAGGCATTGATACTGATGCTGAATTTTGAGGCATTGAGGTAATTTCGCCATTAATTTTAAGAGTATTGCATATAAGTCGTGTTTCTACTTTTCCAACTTGTATACCAGACATCTTTATTTGTTTGTCGGTTAGTCTTACCGTGTTACTGATAGGTTCATCAGTCTTTTTCTCTTCAACTTTTGTTTTCTGTTTAGCACATGATGTTATAAGCATCAATAGTGCAAAAATTGATATGATTGGTTTCATATTATTGTATTTCATAATTGTTTTATTTAAAAGATTTTACCTTCCGTTGATTCCAGAGAGATAACAGTCTGGTTGTAATTGTTTACAGTTTCTATATAGTTCTGTTTTATGTCTATTGCCTTTGTTACATTAACAATATATTCAGGGTATCCAATTTCTCCATGCTTGTAACTGTATTCTGATTGTGATATTATCATATCGGCCTCTGGTACAGCCTGTTTATTATAATAAGATATAGCATTTTGTTGTTTATCATATTCGTATAGCAATGTCATGTATTCATTCTTTATATTCATTGCGTATACTTCAGCATCATTTTTTGCTATAGTTGTTTTTAACTCTGCAGCTTTTATTTTAGCCTTTGATGATGAAAAAAACAATGGTAGGGATACACCAAACTGTATGCTGTTAAATCTGTAGCCATTCCCAAAAGAACGATCAATTCCGTTGACTTCTTGAGACCCTATAATCGTCTGGCTGCTGAATCCGACTTTAAAATCAGGCAGCATTTTATTACTTTCAAGCTTATGTTCAAGGTCTGCGTTTTCTACCTGTTGCATGGCTAGTGCTACATTCGGATTTTTTGATGCAGCATCCTCACATGTCGTAGAATTATACAGTATAGGTTCAAGTCTCTCTGTGGATGGGTATATTCTTTCAGACGTGTTGAGAAGTGTCTGCATGCGACCGGAACATATATCAATGTCCTTGGAAGTTTGAACTATCCTGTTTTTTATTTCAGACTGTTGTGAACCTGCAGCCATTAGCTCCAGTTTTCTTGCCTCCCCGGCTTTGTAACGTATCTCAGCCATAGAAGCAAAACGCGTATACAATGAATCCTGATAACGTAAAAGTCTCAACTTTTCATTGAGATATACCATCTGATTATATATTCGTTTTACGTTTGTTGTTATATCTGAAATTACAGCAATTCTGTTGAACTCGCTACTCTTTACATTTGCTTTTGCAAGTTTACGTTGATTGGAGTATACAATAGGCATTGAGAAAGACTGACTGAGAGAGAAACTGTTATCATTCGAATGAGAATTTATTTTTCCGTATTCGCCTGATAATTCTGTTTTCGGAATTTCAACAGAAGCACCTATAAGTGTCTTTTGCATCTTTATATCATAATTGGCCGATCGTATTGTAAGATTCTTATCAGATGCAATGCGCAGAGCTTCATCTAGACTGATTCGCTTTTGTGCCATACCATTGATAGAAAAGGTGCTAAAAAGAATAGTCGCAATTAATACAAGAGATGGTGATTTTGAGATGCGCCTCTGTATATTCCTAACCGAAAATGATGAAAACAAAATATACAATATTGGTAACACAATTAAGGTAAGCAGAGTAGCTGATATCAATCCACCAATTACTACTGTTGCAAGAGGTTTCTGTACTTCAGCTCCAGCTGAGGTTGATATTGCCATAGGAAAGAAACCTAGCGACGTAGCTGTAGCTGTTATCATGACAGGACGTATACGGGTACGGATTCCACATAATACGCGTTTTATAATATTAGTCATTCCTTTTTGTTCAAGACGATTAAACTCAGATATCAGTACGATACCATTGAGTACCGCTATTCCGAAAAGGGCTATAAATCCTACTCCTGCAGAGATTGAAAAATCCATCCCGCGCATCCATAGGGCTAAGATTCCACCTATTACCGACATTGGTACAGCTGTATATATAAGAAGAGCCTCTTTTACTGATTTGAATGCAAAATATAATAGAATAAAAATTAGAAACAATGCTATCGGAACAGCTATTGACAATCTGGCTTTAGCCTGTTGGAGGTTCTCAAACTGTCCGCCGAACGAAACGGAGTAGCCTACAGGCAATTTTAACTTAGTGTCTATTCTATCCTGTATATCATGGATAATGGTTTCAACGTCTCCACCTCTGACATTAAAGCCTATAGTGATACGGCGCCTGGTATCCTCTCGTGATATCTGTGCCGGCCCTTCCTTTATTGATACATCGGCTAACTGCTCCATGGGTATTTGGCCACCGTGTGGTAATGGCACGGTAAGATATCTTATGTCATCTATGCTGTGTCGATAGTCTTTTCCCATTCTCACCACAAGAGAAAATCTCTTTTCTCCATCGTAAACTTGGCCGGCTTTGCTACCTGCAAATGCTGTACGTAGAATTCTGTTTACATCGCTTACATTTATACCATACTGGGCTAGTCTTTCACGATTGTATTTTATTTGTACCTGAGCTAATCCTGTAACTTTCTCTACATTGATATCCTCAACTCCGGGTATACCGGTTATCAAATCTTTTACTATATCAGCCTTGCATGCAAGAGAGTCAAGATCGTCTCCAAATATCTTTATTGCGACATCTTGCTTTGATCCGGATATTAATTCGTTTTCGCGCATCTGTATTGGTTGTTGAAACTCAAATTTAACTCCGGCTAGTGGTGATAAAGCTTTTTGCATCTTTTCTACTAGTTCTTCGCGTGTATGGGCTGATGTCCATTCGCTCTTGTCTTTTAGTGTTATAACATAATCACCTGTCTCAAATGGCATTGGATCAGAAGGTATTTCACCTGTTCCGATTTTACAAACTACGTGTTTTACCTCAGGAAACTGTGACTTTATTATGCCATTTGCTTTTTTTACCTGTTCTATCGTATTAGTAAGCGAACCTCCTTGTAATGTTATTACGCTGGCTGCAAGATCTCCTTCTTCAAGTTGAGGAACAAACTCACCGCCAAGTGTACTGAAAAGGGCTATACTACCAATGAACATTGCTACTGCTGATACCGTAACAGATATTTTGTGACGAAGTGAGAAGTGTACTATTGGTCTGAAAAATAAGTATATAACCTTCATGATTTTTTCTGAAAGCTTAAACTTAGCTGTTTCTCTTTTTCTTAAAAGGAGAGCTGATATTACCGGTATATATGTGAGTGACAATATTGTAGCACCAATTAGTGCAAAAGCAACGACCTCTGCCATAGGACGGAACATTTTACCTTCAATACCTACAAGTGTCATGATAGGGATATAGACAATGAATATAATTACCTGTCCGAATGTGGCTGAACTCATCATACGTTTAGCTGACAGAAAGACAGTCTCATCCATTTCTTTTGACGGTATGGTGAGCTTTTTAGGATACCTGTATCTGTTATTACTAATATTTGATACAACACTTTCAACAATGATTACAGCACCGTCTACAATAAGGCCAAAGTCTATAGCTCCAAGACTCATAAGATTGCCAGAAACCCCGAATAGATTCATCATAGATACAGCAAAAAGCATAGCCAGAGGTATTACAGACGCCACAATGAACCCTGCTCGTGCATTGCCAAGAAAAAGTACCAGTATAAATATTACAATCAAGGCACCTTCAATAAGATTACGGGTTACGGTATTGATGGTTCTTTGTACTAAGTCGGCACGGTTAAGATAGGGTTCTATTTTAACTCCTGCAGGGAGTGTCTTTTGTATAGTCTTTATCTTACTTTCTACATTCTTTATTACATTTTTGGCATTAGCATCTTTAAGCATCATTACAACACCACCAACCCCTTCTTCAGTATCAGAAACGAAAGCACCATATCGTGTAGCGTTCCCATAATTGACGTCAGCGATATCTCTAATTAGTATTGGCATTCCAGAATCATTATTCTTAACGACAATGTTCTCAATATCGCTTAGTTTATTGATTAATCCTATGCCGCGTATAAAATATGCAGAAGGTCCTTTTTCGATATATGCACTGCCTGTGTTCTCATTGTTGTTTTCCAAAGCTGTAAAAATGTCGTTGAGTGAAAGCCCTGCACTTTTCATCCGGTCGGGATTAACAGCAATCTCGTATTGCTTTACAAAACCTCCGTAACTATTTACATCTGCTACTCCTGGTGTACCAAGCATGGCACGGCGTATGGTCCAGTCTTGTAGTGTGCGAAGATCCATAGGGGTGTATCTATTCTCATACCCTTTTTCTACTTTAAGCCTATACTGGTATATTTCACCAAGGCCTGTGGTAATTGGTGCCAGTGATATGTCTGCTATATCTTTTGGTATTGTATTTTCTGCATCTTTCAATCGTTCACTAATTTGCTGGCGTGCCCAGTAAATATCTACATCGTCCTTGAATACGATTGTTATTACTGACAATCCTAATCTGGATATAGATCTGAGTTCTATTGTATGTGGGATATTTGCTACGGCTGATTCTATTGGCGCTGTTAGCGAACTTTCTACTTCTTGTACAGCAAGTGATGGTGCATAAGCAATAACTTGCACCTGATTGTTTGTTATATCTGGTGTTACATCTATCGGCAATTGAGTGAGTGAATATGTTCCGCATCCAATAATAGCTAAGATGAACAAGCCGATGATAAATTTGTTTTTTAAAGAAAAACGTATTATACGCTCTATCATAATAATAAATAAATTTTGTGTTAATATTAGTGTGCAAAATTACATGATATATGATGCAACAGGGTTGCATATATTATGTATTTGTGTAGTTTTACACCCACAGACTATATAAAGAGTCTGTGTTATAAAATAAATATTTATTATTAGATAGTTCTGGGTGGTTGCAAAACAGACCTTATTGCACTATGGGTAGTGCTTGAAAAATATTCTGTGTTTTTGTCTTCTGTCAAAGTATTATTGATGAAGTCTATTCTTATTTCCCTTATTTGAGCTACAGCTGCCATACAACAGTTGCATACACATAAAGGAGAACACTCGTCAATACCACTTTCATGGTTGTTCTTGTTTTGTGTTTGTACATTTTCTATACTCGATTTATCTTGATATGCACAATAGTGTATATCTGCACACGGTTTTATAGTGAGCATTATAAGATAAATGCATAATATGTAGACAAATGTTTTAATACTTTTGACTTATTAAAATTATATTGCAAAAATAATCATATAGGGGCAAACTACAAAAAACTTGATACGCCCTATATGATTATTTAACATTATTACCGGCGTTTATGTTTCCTTTCTATGCCTACATTACTATTTTTATCGTTGGGCGTATTGTTGTTTTCATTTTGCCGACGCCTGATGTTTTCAGGCTTTTTTTCTTGGTATCTACCTTTTTTGTTAGGCAAGAATGTCTTATTACTTTCTCCGCTATAAATTTGACTGATAAGATCTGTTCTGCCAATTTTACGCAGCTCATTTTCAATATTTCGTCTTTCTTCTGGCTTATACCAGAAAAAGAATTGGCGCTGCGCCAGTTTTTCGCGTGGCGTTTTCGCGCAGAAAACGCTTTCTAGTGTATACGGGTCATATCCTGTATACCATGTCTCTGTACTTACAGTCATTGGAGTAGGGGTAAAGTCTTGTACCTGCTCCAAATGAAAGTCCAGACGTTTGGTCAAGGCAGCCAGTTCAGCCATGTCTTCTTCTTTACAACCGGGATGACTACTTATAAAGTAGGGTATGAGTTGTTCGCGTAGATTTTCTTCTGTATTTATTTTGTCGAATACGCGTTTGAATTCCTCAAACTGTTTAAAACTTGGCTTGCGCATCAGTCTTAAAACATTGTCGCTGGTATGCTCCGGTGCTACTTTAAGTCGACCGCTTACATGATTGCATATCAATTCTTTAGTATATTGGCGTGCAGCTTGGTTAGCGTGCTCATCTTTACTTCTATATAGTAATAAATCGTATCTTACACCGCTACCTATGAAACTTTTTTTGATACCAGGCATAGAATCAACAGCATGGTATATATCAAGCAGTTTAGTATGATCTGTATCAAGATTTGGGCATATCTGTGGATTTATGCAACTAGGCTTTTTACATTTCTCGCATATGTTTTTGTTTTTTCCACCCATGCCATACATATTGGCAGACGGTCCGCCAAGATCAGAAAGATAACCTTTGAAATCAGGTAACTCCATTACTTTCTTTACCTCCTTAATGATACTTTCCTTGCTTCGGCATACAATAAATTTTCCCTGATGCGCACTGATAGTGCAAAAAGCGCATCCTCCAAAACATCCTCTATGAATATTAACAGAAAATTTTATCATGTCGTAAGCCGGGATACGTTTGCCTTTGTATTTAGGATGTGGCAGACGTGTATATGGATACTCGAATGTTTCGTCAAGGTCTTTAGTACTCATTGGAGGATAAGGCGGATTGACTACGGCATATATGCCGTCAACCTCTTGAATGAGTCGTTGTGCATGCATTTTGTTAGACTCCTCTTCGATATGGCGGAAATTTTCAGCTTCAGCCTTTTTGTTACGTACACATTCCTCGTGAGAGTGTAACAATATATCGGAGTCGTTGATGCCATTAGGAATATCTTCTTTTTTAGAAAGATAAACTGTTTGTGGTATATCTTTTATGTCTTTTATGTCTTTGCCATCTGATAAATCCTCACAGAGTTTTATTATAGGCTTCTCGCCCATGCCATAAATAATCATATCAGCATGTGAGTCACAAAGAATGCAACGCATCAATTTATCCTGCCAATAATCATAATGAGTAAGCCTGCGCATTGATGCTTCTATACCTCCTAGGACAACAGGTACATCAGGATATATCTCTTTTAGAATATTGGTATATACTATTGTGGGATATTCAGGGCGGCAGTCGTGGCGTCCGTCTGGACTATATGCGTCTTCTGAACGAAGCCTACGGTTTGCAGTGTATTTATTAACCATTGAATCCATACATCCCGGAGCCACTCCGAAAAATAAACGAGGCCTACCGAGCTTTTTAAAATCTCGATAGTCTCCGTGCCAGTCGGGCTGTGGAACTATTGCCACTTTTAATCCTTGAGCTTCAAGAGTTCTACCGATAACGGCAGCTCCAAATGACGGATGATCAACGTATGCATCAGCAGAGAAGAGGATGACGTCAAGTTCTGACCATCCTCTTAACTCTGTCTCTTTTTTTGTAGTCGGTAACCAATCGGTTAATCTGTATTCTTTCATTTAATAGTTTGAGAGGAGTCTTCTTGTACAGTTTCAACTGCACATTCTTCTCCTTCCGCATTTTTGTTTTTCCAATTTATGAAAAGCAAAACCAGCTGTTGCAGGCCAAATGCTTTCATGTTGGAGTTATAAATTACGTCTAGGCATAAGTCTAGTAATTCTTTGTCTTTCCCTGATTCAGACTCAAGCAATGCACGGACATTAAGTTTTAGTTTTTCTAAAACCTGATCGTCTACATATCCGTTACTGTCTATAAGTCCTTTGAACAATTCATACTTATCGAGTGTATTAAGATGTTCATCTTTTACAATGATGCTTCTTGTTCCAGAAGTGTTTGCTTGAATTTTAAACATAATATAAGGTGTTTTAAAGTTAAATATATTTATTTTATTAGGAATTTTATGATTCCTCCCATTATAGCTTTTCTTGTTTCTGCATTTTTAATGCACTCAAACGGTAGTGCCATTGTGAAGCACTTGTAATCAGTACCGTTGTATGCTACTGCAGCTGATTGATTATCTGAATATTGCATTGCACAGAACGCAGGCGACTGCGCATTTATTATGTCGGGTGATGTTGCTGCATAATGCGTCTCATTTATATTTCTATATATAGTAAATGTGTTACCCAAGCCTCTTATTGTATCATTCTTATTAGATTGTTCTGTGCTGTCACAACTTATTTTAAAGATACTTGACATAAATGATTTTTCTGATTCAGACTGCATATCCGATCCTACATACGAACCACTAATAAACATCTTTCCACCTTGCATAGCGTATTCTTTTAGTTTACTTTGCATAGATGACTTAAATGTTTTATAGAACTCAAGACTGTGCTTGTCGTCTTTTTCAAGACCTAACAATAAATCAATCATGGCGTATTTATCAATTGACACGGCACCTGATTCAACTGCAAGACTTGAACAGCTAACTATGTTGTAATCGGGAATAGATGCAATTGCATCAGCATGAGTACTTACATAATCAAAATCATTACCTGCAACAAAGGTCCCTGCAAGTTCATCTCCACAATAACCAAGTCCGTCTGGTAAAGTGCTTCCTATCTTTGTGATATCAAAACTTTGTTGTCTTCCGTTCCATCCTGCTGTAGGACCATAGCTTAAACCGGGGTCTGCATCTAAATCGAAACCTTGTTCTTTATCATTATTACGAATGGCCGGAGCTGCAAGACGATGGAATCCATTTATAATCATGATTGTCTTAGTAGCAAATGGATTATAATATGCAGACAGAACTTCGGTAGGGAAACTTTCTCCACCTTGGTTAACGGCAGTTACTTTAAAGTTGTACATTACACCAGGTTCGAGATGCATCTCAATATAGTTGTTATTCTTTATATACTTTCCGTTATCAAATCCACTAGTACCTGCAGATGTGTATAATACGTATCCAGTTGGAGTTGATGTCGGCTCCTGAAGGTCGGTGACCTCATTCCATGAAATGCGTATTTTATCTTTGTTTTTAAACTCTATGCGAAAATTGTCGGGCGCTAATGGAGTTATTACATATTTTTTATCATGCTGGGCTGCTATGAATTTTGTGATGGTCTTATATATCGATCTTGCAATAGTGAACTTGAAATTAGGATCTTGCCCCATAATCATATCAGGAAAATTCTGATGCGACATTGTTTCTAATATTGCAGATGGAACTTCAGGTAATCGTGTTTCAGAATAATTCTTATCGTACAAATCACGTTGACTCCAATTTTTGTATTTATAAGTGATGTCTGTTCTTACATTATTAAGAAGGGATGATGCAAAATCTTTGGATATCATCCTGGATATGCCTGAGTTTAGACGACCATCGTTATATTCTGTAGTACAAATTGCTAAAGAGCCAACAACTGACTTACAGTCGTTGGCATAGCCTGCATCACTATGCACTGCAAGTGATAACTCGAAAGGAACCTTGTCACCATCAAGCGAAGGCATATAAACAGATCCCCCTCCCAGATAGTTGGTCATTAATGAACGTGTGTTTATATCGTCACCGTAATCGTCTGTTCCATTTTTTGAGCTGTATACACTGTATGGCATACCTGCCCACTGTGCATAATAGCGTGCTCCCTCAAGACAACGAGGCATACCACTAATCTGCCCGCCACGCTCAATGTTTCCCATTCCGCCACCAAATCTTACAGCGTCTGCTGTTACTATTCCATGACTACTACTTTGATTGGTTAGTACAACGCGATTAAATTGATTACAACCTTTGTCGAAATCAAAAGATCCTATATAGACCCAAGTGCCTCCGCCCATTTGCTGATTCACCTGTATAGAGGTTGACTGACCTTTATGGTATACAGTATAATGTGCATCGTCAATACTGTTGGGCAGTGTCTGATAACTAACATACACTGCATATTTACCAGCTGCCGGAATAACAGGTTGATAAGAAATCTCACTACACTTAGATTTGCTTTTTGCTGTTTCAGCCATTCTCGCAGTACCTGCATTGAATGGGTTCTCATTATCTGAATAAGTCCCATCATGTTTTGCAAATCCCTTTATGGCTGATGTACTCCAATGGCGTTTATTTACAACTTCCGTATATTCGTTATGCTTGTTTGCTCCGTCATTATCAACAATTACCTCGTTTTTTTGCCAATCTCTTTCGCGTGGTGTAAAAACAACAGCGCCGGCATTTTCAAGCATCGGTATAAGATAGGGTACAACAATTGTCTGAGTAAACAAATCTTCGGTCGTGCAAAATAGATTTGGGCGTTGCCATACCCATTTTTCTTGTGCCAGATTATAATATCTGCCATGAGATGCCCATATGGAAATATGACGGTTCTGCAATCCATTTTTTATCTTGAAAGGAACGGATTCATTTTTTGTCCAAGGTTCTCCGCTATAATCTATATTACCCCATTGACTCTTTAATATTACGTCGTCTTGGGCGTACATATTACCTATAGCTGTGAAAAGTAGGATAAATATGGCACTGCAAAACCTGTTCATAATCTTATAATTCTCCTATCGTAAATTTTTCAGGGTGTTTACCCTTAAAATCTTTATAATATAGTTTAATATCACGCATATCTCTGTCTACATCTCCTGATGGTATGATGCTTCGAGTACAGTGGATAATACGTTTTTCGTAATCTACTCCATACAATAATATAGGAAGTTCTGCTTTTTGAGCAATAAAGTAGAATCCTTTTTTCCAATCCGGATTAAGAGAACGTGTCCCCTCCGGAGTTATGCATAAATGAAATGATTTGCTATCTCTCGCTATTGCTGCTAGATTGTCGGTCATACTGCTATGCTTGGACCTCCATACGGGTATACCGCCAATCTTTCTGAATAAAGGTCCTAATGGACCGAAAAACCATTCTTTTTTCATTAAGAATTGACACTGAAAACCTTCAGCGTGTGCATACAACTCACCTAAAAGTAAATCCCAATTTGTTGTATGCGGGGCAAGACATAATATATATTTATCGGGGTGTGCAACTGTTACATTCTTCTGCCACCCCCAAAGCCTATATAATATCCAGCGACATAGTTTCTTTACCATAAATTACTGTATAAGGTTTCTAATCTGATCTACGACTTCGTCAACTTGTTTGTTGAAATCACTTACGTAGTGTTTAAAATACAACTTAGCACTCATACCCGGTTCAACATGCGAAATACGTCTTATATAATCGCTATGGATACGCAAAATACTTTCTAATAAGGCTTCAACATTCTCTTTTGGAGGGTTGTTGCCATATAGAGATGCTGCAACACATTCAGCGAATAGATCACTGCAAATGTAGTTGATCGTCTTTTTTAAATCTTTTTTGTTCGTCATAATAAATTACCCTTTAATTGTTTTTATTGATTATTCAAGTTCAAAGATAAGAAAAAACTTGAATATACAAGAATAATCTCATTAAAAAAGAATTAATTTTTGTATTTTGAATGATTTCTTTCTGATTCTTCAAAGAAAAATATTAAATTTGCAACTTAGAATTTAAGTATAATTCATTATTCATATATTATTAATTTAAAAAAATTATGGAAAAAAGTGCATTGCAGAAAGCAAGAGCCGCTTATCAGCCAAAGTTGCCGAAGGCTCTTCAAGGTGCAGTAAAAGTTAAAGAAGGCGCTCCAACACAGAGCGTTGACAATCAGGAAGACATCAAAAAATTATTTCCTAACACTTATGGAATGCCATTAGTTGAATTCGTTCCTGGTGATGAGGCTGCCCAAAAGGCAATGAATGTAGGTGTTATTCTTAGTGGTGGTCAGGCTCCTGGTGGCCATAATGTTATCAGTGGATTGTTTGATGAAATCAAAAAGTTGAATTCAAATAACAGATTATTCGGATTCTTAATGGGGCCTGGTGGTCTTGTTGACCATAAATACGTTGAGATAACAGAGGATTTCTTATCTGATTATCGCAATACAGGAGGTTTTGATATTATTGGTTCTGGTCGTACCAAACTGGAAAAGGAAGAACAGTTTGAAAAAGGATTACAGATTATACGTGAACTTGATATAAAGGCTATTGTTATAATAGGTGGTGACGACTCAAATACCAATGCTTGTGTATTGGCTGAGTATTATGCTGCTAAGAAATATGGCGTACAGGTTATAGGTTGCCCTAAAACTATTGATGGTGACTTGAAGAATACTCAGATTGAGACTTCTTTTGGTTTTGATACTGCAACAAAAACTTATGCAGAATTGATAGGTAACATTGAGCGTGACTGTAACTCTGCACGTAAGTATTGGCATTTTATCAAGGTTATGGGCCGTTCTGCCAGTCATATTGCCCTTGAATGTGCACTCCAGTGTCAGCCAAACATATGTATCGTGTCAGAGGAAGTTGAAGCTAAAGATATGACACTTAACCAGATCGTAGAGCAGATTTGCGATGCTGTTGCATATCGTGCAAGCAAAGGTTGGAACTTCGGAACTGTAATAATACCTGAAGGTCTTATCGAATTTGTACCTGCCATAGGTCGTTTAATTCAGGAATTAAATGACTTGCTTGCTGCTCACGGAAGTGATTACAAAGATTTGGATAAAGATGCTCAACGTCAATATATCATAGCTCATCTGAGTGCAGAGAATAAAGAAACTTTTGAGACTTTACCAGAAGGTGTTGCTCGTCAGCTTTCTCTAGACCGCGACCCTCATGGAAATGTACAGGTATCTCTTATTGAAACAGAAAAGCTAATTTCTGATATGTGTGCTAGTAAGCTTGATCAGTGGGCTAAAGAGAATAAATTTAATGGCAAATTTGCAGCACAGCATCATTTCTTCGGATACGAAGGACGTTGCGCAGCTCCATCAAACTTTGATGCTGACTACTGCTATGCTTTAGGTACAAGTGCAGCACAGCTTATTGCTAATGATAAGACTGGTTACATGGCTATCGTAAAGAATACTACAGCTCCTGCTGACAAGTGGATAGCTGGTGGTGTGCCAATAACAATGATGATGAACATGGAGAAACGTAATGGTGAAATGAAACCAGTTATACGTAAAGCTCTTGTTGAACTTGATGGTAAACCATTCAAGGCTTTTGCCGCAAAACGTGATGAATGGGCTAAGAATACATGCTATGTATATCCAGGACCAATACAGTACTGGGGACCAACAGAAGTTTGCGATCAACCAACTAAAACACTTGCTTTAGAACAAGAATAAGTTTTAATTATATTGGGGACAGGCGAAAGTCTGTCCCTATAATAAATAATTAATGACAGGTAACCAAAGAAAAACAAAAACAAAAACAACGAGAAGAACTACTACTACATATCGTCGCAGTAGCTATCGTTCTCCTGTCCGTCATAAGCGCCCCGGTTTTTTTATACGTTTCCTACAGAAAATGCCTTCTTGGACGTGGTGGTTAGGAGGTGGTTTTATAGTTATTGGTTATATTTGGGCCTTTTATTTCTTTTTTGTAGGTCCTACTGGTTTTAGGTGGAGAGCTTTGTATGGGGATGTTGACTATCCTGAAGGTTATGAAATACACGGAATAGATATAAGTCATTATCAAGGTACGATAGACTGGGAAAAGGTTAAAGATGCCATGATAGATAAATGTCCTGTCCGTTTTGTCGTAATAAAGGCTACAGAGGGAACAACCTCATTGGATGATAACTTTAATGATAATTTTTACCAAGCTAAAGAATATGGCTTCATAAGAGGTGCATACCATTTTTGGAGCACTAAATCTTCTGCTCGTAATCAAGCTGCTTATTTTTTAAAACAGGTACACCTTGAAGATGGTGACTTACCGCCTGTATTGGATATTGAACATAAATCAAAAGATCAAACTAACGAACAATTTAAAGAGAGCGTACTTACATGGTTACATATCGTTGAAGATCGATACCATGTTAAACCTATAATATATACCTACTATAAATTTAAAATGACATACCTTGATGATCCTGTTTTTGACCAATATCCATATTGGATAGCTCACTATTATGTGCAGAAGGTAGAATACGAAGGACGATGGAAATTCTGGCAGCATACTGATTGTGGAAAATTGCCGGGAATTAAAGGTTATATTGATTTTGATATTTATAATGGTTCTTTTTATGACTTGAGAAAACTTACTATAGGTAGTCATGAACAGATAGGTGAAGACGCATACCAAAATTAAATCTAAACAAATTATTTATGAAAAGACATGCTATTTTTACATTACTATTATTGGGAACAACAATAGTAAGTGCACAATTGCCTTATCAGAATAGAAATCTATCTGCTGAAGAACGAGCTGCTGACTTATGTAGCAGACTTACTTTGGATGAAAAGGCTAAGTTGATGTGTAACGCATCACCATCAATAGAGAGATTGGGCATACCTGCCTTTGAATGGTGGAGTGAGGGACTTCATGGAGTGGGCCGTAATGGTTTTGCTACAGTTTTTCCTGCAACAATAGGTATGGCAGCATCTTTTGATGATGCCTTGCTATTTAGAATTTATAATGCTGTAAGCGATGAAGCCAGAGCAAAGAACACTGCTGCAAGGAAAACAGGTGTTATTAAACGTTATCAAGGATTGTCTTTTTGGACACCAAATATAAATATCTTCCGTGATCCTCGTTGGGGAAGAGGACAAGAAACATATGGTGAAGATCCTTATCTTACAACCTGTATGGGACTTGCTGTGGTAAGAGGATTGCAAGGCCCTGAAGGTTCTAGGTATAGAAAATTACTTGCTTGCGCAAAACATTTTGCAGTTCATAGTGGACCGGAATGGAATAGACATTCTTTTAATATAGAAAATCTTCCTCAGCGTGATTTATGGGAGACTTATCTTCCTGCATTTAAAGCCTTGGTTCAAGATGGTGATGTTCAGGAGGTAATGTGTGCTTATCAACGTATAGATGGTGAACCGTGTTGTGGTAATAATCGTTATCTTCAACAGATATTGCGTAAGGAATGGAATTTCAGGGGGTTGGTTACAAGCGATTGTGGCGCTATAAGTGATTTCTGGGAAAAGGGACGACACGAAGTCTCAAATAATGCTGAGCAAGCTTCTTCAAAAGCAGTGAGGAGTGGCACTGATACAGAGTGTGGAAGTAACTATTTGACTTTACCAGAAGCTGTTAAAAATGGAGAAATATCAGAAAAAGAGATTGATGTAAGTTTAAAACGCTTGCTTAAAGCTCGTTTTGAACTTGGAGATTTTGATCCTGATTCAGTTAATGACTGGACTAAAATTTCAGAGTCTGTCGTTGCTTGTAAATCACATAAGGATATGGCTTTGCAAATGGCAAGAGAAGAAATGGTGCTATTGATGAATAAAAATAGCATTCTGCCTCTAAAAAAAGATATGAAGATTGTTGTAATGGGGCCCAATGCATGTGATTCTACTATGATGTGGGGCAATTATAATGGTTATCCTACAGAGACCATAACAATATTAAAGGGTATTCAGAATAAGGCAAATAGAGTAACTTATATTTCCGGATGCGGATTAATAAAAAATACATCAGAAAATAGTATGTATAATGATATCTATTCTAATGATGGCATTAAAGGTATGAAAGCTACCTATTATAATAATTTAAACCAAGATGGTGCGGCTGTAGCCGTAATGCAGATGCGTGAACCTATACACTTAGATAACGGAGGTGGAACTGTGTTTGCACCAGGTGTAAACCTAACAAATTTTTCTGCGCGCTATACAGGTATATTTACACCAAAAAAATCAGGAAATCTGACATTGAAAGTTTCGGGCGATGATGGATTCAGGCTTGTTGTTAATGGAGATACTGTTATAAATTCATGGAAAAGTCAGCAACGTGTTATTACCAAGGAAAAAGAAATGCATTTTGAGGCTGGAAAAAAATATAATTTACAATTAGATTATATGCAGGAAGATGGACTCGCTATGTTGAGCTTTGATATTGTGAATAAAATGAATCTTTTGAATGATCAAATATTATCGTCTGTAAAAGATGCAGATGTTGTCGTTTTTGTTGGAGGCATATCACCCAAGCTTGAAGGTGAGGAAATGAAAGTGGACTTTTCTGGATTTAAAGGTGGCGATAGGACGAATATCGAACTGCCTGATGTACAGAGACAAATGATAGGTATGTTACATAAAGCAGGAAAGAGAATTGTTTATATAAACTGTAGTGGATCTGCAATGGGACTTGTGCCTGAAACACAAAATGCGGATGCCATATTGCAGGCTTGGTATCCAGGTGAGCAGGGCGGAACGGCAGTAGCTGATGTTTTGTTTGGCGATTTTAACCCATGTGGGAAATTACCTATAACTTTCTATAAAAATGTTAGCCAATTGCCTGATTACGAGGATTACAAGATGGAAGGACGTACATATAGATACTTTAATGGTGAAGCGTTGTTTCCTTTTGGTTATGGACTTAGTTATACGACATATAAGATTTCAAACGTTAAATATGATGCTGACAAAGGTAAGCTTTATGCAACTGTTGTCAATACAGGTAAAAATGATGGAACAGATATCGTGCAAGTATATATCAAAAAAATAGAAGATAAGTCAGGTCCAATAAAGTCTCTACGTGCCTTTCAGAGAGTAAATGTTGGAGCAGGCGAAAGTAAAGATATCGTGATTGATATGCCTAGAAATAAATTTGAAGTCTGGGATGAAAAGACGAATACTATGAGAGTAGTAAACGGGAAATACAATATAATGGTTGGAAATAGTAGTCTTGGAAAAGATTTGAGGGTTATAACAATAAATATATAATTAATAAAAGGATGTGTCATTGACACATCCTTTTACATTTCTATTCATCATCCTCACTAAAGTCGGATAAATCTCCTGCATCAACATTCGGGTCTGTTCCCAAATCAAATGTTGTACGGTATGTATCTTCATCAAGAGCCTCATCAAAATTTGGCTCTTCCTGTACTTCATCCTCATCTTCTTCAAGATGGTCGTCCTCAGGGAGTTCATCTTCATCCCGTTTCTCTATTTTTAGTCTTGGACGTTCTACTTCAGGTTTATCTTTTGCAAATATTGATTCCACCCAGTTGCCTTTAGGTATTTCAAGAACTTCGAATCCATCAGCAATTTTCTTATTGTACATACCACTATGTACACAATCTTTAGGTAGAGTTGAAGTACTTATATCAAAGCCACTCTCTATGATATCACGTATACTTTGTGAAAGAGATTCCCATCCTCCTCCGAAATTACGGTCGATAACCTCTAATAATTTCGCAGCAGAAATATGGCGTATGTTTTCGTAAGTCAAGTCTGTAACTCTTAATATAGGACGCTTTTTAATAGCCCATGTGTTTTTTGTAGACTCGTCAAGTTTAATTTGTCCTATCTTAAATCCTCTTTCTTCAAATTTTGTACGGATTTCAGGTTTGTCTATTTTTAATATTTCAATGTCGAATGCTGAACTTATTATATCTGTATAATGTCTAGCATTGTCTTTTATTTCGGCATCCTTTTCAGCCAAAGACCACATTCGGAAAATATCATTTTCCTGAACATCCCAGATGTTACTCTTATTTATTGTTTTAAGAGTCAGTGATTTTTTAGGTGATTGTTTCATTACTATTATTATTGTTTTTTTGTTATTATACTAATATGTAGTTATCTCTATCGTTAAGTATGTTAAAACCTTTTCTGAAGTTTTGCAAATCATCGATGTCTAAATCACAAGATTTTGCGATATTTTCAAAATCGGGACAACATATAATGTCTTTACCATACGGATCTATTACAGCGCTTTTACCTGCGTATTGGCAATATTTGTCACTACCAATTCTGTTCACTCCAACAGCGAAACATTGATTCTCAATAGCCCTTGCGCGTAATAATATATCCCACGCATTTTGTCTCGTTTCAGGCCAGTTAGCTGCAACCATAATGCAATCGTAATCGTTGAAATTACGAATCCATTCAGGAAATCTTAAATCAAAACACGTTGCTAGAAGAATCCTAATACCTTTATATTCTACGATAATCCTATCTTTTCCTGCTGTATAGTATTTATCTTCGCCTCCAACTCTAAAAAGATGGTGCTTGTCGTAGTATTTGAAGCTACCATCAGGATATACAAAGTATAATCTGTTATAGTATTTTTCAGATTCTTTTATAGACAAACTTCCTGCTATCGCGCTCCCCAAAGACTTTGACATATTTATCATCCATTTTAATGATGTACTATTATCTGTGTCTTCAGATATATTCTGAGGTTCAATTGCAAAACCTGTGCTCCACATCTCTGGCAATACATATATATCAGAATGAGGAGCTCCTTCTATTAGATGCTCGGCATTGATTATATTTGCCTTTGTGTCTGCCCATTTTATATCGGTCTGCAATATCGTTATATTCATATTACTAGCGGTTGTCCTTTGTTCTATCGTACTCTTACCCCAATCTTTTTGCAAAAGTATATACTTTATTTTTTATTCACAAGTTTTCCTACATAAATTTTTCTATATGATATTAATTTTTTATTTTTGCAAATAAATAATTATGTCGAAACCTTTAGCAGAACGAATGAGGCCCCACACTCTGGACGAATATATCGGTCAGAAACATTTGGTAGGTGAGGGGGCTGTACTCCGAAGGATGATAGATGCGGGTCATATTACATCTTTCATTTTGTGGGGGCCTCCGGGTGTTGGCAAAACAACACTGGCTCAGATTATTGCTAATAAACTGGATACACCGTTTTATACGCTTAGTGCTGTAACTAGTGGAGTAAAAGATGTACGTGATGTTATAGAAAAGGCTAAGAGTAATCATTTTTTTAATACATCTAGTCCAATTCTCTTTATCGATGAAATTCATCGTTTTAGCAAGTCTCAACAAGATTCACTGCTAGGTGCTGTTGAAAAGGGTATCGTTACTTTAATAGGTGCTACTACCGAGAATCCTTCTTTTGAGGTGATTCGTCCTCTATTGTCGCGTTGCCAATTGTATGTTCTTAAATCTTTGGATAAAGATGATTTATTGGACTTGTTGAACCGCGCAATAAACCAGGATGAGGAGCTAAAGACGAGAAAAATTGAACTGGAAGAGACTGGTGCAATATTGAGGTATAGTGGAGGGGATGCACGCAAGCTACTTAATATTCTTGAGTTGGTCGTTGATGCCTCTAGCGATAAGAAAGTCGTTATCACAGATCAACTTGTTGAAGACAGGTTGCAGCAAAATCCACTTGCGTACGATAAAGATGGTGAGATGCATTATGATATAATCTCTGCTTTTATTAAAAGCATAAGAGGTTCTGATCCTGATGCTGCTCTATATTGGTTGGCACGTATGATAGAAGGAGGTGAAGATCCTCAGTTTATAGCAAGGAGACTTGTGATAAGTGCTGCAGAGGATATAGGTTTAGCTAATCCCAATGCATTGTTATTGGCAAATACGGCTTTCGATGTTGTTATGAAAGTAGGATGGCCTGAAGGTAGAATACCACTTGCTGAAGCTACAGTATACCTAGCAACAAGTCCTAAAAGTAATTCTGCATACTTGGCTATTGATGCCGCCCTTAAATTAGTTAGAGAAACAGTGAACGCCCCTGTGCCATTGCATTTACGAAATGCTCCGACAAAGTTAATGTCCGATTTGGGTTATCATGACGGATATAAATATCCACATGATTATCCTGGTCATTTTACTGAGCAGCAGTATATGCCAGATGTACTTAAAGACAAAAGATTATGGTTTTGTCAGCATTCACCGGCAGAAGAAAAAATATATCAAAGGATGTTGATAGAATGGGGCGAAAAATATAGAGAAGATTGATTTTTTAATTATAAAGAAATGAAAATCGTAATTTTAGATGGTTATGGATTGAACCCTGGAGATTTGTCCTGGAGTTCATTAGAGACGCTTGGTGACGTTGTCGTATATCCGCGGACGGCACCTGAAGATGTTGAGGAAAGAAGTAAAGACGCGGAGATAATTTTAACTAATAAAGTTGTACTTTCTGAAGCAACTATAAGCAAGTTGAAAAAGCTTAAATATATAGGCGTTCTTGCTACAGGGTACAATATCGTTGATGTAAAAGCAGCTAGTTCTAGAGGTATTATTGTTACTAACATACCCTCGTATAGTACAGATAGTGTTGCACAAATGACTTTTGCTCATATATTAAATATAACAAATAGAATAGGGCACTATGCTGAAATGAACAGAAATGGAAAATGGAGTTCTAAACCAGATTTTTGCTATTGGGATACAGATCTTATGGAATTGTCAGGCAAGACAATCGGTATAGTAGGATTAGGTAATATTGGTTATAGGGTCGCTCGTATTGCAAGAAATTTTGGAATGGATGTTTTTGCATATACTTCTAAAAACAAATCTGATTTGCCAGATGGTATTCAAAAAACGACTTTGGATGGATTGTATGGTATAAGTGATGTGCTGACATTACATTGTCCACTTAATGATGATACTATGGGATTTATAAATAAAAGTACCTTGTCAAAGATGAAGCATGGGGCGATACTTATCAATACAGGAAGAGGGCAACTTATAAATGAGAATGATGTGGCAGATGCACTTAAATCCGGCCAACTTGGTGGATATGGAGCTGATGTAATGTCTGAAGAACCACCTTCTGCAGATAATCCTTTGTTTAAAGTACAAAATGCATTTATTACTCCTCATATAGCATGGGCAACAAAAGATGCCAGACTGAGACTTATGGGGATCGCAGTAAATAACTTAAAGAGTTTTATTGATAATAAACCTGTGAATATCGTTAAATAAAGAATATAGAATATGCAAGACCAATTGGCATTGTCAACACTTCAGCAATTTTTAGAGATAATAGGTACATTCGCTTTTGCTATCTCAGGCATCAGACTTGCTGCAGCCAAACATTTTGATTGGTTTGGTGGGTATGTATGTGGAATTGCAGTAGCTATAGGTGGTGGTACAATTAGAGACTTGATGCTCGGAGCTGTTCCTTTTTGGATGACTTCACCACTATATATGATATGCACAGGTTTTGCACTCTTATTTGTTATAATGTTCACCAAATATATGAAGAAACTGGATATTACTTGGCTTGTGTTTGATACATTGGGATTAGCTCTTTTTACAATTGCAGGTATACAGAAATCATTAGCTTATGGTCAACCATTTTGGGTTTCAATAATAATGGGATGTATAACTGGTGCAGCTGGAGGTGTTATCAGGGATGTGTTGCTAAATAGTGTACCTCTTATATTTCAAAAGGAGATATATGCTATGGCTTGTGTTGCAGGCGGATTAGTGTATTGGTTATTATCATGGCTTGGAGTTAGTAATAATTTTACAGTCCTTATATCATTCCTAGTTGTATGCATCATAAGAATCTTGGCTGTGAAATATCACATTTCTTTGCCTGTATTAAGGGGAGAAGAAGAAATTAATTAAAACATTAATATGAACAAAAGAATTATTTTATCGGCAGTAATTGGCTTAAGTCTAAGTTCTGCTGCTTTTTCACAAACAAAGATGACATCGACTCAATACCTTGAGCAATATAAGGATTTTGTTAATGCAGTTAGTAATCGTAGTGATATATCAAAGAATAACTTTAATTCAATAGATTCTGTCTATGAAGATTATACATCTAAGTATAAGATATATAAAAGTAGTATGACTACTAAACAAATAGAAGAATATAACGAATTAAAGAGCATTTATCGTAAGCGTATAATAAAATACAGGGCTGAACGATTTGGAGAAAAGGCTGAAAGTACCAGCGATAGTGTTGGAAGTGGTGTAGGCAAGGGCATTGGTACTGCAGAGAAAGGTATTAAACGTACAGGTGCTACTGTTGGCGGATTTGTAAAAGGAATATTCAAATCAAAATCTGATGCAAAAACAGAAAAGAAATAATACTACTTTTACTAATTAAAAATATATTTATATCACTTATAGTATATCTATAAGTGATTTTTTATAGTGTAAAACGAATGTGAAAATAGTGCAATTAGTGAAGTGTTATCAATATCGATAAATACATAATAGCAGCGTAAAGGAAAAGCATTCTTAATCCATATCTAGTTACTAAATATCTCGAAAAGCTTTTGCCTTAGTGGCAAAAGACAAAAGTTTAATATAACACTTCCATACTCAAAAGAATACTTAATAAGTAAAATAGAATTAGCCATTAATCTAAAAAGTTTGTGGCTAATTTTTATTTAACTTTCAGTCTGGAATCATGCTTTTTTAAAATATTTATACTATTTTTGTATAAAAAAATAAAAATGAAAAAAGAAAAATATGAAAAATGTCGCAGAAGTAAAGTAGGCGATATTTTAATCAGAAAATTATTGTTGATTTTGGATTTCATAAGGACAATTTTAAATTGCGTAAATGTGATGATAAAACTAGTCATGTTATGTCAAATGCAATGAATCCTTTAGGAGAATTCTCACGTATAGCACGAATAAGTACTAAATATTGGGCACACTTAATAGCGTTCTTTTATAGCAATATTATTTAAAAAGGAGAGAGGATTAATCGTCCTCTTTTTTTTATTTATCCACCATCATATGACTAACGCTTTGCACGTTGAAGCCATTAACAATATAAAAGTTGCAAATGCGAAGCGCTCAAGATTCTAATACATGTTTTTATTTACACCTTTGCTCCCTTAAGTGCATTATTGTAATTAGCATTTTAAATGTTAATGTCGTAATTTGTTAATTCCGCTATTGGGCGTAGTAGTATCAAACTTATATTTTTTTATAAAACTCTGCAAAGACATATTAAAAGATTTGTGAGCAAATTCCTCCAAAGGCATATTATAATATTTTTTTATCTCATCACGAAGTTCTTCAAAACTAAATTGTTTTGCTCCATTAACACCTTTTATACAATTTAAATATCCTTCCCAAAATCTTTTATCCAAGTTTATTAAATCTTTATTGAGATAAGACGTTAAAAGTGAAACATCATTCACAATATCATCTGTTGCATCTAATAAATCAAATGTTTTAAGTCTCAGTTCAACTCTTCTAATAATAAAATTTCTCTCATTAGTTTTCGCTCCTGTATAATCCATGATCTTATCAATAGTAGTTTTTTTAGTATTGAATAATTTTCTCCATTTACGAGAATCTTCACCTCCATATTTATCAATACCTCTATCTAGCTCTTTCTCTCTTTCTGTTAAATCATTCCATGCCATACTTTTAATAATCTAAGTCTTTATATTCTAACCCAAATTTTTTATTACTCTGCGCACAAATAAATAAATGAGGCTTATATTTTTTTGTTGAATAAAAGTCTTTTATTTCTTTACAATCATCGACAGAAATTTCACATCCTAAAAAGATAGATTTTATTAATTGAGGAATATGGAATAGTTTTTTATTACTATAGCCTGCAATTATTAAGCGCCATTCTTTTTCATATTTCCAATCAATATATTTTGTTGTTAGTGATGTTTTTAGGTATTTCCAATAATCAATTCGACCGCTATATACATTTTTTAAGTTTAAGTAGGGGTATACTCGTGTATATTTGACTGGTTGAACCAATTCAAAAAAGGAAGGAGCTATATCAAAATCATATTCAATACAGATTCCTCTATGATTATTAGCATAATGAGACCACATTAAAATTTCAAATGGTGATTCACAAAAACATGCAATACCAGATTCTTTATATGATGAATATATAACATTTTCGTAATAATTCTTATTAGCTTTTGTCAGTATTCCTGTTTTTTCTTTTTTTGTATATTTCTCATCAAATAGAGAGTAATTGTCATAAATATGGCAATCAAAAGGATCATTAAATTCTTCAGGAGAAGATAACCAAATATAATTTTCTTGCAAAGATAACTGAGTTAAATTTGTCCAATTTCTATATTTATAAAGTTTCATAACTGTTGGCTAAATTAAAAAGTTGTGCATATCACTAGTTTAGTGTCTTATAGGAATCAAAGTTTTTAATCTATAATAAACTTATTTGCAAAATTCGATAAAATTCTTAAGATAACCAAAGGAATAACCGTTAATTTAGTTAACAAAAAAGAATTTCAAAAGATTATTTTATATAAGACCTATATTAATTCAATAAAATATTAGGATATAAATGCTGTTATTATGATTTTTTTTCTAGCAATAACTAATAGAAAGGGTCGCTGATATGGATCTTTCTTTTTAATTACTAAACTTTCGTAAGTGACAAATCACATGCATATATTAACTTAAATTTGGAATAAAAAAGGCTTCAAAGTTTGTTTAACTCACTGAAAATGAGTAACTTTATAATCGCCCAAAAACATATTGAATATAGATTTTTTGTTTTTATCGTTTGTCTGATATGACTTTATTTTTGAACTGGCAAAGACATACATTTTCCATTATTTTTTATATCTTTGCCTAAATTATTTAATATGTATAGATATGAGAAAGAATTATTTTTTATTGGTTATTATATTGGGGATAATAATCATCATCTTCTTTGCTTTTTATTTTTTGAATTTTCATGAAGGTTTTTCTAAATCAAGTCAAGATTGGGGTAATTTCGGTTCATATTTTAGTGGAATTACAGGCCTTATAGCATTTGCTGGTGTTCTTTTAACTATAAACATATCACAACAGGAAAATAACAGAAACGAAGAACGTTCTATTTTTTATGAAATGCTGAAACTTTATAATAATAAAGTACTAAATGTAGAATGCGATAAAGCAAAAGGAGTGAATGCTTTCAAAAAATATACTGAAATAGCTAATCTATATTATGGGAGATACCTATTTGCATTATTATGTAATAAGATTACATCAAATGTTGAATTATTAAATGAAATAAAAGAAAAATGCAAATCTTCTGATAAGAATAAACGTGAATTGAACTATTTTTATGTTGATTTAGAAAAAATCCCCATTGAAGATTTGACTAAAAATGAAATGTATATATCAGGAACTAAGTGCTGCATACCAAATGATTTTTTTGAAGTGCTTAAAGATCATGTAGGTCTAACTAAAGAGCTTATTTACAATGCAATGAAGTTGGCAGCTGACCAACTTTATAAAAATTATGGTCATATTCTTGGACATTATTTTCGAACATTATATTATGCATTCAAAACAATAGATGGATTAAATATTGCTGATGATGAACATTTGAAATGTAGAAATATATTTAGGGCACAAATTTCACGTTATGAAATAGCTCTTAATTTATATAATGCAGTAAGTAAAAATTCAAGTGAAGATATGATTAAAATGCTACGATCATTTGATATTTTTAAGGATCTATACAAAAAAGACTTGTTACTCTTTAACGATATTCAGCTTATATCTGATAAAAAGGATGAAAATTTCGATATAATAAATTATCTTCTAAATGCACGTGTAGATAGTTTATGTAAAGTTAATAATATTTAGTTATACTAATTCAAAATAACGAGCGTTGCATATCCACTGTTCTTTGTATATTGAGGCATAATTTTAAGCTTGTTTTTCATGGGCTTTTGGAATAAAATATCCCTACAAGTCATGGGCTTAGAATGTTATCTCTCATATAATATAGTCAGGTTGTAATGCGAAAATATTATCTTTTCTGTTTTAAAACTTGAACTTTAAAAAAATATTTTATAGCTTTGCATTTGCCAGTTGAATTTACAAGCTTGGATTACAATGCGGTTGTATTATCTGCTTGAATTCCGCTCTTTTAGAAAACTTTGTACGAATAAACAAAAATATGGATATAAAAGATTTGCTAAACATAGGAAAGGAAACTTATAAAGATATGCCATTAGCATATCAGCCTAAGGGGGATATGGATTTATTAAATTCTCATATTGAAGCAATGGAAAGCCTGATGAAATCTGGCAGAATACATTATATTAATTCGAATTTGACAAGAGTTGAAATATTGAGTATTATCATTCTTGAAGGTTTTGGAAGTTCTCAACTTATACAAACACCATTGTATAGTCCTCATACATCTAATGCCTTAAAAAATGCTTTGATTGAAAATTTAGATAGCGCATTAAATAAAACTCCTGTCAATACCCACTCTGTATTATATGCTAATGATGGTTTTTTGAGATTGAATAATAAAATTAAGGATAGATTTATTGTACAAGGATTTTTTACTTCATCAAAAGATGATTTTGATAATGCAACTGACGTAAAATGGATAATTACACCATTATCGAAGAATAGAACGAAGGCACATGAAATATATCGCATTTATAATCATGGTGAAGACTGCTCATATCCAGAATGGCAAGTGGAATTTGAACGTGGTACGTCTTTTCGAATTACGGATATAAAAAAAGGCAAGATATGTAATATTATCTATATTGAGGAATTGCCATAGAGTGTTTTTTATGATATGGCTTTAATTCATATATAGCTAGATGGTTTGAAGGAGCATCGTAGTGATTACGTTGCTTTTTTTTTAGGTTATCAAGAATTTTTCGTATTGCATTGTCAGCATGTTTCTGCATGATCCGGACATAATTAAATATAGGCCTATTTCTCTTCATGCTCTGTCCGATAGTGTATTCCAGGACCTCAAGAGGTATTCCGAGTTCAAATCCGTGTTGAACAAATGACTTACGTGCAGAGTAGAAGCACAACCTTTGAACTCCTATCATTTTGCCTAATTCGATAGTATTACGCTCATTATATCTACTGAAATTATCATATGAAAAATTGTAACCGAAATTTAGATGTCCTTTTTCGTCTGTGTATCTTTTTACAATATCCTTGGCTTCGTCTGGTATTGAAATAGATATCCTTTTTTCTCCGGATTTTGTATTTCTTGATTTCGTTCTCACGTATTCTATTCCTTTTTTATTGGAAAAGTCTATTTTAAGTAAGTCTACGAGACTAATACCTCCCAGATAATAACTCAATAACCATAGTGACTTTGCGACCTTAAAGCGCTTTTCTTTTGTTTCTAAAGCTATTAATTCCCTTATCTTATCTACAGTCTCTTGATAAAGGCTGTGGTATAGAATAATATAGATACGGATCAGCTCTATAAGATACCAGTTGCATCTTCTTTGCTCTGTTTATAATAGTCCTAGACATATGCATTCCTAATGTAGTCTGTCCTATATTCTTTTTTGTCTTTAGATAATGAGAATATCTCTCTATCATCTGCGGTGTTATTGCATCAAGTACCATATAACCTTTGCAGAACTCAGTAAAGTATCTGTAATTCCGTTCTAGTAGCTTTGCATAGTTTCCACGACCCTCAGACTTTAGTTCCTCGATATAGTCATTGCAAACTTTTTGGAATGTTGGTGATCCGTTTTCTTTGTCTTTCTTGTTGATTAGTATATTACGTATGTCTGTAGCAGAAATAGTGTCTACACCTTTTACATCATCGAGAATTGATCGATATATGTTCAGTAGTTTACGAAGTTGAACATTAATTATATTTGAATCAGCGCGTTTTACAACTTGTCTGTCCTTGAATTCTAAAATATTATCTATAATATAAGGTGTTATTATATAGCACGTCTCATGATGATGTCTTACGGCAATTCTTATTTTATGTCGTCCGTCCTTAAGAACTTTTGCCTTGAAAATTGTTAGTGATAATGTTGCCATATTCTAAGATTAAAATTAAGGACACTCAAAGGACACGCGTTTTGCGTCAAATTTGAGAAAAATATCCTTTTTTAATCAGACCGTTATGGCTCTTTAATAAGAAAAGCCCTATAAATAGGACTTTTCTTTAAGTGATTCAGTTGGGATTCGAACCCAAGACCCACGCCTTAGAAGGGCGTTGCTCTAATCCAACTGAGCTACTGAACCCCTTTTGTGGCTGCAAAGGTACTTCTTTTTGCGGTAAAAACCAAATATTTTATTGCATTTTTTTGGGATTACTTGTATTTTTCGATTATGGCATCTGCTTGTGTATTGCCAAGAGACTTTGCTTTTTGTAGATTCAGCATGCCATCTTCCTTATTACCGTTTTTAATTTGTATAAGACCAAGTATTAAATATCCGTCAGAATATTTAGGAGCCATGTCTACACACTTCTTTGCACTATTAAGTGCATCACTAAGCATATTTACCCTAAGCATTAAATTGGCTTGCTCTGCATAGTAGGTGGCCTCTTTAGAATTCAATTCGATAGCCCTACCTATATCGTCAAGAGCTTGCTTATACAGATGCGCATTTAGTTCTGCCTGTTCGCGTATATAATAGAAGCTGTCATTGATGCTACTTATCATTAAAGTCTCATAGTCGTTATAATCATTTACAGCTTCTCTATATTTTTTCATGCTATCTAGTTTCGTAGCCCTAGCTAGTATATATGGAGCAGCATCTCTTGTATATGGCTTACTGAAACAAGCTACTGCACTATCTAATAATTGGCAAATTATAGTATCATTGGCCTGTAGTTGAACTTTACTCTGAGCTGCTTCATAAAATATCTCTGCGTTTTTAAGAGGCGTTTTTGTAAGTTCAATGTAAGTATTGTAGGCATCCTGATATTTTTTCTGGCTGTATAATATTTGAGCCATCTGATATTTATACATTGGTATTGGATTTATATCGTATGCCTTTTTAGCTTCATTATAAGCTAAATCCAAACTCCAGTCTTTGTATTGTTTATCAGACTTGTATATTTCTTTCTGATATATCAGTTTACTGTAGCTGTAATGCGCATCATCTTTCTTGTCTGCCACCTTTATAGCCTTCTCCATATCATCCTTGGCATTTGCAAAATTATCTTGATCTGTTTCAATTTGCGCCCTAGAGATATATCCGTCGGCAACATTAGGGAATTTATTGATAAACTTTTCGATTACTTTCTTAAAATCTTCTCCGCCTTTTTGTTGAGCCATGTACAATGTCACGATTGCTTGATCTTTATCTTCCGGAAGATCTTTGCTGATAAATGTAGAGTTTAAAGTATTGTCATTTATACTTAACCCTGTTATATTCAAAGAAACAGCAAAAGGTGCACTAACGGCATATGTTTCTTTGTTTATCCCGTCTGCGGCTGGTTGCAGTATACCTATTACTTCACCGTTCTGGTTCATTATAGGACAACTTACACTATTTTCGTTTGCTTTAAGATCTAATGTATAATAGTCATAATTACTTAAAAAACTTTCAGATTTTAGAATGGTTCCTTGTTGACATTCAGGACTTTTAATTGAATATGGAAGTAACCATATTGATGCACCCTTTTCAGAAGTTGTTTTAGCTATTGTAAGTGGCTGTGACTTTAAGCCTTCAACTCTAAATTTAGCTACATCGTATATATCATTGGCTCCTAACATGCAACTTACGTTGTATTTTTTACCATTTGAATCTACAATAACAGCACTTGAAGCTCCCTTAAATGGAGTAAATGAACTTATTGCTTCTCCGTTAGTTCCAATAAAGAAGCCATTTACCGAAGTTAATAAACTACCATCCTGCTTGAATGTTGTCAATTTAAAAACTGATTTTGATGCTTTTGTCGCCCAATTAGGTGCTTGCGCGAGAAGTGTTGTGCTCGCTATAAAAATTGCGAGTAAAGATGTATATATACGTTTCATCATATTTGATTTAATAATTCTTTTGCGTTCTGTAATGCTGCTTTTGTTAGTGTACTACCACTTAACATTTGTGCTATTTCGTTTATTCTTTCTTCATCTGAGAGTTTCTTCATATTACTTTTTGTCCCAAAAGAAGTCTGTTCTTTATATACTTTATAATGTGTCGTTCCCATCGCAGCTATTTGAGGCAAGTGGGTGATACTTATTACTTGTCTATCGTTTTTGGCCATCTCTTGCATTATTCTGGCCATCTTTTCTGCTATGTTACCGCTTACACCGGTATCAATCTCGTCAAATATTATCGTTGGTAATTTTACCGCGCCACTTATCATAGCTTTTAATGACAACATTAATCTGGCAATTTCACCACCACTTGCCACTTGAGAAACTTGTTGCAACTGTGTACCCGGGTTTGCACTAAAAAGAAATGAAACTTTGTCATTTCCATTATTACAAAGATCACATGGCTTAAATTCAATTTCGAATCTTACTTTTGGTAGACCAAGTGTCTGTAGGCGTTTTAATATGTCTTTTTCTATTATTTTAGCTGATTTCTTTCTTTCAACGCTTAGTGATTCTGCTTTCTCAATGCATTTCTGCTCTAATGTATTTACTTTGTTGTGTGTTTCAAGCAATATATCATCACTGTTATCAATCTCGTGTAATTGCTGTTTTATATCTTCACGTAGGTCGATAAGTTCTTTTACTGTGTTACAGTGATGCTTTTGTTGTAAGCTGTATATTATATCCAGTTTTGCATTTATTGCATCAAGCTCTTTTGGATCAAAGTCAATGTTTACGCATCTTGTACTAATTTCATCTGCTACATCTTTCAGTTCAATATAACTGTCATTTAAGCGTTTTGCAAGTTCTTTTACTTCAGGATATACATTTTCTATATTACTCAGCTGAGTAACTGAATATCTAAGTTTTTGAATTATGCCATTATCTTCATCAGATAAAGATGTGTCTGTATTAAATAAACTACTTTTGATTTCCTCAGCATGATTCATTGTTTCACTTGCCTGCTCTAATTGTTCTTGTTCTCCTTCAATTAGATTGGCTTTGTTCAATTCTTCAAATTGAAATCTGAGAAAATCTTTGTTATCTTTTTTATTTTGTATATTATCTTTTATCTTTTGTAATTCTTTTTGTGCATCCTTATATTTTGTATAAAAATCACAGTAATCAAGTAAGTTTTTTTTATTACCTGCTATTATGTCGACAACTTCAAGCTGAAAGTCATCATGCTGCAAAAGCAAATTTTGATGTTGACTATGAACATCAATAAGTTTTTCCCCAATTGACTTTAATACCGATAGTGGGGCAGGGGTATCATTTATAAATGATCTACTTTTCCCATTTATTGAAAGTTCTCTACGTATAATGCAGTCAGAATCATCATAATCAAGATTATTTTCATCAAAATAAGTTTTCATTGAATATCTTGATAAGTCAAAATGGGCTTCAATAACACATCTGTCTGTACCGTCTTTTATAACTTTTGAATCTGCTCTCTGACCTAATAACAGACCAATTGCTCCAAGTATAATACTTTTACCAGCTCCGGTTTCGCCTGTAATAACAGAAAATCCTGATGGAAAGTCTATATCTAGAGAATCTATTATTGTGAAATTTTTAATATGTAGTCTTGTTAACATGGCTATTTAATTATTTTCTGATCTCGTCCCAATATTTACTTTGTGATGCATTGATACCTAAAAGAATATCATATACGCTCTCTTTCTCTTTTTGCGTGCCTTTGCCTTTATATATTTTTGCAAGTTCTTCTTTTTTATAGTCTGTCCATATCTGTGCGAGGAGACTGAGTGGCTTGTCTTCATGTACTTTAGCTAGATTTTCTTCAATGGTAGAAGAAATATTTATTCGTCCGCGTTCTGTATTTAAATACATTTCATCAAGTCCCTTACGATAATAGTCATATTGTAACTTTCTGAAGGGTTTCATATCCTCGTCCATATAATCATTTATTATAGCAAAGCGATTCTTGCTAGTTTCAAAGGCTTTCCATCCTGAGTAATTCAGATTTTGTGCATTGTTTGTAAGATTAATACATTGTTGTAATGCATCAGTTCCGCCATATGGTGAAAAGCTGTCTAGATCTATCCCTATAATAAAATAGGCATAATACGCAAACAATGCTGTTAATTGATTATCTACCGTATTGTCTTTAAAATTAAGTTGATCAAATTGTGAAAATTCAAAATTGAAATCTATATCTTTATTACTGTATAATGAAGTGTTATAAGATGAACCGTAAACAGGTCTGTTTGCATTAATAAGTGCAAAGCATGTAAATTGATTTGTCGATTTATCATACTTAGTAACGGTTATATTGAAATTGCATACAATTCTTTCATTTCTTGCAAATTGTAAATTAGTCCATTGGTGCTCATTAATAAAATGTTCGAGCGATTGCTGCAGATTATCAAAGACACTAGCATCTGTACCCTGTATTTGATTATGGTTTATTATAACCTTAGCTTGTAGCTCTTGAGCTGACAGACTATGATTAATTAGTGCTGAAACTATAAATATGAGAGCTAAAGTTTTATGCATAGAAAATCAATAATATCTTTTGCTACTTCCTTTTTTGATTTTACAGGGTAATCTTTCTTTTCTGATTTACTTATAATACTTATCTTGTTATTTTCTGACTTAAAACAGGTACCTTTATTTCGCAACGAATTCAGCACTATAAAATCAAAGTTCTTATGTTCTAGCTTTTTATTGGCATTTGCCTCTTCATCGTTTGTCTCAAGCGCAAAGCCCACTAGCAACTGGCCTTTTTCCTTTTTCTTTCCAAGTTCAGCGGCAATATCATTTGTAGCTTTAAGTCTTATTATTAAGTCGTCTTTTTCTCTTTTTATTTTATTTTCAAAGACTTTCTCCGGTCTGAAGTCTGCTACAGCTGCGCATAGTATGGTTATATCTGATGTCTCGAATGAATTCGTTGCTGCCTCATACATCTGCTCGCAGCTTTCTACATCTATTCTTTTGATATTATGATGGCAAATACTCAGTGATACAGGACCTGATACTAATGTTACATTGGCACCTCTCTTTGCGCATTCTTCTGCAATGGCATAGCCCATTTTTCCACTAGAATAATTGCCAATAAATCTTACCGGATCTATTTTTTCATATGTTGGTCCTGCTGTTATAAGCACATTTTTTCCTTTTAAGTCTTTGACCTCAAAAAAGTCATCTATTCGACTAACAATTTCATCAGGTTCTTCCATGCGGCCTTTTCCTTCTAGGCCACTAGCAAGAAAACCACTCTGTGGCTCAATAAAAAAGTTTCCAAAAGAGCTTAATCTATTTATGTTAGCTTGTGTGGAAGGATGTGCATACATATCTAAGTCCATAGCCGGAGCGATAAAGACTGGTGCTTTCATTGAAAGGTATGTCGTTATGAGCATATTGTCTGCAATACCATTAGCCATTTTTCCTAATGTAGCTGCTGTACATGGAGCAATAAGCATGGCGTCAGCCCATAGACCAATGTCTACATGTGAATTCCAAGTGCCATCACGTTGTGCGAAGAACTCACTGATTACAGGTTTATGAGTAAGGGCTGACAGTGTAATAGGAGAGATGAACTCTTTTCCTGATGGTGTTATTACGACTTGTACCTCAGCTCCACTTTTGATAAGTCCGCGTATTATGTAACATGCCTTATATGCAGCAATACTACCGGTGATACCCAATACGATCTTTTTACCTTTCAGCATATCGTTTACTTATTAAATTCGGCCAAACGTATTCTTGTTAAAACTTGCTTTGTGTTTAGCGTGAAGTCACTTTGTAGTATCCAACTATAATATCCAGGATCTTTCTTCAGAACTTCTTTGACCGGTTGGTTACGGTACTTGCCAAAATTGAAGACTTCAACATCTTTATCATTGTATACGATACGTCCTGCAAAATCTACATTCCTGTTTTGTTTTGAAAATTCATGAAGATAGTCCATATCGTTTTCTAGACAACGTTCTTCTTCATCCTGTTTGTCTTCACTATAAAACTCTATCTGAGATGTAAGAACTCTGTATGTAGCCTCAGTATCTTGATCTGCCTTATGTGCTTGAAAATCATCTTCCATCTTATGGCCTGTATAGAAACGATAAGCTGCAGATAGGTTTCTTGGTTCCATCTTGTGGTAGATTACTTGAGCATCTATTAAACGGCTTTTGCTGAAATCGAAATCTATACCTGCACGAAGAAATTCTTCCTCTAAAAGTGGAACATCAAAACGGTTTGAATTAAAACCAGCAAAGTCGCAAGATTTGAATGTCTCCGCCAATTGTGGTGCCACTTCCTTGAATGTCGGTTTGTCCTTTACATCATCGTCTGTAATATGCGTAATGGCAGTAACCTCATCGGGTATATGCTGTTCGGGATAGATATATTGATTGCCTCGTTCTTCTTTTCCGTCAGGATAAACCTTAATGTATGAAATTTGTATTATTTTGGATTTAACCAAATCAATCCCCGTAGTTTCCAAATCGAAAACTACAAGGGGTCTTTTAAGTTTTAATGTCATTATAATCTTTTTTAATCGTTTAATAGCATTGGCATTATTAGCATCAAAACATCCTCATTTTCAGGTTGTTCTGAAGGAATAATAACTCCTGGTCTTGATGGATCAGCTAGCATAATATTCACTTCCTGACTGTTTAGATTGCTTAGAACTTCTGTCATAGATGTTCCTTTAAAACCAATATCCATAGCATTTCCAGTATATTCGCATACGATGTTTTCCTCTGCGCTTCTTCCGTAATCAGTATCATCTGCTTTAAGAGTGAGCAATCCTGATTGGATGTGGAAACGTACTAACGAACTACTTTGAGATGCAGATACAAGAACACGTCTCATAGCACTTGACAATGCAATACGGTCTATACATAGAGTGTTAGGATTATCTTTCGGAATTACAGAATCATAATTTGGATAGCGACCTTCAATTAAACGGCATGAAATCATACCATCTCCAAATGATATTTCTGCATTTCTATCATTAAATTTTATTGTTACATCACCACCGTCACGTGTCAGCAGATTCTTAAGGAGATTTGCTGGCTTTTTAGGCAATATGAATGAAGCCGGTGAATCACTCTTGATGGAGAAATTCTTATTGCGTACCAATTTATGCCCATCTGTAGCAACAATAGCCAAAAACTCTGGTGTTATATCAAAGAATACACCATTCATTACAGGTCTTAGTTCGTCTTGTGCAGTAGCAAATAGTGAACGGTTGATATTATCGCTTAGAATGTCTGAACTTACAATAATTGTTGTAGCATCACCATCAACATCCTGACTAACAGGATATTCATCAGCGTTTTGCCCAATAAAATTGAAGTGTCCATTCTGATATGCAATGTTTATATTGAGTGAGTCCAAATTAACCTCAAATGTAAGAGGCTGTTCAGATAATTCTTTAACAGCATCAAGTATCGTATGATTTGATACACAGAATTTACCTTCTGAATCTGATTCATTCAGAGAAATAGTGCTTTTCATTACGTTTTCGCTGTCAGAAGCAGTGATCGTAAGCTTACCGTCTTTCACATCAAAGAGAAAGCAGTCAAGGATGGCAAGAGAATTTTTACTATTAATTACTCTAGACAAAGCTGATAGTTTGCTGCTTAAAGCAGTGCTTGATAATGTAAATTTCATTAGTATATTTATGTTTTTATTATTTTATTCAATTAGTGGTACAAAAATACAAAAAAATTGCTTTAATAGAAAAAAATATCCTGCTTTTTTGATGTTTTTAAAATGATTTTAGTAATTTCGCAGTCGATAAAACATAAATCACTTAATTTGAATATGGAAATTACAGGAAAAATTATCGCCTGCCTTGAACCAAAAGGAGGTGTATCTGCCCGTACGGGTAATCAATGGAAAACTCAAGATTATGTAATAGAAACAATGGATCAGTTTCCTAAAAAATGCGTTTTCAATGTTTTTGGAGAAGATAAAATTGCTCAATTTAATATACAGGCAGGTGATACGCTTACAGTATCATTTGATATAAATGCTCGTGAATGGAATGGACGTTGGTTTAATGATCTTCGTGCATGGAAGGTTGAACATGTTGACCCGGCTCAGGCTCAAGCTATGGCAGGTGGTGTTCCTCCGATGTCGGCTAATTCTGGAGCTTTTCCTCCACCATCTGCAATGGGCGATGCTGCTACAACTCCATTTCCTCAAGGAGATAGCGACGATGCAGGTAGTTCTGATGATTTACCATTTTAATAAAACTAAAAAAGGATGCTCAACAACTGAGCATCCTTTTTTAGTTCCGTTTCTCTTTAATGAAACCGTGTCTATAAGTATATAATAACTCTTTTAAATCTTCAATTTGAGTTCTTAGCTCATCACCTTTATCCGTATCTTCTACTAGCATTCTATGAGACGACATTTCTACAATCATAGTTGTACTTTTAATGTCTGTTCCTTTTTGTATTGCATCTGCTGCGGAGGTAAATGGGGCGTGTTGTACTAGTTGAAAACCACGACTGTGGTATACCAGTGTGTATCCTGCTATTCCTGTTTCATTATGATAGGCTTTACTAAAGCCACCATCTATGACCATAAGCTTTCCGTTTGCTTTTATAGGATTTTCGCCATTCATTACGTGCACAGGTACGTGTCCGTTTATTATATGTCTGTTTGCACCCTTCACCTCAAAAGCATCTAATATTCTGTCACATACATCTTCATTATCTCTTAGTTTGAAATAATTACCTTTTTCTTCTTTGTAAGTCCCTTCATCCTTTAGAAAATATCTTTCGAAAGTTGCCATTTTCGACTTATCGAATAACGGTGAATCCTTACCACACCAAAGATATAAAAAATAATCTATAGCGTAGTCTTTTTCATCAGAGTCGGAATCAACCTGAAATGCTGTTCTTATCATCATGCCTGTATTTTGCATCAGTTCTTTCCCGCTATATTTCTTTCCGTATATTTCAACTTCTTTTAAGGTGCCGTCTTCATTGAGTGGTATAGATGCATGAAAAAGTAGATTCGAATTATAAACTGCATACATACAGCCATGACCGAGTAGGGTATTAATGTGCTTATGCAATTTTTCGCTTACCGAGAATGAATGTCGAAGTTTTTTAAGTAATAATTTTTCTTCTTCAGTTAGTGCAATCGGATTTTTGGGATCTATAGTAGGGAAATTGTTACTAACCATTTTATACTCTTTTCCGTTTAGTGTGCACATCCCCTTTTTATAGTCAATATTTTTAAAGAGCTCACGATCTTTCATATCCCATTCACTATGCTTCTCGTAAAGTAGCGCCTCTGTCTTAAATTGTATTATGCTTATTGCTTTATGCATTTGGGCTGTAAGATATCGAGTCTTTTCATCGAATTTATCATTTTTCCCTATTTTAGGTATAAATTCCGTGCAAGGGTCGCCTTTATATGTTTCCATTGCAAAGGTTGCCAATGGCACCATATTTATCCCATAACCTTCTTCAAGAGTTGCCAGATTTCCATATCTTAATGACATACGTATCACATTACACATACAAGCATCATTGCCAGCACATGCTCCCATCCACAATATATCATGATTACCCCATTGTATATCCCAACTATGATATTTGTCGAGCGTATCCATTATTATATGCGCGCCTGGTCCGCGATCATAAACATCGCCAAGAATATGTAATTGATCTATTGCAAGCCGTTGAATTACATTTGCAAGAGCTATTATAAAATCATCGGCTCTACCTGTTGATATGATTGTATCTACAATAACATTGACATATGCTGTTTTATCAATATCTTCTGTATGCTCATGAAGAAGTTCTTCTATTATATAGCTAAAATCAGAAGGAAGTGATTTCCTGACTTTTGATCTTGTGTATTTGCTGGAAACATCACGACAAACTTTAACTAATCTGTGTAATGTTATATGATACCAGTCATTTATGTCTTTTTCTGAAGACTTTACAAGCTCCAATTTCTGTTCAGGATAATAGATAAGGGTACACAACTCTTTTTTCTCTATTTCACGTAGTTCATTGCCAAATAGTTCATTAACTTTTCTCTTTATATTACCAGATGCATTTTTCAAAACATGCTGAAATGCTTCATATTCTCCATGCAGATCTGCTAAAAAATGCTCAGTCCCTTTTGGTAAATTAAGAATTGCTTCAAGGTTTATAATTTCGGTACTAGCATCAGCTATCGTTGGAAAAGACTGTGACAGCAATTGCATGTATCTGAGATCGTTGTCTATATTGTATTTAGTAGTTGTCATAATTATTCAATAATTTCATTTATTAATAATATTCTTTATGATAGTAGTACGATAATCACTTATTGTTTTGACTGGCATGAAACCTTCTTCAATACCGAATAATTCATTTAGTATATATTCAAGTCGCCCCATAAAATATTTTATGTTTTTGTTTTTTAGTTTTTCTATTAGTTCGTCTTCGTTGTAATCATTATATCTTATTATACTATATAGTGTTGCCATATCCTTTAAACTAATTTTTTTGTTTGATACTTTCTTCTTAAGTTCAGTAATATACGAGATAAGGCCATTAATACTTTTATCGATAGGAATTATTATAGTCCCAGAAGGTATATTCATAATATTTTCAATATCTAAAACATTTAATCCTTGTGATATTAAGAAATTAACGTCATTCTTATCTGCAAATATAGATAAATTTCTCCAATCGTTATATTTCAACAGTGTGAAATTTTTTCTTTCTTCGTCCGAAATAATATTAAGTCCAGGCCTTAAAGCGATATCATTACGTATAAGGCCTGCTTTAATTAATGAATAAAAAGCTTTTTGTGTAGATATATTTATTTCTTTGTTGATATTCTTGTCGATAATGTTTTGATACATCATTGCCATATCTTTGCACATTTGTTCGACAGTTATCTCTTGAGTTACTAATGAATTCTTTATAACCGTAATATTCTTATTCCATCTAAGTTTTTTAATATTATCTTGTTCTATTTCGCCACATACATGTATCATATCACAACGAGTTGTTGCAAAAAATTGATACATGATTATACGAGATAGTTTTTTACTGTAAAAATTATTTTTTATAACCCAGTTTTGCAGCCCTCCATGTGGAGACCATACAATATAAAAACCGCGTCGTTTTGCTGCAATAAGAAATTTCGCAGTATCATACGACCAACACCCATGTATATGAACAATTTTAGGCATAATGTCGTACAATGTCCTGATAAATCCATTTCTTTTATTTACTACATGTATTAATTCTTTATCAATGTCATTATTTTCTACATAACATTTTGTTACTATATGTGATACAGCGTATTCTGACATTCCATTACATAAGACCGTAATGAATTTTGAATTAAGGTCTTTTGAAATATCAAATCTATCTATATAGTGAAGAATAACCATAAGTTACTTTCTTATAAAGTCTTTCTTTTCAGTAATGAGATATCTCAATTTTAAGTATAACTGTGTCCATACAATCCTTAGCTCAAAAGGAACTACAGATAACGCGCTTATACCGGCGTCAAAAAATTTTATAACTTTATTAGCAACAATTGTTCGTATAATGATAGTATATAAAAATGCAAATACAGATACACCAAGCCCAATCCAGTTGCGATTTATTGCAAAGTATGCAATTACGGCTATTTCTGCGATGTAGTTGATGTGCATGAAAAGCATATCGGTATCAAACTTTATTCTGTGCCATATTTTTCTTGATAGATGTCTACGCGTGTCCATATAATACATCTGCTCATTAATCCAGCTTTTCTTTGAAGAATTTTCAATAACTAGATGTGATTCTGGTTCAATAGCTACATCTGCACTATAATCTTCGGAAAATTCATTTACAATAAAATCAAATTCACCGCGCTCGTATTTTAAATTGTTTAAAAAACCATTGTGCTTCATGAAGACGCTCTTTCTAAATGCTACGTTAGAGCCGGTAGAGCGAAATGCTCTTTGACCGAGTGCCTCTCTTATAGAATAAAGCTGTGAATACAGTCTTCTAAATCTATAATATTTACTTATTGAATCATTGTAATTAGAATAGGAAAGAACTATATTTTTGTTATCACTGCAATGTCTGGATATGTTTTTTAACCATTGGTCTGTTTCTGGTTTACATTCAGGACTGAGTAATATTATCCATTCATTCTTTGCTGCTTTTACGCCAAGTGTAACAGCCAGTTTCATTCTGCTCATGTAGCGACTTGAATCTGGTATGAACGTTGTATATAAGTTTGGATTCTCCTTTTGAAGATTCTTTACTATTGTATCAGTCTCATCATCCGATTTTCCTGTAACTACGATCACTTCAAACCCTGGTTCGTAATCTTGCGCAAATATTGCTGGCAGATTTTTTTCTAATTCCAGCTCATTGTCTTGTGCAGTTATAACTATAGAAAACTTAACCCCGGAAACATTCGTATCCTTGGTTTCATATATTTTACCGTATATTCTTGATAGTCGAATGCTACGAGTAAATATATTGATTAATGGAGTAACTATAGCCAAAAAGACTATGCTACTGCATATAAATATTGTAAATGTATCAAGTATCATATTAATCCTTATGATTCAACACCCATTTCATCGGATGTATAACCTTTAGGTAATTTTCTGCAATTGTATTGTGATGCCATTATTTCTCCATATGCTCCAGCTGAGCGTATAGCCATATAATCTCCTCTTTTACTTTTGTTTAAATCTACAGCCTTTGCAAATACATCACTACTCTCGCATATCGGTCCAACGACATCGTATGTTTCTTTAGCTTCTTCGCTAGAAATGTTTTCAATTTTGTGATATGCTTGGTATAAAGCTGGACGTATTAAATCTGTCATTCCGGCATCAACAATTGCGAATTGTTTTGATGTTCCTTTTTTTATGTATAATGTTTTTGTTATAAGCGTACCGCATTGAGCTACAACAGCACGACCTAGTTCAAAGTGCAGTTTCTGGCCCGGTCGTAGGCGTAAGTGGCGTGCATAGGTATCAAAGTAGTCTTTAAAATCGGGAATAGGCACACGATTAGGATGTTGATAGTCTATGCCTAAACCACCACCGACATTGATATTATAGACTTTAATGTGATGTTTCTCCAATTCGTCTTGCAAATCATTGATTCGATTACATAAAGCCTCGAAGTCACACATGTCAAGTATCTGTGAACCAATATGAAAGTGCAAACCTATAAACTTTATATTTTTCATTTTTGCAGCTTCTTCAATGGCTCCTTCCATGTCATTCATGGCAATTCCAAATTTATTTTCAGCAAGTCCTGTTGTTATGTTTGCATGTGTATGCGCCCCTACATTTGGATTTATCCTGAAAGCTACAGATGCAACTTTATTCATGCTAGCCGCAATTTCGTTAATCACTTCAAGTTCCGCTATACTTTCTACATTAAAGCAGAAAATATTTTTCTCAAGGCCTAACTTTATTTCCCAATCGCTTTTACCAACACCTGCATAAACTATTTTGTTAGTGGGGAAGCCTGCCTTAATTGCTGCTTCTATTTCGCCACCACTTACACAGTCTGCACCTAAAGAATTTTGACATATTATATTCAAAATTTTGGGATTCGCATTTGCTTTGATTGCATAGTGTACAATAAAATTATCATGTTTACCTGCTTCACAACTAACTGTTTTAAGAGTCTGTCTTAGAAGTTTTGTGTCATAATAGTAAAATGGTGTACGCAAATTGCGAAATTTATCTATTGGGAATTTTCCTTTCATGTTGTCTATTTACAATTATCTGTTTTTAAAAAGTACATTGCTCAAACTCTGTAGTGCTCTTTTCTTGTCTGCTGCTTTTATAAGAAACGAAATATTATAGTTACTTCCACCATAACTAATCATTCTTACCGGTATATCTTTCATGGCGTCAGTAGCGAGAGTTTCAAAACCAACATTGCTCCAATCCAAATCACCAACAACACAAATTATGCACATATCATGGTCTATAGTTACAGTACCATATTTTTTTAGTTCATCAACAATTTCATTTACATGTGAGTTGTTATCAATACTCATTGATACTCCGACCTCGCTTGTACATACCATGTCAATACTAGTCTGGTAGCTTTCAAATATTTCAAAAACTTTTCGTAAAAAACCTGTAGCCAAAAGCATTCTGCTACTTTTAATTTTAATAGCAGTAATATTATCTTTGGCAGCAACAGCTTTTATCATTCCCTTTTCTGATGTATTGCTTATAGTTGTACCCTTTGCAGAAGGATCCATTGTATTTAGCAGGCGAACAGGAATTCCTGAAAATTTTGCTGGCTGAACACAAGTAGGGTGTAGTATCTTAGCACCAAAGTATGCCAGCTCGGCTGCTTCTTCAAAGCACAGTCTATGTACAGGGGTAGTTTCATCAACAATACGAGGATCGTTGTTGTGCATACCATCTATATCTGTCCATATCTGTATTTCTTCTGCATTTATTGCAGCACCAATCAGAGAAGCAGTGTAATCACTTCCTCCACGTTGAAGATTGTCTATTTCTCCATAGGCATTACGACAGATGAACCCTTGTGTTATGTATACTTGTTGACTTGAATCCTTATCAAGGATAGCATTCAATTTTTCTTTTATGTATTGTGGGTCTGGTTCTGCATTTTTATCTGTACGCATAAAGTCTAATGCAGACAGTAACACAACATTTATACCTTGTTCTTTCATATAGTTGGTCATCATGTTTGTACTCATGATTTCACCTTGTGCAACTATACTTTTTTCTTCAAAACTTGTAAATAGTTCTTTAGTAAAAGAACGAAGATAATCGAATTCACTTTTTAGAAAATTCTTAGTGTTTTCTTTCCATTCTTCAGACGAATAGAGTTCTTCTATTGTCTGCATATATTTTATCTCAAGACGGTTGATTACCTCATTAGCACCTTCAGGATTCTTCTTGTATAGATAATTTGAAATTTCTACAAGCGAATTTGTTGTACCTGACATTGCCGATAGAACCAGAAATCTCTGCTGTCCTGATTCTGTCACTAAGTTGGCAACACTTTTCATACGTTCAGCAGAACCTACGGATGTGCCACCGAATTTCATTACTTTCATTGGTCTTTTCTTTAGATTGTACTTATTCCTCTTCCTCTGAAAGAGATATTTTATTAAAATCTTTTGTTATCTCATTAAGTTTCGCATCTTTACACTGATATACAATGCCTGGATATTTATCCAGCATAGGCATGTTGTGTGTTGACATAATCACAGCTGTACCAGTCTGACAGATGCTTCTCAACAGTTCGACAATTTGGCTTGCTGTATCAGGGTCAAGGTTACCCGTTGGCTCATCTGCAACAATGAGCTTTGGCTTATTCAATATGGCTCTGGCAATTGCGATACGTTGCTGTTCACCTCCTGATAGTTCGTGTGGCATCTTAAATTTTGAATCAAGCATTCCAACATCTCTAAGCGCCTCATCGATATGTTCATCAATACGTTTTTTATCTTTCCATCCGGTAGCTTTTAATACGAATCTTAAATTTTTATATACACTACGATCGGAAAGCAGTTGGAAGTTCTGAAATATAATGCCTGTCATTTTTCTCAGCGATGGAACTTCCTTACGTTTTATATTTAAAATATTGTATCCCAATACTTCGGCTTTTTCGGCATCCTTAATGTCTAATTCCATGTAGATAGTTTCTAACAAAGAACTTTTGCCGGAGCCTACCTTACCAATCAGATAAATGAATTCGCCCTCGTCTGCATGAAAATTCACACCTTCAAGAACTTTCACATCTTCGTGATAAATATTAACGTTCTGATAATCTATTAGCATGTGCCACCTTTATCTTTGTTGTTATTAATGTTTATGCCAGTTTGGGTCATGGCGAACCTGTAATTCTTTTGCCAGATCTTCGATTCTTAGTCCCTTGCTGGTAAGTAGTACGATTAGATGATAAATCATATCTGATCCTTCGTATACTAATCGCTCATTGGTTCCATTTGTTGCTTCTATAACAGCTTCAAGAGCTTCTTCTCCAACTTTCTGGGCCATTCTGTTCAGTCCATCTTTAAATAGACTAGTAGTATACGAACCTTCTGGCATCTCTTTGTATCTTTTTTCGATAAAGTCTTGAAGAAATGTAAGAAATAGCAATGGATTTGCATCGTTATTTTCTCCCCAGCAAGTATCAGTGCCTTTATGGCATACTGGTCCTGAAGGGGTTGCTTTAATAAGCAATGTGTCATTGTCACAATCATTGGCAATACTTACTAGATTGAGGAAATTCCCAGAAGTTTCACCTTTTGTCCACAAGCATTTACGAGTCCGGCTATAGAACGTTACCTTATTAGTTTCAATAGTCTTGTTGTAAGCCTCTTCGTTCATGAAACCAAGCATTAGAACATTTTTTGTCGTGGCGTCCTGAATGATAGCTGGAACAAGTCCTCCCATTTTTTCAAAATCGATTTTCATTTTATTTAATTATATAGCTATTATATTCTTACGTTTATTCCTTCAGTTCTGAGATATTGTTTCAGTTCTGATATTTTTATTTCACCAAAGTGAAATACGCTAGCAGCTAGAGCTGCATCTGCCTTTCCCTTGGTAAAAGCATCTTTAAAGTGCTCCATTTTTCCAGCACCGCCACTTGCAATGACTGGTATGGATAACTCGTCTGATAGCATCGCTAGAGCATCATTTGCATATCCGTTTTTTACGCCATCATGATTCATGCTCGTAAACAGAATTTCTCCTGCACCTCGATCTTGAACTTCTTTGGCCCATTCTTTTAATTTCTTTTCTGTGCGTACTCTGCCTCCATTGAGATAGCAATACCATTCGTTTTCATCATATCTGGCATCAATTGCACAGACACAAACTTGACTACCAAATCTATTCGTTATATCATTAATAAGATCAGGTCTTCTTATTGCAGAACTGTTAACACTTACTTTATCAGCTCCGGCAAATAAAAGCCGCTCTACATCTTTCAATTCATTTATGCCGCCCCCAACAGTAAATGGTATATTGATTTCTGATGCCACTCTGCTAACTATATCAGTAAAGGTCTTACGTCCTTCGTAGCTAGCTGTTATATCAAGAAAAACCAACTCATCAGCACCAGCCTCGCTATATGCTTTTCCAAGTTCTACAGGATCTCCTGCTTGTCGCAAATTTACGAAGTTTGTTCCCTTTACAGTTATACCATCTTTCACATCTAAACATGGTATAATCCTTTTTGCTAATCCTTTGGCTATATTTTCGTTCATATTTTAAGCATTCTCTTGATATCAATTTTCCCTTCATAATATGCTTTTCCGAATACTACTGCAGGAATTCCTTCTTTTTCTAAATTCTCTATATCTTCATTGCTTGATATACCACCGCTGGCTATTAGATGCAGATTAGGATAGGCAGACATAACTTCCTTATATAAGTCTGTAGCCGGTCCTTGCAGTGTTCCATCTTTTGATATTTCTGTACATAACACAGTCTTTACACCTCTGTCAATATAATACTTTAAAAATGGAAGCAAATCTTCTTTACTATCTTCTTTCCATCCATTTATAGATATTTTCCCATTTCTTACATCTGCTCCAAGAATGATTTTATCACTGCCAAAACGTTCTATCCATGAAATAAAAAGCTCTGGTTGTGTGACTGCTATACTTCCAACGGTAACCATTGAAGCACCTGCATTAAATGCCTTTTTTATATCTTCTTCAGTCTTTATGCCACCACCAAAATCAACTACAAGATTTGTATTATCCGTTATTGATTTAAGAGTTTCGTCATTTACAATATGTTTTGTACGAGCACCGTCTAAGTCAACTACGTGTAGCCGTTTAAATCCATTTTTTTCAAATTCTTGTGCTATATCCAAAGGGTTACTGCTATAAACCTTTTTCTTTGAATAATCACCTTTTGTAAGACGTACACATTTTCCGTCTATTATATCTATTGCCGGTATCAGTTCTATCATATGTCTTGTTATAGCTTAATATCCATGAAGTTTTTAAGTATTCTTTCTCCAACATCTCCACTTTTTTCGGGGTGGAACTGACAAGAGTAGAAATTATCTTTTTGCAAAGATGCACTATATGGTAGTATATAATTTGTTGTAGCGATAGTTAATTCGCAAACAGGCACATAATAGCTGTGAACAAAATAAACGTATTCATCATTGTCAAATCCAGCGTATAGTTTACTCTTTAGATCTGTTATCTTATTCCAGCCCATTGCCGGAACTTTGTCTTCGTGTCGAGTGGGGCAGAAACGCTTAACCTCAGCATCAAAGACTCCCAGACATTCAGTATCACCTTCTTCAGAATGTTTGCAAAGCAGTTGCTGGCCTACACATATGCCCAAAACAGGTTGTTTCAGATCTTTAATAACCTTATCCAGGTTATGTTTCCGTAAGTATTCCATAGCTGTATGTGCCTCTCCTTGTCCGGGAAATAGCACACGGTCTGAGCTTATTAGTGTATCCGGATCATCTGTAAGGATGGGATTTATTCCTAATCTCTTCAGTCCATTGATTACTGATCTGATATTTCCTGCATTATATTTTACTATTGCTACATCCATAGCCTAACTGAATATAATTGTTTTATTGTTATAAGTAAGAATTTTACGTTCTATATGTTTAGTAACAGCTCTACTTAATACTATTTTTTCAAGATCACGTCCTTTTAGAACTAAACTTTGTGGTGTATCTTTATGTGTTATACGAACTACATCTTGTTCAATAATCGGACCCGCATCTAGCTCTTCTGTAACATAGTGACTTGTAGCACCTATAATTTTGACTCCGCGCTCCCATGCTTGATGATATGGTTTTGCTCCCACAAAAGCGGGTAAGAACGAATGGTGTATATTTATAATATGGTGTGGAAAAGCTTTTATCATACCATCACTTATAATCTGCATATATCTTGCAAGTACTATAAATGATATATTTTCTTTTTTCATCAGTTCCATCTCTGCCTGTTCCACTTCTGCTTTATTAGAATGATCTTTCTTTATAGACCATACATAATAAGGTATGTCAAATTGTTCAGCTACGTATCGCAGGTCTTCATGATTACTTATAATGCAAGGGATATCAACATCCCATTCTCCAGCTTTGTATCTTGCCAACAGATCATAAAGACAATGGCTCATCTTGCTTACAAAGATTGCCATGCGTGGGCGTATGTCGTTAAAATAAAGGTGGAATGTCATATTAAACCTACAAGAGTATAATGTTTTTACATATTCTTCTATTTTTTCTCTTGGTATCAGGAATCCATCAAGTTCCCATTCAATACGCATAAAGAAAACTTCATCTACCCGGTCTACATATTGGTCCAAATAAACGATATTACCTTTGTTATCGGTTATAAATTTTGTAACTTCAGAAATAATGCCCTGTTGATCAGGACAATGAAGAAGTAGAATTGCTGTTGGTTTCATAATTACTTGCAAGTTAAATCTAATTTTGTTATCTCCTTATTCAAGCTGCAAAGATAATCATTTTTTTCGTTTGAGTGACTAATTTATACTAAAAATGAAGGAATGATATAAAAGTTATAACTTTTCTAGTGCAATACAGCACCAATTGTCATCAATATCTTTGCTATCCAATTTCAGACCAAGTGTTTCAGCTTGTGCTTCAAGAGAAATTGAATCTTCTTCGTAGAATCCACTAAGAATTAATTTAGCCCGATTATTCATGACAGATACAAATGAAGGCATATCCGATTTAAGAATATTACGATTTATGTTTGCTATTACTATATCGAATGGACCTGTTATCGTATTATTTAAGAGTGATGAATCTCCAAGCATAACATCAAAACCTTTCACATTATTTATTTTAGCATTGTGTTCCGCATTTACAGTGCTCCATTCGTCAATATCGTATCCCATAGCTGATTCTGCACCACACATTAAACAGGCAAATGATAATATCCCTGTTCCACACCCGCAATCTAATATTTTCTTACCGTGAAGATTCAGATTGATAAGTTGCTTTATTATCATGCGTGTAGTTTGATGGGTACCAGTCCCAAAAGCTAGTTTGGCATCAATAGTTATATCAATTGGATATTTTTGTGCAGGAATATTTTTTGTGTCGTGTACAATACATTTATCGCCAATCACGATAGGTTCAAATCCTTTGTTTTCCCATTCACTATTCCAATCTTTATATTCAGCTTCGCTTGTCTTGAAAGAAATTCCAACACCATAAATCGGAAAATTCTCTATCGTTTTTTCCAATTCAGCTACGTTGTATAAACTCTCTTGAACATAACCGATTATACCACTTTCTGTATCTTCAAAAGATTCAAAACTAATTTCTCCTGTGAGTGCAGCTAGCAAATCACGTGCATCTTGCATGTTGAAAACATCAGCAGATGTCTGCTGAATGTTAAAATCTACCTTTAAGTATTTCATAACTTGTTAAATTATGGTGCAAATTTACAAAAAATAGGCAAAACCCTACACCCGTTTAGGGTTTTTCCTTACTTTTGCATAGCAAAAAAATATATTTTTGCACCATGGAATAAAGAATAACTAAAAAGGAATATAATTATGAAAAAATTAATTCTTCTAACAGTCCTTGCGGGAGTGATGCCATTAACCCTTATGGCTCAGGACGACGATCTCTACTTTACACCTAAGAGTGGGGGCGAAATAACAAACTCTTACAATAATAATTCTAATAAGTCATACTATAGTGGTAGTAATCGAAATGTAGACGAATACAACCGGCATGGTAAACTTAAAAGCTATTATCAAAAGATAGGTACAGATTCATTAGGAAACGATGTTATAGAATTTCATGGTGGTGTTGGGGAATATCCCAATGATACAGTAAATGTATATCCTGGCTCTGGAACATATTTTAATAATGATGAGTATCTTGATGATGACGATTATTCGTATACTCGCAGAATGGGTCTTTATGATGGCTATTACGGTTATTATGATCCCTATTTCTATGGATTTTTAGGTGGAAGATATTGGAATCGCTGGGGATGGTATGATCCATGGTATACAGGATATTATGGATATTATGATCCTTGGTACACCGGATATTATGGTGGTTTCTATGATCCATGGTATTATGGCTATGGTGGTTGGTATGGACCTCATATATCTACTTATGTAGGTGGACCTACAGGTACTCGTAACCATTCTTTTGGAGGAAGTTCATTCTATAATGGAGGTAGTAACTTTGGAGGTTCACGCGGGCATTCCGGATCTTATAGCAGTTCTACCGGATTTGGATCCAGATCTCATTTTAAAAATAATAATACCGTAAATTCAAGTCGTTCTTTTAGTGAACCAAATAATAATTTTGGTGGTAGTCGTGGTGGAGGATTCTCTGGCGGCGGTTTCTCTGGTGGTGGCCATTCAGGTGGCGGCTTCTCTGGCGGAGGCGGTGGAGGTTTCTCTGGTGGCGGACACTTTGGTGGCGGTCGCAGATAAATATTGTAGAGATATATAATTATATAACAATTTTATATTAAGAAGAATTATGAAAAAGTCTATATTAATAGTTGCAGCAATATTCATGATACTGCCTGCAGCAGCACAAGAAACTTATGAGAATGCAAAATTAGCGAATGAGGATCTTAATGGTACTGCGCGCTATGTAGGTATGGGTGGAGCTATGGAAGCTTTGGGAGCTGATATATCGACAATAAATACAAACCCGGCAGGATTGGGACTGTTTCGCCATAATACTGTAAATGGAAGCTTCGGTTTCGTATCACAGAAAGATGGTCAGAGTTTCGAAAAAGGCAAACAAACTAATATGAGTTTTGACCAATTAGGTTTTGTGTATGCCATGCGAACAGGACAGAAGTCTTATCTAAACTTCGGATTTAATTATCATAAGAGCAAAAATTTTGATGAGGTACTTTCTGCATCTGGAGCTCTGAATAATGCTTCGCAGAATAAACTAACTTATGAAAAGTTTAAACATAACGTGTTTACAACCAAGGATGATGAGACATACAATCAGTTGGATAACTTTTATATGACTAATTTGCTAAAAGACAATGATGGCAAATATTATAATTATCCCGCAAGTGAGTATGATTTCACGAGAGCTAATACAGGATATATTGGTGAGTATGACTTTAATATAAGTGGAAATATCAATGACCGTGTTTATCTTGGTGTAACTGCAGGTCTGCATGATGTACATTATAGAGGATATAGTGAATATTATGAAAACATGAATGGGAATGGTGAAATCGGTATATCAGATTTGCGTAGAATAACAGGTACCGGTTTTGATCTTAAAGTTGGTGCAATCTTTAGACCTATAGAATCTTCACCATTCAGAATCGGAGTATATATTCAGACACCAACATGGTATGACTTAACTACAAGTAATTATTCTCAATATTATGCTAAATTCTCATATAATAATGGGGCAAATAATATTAATAATAGTGCTGATATGGGAGAAAGTTATGATTTTAAATTCTATACTCCTTGGAAATTTGGTGTAAGCCTTGGCCATACGATTGGTAATTTCCTTGCTCTCGGTGCCACTTACGAATATGCTGATTATAGTAGCTGCGATATGCGCATCAACACTGGTACAAGTTATGATTGGGATTATGGATATTCTTATGAAAATAGTTCAAGCGATAATGTAATGAATAACCATATAGACAGAACTTTAAGAGGCGTTTCTACTGTTAAGTTGGGCTTAGAATTTAAACCGGATCCTTCACTTGCAGTACGCTTTGGTTACAATTATGTATCTCCAATGTATAATTTAGATGGATTTAAGGATGGAACGTTAAATTCTCCGGGTTCATATTATAGTTCAGCAACAGACTATACTAACTGGAAGGCTACTAACCGTATTACCTGTGGAGTAGGTTATAAATATGAAAAATGGAATTTTGATTTGGCATATCAATATAGCCAGACAAATGGAGAATTTTATCCTTTCATGAGCTATTATGCAGATACTGCTAGTGGTGATACATCAGATGATAATAATATTTGTAACGCAATAAAAGTAAGCAATAAACGCAGCCAGGTGTTATTTACTCTAGGATATACTTTCTAAAATAGATACCATTATTTTATAAAAAAAGAGCTTGGATAAATTCTGAGCTCTTTTTATTTTATCTATAATATAGATTACATATTTAAAAACGTTTTTAAACCTCAACCTCACTAATATCTTGTAAACTTATAAATTACAGCAAGTTAGGCGAGTGAGGTTTAGTGAGGTTAGTGAGGTTTTAATTCAAGGAACCAGATGCATAAAAGTTGTTCATTGTTGAATGTAATATACTAATTTAGCATAGATATTACTCTTAAAATCAACTTATTATTACAAGCAAAACAACTTGTTTTGTAATGCAAATCAATTTGATTCGTCTATCAAAACAAGTTGTTTTGCTCTTTTATACATATGCTTTACTATTATAAAAGCATCGTTTTTATATTCTTACTACCTGCTTAACGCCCTTGATAGTACGGAGTTTCTTTATTAGAGCCTCCATTTTTCCAGTATCATTTAGTTGCACTGATATGTTGCCACTGAAGAGTCCATCATGACTATCAATATTGATTGACCGCAAAGTTATAGACTCATCTTTGCTCATTACACTTGTTATGTTGTTTACAATACCAATATCGTCATTGCCTATTACCCTCAGAGTAATGCTATATTGAGAACTTCCTTTTCCACTCCAACGTGCTTTAACAATTCTATAGCCAAAGCGTTTGCGCAGTTCTGAAGCATTAGGGCAGTCGGAACGATGAATTTTTATACCACCATTAACAGTAACAAATCCAAAAATATTATCTCCATATATAGGATGGCAGCATTTAGCCAATTGAAAATCAATACCCTTAAGATTTTGGTCTATTACTAATACATCATCATTGTTCTTTACAGTGTTATAGTCTGGAATTTCGTAGCTGAACTCTTCAGCACTGCGTGCAGATACTTGACTTCCGGTAGGGTTCTCCTGATGATTTTTGACTTCTACATACTTCTCTATAACCGTATTAACATCAAGTATTTCATCAGCAACCTGCTTATAAAATTCACTAACCTCTTTAAAGCCTAACTTTTTGATGAGATGAGCCATTATACTCTCATCATAATCAATCTTACGATTTTTGAATTTTCTTTCAAGAAGTTCTTTTGCATAGGCTCCATCTTTTATAGTAGTTTCTTTTAAAGCAAGCCGTATTTTGCTTTTAGCCCGTGATGTCTTAACTACATTAACCCAATCTTGTTTAGGCTTCTGATTATTATTAGTCAGGATTTCAACCTGGTCACCACTATGTAAGACTTCTCTGAAAGGTACTATTTTATTATTAATACGAGCGCCAATACAGCGGTTGCCAACATTTGAGTGAATGTGATAAGCAAAATCAAGAACAGTTGCTCCTTTGGGGAATTTATATAAATCACCTTTGGGTGTGAAAACGAATACCTCGTCTTCATAAAGATCCATCTTAAATTGATCCATGAGCAGCATATCATCATTCGTTTCAAGAGCGCTACGTATGTTGTTTAGCCAGTCATCAAGTCCACCTTCTCCTTTTACTCCTTTGTAGCGCCAGTGAGCTGCTAATCCACGTTCGGCAACTTCATCCATTCTCTCCGTACGTATTTGTACTTCCACCCACTTGTTTGCAGGACCAAGCACTGTAATATGAAGACTCTCATAGCCGTTAGACTTTGGTATAGACAACCAGTCGCGTAATCGTTTAGGATTAGGCTGATACATGTCTGTCACTATAGAATAAACCAACCAACATTGCTTTTTTTCTTGTTCTATTGGTGAATCAAGTATAATACGAATAGCAAATAAATCATAGATGCCTTCAAAGCCACATTTCTGCTTCTTCATTTTTTGCCAGATAGAATGAATACTCTTGGTCCGGCCTTTCATATGAAATTTCAGTCCTGCTTCGCTTAATTTAGTCTGTATTGGTTTAATAAAGCTGTCTATATATTGGTCACGATCCTTTTTTGTCGCATTAAGCTTTTCCTTTATCATGTAATATGCATCATGCTCCATATATTTCAAACTCAGGTCTTCTAACTCGCTCTTCAGCTTGTATAGTCCTAGTTTGTGAGCTAAAGGAGCATATAGGTATGCTGCTTCTTCAGATACCTCATATTGCGCATCCTTGCAAGACGTATCCTTAATCTGCCTCATCAGATTTACACGATCTGCAATCATTATCAGTATCACGCGCATATCTTCGGCAAAAGATAAAAGTAAATTTCTGAAATTATCACTTTCGATTACAGGATTCTTTTCGTATAGTTCACTAATACGTATTAGTCCATGTATGATGTGCCAAACACCTTCGCCGAATGTATTTTTAACCTCTTCGATATCAACTTTTCCATTTTGAACAGCCTGATATAGTAGTAAAGCGATAATGGCATCTCGTTTTAGGCCGATCTCTTCAACCATTATTAGTGCTGTTTGCAATCCCAGCAAAATAGGGTTTAAACCAAAGATATTTCTTTTGATCTGATGATTTTGTATCGCATTAATAAGATGATGACGTAATTTCTGTTCATCATCCGGTTTAAGTGTATTGCCTATTTTATCTCTTAATTGCTTTAGCAACTGAACTGTATTTGATCGCTCTTCGGCTGAAAATTCAAATTTATCCTCCATACATCTAAATTTTATATTGCAAAGATACACTTTTCTGATTATTTAATTGCGTTTTTTGCAAAAAGTAGCTATATTTGTATCGTATTAATTAAATATACCACAATTATGTTATCAAAAGAAGATTTAAAACAAATTTCTCTGAAGGGTATCTCTAACGAGCAGTTTAAAACACAGTTGACCGATTTTAAGACTGGTTTTCCTTTCCTAAAGTTAGAAGCTGCAGCAAGTATCGGCAGAGGTATTATGAAGGCAGATCAAGATAAACGCAAAAATTATCAACATGTTTGGAATCAATATATAAACGAAGGGCATAAAATAGTAAAGTTCGTTCCTGCTAGTGGTGCTGCAAGCCGAATGTTTAAAGATATGTTTGCTTTTATAAATGCAAGTTATAATGTGCCTACCACGGATTTTGAAAAGCACTATTTTGATAATATAGAGAAGTTTGCCTATTACAACGAGCTAAATGATGTTTGTATTAAAAATGAGGGCAGATCTATTAAAGAACTAATAGCAAATGGCGAATACAAAAAAGTTGTAACCAATATGCTTGACGAGAAAGGACTAAATTATGGACAGCTGCCTAAAGGTCTTTTGCTTTTTCATAATTATGATGATGGTGTCCGAACTTCAATGGAGGAGCATCTTGTTGAAGGTGCTTTGTATGCTGCCAGTAATGGAGAGGTTAATGTGCACTTTACAGTAAGTCATGAGCATATAGACCTTTTCAAAAAAGCGGTTGCGGATAAAACTAACAAGTATGCTAATAAGTTCGGCGTAGAATACAATATCTCATTTTCAGAGCAGAAGCCAAGTACTGATACGGTTGCTGCAAATCCTGATAATACACCTTTTAGAACTGATGATGGAAAATTATTATTTCGTCCGGGCGGCCACGGGGCGCTGATTGAAAACCTAAACGAAATTGATGCTGATATTATTTTTATCAAGAATATTGATAATGTAGTACCAGATAGATTGAAATCGGAAACAGTTGAGTACAAACAAGTTATAGCCGGGCTGTTGGTAGAATTACAAAAGAAAGCATTTGAATACCTTGAACTTCTTGACACAGGATCGTATACGCATATTCAATTAGAAGAAATAATAAGGTTTGTTCAGCGCGATTTATGTTGCAGAAACGATGACATAAAGCAGTTGGAGGATACAATGTTAGTGATATACCTCCGTAAAAAACTTAATAGACCGATGCGCGTATGTGGTGTCGTAAAAAATGTTGGCGAACCGGGTGGAGGTCCATTCCTTGTTTATAACCAAGATAATACTATTAGTCTGCAAATATTGGAAAGCAGTCAGATAGATATGAGCAATTCTGAATATGCGAAGATGTTTGTGGAAGGAACCCATTTTAATCCTGTAGATCTTGTATGTGCGGTGAAAGATTATAAGGGTAATTCATTCAATTTGCCTAATTTTGTAGATAAAACGACTGGATTTATAAGCAAAAAAAGTAAAAATGGAAAGGAACTTAAGGCTCTTGAACTTCCAGGGTTATGGAATGGAGCAATGAGCGATTGGAATACTGTGTTCGTTGAAGTTCCATTGGGTACATTTAATCCAGTAAAAACGGTAAACGATTTATTGAGAGAACAACATCAATAAAGATTATCTAAATTTAAATTATAATTTCTAAGAATGTTTAAAGCGGCTTTATTTGACTTGGACGGTGTCGTGTTTGATACCGAGCCACAGTATACTGTTTTTTGGGGTGAACAATGTAAACTGTATCATCCTGATCAGCCTGCACTAGAGCAAAAAATAAAAGGACAAACTCTAAAGCAGATTTATGATAAATATTTTGATAAAGAATTGAGAGGCGAGCAGAAAATAATTACAGCACGTTTGGATGAATTTGAACAAAATATGAGATTTGAATATGTTGCCGGTTTTAAAGAATATATCTGTGATTTGAGATCTAAAGGTATAAAAACCGCAGTCGTTACAAGCTCTAATGATAAAAAAATGCAAGCTGTATATAAGGCACATCCAGATTTTAAATCTATTTTTGATGCAATATTGACAGCAGATGATTTTACAAAAAGTAAACCCGATCCACAGTGTTATATCAATGCATCGAAGATATTTGGACTAAAGCAACAAGAATGTGTCGTTTTTGAAGATAGCTTTAATGGTCTTAAATCGGGTAGGGCTGCAAATATGGCTGTTATAGGTTTATCGACAACAAATCCAGTTGAAAGTATATCTGGGTTAGCAGATGCTGTGATAGGTGACTATGAAGGAGTAGATTACGAAAAAACATGTAATATAATTACCTCAATTCATTAAAAAGCAGTAACTTTGCGCCCGAATTTTTAAATATTATCTTATAATGAGTGGATATATAGTTGACGATGCGCATAAGATTACAACGCATCGTTTTATAGAGATGAAGCATAAAGGTGAAAAAATTTCTATGCTTACATCGTATGATTATACTACAGCTGGTATCGTAGATAAAGCTGGAATAGACGGAATTTTAATAGGCGATTCTGCTTCTAATGTTATGGCCGGTAATGCAACGACATTGCCTATAACTATAGATCAGATGATTTACCACGCACGTTCAGTTGCGCGCGCAGTTAAAAGAGCATTGGTTGTATGTGACATGCCTTTTGGTAGCTATCAGGCTGATAGTATTGAAGGTGTTAAGAATGCTATGCGTATTATCAAGGAGAGTGGATGTGATGCCTTGAAAATGGAAGGTGGAATTGAGATAATTGATACCGTAAAAAGGATTATTGATGCAGGAATCCCTGTTATGGGGCATTTAGGATTAACACCACAGAGTATCAATAAATTTGGTACATATGCTGTGCGCGCTAAAGATGATGCTGAAGCAGAGAAACTTATTTCGGATGCAAAAGCTCTTGAAAAGATTGGCTGTTTCTCTATAACATTAGAAAAAGTGCCTGCAAAATTAGCTTCTATAGTTTCGAATGAAATATCAATACCTACGATAGGAATCGGTGCAGGCAATGGCACTGATGGACAGATTCTGGTTGTTGACGATATGCTTGGAAAAAATGATGGATTCTCTCCTAAATTCCTGCGTAAGTATTCAGATCTTAATTCTATTATGACTGATGCAATAGGTAATTATGTTCGAGATGTTAAAAGCTCTGATTTTCCAAACGAGAAAGAATCATATTAAATGAATAGTCAGAATACACCAATTCATATAAAGTTATGGCATAAAGACTTTTGGTCAATGTCTGTATCAAATATGCTGCTTACAATTTCAGTATATATGCTGCTGCCTGCATTGCCACTTTGGTTGAAAAAATCTGGATATTCTGACTTGGCCATCGGAAATGCAATTGGTGTATTCGGTTTAGGACTTTTCTTATTTGGAAGCATTTGCTCGTATTTAGTCAAAAAATTCAGACGAGACTATGTTTATATGTTTTCTGTCGTAGGTATGATATTGTGTATTGTAGGAATGTATTATACCCAGAAAAATATAGAGACAAACTTGAATAGTAATATTCTAGTAATAATGAGGTTCTTGTTTGGCGGTTTCTATGGACTAGCACAGATGGTTCTTGCAAGTACATTAATAATTGATGCAAGTGAATCATCTCATCGTACTGAGGCAAATTATTCAGCTACATGGTTCTCACGTTTTGCGCTATCGCTCGGACCAATACTTTCGCTTGTGATATATAAGGATTTTGATATTTGCGGGGTCTTTTGTGGTTCTATCATTTCTGCTTTAATTGCAATAGTATTAGTAAGAATGGTTCATTTTCCGGTTAAAAATTCTAATGATGATATAAGGACATTCAGTCTTGATAGATTTTTATTGCCACAGGGGTTCTGGTTGTTTATTAATCTTGCTATAATAACTTCAGTCGTCGGACTTCTTTTTACTGTTCAGCTCTCTTATGTCTTTTATGGAATGATCTTTGCTGGATTTTCTTTAGCATTAATTGCTCAAAAGTTTGTTTTTGCTAATGCAGAACTTAAAAGCGAAGTAGTAACAGGGCTAATCTTGATTGGTGTAGCATTGTTACTTATGATTACACGTAGACAGATGATAGTGTCATATATTGCTCCTCTATTTGTAGGATTTGGAATAGGTGTAATAGGTTCAAGATTTTTACTTTTCTTTGTAAAATTAAGTAAGCATTGTCAACGCGGGACCAGTCAGAGTACATATATACTGGCATGGGAGACAGGAATAGCTATAGGTCTTTTCTTTGGATATAGTTTTCTTGCAAAAGATATACATCTATTATTATTATCTTGTATAGTGCTGATTGTCATTGCTTTATTTCTCTATAATTTATTTGTACATTCTTGGTATTTTAAACATAAAAATCGCTAAAACAAAATGATACTCAAAAAAAATATATTAGTAACCCTTCTCTTGTTATTCTCATTAGGAGGATTAGCTAAGCATGACTTGAACAATATATACACAAAACCTTGTGAAAATAAGACTCTTATTAAAACAGCTAAAAGATGGATGAAGTGTGGTGATTGGCGTAATGGCTTTTTTGCCGCATCTCCTCATAAAACAGTTAATGCTGTAGAGTTTTATTCTCAATATCAAAAGAATAAACAAGAATGGAATGCAGCCTTCTCCTGGTTAGCCAAAAATGACCTGCGTAATATACCAAATGGTAATTATAAGATAGAAGGAACCAATCTTATTGCGAGTGTACAAGATGATTCTAACGGACCACTTGATAAGCGTCAGAGCGAAAGCCATTATCATCATATTGATTTACAGTATACTGTGAGTGGCACTGAAGGATTTGGAATAATTGAACATGAAACAAGTAAACCTAGTTGCAAATACAGACCAGATGTTATTCATTATTCTTATGATGTTAATAAAGCTAGATTTTATAATTCATCATCTGATAAATTCTTCCTCTTCTTTCCTGGAGACTGGCATATTGCGAAAGTAAATACGAATAAAAGAAATCAGAAATTCAGAGTGGTGGTTATAAAATTAGATTATATTGACTAATTAATGATTGACTCCATATCCAAATAAGGCGAAATCTCCCTTTAACGGGTCTTCTGGAAATATATCTAGCATTATTGAAGATAATCTTTTTGCTGCGTTCTTACTAGCAGTTTTGCTCTTCAAAAGTCCAAGTTTGCATGATTCTTGCAAAACGTGTGTGTCTAAAGGCATAATTAAGGTACGCTTATCAATTATATCTTTCCAAAGTCCTAGATCAACCGCACTGTTATCTCTTACCATCCATCTAAGAAACATGCATACTCTCTTACATGCAGACGAAGTGTCTTTTGGTATGATTGTCTCAATACCTTTTTTATTAAAATATGTTGTTATAGCCGCAATTGCTGTATAGCCATCATCCGCACTTTTTTGTATATACTCTCTTAACGTTCCATGTTCTTCAATCATATCTTTAAGAGCATGTAGAAACTTGTTCATAATATGGTTGTTATACAGTCGGTAATAGCATCTTTTATCGTCAGGGATATATTCCTCAAAGGCACCGTCCTTTATCCAAGTTAGTATATCTCCTCCGGATTTATCAAGAATAAATTGTATTTTAGGAAAAAATTGTTTGCGACTACCGTAGCTAAGACATGATGCAATAAACGCAAATACTTCTTGGTTATACTGACCTTCTACCTGATGCATGAACCAACTTGGATCATTTTTTAGAAAATCCTCGTTTTCATATTTTTCTGCATATAGTCGTAGAGTGTCTTTTACATCCATTTTGTTTTGATAAATAAAAAAGCATCCCTCTCATATATATGAGAGGGATGTAAGTTTTTAGAGTATTGTCTTTACAGCCTCAAGCATGCCAACTGATTGAATCAAATCCAAGTCTTTTTTGACAAGTGAATTGAGTCCTTTTATTTTATTTAGGTCTTCGCCCCAAATAGATGTTGCAGATAATACGCCATCTGTAACTTTTTGAGTATCACCCGTAGCCCATAACTTTTTGAGAAGTTCCATTATTTCTTCTGCATCATTAGGTACTATTTCTGTTCCGTCAGCGCGTTTACCACCCTTATAGTATGTTATTATTGCAGCCAGACCAAAAACTAAACCTTCAGGAAGAACTCCCTTACGCTCTAAATATGTCTTAACTCCAGGAAGATCACGTGTCTGATATTTAGGGAATGAATTTAGCATGATACTTGTAACTTGATGATCTACGAATGGATTCATAAAACGCTCAAGAACGTCACCTGCAAATTTTTCTAGTTCTTCTTTAGGAAGATTTAGGGTTTCCATTAATTCCTCAAACTGAACTTTATGTATGTATTTGCCTACGATAGGGTCTTTACATGCATCCCTTACAATGTTAATTCCACTTAGGAAAGCTACAGGACTTAATACTGTATGCGGGCCATTAAGTAAAGTTACTTTTCTTTCATGATAAGGAGCTTCTGATGGTACAAATAGTACATGCAATCCTGCTTTGTCTGCAGGGAATTCTTTAGCTATTTCTTTAGGTGCTTCAATAACCCAGAGGTGGAAAATCTCTGCTTGTACAACGAGATTGTCTGCATAACTAATTTTTTGTTGTATATCTTTGATTTCTTTACGTGGAAATCCTGGAACAATACGGTCTACTAATGTTGCATAGACACCACAGCATTCTTCAAACCATTTTTTGAAACCTTCTGGAAGCTTCCATAATTCAATATACTTTTCAATGCAATCCTTGAGGTGATGTCCGTTTAAGAAAATTAATTCACATGGGAATATTATTAATCCTTTTGTAGGGTCACCATTAAATGTTTGGTAACGACGATAAAGCAACTGAGTTAGTTTACCTGGGTATGACGATGCTGGAGCATCTTCTAATTTGCATTCAGGATTGAAAGCAATACCGGCTTCTGTTGTATTAGAAATAACAAAACGAATTTCAGGCTGATCAGCTAATGCCATAAAAGCAGCATTCTGTGAATAAGGATTAAGAGCACGACTTATTACATCAATACGCGTAAGGCTATTTACAGGTTGACCACCTTCTAGTCCTTGGAGGTTTACGTGATATAGGCAATCTTGGCCATTTAGCCATTCAACCATACCTTTTTCAATAGGTTGAACTACTACTACAGAACCATTAAAATCAGTTTTCTGGTTCATATTCCAAATAATCCAGTCTACAAATGCACGAAGAAAATTACCTTCACCAAATTGTATAACCTTTTCAGGCATAACACTCTTAGGAGCTGTTCTTTTGTTAAGATCTTTAAGTTTTTCCATTTTTTGATATGTTTTTATCAGTATATTTTTATTTATTGCAAAGGTACGATTTATATTCTATAATTAGAAAAAAAACTCGCTAAAACAAACGTAAAGGTTTACGCAAAAAAATATGGCCCTTGATAATCAAGAGCCATATTTTTTACTGTAATATATAAACTACATTGCAAATGCGTTGAAACCTCCATCAACAACTGCAACAGTGCCTGTAACGAACTTAGCTGCATCACTCATCAAATAATGAATCGTTCCACATAATTCGTCAGGCTCGCCCATTCTTCCAAATGGAGTTTGTCGTATAACATCATTGCCGCGTTCTGTATAAGTTCCATCTGGATTAGTAAGTAAGTCGCGATTCTGTTCTGTTATAAAAAAACCTGGAGCAATAGCATTAACACGTATATGTTCACTAAATTTCTTTGCAACTTCAGTACCCATAAAGGCTGTAAAATTACTTATTCCTGCTTTAGCTGCAGCATACCCGCAAACACGGGTCATAGGGCGGAAAGCAGCCATCGATGAGAAATTTATAATAGAACCTTTGTTTTGTTTTACCATTGGCTTCAAGAAAATCTGAGTTGGCAATACAGTACCAGTAAGATTTAAATTTAGTACTTTCTGGAATTCTTCTGATTTCAGGTCGAAAATATTCTGATCGGGTGAAATAACAGCACCGGCCATATTACCACCAGCTGCATTAAGTAGAGTGTCAACACGTCCGTATTTCTCAAGGATATAATCACAGTTTTGTTGTAAAATGTCTTTGTTCATGACATCTGTTTTCAAGAATTCAGCTGTACCTCCTGATTTCTTTATATTCTCTACAATACTTTTTCCAACTTCTTCTTTTCGTCCAAGTATTATAACTTTTGCTCCATTTAATGCAAGGTATTTTCCAATACAACGCCCTAATACTCCTGTACCTCCAGTGATTACAACTACGTAATCCTTTATGTTAAACAATTCGTTCATGTTATATTAATTAATATTTAATTCTTTATCTACTGCTGCAAGAATGCCTTGCACTTGACCCATTGCAAACATTCTACCTAAAAAAGAATATCCAGCATTATATCCGCGACTTTCATCACCTAACATTGTTGGTCCGTGGTCTACTCTCATTGGTAGTTTGGGATTTTGTTTCTCAAAGATGCGGGCTAATTCTACTAGATCTGCCCGTCCACCTAAATGTGATGCTTCTGTAAAATCACCATTATCAAAAACATTACATGACCGCATATGTACGAACCATGTACGTGATGCGTATTTATTGGCCAGGTCTATAACATTATTATGAGATCCGGCACTCAATGAACCAGCACAAAATGTTAATCCGTTATGGGGATTATCAACAGTTTTCAATAGCCAATTAATGTCGTCATCGCATGTTACTATACGGGGTAAGCCTAATATAGGGAAAGGAGGATCATCTGGATGTATGCACATATTCATGTCAAACTCATCACAAACAGGCATGATTGCAGAAAGAAAATAACACAAATTATCACGCAGTTGATTTTTCGTAATTCCTTTATACAAGTTTAGCAACTGGCGGAATAGTTCTACAGGATGTTCATCATCTTCTTTGATATTTCCATTTACAAATCCTTGAGTCTTTACTATGATTGTATCTACCAATTTATGGTTATCTTGCGCAGTCATTGTGGCTTTCATTTTTTCCACATTTTTGATAACTTCAACAGGATAATCTTTCTCAGCATTTTCTCGTTTTAATATACAACAGTCAAAATAGGCAAACTGTGAGTGACTGAAATATAAATTGCTTGTCCCATTTTCATTTTTATGTTCAAGATCTGTTCTTGCCCAATCTAGAACAGGCATGAAATTGTAACATATAGTATGAATTCCTTCTAGACTTAAGTTTTTAAGACTAATCTTGTATTTCTCGATTAGTTCGTCTCTGTCTTTTCCTGCATACTTTATACTTTCGCATACAGGTAGGCTTTCTACCACAGACCATCTCATTCCATAACTCTCAATATATTCGCGTAGATCTCTGATTTTTTCGCGTGTCCATATTTCGCCGTTAGGAACTTCATGTAACGCAGTTACTATTCCTTCAACACCAATTTGTTTTAGCATCGGTAATGTTATTTTATCATTTTTACCGAACCATCTCCATGTCTTTTCCATTGTTATTTGTTTTCTTGATTATGCATAAGTTGATATAAAATATGTCTTCATTTGCATTGCAAAGATATACATTTTGTCTGTAACAACATGCGTGTACTAGTTCTTTTATTTATAAAAGTCACTAATAATAATAATTTTGATACAAATAATAAAGGAGGCATACAATTTCTGTTTGCCTCCTTCTATTTATTTAAGTTCGTATAATATTACTTTTCCATTTAAACCACTCTTTACTGGTTGCCAGTTTGCATAAGAAGTCTTTTTATAGTTAATATCAACGAAGTTTATCTCATTGAATTTTCTCCATTTTATACCTTTACGATCCAATGCTGATATGCGATTGGCAGGGAGATTGGTTACTTCTATACGTATTGTATTAATTCCAGCTTTAAATGTCCTTTTGCAATTTAAAATGAATGGTACTGACCAAGCACAACCAATGAAGTGACCATTTATATATACTCTTGCACTTTCACGAACGTCTCCGAGATCAATAGCATAGTTTTTACTAGATTCAATTTTAGACATGTTTATTGTCGTAGTATATACACCAGTACCCATTGTTTCTTTAGCACTATCATTTTCTAATGTTTCCCAGGTACGAAGTGAGTCTATATTGAATGTCTTATCAACAACTGGATGCTCCTCTATAAAACTTAATTTCCAACCTTTATTTATTTCACGAGGGTTTGTCAACTTTGTTTTTCTAACAGGAAGGTTGATTGTTGTAGGTTTATCAAAAGTTTCTAATATTAATGATTCACCTGATTTTAAATCTATTTTTATTTTACCATCATTAATTTCGGCAGCATATCGTTCACCATTAATTGGATTGAACCACATGGCACAATTGAAATTGACAGCTAAATTAACATAACTGTCTACGTCATTTGGAGTAAGATTTGATATGAAATAATGGAATCCTTTATCATTTCTTCTTCTTATTGTTTTCAATCCTAGTTCTGTCTTCATTACTTCCGGACGTGCTGATTGTTCTAACGCTTCTTTGTTATCACATCCATATATGATATGTGCACCTTCATTTTTTAGCTTTTCTATATGAGCTTTAACATCAGGAGGTAATACTTTTGCAGGTATAATTAGTCCTTTGTATCTTGTCCCGGCGGCTGTTTGTAACATTCCATCAATATAATCGGTAGAAAGCAAATATTTATCGCTAATATAGTCACAATCATATCCCAAATTATTAAGATTAAGTATGCTCTTAATGAATTCAGGAGCTCTCTTGGCCATTGTTTCTATACTGAATTGCATTAATAATTCTTTGCTTCGTTCTCTCCACATATCTCTTACAGGAAGATACACTATAAAGTCATTATCTGGTTGACCCCATTGAAGAAAACTCTGGCATCTATTAATGTATTGCATAAAATATGGAGCGTCTCGCCATATGCTATTTGTTGGCGACATATCTATTGATGCATAAAATTTCCATCCTGGCCAAGGTTCATTTTGTGGAGAATAGCAAGTTCCATGAAAAAACATATGATTAACTCCTGCCACAAACATTAAATCCATATCTGGTTTGCATTGAGACAAGGAAGTACGGAAATGTTCTGTAAGCCATGTGAACGTTTCGCTACTTGTTAAGTTCTTTCCAGTGATATGTGATGCACTAGGTGCATACTTTAACATTGATAAATCAGAATAGTTTGGTCGTGTATTACCAGGATCTGTACGCAAGCCTTTAATACCAAAATCAGTGAGGCCAAAACCTTCAATTTCAGGTATATCTACTGCAGCATAAGTATCTATTAAGTTAGCAGGTGAGCCATGTGCTTGATTACGTGTTATAACTCCATGCGAATGTGCCCATGCTGTCCACTGGCTTGTAAAATTATTAATAAGAAGATCTGATAAAGTCTCACGATAATCACTCAATACTTTATTATTATCATTTATATCGCCTATTAATTCCGGAAGATGATCCTCTAGTTTATACCCTCTTCGTTTTTCAAATTCATTTAATAGGCTTGGTGTCCAATCTGCATTATATACTTCATAGGAGTCATTAAAAAATGTATGAGGGTAGGGAACGCCATTGCTAGCAAATGCTTTTTCAAACCTTTCCAGATAATGAGCCACGGCAAGACTGTCAAAGTGATCGATAACATATCCTTCGCCACCGGGAGCTGCACGCTTTACTTTCTGTAGCGTACGTGATACATATAAAGCAATTATTCTCCATGAACCATTTTTGGGAGCTTTCCAATTTAATTTGCCATCTTTGGAGAATTTTGTGATATTAATTGCAGATGGGCCTTTGTATTTTTTAACGTCAACAGGATACGCCATCACTCTTTCCAAGAAAGCATAATCACGTTCTTTCTCATCTTTTATATTAATATCAATATTCTTGCATACTTTTCCATTAATAATAAAATCATTATAAAGCATTTTACATGCTGCTTCGTTGATCGGTACTGTAGGACCACCAAATGGCCATCCTGTGCCACAGTTCATATCAATTTCAATAGAATCTTTAAGTCCTTCTTGCTCAATATATTTGAGCATTTGCATCCATTGAGGAGAAAGAAAAGGTATGTTGTTCTTATCGTTATTTTGTACTCCATACAAAGGCGTAATTTCAAGGGTTCCTATTCCATGTAAAGAATACTGTTGCATATTCCATGATACGTCTTGTCTTGTTAGAGCAGAACCTAACCACCACCAACGAGAGCCTGGTTTTGTCTGCATAGATTGTAAAGGCCATGTCTGTGCTGATACAGATAAGGCAATATACATAACCGCAGAAATAATTATTAATTTTTTCTTCATCAATAAAATATTATATTATTATTTTAACTTGTTAATTACCATCAGGTTTTGTTGTGCCGCTTAATACAGCAGGATACCATTTAAAAGTTTTGAAGTCATCAGGTTTTGAGGGATCAAAATCTTTAAAATCGCTACGCAAATTTTGCAAGATAGGCAAATCTAATTTTTTCATACCCATAATAACCATTTTTGCAACCTCATATGCCCCAAAAGGATTAAAATGAGTGTTATCTTCAAGAGCAACTTTTTGTCCTGGGAAAGTATTTGCAGGATAATGTACTAATGCTCTTTTACTATTTTCATAACCTAAAGTTTCAAAAAAAGTACGAGTCATGCTGTGCAAATCAATGACTTGTACACCTTCGCGTTTGGCAACAGTCATCATAGCAACAGGATAATCTCCATGTGTTTCTAATATTTTCGTATGTGTCTCGTCAAAAAATCTTCTTTGAGTAGGTGTCACAAAAATTATTATACCTCCTGCAGCCCTGACTTTATCAATGAAGATTTTAAGATTTCTTGAAAAGTTATACCATGCTCCATCGCCAGGTTGATGTTCTTTTTGATCATTGTGGCCAAACTCACATATTACATAGTCTCCGTTTTTTAGCATTGATAAAATCTTATCGAGGCGATTGGATGATAAAAAGGAACCTGCAGTTAGTCCACTTTCAGCTTGATTTGATATGGCAATATTCTCATTAAACCATCTTGGTATCATTTGTCCCCAACTAGCCCATGGTTCTTCATTTTGGTCTACAACTGTAGAATTTCCACATAAGAAAATGGTTGGTACTACATTGTCACGCTCAATTAGTATTTTTCTTACAGCAGGGGCTTTCCCATTAAACTCAAGAGTAAGTTTATCATCCCAATTTAAATATTTTTTTTCTCTAGGTTTAATTTTAACAACTTCTTGATCGTTAATACGTGGCGAACGTTTATTAACGATAAACTGATAAGTCTGATATTTTCCTTTCTTCGTTTTAGAATCTTCAATAAAGAGGCGACGACTTTCTGCTCTTACAATAGTTTGTGCATCTCTTTTTTTTGAGCCCAAAATTACAGTTACTTTGTAATTTCCATCTGGTACCTTAACCGAAAAGTAAAATGGTTTTATACTTTTTCCTGGCGCAGGCAATACGTCATAACCGAAACCTTTTGAGTCGTTATAGATTGGTTGAGGTTTCGTCATGTCAAACTCAAACGATTGAGCTACCGCTGTTATTGGAAATAATGCGCATACGATAAATAGTTTGATTTTCATTGTTTTAGTGTTATATTAGTAATTTAATAAATATCCTTATCCTAAGTTTGGTCTTATTCATGATGATATGGTTCACCTTTTATAATAGTACATGCCCTATATAGTTGTTCTACAAAAATAAGCCTAACCATTTGGTGTGAGAATGTTAGTTTTGAAAGAGAAATTTTCTCATTGGCACGAGAATAGACATCACTTGAAAATCCATACGGTCCGCCAATAATAAAAATCATTCTTCGAATAGCTGATTGTTTTTTTTGAAGCCAGTTGGCAAAATCAACACTTCTTAATTCATCGCCATGTTCGTCTAATAAAACGACATAGTCAGATAGTTGTATTTTACCCAATATTAGTGAACCTTCTGTATCTTTTTGTTGTTGTTCTGTAAGATTTTTCGTATTCTTAATTTCAGGAATTGTAATAATATCAAATGGCATATAGTGACCAATTCGTGAAATGTAATCGTCAATATTAGCAATAAAATGCTTATTAGTTGTCTTTCCTACAAGAATAAGAATTGTTTTCATATTTAATATTCTTTTTCACGTTTCGGATTTTTGGGGAACCAACCCTTTTTTACTCTTTCTCTCTGCTCAAATAATTCTTTAATAGTCCATAACATGGTGGCACCTAATACTCCTAGTATAGAAGATAAGATAGTCTCTGCTATGAATAAAGCAACTATAATAGTAAAAACGCCTAATACAAGAAAAACCCACCAATAGCGTGTTCCTGTATAATATTCAGTCTTAATAACAATAGGATGGAATATACCTATAATAATGAATGAACATATGGCAATTAGAATACCTGTAATATGAATCATGTCTTTAGATTTTATAGATGCAAAATTAGTCTTTTTGCTTGTATTATCAAAAGAAAAAGCCAAACTTCAAAGTATTTTCACAAAAATCAATGCTAAAAATAATAAATTAATATTCCCTTAATGTTTTATTTCAATTTTAATTATTATCTTTGCTTTCAAAATAAATATACTAACTATTGTTTATTATGGAAAATAATACAGAACTTATTGCCCAATGTGAGGCAAAGGCGAAAAAGTGGCTTTCGCCTGCATTTGATAATGAAACTCAAAATCAGGTAAAAAAATTAATTGAAAATAGTAATAAAACAGAACTTATCGAGAGTTTTTATAAAGATTTGGAGTTTGGAACAGGTGGTTTACGAGGAATCATGGGTGCAGGATCTAATCGTATGAATATATATACGGTAGGTATGGCTACTCAAGGACTTGCTAATTACCTTAAGAAAAATTTCAATGGCTTAAAACAAATTTCGGTTGTCGTTTGTCATGATTGCCGTAATAATAGTCGTTTGTTTGCGGAAACAGTCGCAAATATATTTTCAGCAAATGATATAAAAGTTTTTCTTTTTGATGATATGCGTCCTACGCCTGAATGTTCTTTCGCAATACGTCATTTTGGATGCCAAAGTGGTGTAAATATAACAGCCAGTCATAATCCTAAAGAATACAATGGCTATAAAGCTTATTGGGAAGATGGAGCTCAGGTACTTGCACCTCATGATGAAGGAATTATTAATGAAGTCAACAAAGTTAGAGTTGAGGATGTAAAATTTGGCGGAAATAAAGAATTGATCGAAATAATAGGAGAGGATGTTGATAAACTTTATCTTGAAAAAGTGCACGAACTTTCTATTGATCCAGAAGCAATAAAACGTCAAAAAGATCTTAAAATCGTATATACACCTTTGCATGGAACTGGTATGATGTTGATACCACGTAGTCTTAAATTATGGGGATTTGAAAACGTGCATTGCGTTAAAGAACAAATGGTAAAAGATGGAAATTTTTCGACAGTACAGAGTCCAAACCCTGAGAATGGAGAAGCACTTACATTGGCTATTCGCGATGCAAAAGAATTAGATGCAGATATCGTAATGGCGTCAGACCCTGATGCAGACCGCGTTGGAATGGCATGTAAAAATGATAAAGGAGAATGGATCTTGATTAACGGAAATCAAACGTGTCTTCTGTTTTTATATTATATTATTACAAATCGCATAAACACAGGTAAAATGAAATCTAATGATTTCATTGTTAAGACTATTGTTACTACTGAGGTAATTAAAAAAATAGCAGATAAAAACCATATTGAGATGCGTGACTGTTATACTGGATTTAAATGGATAGCGCATGAAATATTAATTTCGGAAGGAAAACAACAGTATATTGGTGGAGGTGAAGAGAGCTACGGCTTTCTAGCTGAAGATTTTGTTCGTGATAAAGATTCGGTCTCTGCATGTTCTTTGTTAGCAGAAATTTGTGCATGGGCGAAAGATAATGGAAAGACTCTTTATGATGTTATAATGGAAATTTATCTAGAATACGGATTCTCAAAGGAATTCACTGTCAATGTCGTTAAACCTGGTAAAACAGGAGCTGATGAAATTAAACAGATGATGACAAATTTCCGTAATAATCCGCCGAAAGAGTTAGGTGGAAGTAAAGTTGTAATGTACAAAGACTATAAGACGCTTGAGCAGACTGACAAAAATGGAAATATAACAAAACTTGATATGCCAAGTACAAGCAATGTACTTCAGTGGTTCTGTGATGATGATACAAAGGTAAGTGTTCGTCCTTCAGGAACTGAACCTAAAATAAAGTTCTATATAGAAGTTAAAGGAAGTATGAAATGCCCAGGCTGCTATGATCGTTGCAATAAAGAGGCCGATGAAAAAATAGTGGCAATTAAAAATTCACTGAATTTATAATTCTATAAGTTTGCAATAAAAATATCCGCTTTATAGGCGGATATTTTTTATTGTTCTAGTTTTTCTTTAAGATATTTACCTGTAATAGATTCTTTACATTTAATTACATCCTCGGGTGTGCCAGAAACGACAAGATTACCACCTTTATCGCCTCCATCAGGTCCAAGATCCAAAATGTAATCAGCGCACTTAATAACATCCATGTTGTGCTCTATTACGATAACAGAGTTACCACGTTCTATAAGAGCATCAAAGGCACCTAACAATTTTTTTATATCATGGAAATGGAGTCCTGTTGTTGGCTCATCAAAAATAAACATCGTATGTTCTGTCTTTTCTTGTCCAATAAAGTAGGCCAATTTCACACGTTGGTTTTCTCCACCGGATAGAGTTGAAGAGTTTTGCCCTAATTTTATATATCCTAATCCAACTTTTTCTAAAGAACTTAAACGTTGGACTATTGTATTCTGATGATTATTAGAAAAGAACTCTATCGCTTCTGTAACAGTCATATTAAGAACATCATTAATATTTTTGTTTGCATATTTGACTTCTAATATGTCTTTTTTGAACCTCTGTCCGTGGCAAGAATCGCATTCTAACACAATATCTGCCATAAATTGCATTTCAACAGTTATTTCACCTGCACCTTTACATTCTTCACATCTTCCACCCTCAATATTAAATGAAAAATACTGCGGAGTAAATCCCATTTGTTGAGAGAGTGGTTGATCTGCAAATAGTTTGCGTATTTCATCGTATGCCTTAATATATGTTGCAGGATTTGAACGAGTGCTTTTACCGATAGGATTTTGATCTACGAATTCAACGTGTTTGATCACGTCAATATCACCTGTTAAATCTTGATATTCGCCTGGGGCGTCTGCAACTTCATTGATGCGTCTCTTAAGAGCAGGATAAAGAATACCTTTAATTAGACTTGATTTTCCAGAACCGCTAACGCCCGTTATCACATTCAAAACATTAAGAGGTATCTTTACATCAATCCCTCTAAGATTGTTCATCCTTGCGCCTATTATATTTATAGACATATTCCATCTTCTGCGACTTATCGGAACTGGTATTGTTTCTTCTCCTGTAAGATATTTCACTGTATAACTTTCAGGATACTTTGTTATAGCCTCTTTGGTTATTTCAGAAGCATTACCTTCAAACACAACTTTACCACCAAGACGACCTGCATCAGGACCTATATCAATTAGATAATCAGCTGCACGCAACAAATCTTCGTCATGTTCGACTACAACTACCGTATTTCCAATAGCTTGTAGTTCCTTTAATACATTTATCAGCCTAAAGGTATCACGACTATGTAATCCAATACTCGGTTCATCTAGAATATATAATGAGCCAACAAGGCTACTCCCAAGAGATGTCGTAAGATTTATGCGTTGACTTTCGCCTCCACTGAGTGTATTTGATGTTCTATTTAGAGTTAGATACCCTAAACCAACTTCTACGAGAAAATGTAAGCGGCTTTTTATTTCAAGTAACAAGCGCTTGCTTACCTCTTTGTCATGTTCATCCAATTCGATATTATTGAACCAATCTGCTAATTGGATTATTGGCATTTCAACTAAATCTGAAATATTACGGCCACATATTTTTACATAACTAGCTTCCTTACGCAGACGTGTACCATGACATGTTGGGCATACAGTCTTTCCCCTGTAACGGCTTAACATCACACGATATTGAATCTTATATTGGTTCTCTTTAATCATACTAAAAAAGCCATCAATACAGAATCTTTCTTTGGGATCCTTTTCTTTGTCACAAGGTAAACCATGCCATAGCCATTCTTTTTCTTGATGAGTAAGTTCATAATATGGCTTGAATATAGGAAAATCATACTGCTTAGCTCTTCTAATAAATTCATTTTTCCATGACGACATAACATCACCGTGCCAGCAAAGAACGCAACCGTCATATAAGCTTAATGCAGTGTTAGGTATGACAAGTTTTTCATCTATGCCGATCACCTTTCCAAATCCTTCACAATTAGGACACGCACCCATTGGTGAATTAAATGAAAACATATTGTCATTCGGCTCTTCGAATTTAATACCATCAGCTTCGAATTTCATAGAAAACTCATACTTTATCATCGATGGCAAAAATATAATAACACACTCACCATCTCCCTCATAAAAAGCAGTTTCAGCAGAGTCTACTAATCTAGCTATTGAATCTTTACTGTTATCAGCAGATAACCTGTCTATTACAAGTAATAATTCTGATGCCGGTATTTTTAGATTTTCCTTATTTTCGATGAAATCGTCTATTCTTATAAAATCGTCCTTATACCAAATTCTACTATAGCCCTCTTGAATATCCATCTCAAGCTGTTTTTCAAGTGTGCGCCCTTCGGGAATTCTAAAAGGTGTCAATATTACAAACTTAGTTCCTTTTGAATATTTCAGCATGCATTGTACAATGTCTTCAGTAGAGTGTTTTTTTACTTCTTCTCCACTTATTGGAGAATATGTACGACCTATACGTGAATACAGTAACCTGAGATATTCATATATTTCCGTTGAAGTTCCAACTGTTGAACGTGGGTTACGGCTATTTACTTTCTGTTCTATTGCTATTGCAGGAGGTATTCCTTTTATGAAATCACATTCTGGTTTACTCATTCTGCCTAAAAATTGCCTGGCATATGATGATAGACTTTCAACGTATCGTCTTTGCCCTTCTGCGTAAAGTGTATCAAATGCCAAGGACGATTTTCCTGAACCGCTGACTCCTGCTATAGCTATAAATTTATTACGAGGAATGTTAACGTCAATATTTTTAAGATTATTGACGCGTGCACCTTTTATCTCGATGAAATCACTCATATTGTTTGTCCTATATTTTTAAGTGTGCAAAGTTAATGTAAGTTTCAGAATATTCAAAATAAATATACCGTTTTTTGATATAGTCTAGATGCCACACATATTTGCATAGGGACAAAGAGAACAAATATTTTCATCTTTAGTAGGATTAAATGTTTCAGATTTATCAAATATTTCATTTATTACACGGTTCAGGATTTCCATATAGTCATTTTTATATCTGGCTACATTAATTATTTTTTCTTTTCCAAAACATAGGGTAGGATCGTAATTTAGAGTTCCAGAATGCTGTATATAAAGAAGTGCAGGACTAACTGGTAAGTTTTCGGCATTATAATCAATAGAATCGTATACTAATAATGAATAAAGAAATGTCTGCAAATAATAATCATTATGATTCTGTATCTTTTTAGGATCAAAAATTTCTTCAACCCCTTTTAGTGGGTAAGGCAAATATGCTCCTGTTTTATAGTCAACTACACGTATACGCTCCCCTTCTTGGTCATGAATAATATCCAACCTATCAATGCGACCACCTATTTTTATATTTAAATTACCAACAATTATATCTTTTTTAATGTCTTTCTCAACGCCCAATATTGAGAATGGAGCTAGCTTCATATCAATTTCCAACAACTGATATATATACTTGATGATCACTTCGCGATTAATTAATTGCATACCATTATATTGATTTTTTATAGGAACTTTTCCTTTTATATTGAATAAGTCTTTCGCAAATATATCATCAACAATTCTCTCTATTTCAAATTTATTTTTTAGTAATGCTTCTATATCACCTTTTCTAACCTCCCCATTGTTAATTTGTAATCTCTTATATATGACCTCTACAGAATCATGGAAAATATTACCAAAAATCCTATTATCCATTTTGTATTCGTCATTTTCTTCAGGTTCTTTAATTCCTAAAATATAGTTATAATAAAATTGTAACTGACATCTTAAATATTTGTTTATAGCCGTTGGAGTTAGTATGTTTTCATCAGAGAAACGATCACATAATATTTTGTATGTGTCATCAGTCTTTTCTATACATTCGATGTGCTTTTTTAAGTTATACTGCCCTGTACGTAAGGTCTTATACGATATATTATGACTACTTTCAACCATCATTTGCAGCATAAAGCGGCTCATTTCTCCTGTTTTTCCATTTTCAGTAGAGTTATTATAAGTAATAGTAATATCTTGAGCTCTTTGTAGAAGACGATGAAAATAATATGCGTAAATTGCTACTTTATTGTCAATCACGGTTAAACCGTAAGATTTACGTATGCTATATGGAATGAAAGATGAATCGTCAACCCCTTTGGGCATATTTCCCTCATTGCATGATACTAATAGAATATGATCGAAATCCAAATTTCTCGTTTCTAACACTCCCATAATTTGTATACCAATGGCAGGTTCTCCATGGAATGGAATGTTGCTCGTGTTTATTATTTGGGTTAAAAGTCTCTCGTATGTGTTTATATCTACATCCAAGTCATTACTGTCAATAAGGTCGGCTAGTCTATTAACAATCGTATATGTCCTGAATACGGATTCCTGGAATAGGGGAGACTCTTCAATCTTCTGTTTTGCTATGATTTTAAGAACCATAAGGATCCAATGTGATAAATCACTAAGAAATTCATGAGTCGTTTCTTTATTATGTGGCATTCCGAATATAATAGCAAAATTGTCATCTATGGATAACTGACTTAACTGAATATTGGAAATCTTATTCTCACTTATGTTATTTAATAAAGTCAAAAAGTTATTTGATATGTAACTTGCATAAGGATGCTTCAGTAGTGATTTTACATAATGGACCTTAAACTTACCATCTTTTTCAGAATATCCCAAAGTTTGTAATTTTATTAATTTACAGACAAATGAGTAAATTGGAGACTGCGATAATGGATATCCAATAGTTATATTAACTTTATCAAGTTCGGGAGGTAAAGAGTGTATAACACTCTGCAAAAGGCCTTCATCACAAAGTACTATAGCCGTATTGCGTCCTTCTTCAAGGCGATTATTACTACGTAGCCATTTTGTAATATAACGTGCCTGTATGTTTTCAGTTGGCGCGCCAATATAAGTTATATCTTTTTTGTTCGTAAAATTTGAATAGATATTATTATCATTTGAGTCTAACTCATTAGGATATTTATTTAGGTATTGTTTTACATAATGACCAGCCTCGCTTTGTTCATTTAGATAATATTTATCAAAGTCCCAATAAAATAAAGCTTTTCCATTTTTTATTAGGTGGTCAAATAGTGTAGTCTCAACTTTCTGAAGAACATTAAAGCCAATAAATATATAGCAACGACTCTTGAAATCCGTTTTGTCATCCATAGCAACTTTACGGTACAACGCACCTTCATATGCAATACCCTGATCGCTTAGCCGTAAATTATAATCTTTATAAATATTCCCCAATCTACTCCATAGTTTCAAAAATTTCTCTTTAAGTTTACTATTGTGCGTATCATCAAAATTTTCGAAAAATCGATGAAGAACCTTTATCTGTTCTTCACTAAGATAATCTATGTTGTCAAAATTATGATAATCGGATAAATTTTGAAATACTTTATCCGCATCAGCCATATTTTTATCAATATCATCAAAATCAGTTAAAAGTAATTGCCCCCATCCGTAGAATTTATCTAAGGTTTCATCGATCCCAGTTTGACTTACAAAACTTTTATGTAAATCACATATTAATTTAATAGGATCTCCAACACGTAGTTTTGAATGCTTCCGAAATAACTCACTGATTGTAATGTAAGACGGACTCCATATGGGGTGCTTTGCTGCTTTAGCCAAATATTCATTAAAGAATAAAGAAGCTCTTTTGTTTGGAAAGACAACAGTTATCCCTGACAAATCATTGTCGAATTTTTCTAAAAGATTCTCAGCTGTATATTGCAAAAATGTTTTTTTCATAATTCTATCTCTTTTATTTGATTACTGTATACGTACCAAAGATATCCTTTGATATTATTGTATCCCATACTAGAAAGAAGACTCATATATTCTTTTACTTGGTCTTTATATTTGTCATTTTGTTTGCCAAACTTGAAATCAATAACTTTTATTTGCTTTCCATCTGTGATCACTCTGTCTGGACGTTTCTCTATTATTTCATTTGTATCTTTGTTTAAACTTATTATGGAACATTCATTGTAAACAGTCCAACGAGGCGAAAACCAATCACTTACTGACTCGTCTTTAAGCCTGTCATGTATCATTCTTAATAGTTTTTCTTTTGTTATGCTATCATCATAAAGCATGCCTTCTGCCTGGAATTCATGAAGCACGGCATCTATGTCATTTATATTTCGTATTGTAGAAAATAAATTATGAAGAATATTGCCAAGTTGAATATAGCTTTCATTCGAAAACTTTTCATCATCATCATTTCCGATGAATTCAATACTTTTATTACTTTGCCTGAATCCAACTGGATTTGGAAATGATTCAATTTTAATATTTTCTGGTTCAGTATTTTGCAGAAAAACATTATTTGATTTTTTATCACTTGTTATTCCCTCTACACATAGAGTACCGTATTCAAACAAACAATTATCACCATTGTAGCTATCATTAATAGAACATCCAGGCAAGCTATTAACAAGACTTTCTATCGTAGATTGAATGAGTTGTGAGCGATTGTTTGCATATGTGTCCTTTTTTCCTATCACAAACAGATTGTTTTTTGCTCTCGTAAAGGCAACATATAATAAATTTAAATTATCTACAGTATTTTGAAGGCTTTCGTTTATAAAATCAGTTTCATATATAGTTCCCATCATATTTTTTGCGCTACAATCTATTGGAACAATTGGCATTTGTGAAAATGGAGCAACTTTTGGTTCACACCATATTGTATCTCTATTATCAAGATTCCAATCGCAAAAAGGAACAATAACATTATCGTATTCAAGTCCTTTGCTCTTGTGTATTGTAATTAAACGTATGCCATTCAATTCATCACTTTGTATTGTTTTTGAGCAAATAGAATTATCCCATTCCTCTAGAAATTCGTCTATATCTGTACTATTCTCTGATACAAAAGAACTTACCTGATCAAAGAATGTACATATATATGCGCTCTCTCCTTGTAATTTATCTAAAGAGAAAATATTGTATAATTTTTCAATAAGATCATATAGTGAAATGGTTTTAAGCTTATCAAAATTAGAAACAAAAGCATCTGGCAATAATTCATCACTCATCTTTCCAGATGTAAATATATCATTGTCAGACAGCTTCTTACCTAATATTTGTTTTTGAAAAGCTTTAATTAAAAAAGACTTGGCTAATTGATCTTCAGGATTTGCAATCAACTGTAATGATTTTACGATGACTAGTACAGAAATAGATGAGTCTAGTCTAAAAGCTTCATCAGACACTATTTTGACTTCTTCAAGATGTTCTGAAAGATAATTTGCTGTTTTTACAATATTTCCATTTTTCCTTAAAAGAACAGCAATATCTGATGCTTCAATATTATTTGCTAGCAAATATTTTATTGTATCAAGCGTTTCACATAGCATTTTTTCTTCATAATCCTCTGAAGATAACATTGTTATCTTAACTTTTCCTGCTACCTGTTTGTTATTAGGTATTGATTGAATTACATCAGAGTAAGCCCGTCCTAGTTGTTCTGACTCTTTTGTATATCCTTTTTCAGATAATTCTCTACATTGTATAGCAGTTGCTGCGCCAAAGAAATAATTGTTAAATTGTATTATGTTACGTTGTGATCTATAGTTTGTAGATAAATTTAAGACATCTATCTGCTGACTATTAAACTGTTTTTCAATATTATTTAATAATCTCCAATCTCCTGAGCGCCATCTGTATATGCTTTGCTTTACATCACCTACAATGAGATTCTTTTTATCATGACTCATGCATTCATATAATAGTATTTTAAAGTTTTGCCATTGTACAATACTAGTATCTTGAAATTCATCAATCATTATATGCTCAAGTTTCGCGCCAATTTTTTCAAATATAAATGGGGAGTCACTATCGTCAATCAATTCATGTAATAACTGTTGTGTATCACTCAATAGAAACCTACCGGCTTCATCGTTCATCTCTCTAACTTTTTTTTCTATCACATTGAGTAATCTAAGTTGACTTATATGACGCAATGTCGCTGCTGCGGACTTGTATAGTTTCCATTGTTCAGAACGAACAGATTCTGCACATTTTAATATAGGTAACAAGGTTGACTCTACTATATTTAGAATATTTCTACTATCTTTTGTACTCTTCTTAATCCAATTTGATGGATCCTCCAAATGAGCAGCCATAGTTATGTTAATGCATTTGTCATCGCTGAAATCGTCACTTCTTAATTTATTAAAGTAGCTAGAAATGCCACGAGATCCACCTTTTAGGTGCTCTATCTTAAGTCCCTCATTAGCCAAGGCATCGAAAAAGGACTCAGCATACATTGTCATTGTATCTTTAGCTTTCTCTCTTATATCCCTTAACAAACTAATATAATTATCCAGAAAGTCCTTCTCAGAAAGTTTTATTTTTAAATTTTCACTTTCATCTTTGTAATAATCGCGGAATATAGTTTTCCCGAATTTCTTTATCTGCCAAATAACATTCCATGTCTTGTCATCTGATATGTTTTCCATTATAAACGAAAATAACCATTCTAACATCTCACTTCCATTATCTAGATTCTCTATAATTGAATCTACGGCTTGTTCTTCTACCTGATAATCATTTAACCCTATACGTAAATTAGGCGTTAAATCTAGTTCTCTGGCTAGATTGCGAAGTACGCATTGAAAAAATGAATCAATAGTTTCAACACGAAAATAATTAAAATTATGGAGTAGGAGAGATAACGCCTTCCCTGCCTGTTCAGATACATACTTTTCTGACGCGTTATCCAGAGACTTCATAACTACAGACTTGTATACCTTTGAATCTGGTAGATTTTTCCATATGCCATATAAGTGACTCAGTATGCGCATTTTCATCTCTTCTGTTGCTTTGTTGGTAAAAGTAACAGCTAGTATCTTGCTATAGCTCTGCGGATTTTCAATCAATAGTTTGATATATTCTGTAGCAAGAGTGAAAGTCTTTCCACTTCCTGCACTTGCTTTATATACAGTTAATGGTTTTTGCATATTAATATTATTATTTTATTTTTAATTACCATTTGCTAAATAATTCGAATGTAAAACGACATCCAAATCCATCGTATTTACCATTGGCAGTACTAATAAAAGCCCCCAATGAAAAGAATCTGTTTGTAAGTCCATATCCATATTCAATATATGGATTAAGGTGATTAACAAATAGGGTATTCATATATATACGTTCGTTTTCTATATAGTGTCCTATTATGGGAATCCATGTCGCAATAAGTAGAGGACGTTCATAAGTTATATTGTTTCGTATATAGTAACTTGATGCATTGTACCAGTTACTATTTAATAGCTGGAAATCACCAGTCCAGTCATCATTCCATCCGCCAATTAAATTATTCTCCCTAAAGTTTGTGTAGTCTAAAAAATATGTTTTATCACTCTTCGCAGTATAAAAACCACCACCCAGTCTTACTGAAATAACGCACATCCTTTTAAAATCCTTTTTCATTGATGCATTGAATTCCCATCTTTCATAGCTCATATCAGATCCCATTAATTTATCAAGACATTTTTCATAATCAGCTGTAATGATAGGGCCATTCCACCTTAATGGTCGATACACCAACCTTAATGCAGGGGCAAACGCTTTATAGATATACGGACGATTATTCTCTATAAATCCAGCTTTATCGACTGCAGACCGGCGGTGAAAAATGATTCCCGCATTAACAGAAAAATAATCAGATATGTCATAGTTGTTTTCTAATCTCATATAAAAGTCTTTGAAGTAATCCAAATTCATTTTATCAAAATTAATTGAGTCTGGCTTGTCTTTCTTTATTTCATCCAGAATACTAGAGTTTGTAATTCTGTTACCATTTCCTATTGTAAATTGGGTAAAGGCATGCCTTCTTTTATTATATTCAACTTTAATTGGAAAATCAATAAAAAATTGGCGTAATTTCAATAGAAGACCTGTTTTTACATTTAAATTTATACAACTGTTATTACTGAAATTATAATTAATATTTACGTCAAATCTATATGTCAATCCTTTCCTTTGTGAATAACTCATATAAAGAGGATTGAATATAGGTGATGTTTGAAAAGTGCCACGTTCATTGTTTCCAAAATCAGTACCAAGCTTATTTACTAGATTTTCTCCTATGGTATTCCATATGTCATATGTGTGCTTTGCATAACCTTTTTTACTTTTTTGAGTACTGTCTCTTACAGAATTGATAGAATCAAATTGATTGTATATTTTGTTTTCTTGTTCTGTTAGTGGTTCAGGGCGCAACAGAGGCATCATATTTCTATTATGCGAATCTGAAACATTTTGTGGGAGTGATATTGGATCACATAATGAACATTTTAACCATGATTGAATTTTATTACCAAGAAAATTAAACTTAACATGAAGATCACATTTTTTGGGAAGTAGCGACATTATCCCTTCTGTACCCATCTCTATGTTAATAGCAAAAGTAACCATATCGTATTCTCCATCAATTTCAGCAGTGATGATTCGTCCGGTTGAGTAATCTGCTAAAGCCCATCCATAAACAAGTTGTGTGCTATATATACGTGGCTTATAACTTATCTTGACCTTACCATTTAGCAAAAATGTCACATTATATTTATAACATTTATGATTTGATCTCTCAAAAGGAGACAATATTTGATTTTTAAAGAGTGTATTTTCGTATATACTTGGAGTCAAATATCCTAAAAGAGTAGGGAATGTCTCTCGGTTGTGAGGAATAGTCCCTGTACTTATATGCTCCAATTCTTCATAATCATTTATTTTATTAAACCGCAATGTACTATAAGTTTCACCAAAATATTCTCGTTTCCCCTTAGCTATTTCATACATAGTTGGTACACAGAATAAAGTAAAATTCCGCCTATCTGTATGAATACGGTATTTTAGATATACATTTGTTTTAAGACCATTTGTGTTTTTACATATTCCTTTAGAATAACTGAACATTCGCTTCATGAACACCGTGTCGGGGCGCTCACGAGAAAAAGTGATGCTAGGCATGAAAAGAATCATGCCTAGCATCAGATATAGTATCTTAAATTGCCAGTTTTCTTTCATTTATGCAAAGATAGTGAAAACGAAAACTAGAACAAAATAAAAGACCAAGTTTCTTGTCTTTTGTAGCTATGTTTGCTTTCTTATAGTTTTGGTGTTATTCTAACCTAGATATTTGACTAGAATTTTTGCATTACCGCTATCGCGTAGCTTTGTTATGCTCTTTTCTCTAATTTGGCGTACACGCTCGCGTGTTAAACCTAATTGATCACCTATTTCTTCCAGGCCTTTTTCATGGCAGCCTATGCCAAAGCATTCTCTTATAATAGTGATTTCTCGATCTTTTAGGACTTTAGAAAGCACAGAATTAAGTTCTTGAGCCATTGATTCATGATCTACTTGTCTATCTGTACGACTATCATCACCTCCAGCCATCACGTCAAGCATACAGTTATCTTCTCCATCCTGAAAAGGTGCATCTATTGAAACGTGATGTCCATCGGCCATAAGAGACTGTCCGATTTTATCTTCATCTAATTTTGTTGCATCAGATAATTCTGAAACGGATGGGCGCCGCTGATTTTCTTGCTCGAATTTATTAATTTCATGATTAATTTTGTTTAGTGAACCTACTTGATTTAATGGGAGGCGAACAATTCTGCTTTGTTCTGCAATAGCCTGAAGAATGCTCTGTCTTATCCACCAAACAGCATATGAGATAAATTTAAAGCCGCGTGTTTCATCAAATTTCTGAGCAGCTTTAATCAGTCCAATATTACCTTCATCAATTAAGTCCGTTAATGTCAAACCTTGGTGTTGATATTGTTTGGCAACAGAAACGACGAAACGTAGGTTTGCTGTGACTAATTTGTCTTTAGCTTTTTCTCCAGCACGGCCACCTTTCTTTATTTGTTGTGCCAAATCAATTTCTTCATCAATAGAAATTAATGGAGCGCGTCCAATTTCAACTAGGTACTTGTCCAAAGCTTCGCTTGAACGGTTTGTAATACTCTTCTGAATTTTTAATTGTCTCATTCTTTAATACCTTAAATCTTAATATTACTCTTGTCTATTTTACCTTAATTGAGCCTTGTTACAAAAGACCCTCTATATATAAGGGGTTTTTTAACACAAAAACTGCCATTTTGGCTCTGAATTAACTAAATATTTAGGTTATTTATAGAATATTAGACTCAAAAGAATGCAAAATTAGAAAGTAGAGTAAAATAGGGGGATAATTCACTCATTTATTGTTTTGAAAGTTTTATTTGAATAAACAGATCCTTCTATTTATCATAATATTGATTATGTTTAATTTATACTAGTTTAAACTAGTATAAAAATTTGGATGTTTGGCTCAGATAATATAATTTTGCATCACGAAAAGAAAACTAATGAAACTTATAAAAACTTTATAAAAATGGGAGCAGCTGGAAATAAAAAACCGAAAAAAGCTAAAGCAGGTAAACATGAGGCCAAATATGCAGCAGAAGAATCAATGAATAATTCTACTAAAGGCCAAAAAAAGAAACTTCACTAATCTGAAGTTTCTTTTTTATGCATTTATTTCTATTTATTTATACGAACTATATTAAGCGAATAAGCTGGTACATCAATTATTATATTATCTTTTGAAGGTGACAATGTTTCTTTAATTGGATAAATTTTCGTTGGATCATCAAAAGTGTTTTCATCATTTCCACTAGCAGATGTAAGTCTTATTACTTGTGCATCCCTTATATCATAGTTCTTTAAATTTAGTTGTGCCGTAGTATTAACAGAACCTGTATTTACAATTTTCACGAACATTTCTCCTGTATTGTCATCAATCGAAGCATTCGTAAATACTCCTGGACTTGTATTTTTACGTAATTTAGCACTCAAAATATTATTCTTATCAATATAACATTTTGCGCTATCACCATCTACTTCTATTTTTATATCATACCATTTTCCTGTTTCAATATTTCCAGGTACCGTTGCAACTTGAGATTTTCCTCCATTAACAATTTGTTCAAGTCCATTCAATGTATTTCCCCAGCCACCAAGATTAAACCAACAATAGTTTTGGGGATCCTGATAGTTGAAAACAATCAGAAATCCTTCATTGCCAGCATCTTTACGTGCTCTTAATGTGTACGTATATTTACTACCTGTTATCTGTCTATCCAACACTTCTATGCAGTATTCTTTATTTGATTTCTGTGCTAAGACTCCATTTTCAGATTTCCATTCTCCATTAACAGATTTAAAGTCTGATGTATTGTCACATGCATCACTAAACTGAGTCTGACTGGATTCTACTTTTAGATTATCAAAAGATGACTGAGTTCCCCATGTTCCTACTCCTATTTGATATGATTTTGATTTTGGTTCGAAAATCTCTACGTTTTTGTAAGGATTTGATTTACTGATATTTACAATTCTTGTACCTATGTTAGAAGACATTAATTTCTGTACATAATATGATGGCGTACACATAACTCTACTTGAATTATATCTTATCATATCCGGTTGCCATGCAATATTGTTTTCATTAACAAATATAGGAGCGTAACTGTTCATCTCAACAACATCTGAATTGTTTTCCATCCCCATCATGAAAACAGCTTCACCTAAAGCTGCATTAAGGTTCCCTACCCTGCCAAAGCCCTGAGTAACTGCATATTCTCCGCAATATATTTTAGAACCTCCACGCGAATAAAAATCATATTTATTAAAATTATCTGTAAACCAGGCCGGATTTCTATAGTAATGTTCATCAAGAAGTTCGGCTGGTTCTGCATTATCCCATTTGGGATCATCTGTACCCCATGCTGCAACATTACCGATTAAATGCATTTTCGGATATTTGGATAATACAGCTTCTTTAAATTTTTTGAATCTTTCATAGTAATGGTCACTCTGGCTTTTTAAACTCTGTTCCGGCTGGTTATTTTCGTTCCCGATTTCTAGATACTCAATATTAAAAGGAGCTGGATGACCATTTTCGGCACGCATTTTCCCATATTTTGTGGTAATATCACCATTAGCATATTCCAATGCATTCATACACTCATCTATCCATGGCTGAATAGAATCTATAGGAGTCATTCCTCCATGCCAAAGTCCAATATTTACAACATATAGTGGCTTTGCTTTGATATCTTCGGCCAGCTGAAGAAACTCTTGGAATCCCATACCGTCAGTAGTACGGTATCCCCAATTACGGTTTAAATGACCAGGTCTTTCTTCAATAGGCCCGACTGTTCTTTCCCAATGAAATGCATTTTCTGAATTACCTTGTCCTTCAACATAGCACCCCCCAGGGAAACGCATAAATTTTGGGTGAATATTATACAATAACTGAGCCAATTCAGGTCTGCAACCATTCTCCCTGTTTTTAAATGTAGGTGGAAATAATGAAACTACATCAAAATCAACGGTTCCGGTACCATTTGCTAGTATATATAGCCTTGCATTGCTATCATTGCCATTTGATGTTAACGTTGCTGTATATTTATCCCATTTCTTCGAGATTTTTTTATCTACTATAGCTTCTGCATACGAGACTACTCCATTTTGATCCATTAATGCGACTTTCAGACAACCCTTTAGTTTTCCTTTTGCCCAAAAAGAAAGTTTATATGTACGACCTTGCACTGCATTTATTCCCCAATACCCATTATTAGAAATGCCAGATAAGGCTTTCGGAGACGCAATAAATTTAACTTCCAATGCATGCTTTTGTTTATCATTAAGTAGTTTATTATTTATCAATTCCATTTTTGCACTTGCTCCGGCTGTTTCATACGAACGCCAGTTTTCAGCTATTGTATCATTATCTTCAAACGAACGATTACTTATTAGCTCTGCATAAAGCCCTCCGTCCGCTGCATGGTTTATATCTTCAAAGAAAATACCATTAAGCATTTTACTTATTTCTATACCTTTTTGAGATGGATCAATGTCAATATTAATCTGTGCGTTCGCTGATACGACGAATAATAATGCGACTGCAAAAAAAAGAATTTGTTTCTTCATAAGTTATTGTATGTTGATAGATTAAGTGACAAAAATACACCTTTTTCTATCAATATACAATAACTTATGAATATTTTTTCTATTTTTAAGGACTTTTGTACTATTCAACGTACAAAACAAGGCCTTTAAGATATTCACCCTCAGGGTGGTATATGTTTATTGGATGATCTGCTGGCTGATGCAATTGATGTAATATTCTAACTTTACGACCGGTCATAGCTGCTGCCGTGAAAACCGCATTACGGAAGTTATCTTTTGTTACGACTTGAGAACAACTGAATGTAAAAAGAATGCCTCCATGCTTTATCTTTTCAAAAGCTTTAAGATTTAGTCTGGTGTAACCTTTAAGAGCATTTCTAAGTGATGACCTATGCTTAGCAAATGCAGGCGGATCTAGTATTATTAGATCGTAAGTTTCTGGGGCATCAACAAGAAATTTGAATGCATCTTCACAAAATGATTTATGACGGTTGTCGCCAGGAAAGTTCAACTCTACATTTTTATTTGTTAGCTCTATAGCCTTTGCACTGCTGTCAACAGAATGTACTAATTTAGCACCGCCACGCATGGCATAAAAAGAGAAGCCTCCTGTATAACAGAACATGTTTAATACTGATTTTCCTTTTGAATAATGCTCTAATAGACTACGGTTTTCACGCTGATCTACAAAAAATCCTGTCTTTTGCCCTTTAAGCCAGTCTACATGAAATTTCAATCCATTCTCTATTGCTGTATTATCTTCGCTTCCGCCATACAGAAAACCATTTTCAGGATCCATGAACGGAAGTGTAGTTTCACTTTTATAAAAGACATTCTTGATTCTTCCCTCCATTACATTAACTAATTGCTCGGCAACTTCTTTTCTACACATATGCATTCCTATACTGTGTGCTTGCATCACAGCTGTTTCACCATAAATATCTATTATTAGGCCAGGCAGGTTGTCGCCTTCACCATGTATCAGTCTATACGTGTTATTATTTGGATTATCTGCAATTTCGATAGAAATTCTCATCTCTAAAGCTGATTTTATACGGGAAAACCAAAAATTTTCATCAATTGTAATATCATGAAAAGACAATACACGAACAGTGATTGATCCTTGTTGGAAATGACCAACAGCGATGAAATCGCCATTAGAAGTAATGACACGCACCGTTTCGCCCTCCTCTATTCCATCATCTTGATGCTGTATAGCACCAGAAAAGATCCAAGGATGAAAACGATTAAGACTTTCTTCCTTACCTCTTTTTAAATATATCTTCTTATACATATTATTTATTTTTCTAAGTTAGCCTTTGGCTCATTAATGACTTCTGGAATAACTACAAGTTCATAATCACCAGTTTTCTCTAAACGTTGCAACTCTTTGTATATCATTATACAAGCCCATGCATCGGTAGCGGCATAAAGTTTTTGTTTATCATTCAATATTTCACTATCCCAGTTTGTAAGTCTCTGCGCTTTACTTATCTTCTCATTGAAAATATTCGCATAAAGTTTTTGTAAGCTTAAATCTTCAATTCCGATCTCTTTGACATGCTTCTGCAAATCATAAAAAGCACCGGGGGTAAATTTAGTCCTCTTATTAAGAGCCATTACATCATCATTTAAAGATAATCCGATTTTAGGGATGTTGCTATCTTCTAATAATCTTATTAATGCAGGAGTCATCCCTGTTAGATTAAGTCTAAAAAGGAAACATGTATCTATTGTAGATACTTGCAATAGAGAAACTTGATAAGTAACACCTTTTTTAAATGATGGTCTTGTCTCCGTGTCAATACCCAAAAGAGGCTGTGACATTAGGTATTCAACTGCCTTTTCGGTTTCTCCTGGAGTTATTATAGTTATAATTCTTCCACTAAAAAGCACTCGTGGAAGAGCTGTAATGTCTTTTTTATCAAACTTATTATATATAGTTTTCTTCATTATCTATTATGTTTGCAACACAAAAATACAATTGACTTCAAAAGTCGGATGCAAAAGTACAAAAAAAAAGCTATATACCGTTTAGTTTATTCAATTTTTTCATTAGCCATATTGTATATATTATACCTTATTCGTTGTATGTATAACCTGAATATAATCAAAATCACATATTTAGAAATATTGAATACGCTTATTGATCGAATTGATCGCAAACAGTTACAATATATACATTATTTAATTAAAGCAATGAAATATTAAAAATTGGCATAAAATATTAAGCCATATAATTTAAAATCTAAATTAAATGTGTATCTTTGCATTCGTAAAAACATGAATTTTAAATGAGAAAGAAAAAGGTCGAACGTAAACCTGTCTCGTTTAGTGAGGCGATAGGTTTTAAAAATATGTTCCAAAACGAGAAGGCAGTATTCCTTTTCGGGGTTATACTATTAGTAATATCAATATTAATGATATTCTCATTTGTTTCATATTTTAGTACAGGAGCTGCAGACCAGAGTCTTTTGGAAAACCCCAGAGGGAGTGAAATACTCAATTCTACACGAGAATTTCAGAATTATTGTGGATCTGTGGGCGCATATACAGCGTATTTCTTGATTAAGAGATGTTTTGGCATTCCTGCTTTTTTTATACCTCTCTTTCTAATATTTTTCTCTTTGAAAAAAATGGGGGCATATTCAGTTAATCTATGGAAATGGTTCTTCTGTACAATGATAGTTATGATATGGAGTTCTATAACATTAGCAAAATTTGTATCACCGATATTTATAGACAGCTTTTTTAATCCTGGCGGTGATCATGGCATGTATGTATGTCAATGCATTGAAAACCTTATAGGACCTCCTGGTATTACTGCTGTGTTGGCATTTACAGCTCTTGCATTTCTAACTTATCTTACAAATGAGACAATTAGCGTTGTTAGAAAAATGCTAAATCCTGTGAAGTACATAACTAAAGTTGGATTTACAATAACGAATAATAACCGTAAAAACCAAGAAAACTCTGATAATAATATAAAAACTGAAGAAGACCCAACTGTTTTTGACGATCCAACTATTCAAAAAGTTGAATTTGCTGACTCAGGTGCAGAAATAGTACCTAGTGATACCATCACACCTGATACGAGTGATGCTGTTGCCCCTACAGTATCTCATATTAGCGATAAACTTAAAGTATCAGATGGTAAAGAGATGAGTATTATTACAGGCAAGGAAGAAGAAAAGGCAGACAATAATGTCGTAGTCGGGGGAATAACGATGGATAAATATGACCCAAAGAGAGATTTGGAGAATTACCATTACCCTACCCTTGATTTATTAAAAAAATATGATAATGATGGAAAGCCATATATTGATATGGCAGAACAGACAGCTAATAAAAACCGCATTGTTGAGGTACTTAAAAGTTTTGGAGTTGAAATACGTACTATCAGCGCCACGGTTGGTCCTACTATAACATTATATGAGGTTACCCCCGCAGAAGGTATAAGAATATCAAAAATCAGAAATCTTGAGGATGATATAGCTTTAAGTCTTTCAGCTTTGGGCATACGTATAATAGCTCCTATACCGGGCAAGGGTACAATCGGAATAGAGGTTCCAAATGCAAAGCCTAATATTGTTTCGATGGAAAGTATTCTTAATTCTAAGAAATTCCAAGAAACAAACATGAAACTTCCTATCGCATTAGGCAAAACTATTTCGAACGAAGTTTTTATGGTTGATTTAGCAAAAATACCGCACCTTCTAGTTGCCGGTGCTACTGGACAAGGTAAATCGGTAGGACTTAATGCTATAATAACGTCATTACTTTATAAAAAGCATCCCGCTGAATTGAAGTTCGTACTCATTGACCCTAAGAAAGTCGAATTTAGTATATATCGTACAATCGCAAATCATTTTTTAGCAAAGATACCTGAAGAAGATGACGAACCGATAATAACAGATGTTACTAAAGTTGTTAAGACTCTAAATAGTCTTTGTAAGGAGATGGACCAGCGTTACGACCTCCTTAAGCTTGCTGGTGTGCGTAAAGTAGAAGAATACAACGAGAAATTCAAAAATAGACAATTGAATCCGGAACACGGTCATAGATTCATGCCCTATATCGTTGTCATAATTGACGAGTTTGGTGATCTTATAATGACAGCCGGAAAAGAAATAGAGATGCCTATAGCGCGTATAGCACAGTTAGCTCGTGCTGTGGGAATACATATGGTTATTGCTACACAGCGTCCTACTACAACTATTATTACTGGTAATATAAAAGCCAACTTCCCGGGACGTATGGCGTTTAAGGTTAGCTCTATGATGGATTCTCGAATTATTCTTGACCGCCCTGGCGCAAATCAACTTATTGGTAGAGGTGACATGCTATTTTTAAGCGGAAACGAACCAGTTCGTGTACAATGCGCTTTTGTGGATACACCTGAAGTTGATCGTATTAATAAATACATAGCCCAGCAGCAAGGATATCCATCACCGTTTGAGTTACCTGAACCTGATTCTCCAAACGAAGATGGCATAGGAACAGAAATGATGGACCTCCAACATGTTGATCCTTTATTTGAGGAAGCTGCTAGACTGATAGTTCTTAATCAGCAAGGGTCAACTAGCCTTATCCAAAGAAAATTTTCTATTGGGTACAATCGTGCTGGAAGATTAATGGACCAATTGGAAAAATCAGGTATTGTTGGTTCTGCGCAAGGTAGTAAACCTCGAGAAGTAATGATAACAGACGAGAATAGTCTGGAACAATTATTGAATGGAATTAGACGTTAATTAATTATATTATGAATTTTAAAATTAACAATTTGATTATCATCCTGTTATTCTCTTTTACAGGATTAGCATCGGCTCAGACAGCTAAGCAAGTTTTGGATAAAACGGCACAAGTAATAGGCACACGCAGTGGAGCAAGTGCTAATTTTACAATGTCAGGAAACAAATACGGAAACGTAAGTGGTACAATCACCATAAAAGGGAAAAAGTTTCATGCATCTACCCCTCAGGCAATCATATGGTTTGATGGCAAGACCGAATGGACTTACGTGAAAAAAAATGATGAAGTGAATGTAAATAATCCCACTGAGGCACAATTACAAAAAATAAATCCTTACAATTTTATTAATATGTACAATAATGGGTACAAATATACTATGACTGCATCAGGTGGAAAGTATATTGTACATCTTATAGCATCCTCTCCACGTGCCATACCGGAAATGTACATCACTGTAAATAAAGGTTCTTATCAGCCATCTGTTATAAGAATGCGCCAAGGCAAATCATGGAGTACAATTACTATTAGCAATTTCCGCACTAAGAATATAAGCGATGGAATGTTTAGATTCAATTCGAAAGAGTTTCCTAAAGCCGAAGTTATTGATCTCAGATAAACTGATAATTTATGTATAAACTACTGCGCCAGCATATAATACTTTCTGAAAGACGCAGCCCTATTTGGTCACAAAATAAGGCTGCTAGAATTGGGCTTTATATATTGGGTGCTTTTGCAGCTTTGTACCTCATATTGATTTCTATTTCGTTGGCTTATGCAGCTAATAACGATAAATCCTTTACTGGTGGGCAACTACTGTTTGGTATAATGCCAATTATACTTTCTGTAGATTTCTTTTTTAGATTTATTGTTCAACAAACACCGGCGCAATTGATTAAGCCATATGTATTGTTGCCTATACCTAGATACTCATGCATAAACTGTTTTGTAATATCTTCATTACTATCATGGGGAAACATAGTATGGTTCGCATTGCTTATACCATATCTGGTAATGGCCGTTGTATTCAGCGAAGGAATCTTTGTAGCTATAGCTTATCTGCTCGCTTGTTATATTATGATATTGGCCAATAGTCAATGGTATCTTATCTCACGTACTATTGTTAATGACCATATATGGTGGTGGTGGCTTCCGGGGCTTCTATATGCAGTAATTTACATGCCTCTTTACATAACGGGAAAGCTGAATATAGACAAATTTTGTTTATTCTATTCACATATCAGTACCTATATAACAGACCATCCTATTATTGTATTCTTATGTTTAATGGCAATATTAAGTATGCTGGTGCTAATAAACCGTAGATTACAATACGTTTATACTTGGAAAGAAATTGGAAAAGAAAAAACAAAAGCATTAAAGAATGTAAACAATTTTAATTTCTTTGATAGATATGGGCAAACCGGAGAATTTATAAAACTAGAAGTTAAGAGTATCATGCGAAACAAAAAGTTGCGTAAATCATTTATATCTGCAATAGCTGTTATCTTAATGTTCAGTATGATCATATCATTCACTAGCACATATGGTTCCGGCATGATTTTCTTCTGGATGTTCTATAATTTTTCAATTATTGGAGCAATGCTTATTGTAAAGATCATGGGAATAGAAGGAAATTATATAGATGGTTTGCTTGTACATAAAGAGAATATTTTGGCATTGCTTAAAGCAAAATATTATTTTTACTCTGCATTACTTATTTTGCCTTTCTTGTTGCTCCTTCCTACAGTCTTCACAGGCAAATCAACTCTTTTTGAGCTAATTTCTATAATGTTATTCACTGCGGGATTATGTTATTTCCTTTTTTTCCAGATGGCTGTATATAACAAAAACACTATACCTCTAAACTATAATGTAATTTCTAAAGGAGGATTTGAAAGCAACTACATACCTATGATTGTTAATATAGCTGTGTTTTTACTTCCTACCATTTCTTATTCAATTGTGTATTCATTATTTGGAGACACACCTGCAAATATGATGATGCTCATAATCGGTATCATTTTTATTGCTATTCATAAAATGTGGCTTAAAAATATATATATTAGGATGATGAAACGCAAATATGAAAATTTAGATGGTTTCAGATCTTCACGAAAGTAAAGGAGACATATTTTTTATAAAATAATGTCACTTTACCACAAACGCTCATTATCAGATGCTTGCATAGTTATTAATACCACATTGTTACCACTAAAACGCCACTATTATCTTTAAAATTAATCATCTTATTATTGATAAAATCAGAGCATAGCTTTCACACTGTTAAAGCTATGCTTTTGTGTTATCGGAACAATGCTTTTATATCGTTGGATCATAGCTTTTATCAAGTAAAAGCATACCTTTTGACTATGCCTGAATAAGGTATACATCTTTGTTGTTATACTTACTGATTTACTATACAAGTTATTAAAAGCTTTACTGAAACACTTTACATAAATATAAAAGTCTTCCTAATTTGCTTAATACAAAGAAAATGTTTTACATATTGTCCTATGTATGTTTTGTTGCTTACAAAGTTAAACAAAAATACCATATATCCAAAATAAGAACTATGAAAAACACCACGGTGGTTTGCCAAGCAGCTGCAGGCGTGAAGCCTCCAAAGAGCGTTAACATCCAACATAATTTCTCCTTATCTCTGCCGTTGTCTTCATCATCTTATCCATATGTGGTCTCTTAATTGTTATAGAAGTATATTTTCTGTATTAAATCTCTTTTTAAACGTGGTATTGTAGTGGTAAACAGTGACGTTTAAGTTTAAAACTTTCAATATATAATGTGCTAGTTATCAATGCGTTATAATGTAGAGTGGTAAAGTGACATTATTTTATAAAAATATTTTGCAAAGTGAATGCTAATTTTGAACAAATAATGTCAATCACATATCTTGCTGTATTTTTACAGAAAGCACCATGCTGTATTCCATGACCGCTGTAATCATCACGATCACAGGTGTCCACCCATGTTGTCTCCACCGAGATCGGTCGATGGGCACTGCGAAATATAGATTCGGGAAGGAATCGAGTCGACCGTCCTCTATATTCTCGTTAATCATAGTTACTGACATGATGCTTGTATTGTATTTTATTAAATACTATAGGTTTGCGTCTAAAAAATAGAAGACGCTTATTCTTATTGTTGGTTTATTAATTTCAGTTTTATAAATGACTTATTATATAGTTGATCAATAATGTATTATTTAAATTTTCGTACAAATGTATTCATTAAATACAAATATACAATAAAAATCACGAAATATTGTGTATATTTTTAATTTTATAGCCCAAAAGAACTATATTTTTAGTTTTTTTAATTACGCATCAATGATTTATATTATATTTTTATTTATATTTGCAGCAATAACCTTATAATGAAGTCATTGTATGAACCATCCAAAATCAATCGTTTTTTTTATATTTCTGCTATGCGCCCTATGCATTTATGCAGAAAATAACAGCCATGATATAACTATCAATGGGAAGAATATAGATAAGAAAGTAAATCAGATTACATTTGATGGCGATAAAATACTGTTTCATTGGAGTGATGGAAGTACATCTCATGAAGCAACAAAAGTCATAATGGATATTTCAAATACCAATAATATAAATGATATTAAGATTTTTTCGATTGGTGGATTTCAAGATAATGATCTCATAATAGATGGTTTGAGCCCTAATCAAAATCTTTTCATATATGATATCTATGGAAAGATGATGATGAGAACAATAGCAATTGCAGCCAAAACTGATTTGAAAATTAAAAACTTAAATACCGGCATATATCTGCTTAAAGCAAATGATGCAATAATCAGATTTGTTAAGAAATAGTTTGAAATCAGTTTTATATCATTTACACATGGAACCTATAATGCCTCTTGGCTCTGTGGGGTGTCATATAATCACTGTTGAAAGATGGTATATGATGTGAACCTCCTCTAAAGCTACCTGGACGTGCAGCACCTCTATATTGCGCCCAACGTTGACGTATTCTGTCTACATAATCAACAGTTTCTGTTCCCCTCATATAGCCATGTTTAACGATAGGATCGTTATAGTATCGTGCATTACACAATTGCAGAATATAGTATGATACATCTGCCCAACGATATTGATCTCTTCCATTTTTACTAGTTAAGGCCATTGCATCACGTACATGATTATATCCGCCATTATAGCAAGCCAAAACGAAATAGGTACGTTCCATCGGGTCTCGTACGTCCCTTAACTTACTAGATAATTCTAATAAATATCTGGATGCCGCTGAAATATTTGCTTCCGGACTATATAAATCACCTGTAGGCAATCCGAGATGTGCAGCTGTAGAAGGCATTATCTGCATAAGTCCACAAGCTCCGGCCCAAGATGTGGCTCTTGGATCAAAACAAGATTCCTGATAACATTGTGCTGCTAACAGGCGCCAGTCCCATCGAATAACTGAACCATAACTCATAAAAAGATTATCGTATTTTGATATTATTCCGCCTTTACTATTTAGCATTGGCGAATATATATGCCGGCGAACACTTCCGCTGCTCAACAGATACGCCTCTTCTTTATTTATTTGGGCTATCATTTCTGGCTTGAACCATTTATTTAATGTGTCGGCTAATTCTATATTTCCCTTTTTTACAGCCCATTGCGTATGTAAGCTGTCTATTCTTACTCCGCAATATGTCAGTGATGCCCTACCCTTTATATTTTTAGGCAATTGAAAAGCAATAATATCCCCATCACCGTTATTCAGTCTTTTTACTAATTCAGCAGTATCACGACATACTTCAACACGTAAGCTTACCCCTAGTTTCTGAGCAAATTTCTCACATAGAAGATATTGTGTTCCAAATCCCGCTCCATGATATTCATAGTAATTATCAGGACCGTTCATTGTAAGCATTATCAACTCTCCATTATTAACTATATCGCCCATAGAGAAGTCTTTTGATGTGCCAACGGTATCGTTCATCGTTTCTCCCCAAGGAGCTGTATTTTTGTTTTCTTTATTGACGCACGAATAAAGAAACAAAACTGCTAAAAATATTATGGTTATAATCTTTTTCAATAGTGTTCTATATATATTTATGCAGATTTATTGCCTTCGTTATTTAATTTAGATGCAAAAGTAGTCATTTTCTTGCAAATTAATAATAAAATCAGTACTTTTGCATATAATTAATTAGAAAAATAGAAATATGTTGCGTATAGCCGTACAATCAAAAGGTCGTCTTTTCGAAGACACAATGGCTCTGCTCAGTGAAGCAGACATAAAAGTGAGTTCTAGTAAACGCACTCTTCTGGTGCAATCCACAAACTTTCCAATAGAGGTATTATATCTTCGTGATGATGATATCCCACAGAGTGTGGCGAGCGGAGTTGCTGACCTTGGTATTGTTGGTGAGAATGAATACATGGAGCGTAATGAAGATGCTGATATTGTAGACAGACTAGGATTTAGTAAATGTAGATTAAGCCTTGCTATACCAAAAGAATCTAAATATGAAGGTGTAGAATGGTTTAATGGGAAAAAGATAGCAACTTCTTATCCTGGAATACTACGCAAGTTCCTTGATAAGAGTAACGTTAAGGCAGACATACACGTTATAACCGGTAGCGTAGAAATTTCCCCGGGCATAGGTTTGGCCGATGGAATCTTTGATATTGTCAGTTCTGGTTCTACTTTGGTAAGCAATAATTTAAAAGAAGTAGAGGTCGTAATGAAAAGTGAAGCTCTTCTAATCCGTAATAAACAAATGGATGAAGAGAAAATGAAAACTCTACAAGAACTTCTTTTTAGATTTGATGCTGTTCGGAGTGCTCAAGATAAAAAATATGTAATGATGAATGCTCCTAAAGCGAATCTTAAGGAGATAATTGCAGTTCTACCTGGTATAAAGAGTCCAACCATAATACCACTTGCTGATGATGAATGGTGTTCTATTCACACTGTTCTTGATGAAAAACGTTTTTGGGAAATTATAGGTAAGCTAAAAGAACTTGGTGCACAGGGTATTCTTGTTACACCAATAGAAAAAATGATATTATAAATAAAATGAACATTATCAAGTATCCGAAGAAGAATGAATGGAGTAGCATTGTGGAACGTCCACATCTGGATGTATCGCAGTTGAATGCTACAGTGCAAAACGTGCTTGAGAAAATTAAGCACGAAGGTGATGCCGCAGTTATTGAGTTTGAATCCAAGTTTGATCATGTAAACTTGAATTCGTTAGCTGTATCTGAAGCTGAAATGGATGAAGCTGAAGATTTGGTTAATGATGATTTGCATCATGCTTTAGTTCTTGCCCATCACAATATAGCAGAATTTCACGAATCTCAGAAATTTGATGGAAAAAAAGTAGAAACACAACCAGGTGTTACTTGTTGGCAAAGGTCAATACCAATACAAAAAGTAGGTCTTTATATTCCTGGGGGTACGGCTCCTCTATTTAGCACTGTGCTGATGTTGGCAACACCTGCTAAAATTGCAGGATGTGAGGAAATCGTATTATGTACCCCTCCTAATCTTGAAGGAAAGGTTAATCCTGCTATTTTGGTGGCTGCAAAAATTGCAGGCGTAAATAAAATATATAAAGCAGGTGGTGTTCAAGCTATAGGAGCAATGGCATATGGTACGGAATCTGTTCCAAAGGTTTATAAAATATTTGGTCCCGGTAACCAGTATGTGATGGCTGCAAAACAGCAAGTATCGCTTCATGATGTAGCTATTGATATGCCTGCAGGTCCGTCTGAAGTTTGTGTTATAGCAGATGATACAAGTAACCATGTGTATGTTGCAGCAGACTTATTGTCACAGGCAGAGCATGGTATAGATTCACAGGTTATATTGATTACTACTTCAGAAAGCTTTCTTAACAAGGTTAATGAAGAACTTAAAGTACAGCTAGAAGCTCTTCCACGTAAAGATATCGCAGCCAAGGCTTTAGATAATAGTAAGTTTGTACTGGTGAACGATATGGATGAAGCTATGGAACTAAGTAATGCATATGCTCCTGAGCATTTGATACTTTCTACTAATAACTATGAAACTCTTGCGGATAAGGTTGTAAATGCCGGTAGTGTTTTCTTAGGTGGATATGCTTGTGAAAGTGCTGGAGATTATGCAAGTGGAACAAATCATACATTACCAACTCATGGATATGCATTGGCATACAACGGTGTAAACTTAGATAGTTATAATCGTAAGGTAACATTTCAACATCTAACAGAAGATGGAATAAGAAACATCGGACACGCTGTAGAAGTTATGGCTGAAAACGAACAGTTAATGGCTCACAAAAATGCAATGACTGTACGCATCATGGATCTTAAAAATAAGTAATATGAAATCATTGAAAGAATTGACAAGACCAAATATATGGTCGCTTGCAGCATATAGTAGTGCTAGAAATGAGTATAGTGGTCATGCCGCCAGCGTATTTCTGGATGCCAACGAGAATCCTTATAATAGACCATTTAACAGATACCCTGATCCGTTGCAATTAGAGGTTAAAGCAAAACTTGCACCAATAAAACGTGTTAGGCCAGAGCAAATCTTTTTAGGTAATGGAAGTGATGAGGCAATAGACTTGCCTTATCGTTGTTTTTGCCGTCCAGGAATTGATAATGTTGTTGCTATAGAACCTACATATGGTATGTACAAGGTTTGTGCTGATATAAATGATATAGAATATCGGCCTGTATTATTAGACGAAAATTATCAAATATCTGCAGAAAAATTACTTGCAGCAACAGACAAAAATACAAAAATAATATGGGTGTGTTCACCTAATAATCCATCAGGAAATAATATAGATCGCGATGAAATCGTAAAATTAGTTGAATCGTTTGATGGAATTGTTATTGTAGACGAGGCTTATTCAGACTTTTCATCCCAAAAACCAATGAGAGATGAGCTAAATAAGTATCCTAATATGATTGTATTAAACACATTCAGTAAGGCATGGGGTTGTGCGGCTATTCGGTTGGGTATGGCTTTTGCGAACAAAGACATAATAGACATTTTTAATAAAGTAAAGTATCCATACAATGTTAACAATCTTACTCAGAATCAAGCGCTCGAAGCTCTTAAAGATCCTTTTGAAGTTGATAAATGGGTACGTACTCTCCTACTAGAGCGTTCACGTCTGATTGATGCATTCAGACAATTACCTATTTGTGAAAAGATTTATCCTACTGATGCAAATTTTTTTCTTGCAAAGATGACAGATGCTCAAAAAATATACGATTATCTTGTTGAAAAAGGGATAATAGTACGTAATCGCACACGCATAAAACTTTGTGATAATTGCTTGCGTGTAACTGTAGGAACAAAAAATGAAAATAATGAATTATTGTCTGCTCTAAGGCAATATTAATGAAAATGAAAATGAAAAAAGTTCTTTTTGGGACAGTATTTTTATCTTTGTCAATTGTATGTTTAATGCTAAACTCATGCAATAAAAAATCAGAAGAAGGCAAAGACGTAACTTTTGAAAATATAAAGGTCAATAAATCTATTGATATAGAAAATAGCCCCAATTCACCGCAATGCAAGGTTAATATTCAAATGTTGTATGCCACAAATGCAAACGGAGTTGTTGGCCAACGTATCAATAGTGTAATAATTGACAAACTATTTGCTATGCAAAAGCTGACTGCAAAAAATGCAGTAGACTCATTTACCAATAAATATCTTGATGATTATAAAACTAATTATGGTCCATTCTATAAAGAAGATAAATCTAATCCTGAGAAGAAAAAGACTTATCAATTCTATTATAATCTCAGTAGCGAAATAAATAAAGGCAAAAATGGTATTGTTGTCTATATTATAAAAGAGAATTTCTATGAAGGTGGAGCCCATGGTATTTCACAAACAATAGTACTGAATTTTGATATTAAAACAGGGAAAGTTTTAAATATCAATGATATATTTGTTCCGGGTTATGAGAATACGCTGAATGGTTTATTGCTGGATGCATTACTAAAAAAGACAGACACGAAAAATGTAGATGAGCTTAAGACTAAGGGATATCTTGTTTCTGAAGACATTTATGCACCTGAAAACTTTATAATTGGTGATGATGGAATAACTTTTATATATAATCCTTACGAAATTGCTCCTTATTCGATAGGAAAAATAGAAATAAAACTAGAGAATTCTGATTTAAGCAAGATTCTTAATAAAAACTTCAAATAATAAAATGTTTATATGGATATTATAAATAAATATTTCACAGAACTTACTGAAGAGCAACAGAATCAATTTGAAGCATTGAATGAACTTTACAGAGATTGGAACAGTAAAATAAATGTGATTTCACGCAAAGATATTGAAAACCTGTATGTACACCACATATTGCATTCGTTGGCAATAGGGAAAATGATAAAATTTAAGCCAAACACGAATATACTTGATTTTGGCACAGGTGGGGGATTCCCTGGAATACCCTTGGCTATATTGTTTCCTGAGTGTAATTTTAAACTTATCGATGGAACAGGGAAAAAAATAATGGTTGCTAAAGAAATAGCTCAATCCATCGGACTCAAAAATGTTAACGCTGAGCATCTTCGTGGAGAAGACGAAAAAGGAAAATACGATTTCATCGTAAGTAGAGCCGTGATGCCTCTGCCTGATTTGCTTAAGATTGTCAGAAAGAATGTCTCAAAAGAACAGCACAATGCTATTCCTAATGGAGTAATTTGTTTAAAGGGTGGAAATTTAGACAATGAAATTAATAAATATAAGAAAATTGTTGAAAAGACGGAAATTATAAATTATTTCAGCGAAGAATGGTTTGAAGATAAATACCTAATATATTTGCCAGTATGATTAATATACAAAAGTTTGTGTGTAATATGTTTGGTGAGAATTGTTACGTAGCTAATGATGAAACCAATGAATGTATTATTATAGATTGTGGCGCTTTATATGAAGAAGAGCGTAATGCAATAATAACCTATATAACAAAAAACAACTTAATTCCGAAGCATCTCATTGTCACTCACGCACATATTGATCATAATTTTGGTAATGACACGATATATGATAATTTCGGATTAAGACCTGAGATAAGTGCTGACGACGAATATCTTATGGGTAAACTCCAAGAGCAGGCAATGGAATTCTGCCAAATAAAATATAACAGATCAATTCCATCTGTTGGATTGTTTTTTACGGAAAATGATGTAATTGAATTTGGAAATCATAAGTTTACTATAATATCAACACCAGGCCATACTCCTGGCTCTGTATTCTTTTATTGCGAAGAAGAAAAATTAGCATTTTCAGGTGATACTTTATTTCGCTTTAGTATAGGCCGTACTGATTTTGAACTTGGCTCATTCGAAGATTTAAATAATAGTTTACATCAAAAAATAGCAAAAATGCCTTGGGATACGACTATTCTTACAGGGCACGGTGAGCAGACAACTATACGCGAAGAAATGTTTTCGAATCCTTATCTTCGATAATGGAAAAAGCCGAAAAAATTATACTCGGAATTGACCCCGGAACAAATATAATGGGATATGGGGTAATTAAGGTCTGTGGAAATAAGGCTGAAATGGTATCCATGGGCGTTATAGACTTACGCAAGGTGAGTGATGTATATATGAAATTAGGTCGTATTTTTGAACGTGTAACGGGTATAATAAACGAATATCTTCCTGATGAAATGGCAATTGAAGCTCCTTTTTTTGGCAAAAATGTTCAGTCTATGCTGAAACTTGGAAGAGCTCAAGGAGTTGCTATTGCTGCTGCTATACATCATGGTGTACCTATACATGAGTATGCCCCTCTTAAAATAAAAATGGCCATTACTGGACAAGGAAAGGCCTCAAAAGAACAAGTAGCAGGAATGTTGCAAAAAATGCTACACATTCCAGACGATCAAATGGGCGACTTTATGGATGCAACTGATGCATTAGGTGCTGCTTATTGTCATTTCATGCAAATGGGTAAACCTGTTAGCGACAAAAACTATAGAGGGTGGAAAGATTTTGTAAATAAGAATCAAGATAGACTATGCAAAAAATAATTGAGATACATAAAGGCATTACGAGAATGCCTGAATGGAGAATGGCCGAACCGGTAGATTTTGAAGCAATTGATGGTGAACATATAGCAGTTGTAGGGCCAAACGGAGGTGGAAAATCAATGTTTATAGATATAATTATAGGGCGCCATCCATTACTAATGACAGATCCTATATATGATTTTACACCAAGTAAAAGAAAACTTGTTTCTGAAAATATAAAATACATAACTTTTAGAGATTCTTATGGTGAAAGTGATGGTGCATATTATCTTCAGCAAAGATGGAATCAACATGATATTGATGAAAACACTCCTACTGTCGGTAAACAGCTTGAAGAAGCATATAATTTTTCTGGAGAAGATACACTGGAACGTCGTGAACTTCAAAAGCATTTATATGATCTTTTCAATATGGAAACCCTACTAGATAAATACATTATATTATTATCAAGTGGCGAATTGAGAAAATTTCAGCTGGCAAAAACACTTTTAGCCAACCCACGTGTGTTAATAATGGATAATCCTTTTATTGGACTAGATCCACAAACACGAGATCAATTAAAAGATTTGCTAAAGACTCTATCTAATGAACAGGCTCTTCAAATAATTCTTGTGTTATCTAAAGTTGACGATATTCCTGATTTTATTACTCATGTAGTTGAAATAAAAAAAATGAAAGTCTATTCTAAAATTACTAAGGAATTATACTTAAAGTCAAGGAGTAAATTTCCAGTGCATGTATTGACAAATCAAAAAGAACAAGAAATTATCAACCTACCATATAGTAATAAAGAATATGATGCCGATGAAGTGGTGAAAATGAATAAGGTATCAATAAAATATGGAAAAAGAACTATCTTACAAGAATTAGACTGGACTGTAAAAAATGGTGAGTGCTGGGCTTTAAGTGGTCAAAACGGAGCTGGGAAAAGTACTTTGCTAAGTCTTGTATGTGCTGATAATCCTCAGAGTTATGCATGTGACATATCACTTTTTGGAAATAAAAGAGGATCTGGTGAGAGTATTTGGGATATTAAAAAACATATTGGTTATGTATCTCCTGAAATGCATCGTGCATATCAAAAAGATCTACCCGCTATTAGAATTGTAGCCAGTGGACTAAAAGACTCTGTAGGGCTATATATGAAACCAGACAAATCCGAATATGAAAAATGCAAGTGGTGGATGAACATTTTCGGACTAGATGGTATAGAAGACCGTACTTTCTTAAAACTGTCAAGTGGAGAACAGCGTCTTGTTCTTTTAGCTAGAGCATTCGTAAAAGATCCTGAACTTCTTATTTTGGATGAACCACTTCATGGATTGGATAATACAAACAGACGGATGGTTAAAGATATCATAGAAGCATTCTGTAAGAGAAAGAATAAGACACTTATAATGGTAACGCATTATAAGGAAGAGTTGCCTGCATGTATTACAGACAGCATATTCCTTCAACGCCATATTTAATTATCTATTACCATACATATAGTAATACCAATATGTATTACTATATGTATCTCTAATAGCATTTTTTCTAAGTTTTAAATCTGTATTTTTCTTAATCATATCTTGAAGATCCTGAAAATCAGCATCCATTATGTTGTCATGATATACAATAACTGGATTTGCACGCATATGAGTATATATGGTTAGTGCTTCACGATAGTGCTTAGGTAAATTAATGCCTATTCTGTAATATTTACGTAAATCTGTTACAAAAGCATCTAAGTTTTTGTCCATAAGATCTGCACAGATAATATAGTCGTATAATTGTCTACTAGGAAAACCTTTCTTTATCATAAGACTAAAATATACTTTTGGCTCTAAGTACTCCTTTGGCTTAGCACCAAAAAATGAATATAGACTATCCGTTGAATACATCATGCATTTTACCGAATTACCATTAGGAAGCATAGAAAGTGAACCACCTATTAATGGGTATTCAAATAAATGGTCTCCTAGTCTGCCTTCATGGGCTAAAGCATAAATACGTAACATTGTAAGACTTGAATCAGTCTTCTGTTGACCGAACCCAACCTTGATAGCTTTATCATAATCTTTGTTTATTATATAATTTTCTAATTTCATCCTATACCTAAAGGTATCATTACCTCCACATACTAGGCATACAACAAACATCATAGCTATAATTTCAATCATGTTTACCCACATTAGCCTTGAAAAATATCCTTTATCATTCATTTCAGGTTCGTATGGCTCAAATTGTTTTGCAGCCCAAACGGCTCCATACCATAATACTAATATAATTGGTGCTAGCCATAACCATGTCAAAAATGAAGAATGCTTATCAATATCTGGTGTGATATAACTGATGATCATTAATAAAAGGAAAGATGGCAAATATGATAGAGCATGTGACCGTCTGTGCAACTTGATCATTGTATAAATTCCATATTGTAACAGTTGAAGTATAATAGTTATAATTATTGCACCAACAGTTCTATTATAATGTGTTTGCCCACTACTCCATACATGTTGTGCTACCGACAACATGTCATTTTGAAAATCATATAAATATATGAAACTAAAAATAATAAATACTATAGCACACAAAATTCTCATAGGACGTGTGCTATCTTTTTTTCTGTGATATATAAAATTCATCTATCAATTTTTCTTTAATACTACAGCTGAACGAGCCGGTATATACAATTTAAGCCACTCTTTGCGTTCAGTTACATGCAAAGGATCATAATTTGTAATGTGTATGATTTTATCGTCTGCCAATCCATTTCCTCCGAAATCTTTAGCATCGGTATTTAAAACTACTTCATAAGAACCAGTATGAACAAGGAATCCATAATCGCTAAATGATCGTATTGGGTTAAAATTAAAAACGAATAATAGATCCTCTCTACAATATGCTAATACTTGATCACCATCATTATGCCATATTTCTTCTATTTTTGTATTTTGTATGTTCTTTACGCCTTTAAGTAAATTTATCATGGCCTTGTCAAAGTCTCCAAGGAAATGATAACACAAGTCTTTGTTATCTACCAAATTCCATTGGCGACGAGCATATTTATGACTCCACCCATTGCCTTCACGTGGAAAATCAATCCATTCAGGATGCCCGAATTCATTTCCCATAAAATTAAGATAACCTCCATTAATAGTGGAAGATGTTATCAGTCTTATCATTTTGTGTAGTGCTATACCTCGATTTACTTTATCATTTTCATCTCCAATCTTAAAATGCCAATACATATCAGCATCTATTAGTCTGAAAATTAAAGTTTTATCACCAACTAGTGCTTGATCATGGCTCTCACAATAACTAATAGTTTTTTCGTCAGCCCTACGATTATTCAATTCCCAAAATATCGAACTAGGTTTCCACTCTTCATCCTTTTTCTCTTTTATTATTTTTATCCAATAATCAGGTATATTCATTGCCATTCTATAGTCAAAGCCATATCCACCATCATCAAATTTTGATGCTAGACCGGGCATTCCACTAACTTCTTCTGCAATAGTAATAGCATTACAGTTAACTTCATGAATAAGTTTATTAGCTAATGTCAGATAGCATATGGCATTGTCATCCTGATGCCCATTAAAATAATCAGAATAATTACAAAAAGCTTCACCAAGGCCATGACTATAATACAACATTGAAGTTACTCCATCAAAACGGAAACCATCAAAATGGAATTCTTCAAGCCAATACTTGCAATTAGATAATAGGAAATGTATTACTTCGTCTTTACCATAATCAAAGCATAGACTATCCCACGCGGGATGATTATGGCGTTCTCCAGAATAAAAGTATTGATTGGGATCGCCAGCAAAGTTACCAAGGCCTTCAACCTCATTTTTTACGGCGTGACTATGTACAATATCCATAATGACAGCAACTCCGTGCTGGTGTGCCGTATCTATGAGTTCTTTAAGTTCTTCTGGAGTTCCAAATCTACTGGAAGCCGCAAAGAAACTACTAACGTGATACCCAAATGAGCCATAATAAGGATGCTCCTGTATCGCCATAATCTGAATACAGTTGTATCCATCTTTTATAATACGCGGTAGCACATTATCCTTGAACTCTACATATGTTCCAACCTTTTCTGCATCTTGAGCCATTCCTATATGACATTCATATATTAAAAGAGGCCCAATACTTGGTTTAAAATTTTTCTTTTTAAAAATATATGGTGTTTCCGGATTCCATACTTGTGCAGAAAATATCTTTGTATTAGGATCTTGTACAACTCTTTCTGCCCAAGCCGGTATTCTTTCACCATCACCTCCATTCCAATGGATATGTATTTTAAAGAGGTCACCATGCTTTATAGCACTATGACTTACTCTAAGTTCCCAATTACCTGTTCCTTTTATTCGTTTTAACTTATACTTGTCATTTTCCTTCCAATCATTAAAGTCTCCAACAAGATAAATGTCTGTGGCATTTGGAGCCCACTCACGGAATATCCATTCTTTATCTGTTTTATGCAGACCAAAATATTTATATCCACAGGCAAAATCTGTAAAAGATATTTTCCCATTGTTTGTCAACTGACTTATTTTCCGTAAAGCATTTTCATGCCTACCTTGAATAGCAACTTCGAAAGGCTCTAACAATGAATCATTATTTATGATACCAATGTGAGTCTGAACTTCCAAGGATTTTGGAAATTTTGTTTTGTTGGCCTTATCTTTTTTTTCTGCCATAATAAATGGATTAATATATTTTTATTTAACACATACCTTAAAAATAGCTTTGTGTATTTCAGGTACGGTAGATATACATGGTGCATGCCCATCTTGCGGGAAAAAGATAGCAAACATACCTGGGTTACATGTAACAAAACTTTCTGCAGGCCCTTCGTATTTTGTAATATCTTTATCTTGATTATATTCAGCTTCTGATAGATTTTCCAAGGGTGTATATCCATATGTTTCTGGAGTATCTAGTGGTATTTGGATATCTATCATTTTTATATGTGTTTCTAATACAGCTTCATATGGATCCTTACCTTTCGCAGTTGTAATATTAACAAATAATTTATCTCCTTCTATAGGATATTTACCATTATCCATCTTTGAAAGGTCGTTGTTCTTTATAAAATCTACAACTTTTTTGAACATTGGGTTGAGCGAAACATATTTACTTAAATTTTCTAATGTGTCGATTACCATAATAATTTGTTTTGAATGTGGTTTTTAATATATTTATTTTATTAATCTAACTTTCTTCTACCATTAATGTAAGTCCCCTTTGCTGTAATATTCCCATTTCTATCTTTTTCAATAAACTTACCATCGCGTATGTCATTTGTATAAGAACCTTCAAAACGGTTCCCATCTTTATCCTCTTCAATGGCATTACCATTCTTCTTACCTGCTTTAAATGTTCCTTTGAATTTGCAACCATCTACATAATGAGCTATGCCTTCACCATCAATTTTACCATTTAAAAATTCACCTTCAAAGACATCACCATTTTTCATAGTCAATTTGCCATGTCCATTCGGCTTATCTCCCTTCCATTCTCCAGTATAAGTATTTCCATTTTTCCAGACCAAAGTACCTTCTCCGTCTTTATTACCTTCTAAAAAATGCCCAGTATAACGGTCTCCGTTACTATATCTAAAGATTCCTTCACCTGTTCTTTCACCCTGTACATAATCTCCTTCGTAGACATCTCCATTCTGAAATTTATAGATTCCTTTACCATTTTGTATGTCATTACTCCATAATCCAATGTACACATCTCCATCTGCATAATGAAATGTTCCTCTGCCAGAACGCTGGTTGTTAGACCACATTCCATCGTATGTTGATCCATCACCCCAATCATAAAAGCCTTTACCACTTTTCTTATCATCTTTCCATTCACCTTCGTAAAAGGCACCACTAGCAAAAGTATAACGTCCTTTCCCTGTACGGTGGTCTTGATACCAGCTACCCTCGTATCTATCTCCGTTATAATAATACATTATCCCATGACCTTGCTGATAATCGCGAAACCATAGTCCAACATATTTATTATTATTCATAAAATAATAAGTACCTCTTCCATGTTGTTGGTCTTGAAACCACTGTCCTTCATATTTTTCACCATCTGAAAAAGAATATATACCATAACCTTGGCGTTTACCTTTCACATATTCTCCCTCAAACCTATCACCGTTTTTATAGACAGTTGTGCCTTTACCATTTGGTTTCCCGCTTAACATCTCGCCCTTGTACTCACCATTATCTTTTGTTGTGCATGAGCCCAACGTTATCTTCTGCGCGAACAGGGTAATAGGAAAAAGTGCAATTATAATAGCTAGTATCTTGTGATTTAAATTCATCGTCTTGTTATTTTTCAATTTCAAAATTAGCAAAAAACTATAAGACTGCAAAATTAATTAGATTTTTTAACTGATTAATTGTATCTTTTATGTAACTTTGCCTCGATAAATTAATATTGAAATGAAATTTATAGGAATTATACCAGCTAGATATGCTTCGACGCGTTTCCCTGGAAAGCCATTGGCGTTATTGGCAGGAAAGCCTGTTATACAAAGAGTGTATGAACAAGTTAAATCGGTATTGGATGAAGTTTACGTAGCCACAGATGATACAAGAATTTATGATACGGTGAAGTCTTTTGGTGGTAATGCTGTCATGACTTCCGCAAATCACAATAGTGGTACTGACAGAGTCGAAGAGGCAGTTAATAAAATTGGTGGAGATTTCGATGTCGTAATCAATATTCAAGGCGATGAGCCTTTTATACACTCCTCTCAAATAAAGACTGTTTGTGAATGTTTTAATGACGGTGAAACTCAAATAGCTACATTGGGAAAACCATTTACTTTAGATATGGGTTTAGAAGCTATTGAGAACCCCAATTCCCCCAAAATTGTAATAGACAACAGAAATTATGCTATGTATTTTAGTCGAAGTATAATTCCATTTATTAGGGGTAAAGAAAAGGTTGAATGGTTAGAATCATATCCTTTTCTTAGACATATAGGTCTATATGCATATAGGCGCAAGGTACTTTCTAAAATAACAAGCCTACCACAATCTAGTTTGGAAAAAGCAGAGAATCTGGAACAGCTACGTTGGTTGCAAAATGGATTTAGAATTAAGGTAGGACTCACTGATATTGAGACTATCGGTATAGATACCCCTGATGATCTAAAAAAGGCTGAATCGTTCTTACTTTAAGTAGGTATAGATATCTTCTGTCCAGTCAATTCCATTTATAGGACAGAAGGTATGTATACCTAATTCGCTTGCTACAGCAACATTACGTGGTCCATCATCTACAAATAGAGTCTCGTGAGGTTGAATTTTTTCTGCGAAAAGCATCTTATTGAAGAAATTTACATCAGGTTTCATCATCTTATTTTTATAACTAAGATATAAGCTATCAAAATAATAATTTAAAGAATGTCCTACCCCATCAAAATTTTCACTTAGGCCCCAATTCATAATAAAAGGATTTGTGTTAGAAAGTAATATCAGCCTATAGCCTTTTTCCTTTAATTTAACTAGAATATCTAAATTCCTTTGTGGCAGTTCTTTACAATATCCACGCCAAGCATACTCACAATCTTGAAAGGTTATTTCTTTTCCTATAATTTTCCCCAATTCTATTTTAAATGTATCTGCACTTATTTTTCCTTCTTCTAAATCCCCAAAGATCCCTTTTTGTGTATATGGATCTAAATGTTTTTCAACTTCTGTAAGTCCTATTTCCGTAAATCTTCTAATAGCTTGTTGCTGATCTATTGTCATAATAACTCCACCAAGATCAAAAACTATATTTTTAATTTCACTATTAATTTTCATAACTAAAATAAATTCAATTTATTTTTTCTTGATTCCTCTATGGATATTATTCTCTGTTGTTCTTCTTGATATTCTTCACGAAGATTTTGATACTTTTTATCTAGATTTCTTTTCATTTCAGATTTATCTTTAATCAGTTTGGCAGCAACTAATGCGTTTTGACTGGCGTCTTTCATCCATACAACAGGACCACCATATACAGGTGCTATTTTTAGAGCGACATGCAGTTCACTAGTCGTTGCACCACCTATCATTATCGGAATGTCAAGGTTCGCTTTACGCATTTCTTGAGCGACATGAACCATTTCTTCAAGACTTGGCGTTATAAGTCCGCTCAATCCTATAATATCAATATTTTCTTCGATAGCTTTATTAACAATTTGATCAGCAGGAACCATAACTCCCATGTCTATTATCTCATAATTATTACAAGCCATGACAACACCTACTATATTTTTGCCAATATCATGAACGTCTCCTTTGACAGTCGCCAATAAAACCTTACCAGATTTAGTAGCACCACCTTGTTTTTCTGCTTCAATATATGGCTGTAATATCGCAACAGCTTGTTTCATAGTTCGAGCAGTTTTTACGACTTGTGGTAAGAACATTTTACCTGATCCAAATAGTTCACCAACCTTATTCATCCCGCTCATTAGTGGTCCTTCTATTATCTGTACAGCATGCTGATAAGTTTTGAGCGCTTCGTGGATATCTTCGTCAATATAGTCTCCAATACCCTTAATAAGAGAATACTCAAGACGTTCGGATAATGACTTATTTCTCCACAAGTCGAATCTTGTAGTACTTATTGCGTGTTTATCGTTCCCGTTCTTTTCAGACTCTTGTTCTTCTTTTATTTTATTAGCTAAGTTTATGAGACTTTCTTGAGCGCCACTTTTTCTATTAAAAATCACATCTTCAATAATTTCAAGTTGTTCTTTAGGTATGTCGCTGTATATGACTTTAGTTGAAGGATTTACAATACCGAAATCCATTCCTTGTTGAATTGCATGATATAAAAACACAGCATGCATAGCTTCGCGTATATAATTATTACCTCTAAATGAAAACGATAAATTACTTACTCCACCACTTACATGTGCACCTATAAGATTTTTCTTTATCCAGCCTACTGAGCGGATAAAATCTAAAGCATAATTATCATGTTCTTCCATTCCAGTTGCAATGGCTAAAACGTTAGGATCAAATATTATATCAAGTGGGTTAAATCCGACTTCGGATACAAGTATATGATAAGCACGTTTGGCTATTTCTATACGACGTTGAAATGTTGTAGCCTGACCTTCTTCATCAAAACACATAACAACTACCGCTGCTCCATATCGTTTCACGTCTTTGGCATGACTTACAAAAGCGTCTTTACCTTCCTTAAGAGATATACTATTAACTATACACTTACCTTGACAACACTTAAGCCCTGAAATAATTACATCCCACTTTGAAGAATCTATCATAATTGGGACTTTCGCAATATCCGGTTCTGCAGCTATCATATTTAAGAAATTGATCATCTCTGCTTTCGAATCTAATAAGCCATCATCCATATTGATATCAATGACGAGTGCACCATCAGTGACCTGCTTTCGTGCTATTGAAACAGCTTCTTCATATTTCTTTTCTTTTATAAGCCTTAAAAACTTTTTAGAACCAGCTACATTACAACGTTCACCCACATTAACAAAGTGTACTTCGGGTGTAACATCAAGAAGTTCAAGCCCACTAAGCCACATCGTTTTTGATTTTTCACATTTTTTATGTGGTTTCCCCCCATCTATCAAAGAACTATATTTAGCTATATATTTTTCAGTAGTGCCACAACACCCTCCTACTATATTAACCAAGCCCTCCTCAATAAACTCTCCTATTTGAGGAGCCATAGATTCTGGGGTTTCATCATATAATCCCATGCTATTAGGTAAGCCGGCATTGGGGTAAGCAGATATATAATATGGTGATTTTTGAGCCAACTGCTCAAGGAATACTTTCATTTGTTTAGCGCCAAATGAACAATTAAGTCCTACTGAAAATATATTATAACTGCTCACACTTGCTAAGAATGCATCAAGAGTTTGTCCACTTAATGTTCTACCAGCTAAATCACTTACAGTAGCTGATAACATTATCGGCAATATAGTATTTCTATTGTGTAAAACAGTTTCTGTTGCGTCTAATGCAACTTTAGCATTAAGTGTATCAAAAATAGTTTCTATTAAAATAATATCGACTCCTCCTTCTACAAGCGCGTCTATTTGTTCATAATAGGCATCAAATAATGCATCATATGTTATTTCTCTTGCAGCTGGGTTACTCACATCTGGACTCATGGAACATGTCTTATTGGTAGGACCAACTGAACCGGCTACAAATCGTGGTTTTTTACTACTATAAAATTCGTCAGCAACTTTTCTAGCTATACGAGCTCCTTCAAATGCCATCTGACGACAATACTTTTCTAAATGATAATCTGCTTCCGAAATATATTGGCTGCTAAAAGTATTTGTTGTTATTATATCGGCTCCAACTTCAAGGTATTTGCGATGTATATCGGCTATAATATCAGGACGTGTAATATTGAGTATATCATTATTACCCTTCATTTGACCTTCATAATCTTTAAAACATGCTCCTCTAAAATCTTCTTCTGTAAGATTGTATGATTGTATCATAGTGCCCATGGCACCATCTAAAACCAAAATGCGTTCTTTTATTACATCGTTTATTGTCATACTAATACCTTCTTTATGTGTTAGAATCTCTTGATTACTCTATCCATTTCTCGCCTATCTTCTTTTTCTTTAAGAGTTTGTCTTTTATCAAATTCTTTTTTTCCTTTAGCTAGAGCTATATTCATCTTTGCAAGACCTTTTTCATTTAAAAAGACCAAAGTTGGTACGATTGTAAATCCAGTCTGCTTTGTTGCTGCTTCAAGTTTTATTAGTTCTTTTTTTGTTAATAATAATTTTCTGTCCCTTTTACTTTCATGATTATTATATGAACCATAAAAATATGGACTGATATTCATGCCTTTAACCCATAACTCTCCATTATTGATGTAGCAAAAAGTGTCAACCAAGGAGGCCTTCCCCATACGTATTGATTTAATCTCTGTACCGGTAAGAACTATACCTGCTGTAAAAGTATCAACAAAAAAGTATTCAAAAGATGCTTTCTTGTTTTTGATATTTACAGTACTTTTTTTATTCTGTTGTTCATTCTTATTCATTTTATTTTTCTATCTCAGCAAATTTGTCAATATTTACGTCTATATATCTGGCTATGTTTTCTGTCCAAAGTTCTTCATTTTCGACAAAATTATCGTCTATATCATCAAATTCTGAAAATTGTTCGAACATTGCCATAAATTCTTCGTCAGTACATTCTTTTTCTATATCTTCATGGTACTTTTTGTAAAGATGGCTCGCTTCAAAAATAAGTTTAGATAAATCTCTAAGTCCCCACATCCTTAACATTTTAGCAAAAGGATTTATAAAAATAAAAGCCCCCAAACCATTATGTATGAGTTGCACGAAACCTCCATCCATAACTTCATCATGTAAGTATTTATATGCAAGAAGCGTAATTTGATCAGAGTTCAAGTTACTCATATTATCAGCTGTCAATTGACCTCCAATAACTTCATTAATTGAATCAATGAATACATCAATAAATGCATCCATACCTTTCTTGGCAGCTGCCATCAAGTCTTTTTCTTTAACTATAACTTTTTCCATTCGTTGCTTTCAGTATCACTTTGCTGCAAAGTTACATAATATCTTTGGAAAATGCTAATCCATAGTGAAAAAAATGAAAAGTGAAGATATGATATAAACGATGAAAAGTTCTTTAATAATAAATAGCCAGAATATCAAAATACAATAAAATCTATTTTTCACTATAATGATATTGTGGTTAAAGAGATAAAAAACAACCATCATTTCTTGGTATTGTTCGATAATTATTGTAACTTTGCGACTGAAAAAAACAAGGTTATTTAATTAAGGTATTCGAAGATAGAGATCAATATCAAATATTCATTTAATAAACTGAAAGAATATGATTTATTCTAAAGAAGTCGACAACATGTGTGTTGTCGCTAAAGGTCCTAATCACGGACCAGCTCCAATTCCTGAGGAAGGGAAATGGATTCAGGCCAAAGAGATCAAAGATATCTCTGGTTATACTCACGGTGTGGGTTGGTGTGCGCCACAGCAAGGTGCTTGTAAATTATCACTGAACATTAAGGAAGGTGTCATTCAGGAATGTCTAGTTGAGACTATCGGTTGTACTGGCATGACACACTCAGCAGCAATGGCTTCTGAAATTTTACCTGGTAAGACAATCCTTGAAGCTCTTAATACAGACCTAGTATGTGATGCTATAAATACAGCTATGCGAGAATTATTCTTGCAGATAGTTTACGGTCGTTCTCAGAGTGCTTTCTCTGAGGGAGGGCTCGTTATCGGTGCAGGTTTAGAGGATCTTGGCAAGGGCTTACGTAGCCAAACCGGTACTTTGTATGGTACAGTTGCTAAGGGCACACGCTATCTTGAATTAACCGAAGGTTACATCACAAAAATGTTCCTTGACAAGGAAGATCTTGTTTGTGGTTATGAATATGTACATCTAGGTAAGATGATGGAAGCAATTAAAAAAGGTATGGATGCAAACGAGGCTGTGAAAAAATTCACAGGTACGTATGGCCGTACAACTGCTGAGCAGGGAATTGTTAAGAGTATTGACCCACGTAAAGAATAAGGAGATACAGATATGATTAGAAAAGTTAATTTTGAAAGTCAGGAGCGCAGAATTGAACAGGTTCTAGCAGCCTTGAACGCTAACGGTATCAAAGATATTGAAGAGGCTAATCAAATTTGCGAAAACGCTGGAGTTGATCCTTATCAAATTTGTGAGGATACTCAGGGAATTTGCTTTGAAAATGCAAAATGGGCTTACGTTGTAGGTGCAGCTATTGCAATAAAAAAAGGTGCTAAAACAGCTGCTGACGCTGCTGAAGCTATTGGTGTGGGACTGCAGAGTTTCTGCATTCCTGGTTCTGTTGCTGATGATCGCAAGGTTGGTATTGGTCACGGAAATTTAGCAGCACGCTTGCTCCGCGAAGAAACACAGTGTTTCGCTTTTTTAGCTGGGCATGAGAGTTTTGCAGCTGCAGAAGGTGCTATTAAAATCGCTGAGATGGCAAATAAGGTTCGCAAAAATCCATTGCGTACTATCCTGAATGGTCTTGGCAAAGATGCTGCTCAAATTATAAGCCGTATCAATGGTTTTACATATGTTCAGACTAAATTTGATTACTACTCTTCAGAACTGAAAGTGGTTAAAGAAATACCTTATTCTGATGGTGCGCGGGCTAAAGTAAAATGCTATGGTGCGGATGATGTACGCGAGGGCGTTGCTATCTTATGGAAAGAAGATGTAGATGTTTCAATCACAGGTAATTCAACAAACCCAACACGTTTCCAACATCCAGTAGCTGGTACTTATAAGAAAGAACGTGTTCTTGCTGGAAAACCTTATTTTTCTGTAGCTTCTGGTGGCGGTACGGGTCGTACTCTACATCCTGATAATATGGCAGCTGGTCCTGCTTCTTATGGTATGACAGATACTCTTGGACGTATGCACTCTGACGCTCAGTTTGCAGGTTCTTCATCTGTTCCTGCTCACGTAGAGATGATGGGATTCCTTGGAATGGGCAACAATCCAATGGTTGGTGCTACTGTTGCTGTTGCAGTAACTGTAGACATGGCTATAAATAAAAAGTAATCAAAGATTCTTTTAATAATTTAATTCCCACAACATATTTTGTTGTGGGAATTTATTTTTATTATATTATTATGTAACTTTGTGACAAGATATATTTATAGCTATGAAGAAGTTCTTTTATTTTTTATTTTTTATCTGCATAACAACTAATAGACTTAGTGCACATATCATTTATGACAATAACATAAAATCTCTTCAAGTTGTTGTTAATGATGATTGGTTAACTATACCAATAATGAAACTTAATACCAGTGATTTTTTAAATATTTCATTCGACCAATTATCTCACATATATCACAGATATATATATAAAATAGAACATTGCGATGCAAATTGGAATGTTTCAAATAGCTTACTAGAAAGTGACTATCTCAATGGCTTCAATAATAATATTATAGACAAATACGAAGAATCAATCAACACGAGTGTCCTGTATACACATTATTCAATTACGATACCCAATGAAAGATGTAAATTAATAATGAGTGGGAACTATAGACTTATTGTTTTCGATGAGGACGATAACAATAAAGAGGTAATAGAGGCTAGATTTATGGTTCTTGATCCACTTATGAATGTAGGACTCTCTGTTACAACAAATACTGATATTGATGTTAATAAAAGTCATCAACAAATACAGATGAATTTAAATTATAATGGAATATATATTAGTAACCCAATAGAGCAGATTCACACAATAGTTGTCCAGAATGGAATAAATGGTGAAAGCGTTATAGATGCAAAACCAGATTACATAAAAAATGATGGGCTTCAGTGGATACACAACAAAAATCTAATATTTGATGCTGGAAATGAATATTATAAATTCGAATCTTTATCAACGAACCACCCTACAATGGGAATTGATCACATAGATTGGGATGGATATAAGTATAATGTTTATCCTTTTATAAACTTTCCACGAAAAAGCTATATTTATGATGAAGATGCCAATGGAGCTTTTTACATACGCAATAGTAATAATTCAGATAATGACATAACTTGTGATTATATGCTAGTTAATTACAAGTTAAAAATGGATTCAGACAACATAAGACAAATAGAATTTCTTAAAAACAACTGCACTATAATGGTTAATGGGAACTGGACTAATAATTATGAAACCAATGAATATAAAATGTCATATAATTATAAGGATAATAGTTTCAATACTTCTTTACTACAAAAACAAGGATATTACTCATATAGATATAAGGTAATTAATAATAAAAAATTATACGTAACAGGAGCAATTGAACCATCATTTTATCAAACTGAGAATAAGTACCATGCACTTGTATATTATAGAAAGGTAGGTGGAAGGACTGATCTATTAGTTGGTTATGCCAATATCGATTTTAAATGACATCATTTGCTTTTTTATGTTCCAAACGATATTCTTCAGGTGTACAATTGTATTCATTGATAAAACATGAACGGAAAAAATCTTCGTTTATAAACCTCACAATATTTGAAATTGAACTAATCGAATTATCAGTATTCTCTAATAACTTTGTTGCATGATTAAGACGAAGTATTATAGTCATTAATCGCAAATGTGTATTTAAGATCCCTTTGCTATATTTATATATGTCATCACGAGTTACATCTGTTTCTTGGCATAATAAATCAATAGATAAATCACCTGAATTACAACTAGATAAATACGGAATTATTTTTCTAATAAAATTCAATTCTTTTGATTTGATAAACTTATTTTCATAATCAGAATCGCCATATAATATAGATGATGGATTTGGAGATAAAACAGATCCGGACATTCTGTTACAGTTTTTAACATAATTACTGAGACGTAATATTATATTGTCATCTATATTTTTCTGCTTCAATTTTAATTTTATTACTTTAGAATATAATTTAAAATTTGCAATAAATAAAATAACAATAATAATGCCTAAAGCAAATTGTGGCCCCGTCTTACGCCACCATGGTTGACTAATATAAATACTGAGTATTCTAGTATTTCCATGCCATTCATTCTTAAACATCGAAGCCTGTATTTCTAGTTTGTATATACCAGGCGATAAATTATTAAAATTAATAGAGACCTCACCATCTTTAGCAGAACGTCCCTCAAAGCTGTATGTACTAATTAGATGCCAAGAATTATATCCACTCCCTAATAATCGATATCTAAAGAATGTCTCATTAGGTCTGAAGTAGTTCATTGCGGAGACTATAAAAGTTATATTATTCTGATTATATTTTAATGAAATATGATTAGTCTGCGATATAGCTTTATCCAATATTATATTTCCTTCATAGTTACGTCCTACTTCAACTCTATTACCCATATTAAAAAATGAGACTATTAAGGGCCTTAAATCTTCTCGTTTTGAATGTTTTACAGAAATATTTCTTATTACAGCCATCGGATCAAAAATCGTAATATTATCAATACCTTGAATAGCGATACGTCCATCATTAAGTAATATTGATTTTCCTTTTTCATATAGTTCATAACCAATACCATCCCTTTGTGTAAAATTATGTATATCATATGATTTTTTGATACGATCATATATTACACATGCGATTCCATTGCTTGTACTAACCCATAAATTGTTTTTTCTATCTCCTACTATTGAATGTATAACATTATTTGGAAGCCCATCTTTATTATTAAATGTTTTTATATATTTATTGTTATTATATAATTCTAAACCGTCATCTGTACCAACCCAAGTTAGTTTTCCTTGCCTAAATACGCAATGGCACTCATCCTTGTTATAGGATGTTTCTATTTGTGTTCTTGCTATTTTTTTAGCAATACGTATACCTAAAGGATTTTTCAAATCTATCAAATAAAAAGGAAAATTTATAGGCTTAGAATAAAGAACTCCACGTTTTTCGGTTCCTAGCCATGTCCCTCCTTGTTGATCAAAACAGATGGTATTTATTTTAGGATATACACTGTTCCCATTAGAAATCTGTAATCTCTTTATATGTTCAATTCTTTTATTACATAAGTTATATACAAAATAGCCATAGTCTGAGGCTATATATAAATTATTAGAATCTTTAAATGCCATTCCGTTCAGACTAAAAGGCGATCGAAAAATGACACTCCACCTTTTTGTCATAACATCAAAACACATTAATTTGCTATTTATCTTATTAGTCCGAATCTGAAAATACAAATTTTTATTATTTAGTGTAGAGACTGATAGATCTTTATTTGTATTAAAACCAGGCTTAACTCCTCCATTTTCATATATTATTCTACGACTAATAATATTATATACATATATGGAACCATCTTCGTAGAAAAGTATAAGATACTTATCCTTGTATAAGTCAATATCTTGCAAATTACAATTCACGATAGGAAGACTTAGTATAGCCTTTGAATCTATTCCATATATCAAATTATTACCTATGGCTAACCAAAGGCTACCATTTCTTGTTGAATACAAGTCAGTGACAGTCTTCTTTATTCCAAACTTTTGAAAGACATATTTAACATTTTCGTATTTTTCAGTCTTTAAACTAATGCAATATAACTTGTGTTTGTCTTTTATCCACAAATTATTTTTATTATCAATATATATACGACAATATCCATAATAATTTTTTAAAAAGAAATCGTTATCATTTTTAGAATGGATGTAATAGAAATTAGCTCCATCAAAAAAATTAATATTGTCAAGTGTAGTTATTATAATTCTACCATCTTTAAGGCAAACTATTTGTTGTGCACTATTGTCTAATAGACCATTCGAAGCATTAAAGTCCTGAAATCTTTGGTTAGCATTTATACTAGTACATATAATTAACAACAATATAATTGAAGTAACCTTATTGCGAATATATACCTTTGACCAATTTATCATTTAAATCAAAAAAGTCCTGAATTTAACGAATTAATAAAAACATCTCAATAGTAATATCATTAAAGAAAAAGTGGTCTCTGAAAAACTCAGAAACCACTTCTAAAAACTTAGTCGGGGCGACAGGATTCGAACCTGCGGCCGCCTGGTCCCAAACCAGGAGCGCTACCGGGCTGCGCTACACCCCGCTTGCTAAGAGTCATATTTCTCATTTGCGGTTGCAAAGGTAAGAACTTTTTTCGACTCTTGCAAATTTTTCAGCATTTATTTTATGATATTTTGCTCTTTAAATATTTTCTTGAGCACTTGAACACCTTGTTCAACCTGTTCTTCTGTATGATTTGCCATCAAAGCAAATCTTACGAGTGTATCTTGTGGTGCACATGCAGGAGGAATAACAGGATTGATGAATACTCCGTTATCAAATGCCAACTTTGTAACTAAAAAAGTTTTATCAACGTCTCTTACATAAAGCGGTATAATAGGGCTTTGTGTTTCTCCTATTTCAAAACCTTCTTCTTTAAAACGACGTAATGCATAGTTTGTAACATTCCATAGATGCTCTATACGCTGTGGTTCTTTGCGTATAATATGTAATGCTTCCATTGCCGCTGCAGTCGCTGCTGGTGTATTTGATGCACTAAAAATATATGTACGACATGTATGACGAAGATAGTTTATTGTATCTTTATCCGATGCTATAAAACCACCAATACTAGCAAGACTCTTACTAAATGTTCCCATTATTAAGTCGACTTCATTGCTAAGTCCAAAATGATCACAAACACCTCTGCCTTCTTTCCCAAAAACGCCTAAGCCATGTGCTTCGTCAACCATAATTGATGCATTATACTTATGCTTTAATTTTACGATTTCTGGTAAATTGGCTAGATCACCTTCCATAGAAAACACACCATCAACAATAATAAGTTTAATCGCATCAGGACGACATTTTTGGAGAACTTTTTCTAAATCCTCCATATCGTTGTGTTTGTATTTTAGGCAAGTTGCAAATGAAAGGCGACGACCATCAACAATACTAGCATGATCTCGATCATCACATATTATATAATCCTCTCTGCCACAAATAACAGATATAACACCTGAATTAACAGAGAAACCTGTTGAAAAGCATAAAGCTTCATCTTTGTGCTCGAACTCTGCCAATTCTTTTTCCAACTTAATATGAAGATCTAATGTTCCATTAAGAAATCTACTTCCTGCACAACCAGAGCCATAAATTTCCAAAGCATTTTTAGCTGCATCTATAACTCTTTGATCTCCTGTAAGACCTGTGTAAGCATTGGATCCAAACATAAGAACTTTATGTCCTTCCATTTCAACTTCAGTACCTTGTTTTCCTGTAATAGCACGGAAGTAAGGGTAAACACCTGCAGACATATATCTCTGCGGTTCGCGATAATTTTTGTATTTTTCTTGTAACTGTCCCATCTTATTAAATAGGTGTAGATTGCTCTACAATATTAATTATAGGCTGCAAAGTTACTAAAAATGTTATTAAAATCGCACAATTTCAAAAGAAATATTTATTTTAGTCATTTTTTATTCAATAAAACGTTGAAGATTTATATAAATATTGTAATTTTGCAAACTATGGCTAGTAAAATCAAATTAAAGTTTATAATCAACCCTATCTCAGGTACACAAAACAAAGAAAACATACCTGATTTGATTAATAAAAATATTAATAAGGAGAAGTTTGATTATGACATTTCATTTACTGAATATGCAGGTCATGCAGCTGAAATAGCTCATTGGTCTGTAGACCAGATGTATCCTTTAGTTGTAGCTGTTGGTGGTGATGGAACTGTAAATGAAGTAGCTCGATCACTTGTCCATACTGACACTGCTCTTGGCATTATTCCATGTGGTTCAGGGAATGGTCTAGCCAGACATTTACAAATACCTATTAATATATATAAAGGAATAGACCTTATCAATAACTGTAAGATTGAATCTTTAGATTATGGTGTAATTAATAATATGCCTTTTTTTTGCACGTGTGGAATGGGGTTTGATGCCTTTATAAGTATGAAGTTTGCTGAAGCAGGTAAACGGGGACCTATAACATATGTTGAAAATGTTTTAAAAGAAGGATTGAATTATAAGCCAGAAACTTATATTATAGAAGATGAAAATGGAAAACATAAATATAAAGCTTTTCTCATAGCTTGTGCTAATGCATCACAATATGGTAACAATGCGTATATAGCTCCACAAGCTTCAATGAGTGATGGTTTGATGGATGTTATTATTATGGAACCTTTTAAAATGTTTGATGCTCCACAGATTAGTATTGATATGTTTAATAAGACTCTAGACAAAAATAGCAAAATAAAAACGTTTAAAGCAAAAAAGATACATATTCATAGAGAAGAGCCAGGCGTTATTCACTATGATGGCGACCCAGTTATTACTGATAAAGATGTTGATGTTCATATTGAAAGCCGTGGAATAAAGATGATTGTTAATCCAGATGCCAGAAATGATACTCAACCAAATCTTTTATTGAATGCATTCAGTGATTTTTTCAATAATATGAATTTAATACGCGAAGATATTGGAAAACAAGGCAGAAAAATTTATGTAATAAACAAATTATTACTAAGAAAATTAAATAGATTATAATACATGATTGGTACATTAGAAAAGCTTTTAGGTTTTAATCCTAAAACGATGAGATTAAGGACTGAGTTAATCGCTGGTGCGACAACATTCCTTACAATGAGTTACATTCTTGCTGTTAATCCGGCCATATTATCTTCGACTGGTATGGATAAGGCAGCGTTGTTTACGGCTACTGCGCTATCATCAGCAATTGCAACATTGTTATTAGCGTTTATGGCAAAACTACCTTTTGCTCAAGCTCCTAGTATGGGACTTAATGCTTTTTTTGCATATACACTATGTATGGCTATGGGATTTAGTTGGCAACAATCTCTTGCTGCAATGCTTGTAGAAGGAATTATATTCTTAGTAATCACGTTCTTTAATATACGCGAGATGATACTTAATTGCATTCCGCAGAGTTTGAGATATGCTATATCGGCGGGTATCGGAATGTTTATCGCTTTCATTGGATTTAAGAACGCAGGGATAATTGTATCTAATCCTAATACATGTGTAGCACTTGGCCAGTTTACATCAACATCTATCCTTGGTATTATAGCTATATTAGTAAGTGGAATACTTATGGGGCGAAATATAAAAGGAGCCCTTTTCATTGGAATTATATTTGCTACAATAGTTGGAATACCGATGGGTGTTACTCATTTACCTTCTGACTGGTCTCCTATATCTGCGCCTCATTCATTAGCCCCTATATTTTGTAAATTTGATTTCCATGGATTTTTTACATTCAAAATGTTTCTTATCATATTTTCGTTACTTATAATAAACATTTTTGATACGATAGGCACGCTTGTCGGATTAGCCGAGAAGACAGGAATTGTTCAACCTGATGGTAAGATACCACACGTTAGCGAAGCTATGATGAGTGATGCAATTGGTACTACATGTGGCGCTTTACTTGGAAGCAGTACTATTACAACATACGTTGAGAGCGCAAGCGGAATTGCAGAAGGTGGACGTTCTGGACTCACATCATTCACTACTGGAATTCTGTTTATAATATCATTGTTATTATCACCAATATTCTTACTTATTCCATCAGCAGCAACATCAGGTGCACTAGTAATGGTTGGTGTACTAATGATAGATAGTATAAAAAGAATAGATCTAAAAGATATATCAGAGGCTTTTCCTTCTTTTATAACAATGATTACAATGGTACTAACCTATTCTATTGCAGACGGTATTTGTTTAGGCATTTTATCATATGTTATTATTAAACTTTGTACAAACAAAGTGCGTGACTTAAATCTTATGTTGTGCATATTATCAGTATTGTTTGTAATGAAGTTCATTTTTGGATAGACAAAATCATCACTTTCCACAACGGGCGAACATCTCGCGCAAAGCCGCACGATTTTCGCCCTTTTTTATTGCCATTTCTAGATCAGAACATGCTTCGTCATACTTCTTCGTTTTGATATATAGATCAGCACGCGATACATAAAAGCTAGCATTATTAGGCTCACGTTGTATTGCCTCACCATAGTCGTATATAGCTACTGCATACATATTACGTTCCGTTTCAATACCAGCACGCCCTGCATAAGCATTAGCACTATCAGGAAACATTTCAACAAGATGATTAATAATATCATAAGCATCAGTGTAATGATGATCTTTTTGATTTACAAGAGCAAGAGATAATCGTGCCTCAAAATTAAATGGTAGTATTTTTAAAAGTTTCTCATAATCAGCACGTGCAAATTTATATCTTTTTTGATGATCATATGCATAGGCACGATAAAATAGAGCTGCGGGGTTAAAAGGTTGCTTTCCTAAAACAAAATTGTATTCATCTATTGCATAATCCCATCTGTCCATCTGTATATTTATTGCAGCTTTACTTAAATGAAGGTTTAAAGAATCTTCATGATACATTAATTGCTTATTAATCATATCAAGAGAATCTTTCAATTTAGTATACTCTTGTGCTATTGATACTTGTACTGATAATAAGACTATTATCATTGATGAATAGAATTTATATTTCATATTGTAATAAGTTAAGAAAACCACAGACTATGCTTATATAAACATAATCCGTGGTCTAATTATAATTAATAAATCAATTATTTTTTATATAGTTCTCAATCCATGAGCCGACCTCTTTTGTTCCATATTCTTTGCCACCTTGAATTTGAATTTCAGGGGTACGAATATTTTGATCAAGAGATGCGTCAACAGCTTTACGAATCAGCAAACCCTCTTCTTTTAAATCGAAATACTCAAGCATCATAGCTACAGATAAAATCTGTGCTAAAGGATTTGCAATATTCAGTCCTTTTGCTTGTGGCCAAGATCCATGTACAGGCTCAAATACAGGAGTACTTTCTCCTGTTGATGCAGAAGGCAGTAATCCCATAGAACCAGAAATGCAGCTACCCTCATCAGTTAGGATATCTCCAAATGTATTTTCTGTTACCATTACATCGAAAAATTTAGGTTCAGATATCATACGCATTGAAGCATTATCAACAAACATATAGTCAACATTTACATCTGGATATTGAGGTTCCATTTCTTTTGCAATCTGACGCCATAGACGACTAGATGCAAGTACATTAGCTTTATCTACAACTGTAAGATGATGGTTTCGTTTACGAGCATAATCGAAACCGACCTTCAAAATACGAATTATTTCAGGACGAGTGTATAAGTCTGTATCATAAGCTTTATCATTATCTTGATATTTTTCTCCAAAATACATTCCGCCTGTTAATTCACGTATACATATAAAATCTGCTCCATCTACAAGCTCATCTTTCAAAGGTGACTTATGTACAAGACATTTAAATGTCTGTACAGGTCTTATATTTGCAAACAATCCTAGTTTTTTGCGCATCGCTAAAAGTCCTTGTTCAGGTCGAACCTGAGCAGTTGGGTCATTATCAAACTTTGGATCTCCAACAGCAGCAAACAGAACTGCATCCGCATCCTTACAAGTCTGAAATGTCGATTCAGGGAAGGGATCCCCCACCTCATCTATAGCATTCGCTCCACATATAGCCTCTTTGTATTCAACTTGGTGATCGAATTTTTTAGCTATCGCGTTCATTACTTTAACGCCTTGCGCCATAATCTCAGGTCCAATTCCATCTCCAGGAAGGACTGCAATTTTTAATTTCATAATTTGTGTTTTTATCTAATTTTTTTCTATTTACCTTCTTCAAAGATGTTTAACATCTTAAATGTTGCTTTAATAGCTGCTTCAGTTTGGTCAGCATCAAGACCACGAGTCCTAATATACTTATTATCATCAAATCTCCAAGTTATAACAGCTTGAACCAAAGCATCAGTTCTACCTCCAGGTGGGATACTTACGGCATAATTTTGAAGAGTTGGAAAAGTACGGTTCAACGCATTTTTATATATTTTCCTTAAAGCTTTCACGAATGCATCATATTGTCCATCTCCTGTTGAATCAGCCTCATACTCATTCCCATTAATAAATACTTTGATACTTGCTATTGGTTTCAGTCCATAAGAAGATGAAACCATATAACTTAGAAGCTTTACTCTATCTTCAGGAACATTATGTTTAAGAACATCACTTACAATATATGGTAAATCATCAGGTGTCACAAGTTCTTTTCTGTCACCTAATTCAGTAATTCTATTGGTAACTTTTTTAGTCTGTTCTGGTGAAAGTTCCAATCCAAGATCTTGCAAGTTACGAGCAATATTAGCCTTACCGCTATTTTTACCTAATGCATATTCTCTTTTTCTACCAAAACGCTCAGGCATAAGGTCATTACAATAAAGGTTATCTTTATTATCGCCATCAGCATGTACCCCCGCCACTTGTGTGAAAACATTTTCGCCTACTATCGGTTGATTTGGCGCAATTGCTATACCTGAATATCCTTCTACAAGTCGACTGATATCATTCAATTTGCTTTCATTCATACTTGTATTAGCATGAAACTGATCCTTAAGTATGACTTGAACACTTGCTAATGGAGCATTACCGCATCTTTCACCTAACCCATTGACTGTTACATGAAGACCTTTCGCTCCGCTGAGAACAGCAGCCAGAGAATTGCTTACAGCAAGATCGTAATCATTATGGGCATGAAAATCAAAATGTGTCTCAGGATATCTCTTCAACATTTTCCTAAAGAATTCTATTACCTGTAAAGGATTTAATATTCCTAATGTGTCTGGTAATAAGAAACGCTTGATTTTGGTATTGACCAATGCATCCATAAGTTGATAAACATAATTAGGCGAGTCCTTCATTCCACTACTCCAGTCTTCCAGATATAAATTAACATCCATGTTCTTCTGACTAGCATAATCAATAGAATCAATTATATCTGCGATATGCTCTTCAGTGGTTTTGTGTAGTTGTTGCGAGCAATGTTTTAAAGATCCTTTTGCCAACAAGTTAATTACCTTACAACCACAATCATTAATCCAATCTATAGATAATTTTCCATCAACAAAACCTAACACTTCTACTCTGTTTAACATGCCTTCATGTTCTGCATACCTGCAGATCATCTTTACAGCATCTTTTTCTCCCTCAGAAACTCTTGCTGATGCGACTTCTATACGATCTACATTAACATCTGTTAGTAGCCTACGTGCTATCATTAATTTTTCATGAGGAAGAAAAGAAACACCACTAGTTTGCTCTCCATCTCGCAGAGTGCAATCCATTATTTCTATATATGGTGGTATACGTTTATAAGTTTTCGTCATTTGTTTTTCTTTTCCCATTCTTCTATCATATCTCTGTTTTGCAACAAATAATCGATATCATCAAGACCGTTCATAAGACAATGTTTTTTATAACCATTTATTTCAAATTTTTCACTACTTCCAGTCGCTTTATTTGTAACAGTCTGATTAGGCAGATCAACTTCAACCTCTATTTGGGGATTGTTTTTTATACATTCAAATAATTCAGAAAGAAAATTTTCGCTTACGACAACAGGAAGTACAAAATTATTTAATTCATTATTTTTATGTATGTCAGCAAAAAAACTACTTATAACGACCCTGAATCCATACCCCGCTATAGCCCATGCAGCATGTTCACGACTACTTCCTGATCCAAAGTTCTTTCCAGCCACTAGGATACATCCACTATATGTTGAGTCATTCAAAACGAAATCTTTATTTAAATTACCGTTTTTATCATATCTCCAATCTCTAAAAAGATTGTCACCAAAACCTTTTTTATCAGTAGCCTTAAGAAAACGAGCAGGTATTATTTGGTCTGTGTCTATATTCTCCAATGGGAGTGGTACACATGTACTTGTTATTACATTGAATTTCTGTTTCATAACTTTATATTTTTAATCATCAATATTATATTGTGATCATTTAAATTATTACATTAAATCTCTTGGGTCAGTTATTACTCCTGTTATTGCTGCTGCTGCTGCAACTAAAGGACTTGCTAAAATAGTACGTGCTCCCGGTCCTTGTCTTCCTTCAAAATTTCGGTTGCTAGTAGATACAGAATATTTTCCTGCGGGAATCTTGTCATCATTCATTGCTAAACAAGCAGAACATCCAGGTTGTCGAATTGCGAAACCTGCGGCTTTTAATATTACGTCCAACCCTTCATCTCGTATTTGCTTGTCAACAGCCCACGAACCAGGTACAAGCCACGCAATAACATTCTCAGCTTTTTTCTTGCCCTTAACTAACGAAGCAAAATCTCTAAAATCTTCAATACGACCATTTGTACATGCACCTAAAAAGACATAATCTATTTTATGACCTTGTAATTTTTCTCCTGGCTTAAATCCCATATATTTCAATGATTTATTGAAAGATGCATGCCCCGATTCTTCAATCGTGTCAAGTGTAGGTACACATTCTGTAATACCAATGCCCATACCCGGATTTGTTCCAAATGTTATACGTGGTTCAATATCCTTAGCCTCAAAGTTTAATTCTTTATCAAATACTGCATCATCGCCACTTTTAAGCGTTTTCCAGTATTCTACAGATTTGTCCCAATCAGTGCCTTTCGGAGAATACTCACGCCCTTTAAGATATACAAAAGTCTTCTCATCAGGTGCAACGAAACCACCACGTGCGCCCATCTCAATAGACAAATTACATAAAGTTAAACGTCCTTCCATGCTCATATTGCGAACAACATCTCCTGAATATTCGACAAAATAACCTGTTGCTCCAGAAGTGGTAAGTTTTGACATCAAATAAAGAGCAACATCTTTTGCGGTGACACCTTTACCAAGTTTCCCATTTATATTAATTCTCATTGATTTAGGCTTCTGTTGCAAAATACATTGTGATGCCATTACCATTTCGACCTCACTTGTTCCTATTCCAAAAGAAACAGCTCCAACAGCGCCATGGGTAGATGTGTGAGAATCTCCACATACGATAGTCATACCAGGAAGAGATAGTCCCTTTTCAGGTCCGACTACATGAATAATACCATTATCTTTTGAAAGCATCCCATAATATGATAGCCCAAACTCCTTGGCATTATTTTCTAATGTATCAACCTGGTTGCGTGATATAAGATCTGCAATAGGTTTATCCTGATCATGAGTAGGCGTATTATGATCAGGCATACAGAATATCTGATCAGGGCGAAAACACTTAAGCCCTCGATTTCTCATTCCATCAAAAGCCTGTGGAGAAGTAACCTCATGACAATACAAGCGATCTATATACAATTGAGTTGGACCGTTTTCAACAATTTGAACCACATGTTTATCCCAGATTTTATCAAATAATGTATTCATTTTAATATATTGTTATTTTCTAAACTTGTTAATACAATCAATATAAGCATCAACTGATGCCGTAACGATATCGGTATTTGCTCCGAATCCATAATATACATTGCCATCGTATTCTACTTGCATATGAACTTTACCAACATCGTCAGAACCTTTACTTATGGCTTGAATTGTAAATTCTTTAAGTGTCATCTGCTTTTGTATAATCTTCTTAAGTGCACGTATAGCAGAATCAACAGGTCCGTTACCTGTAGAAGACTCTTCAAATTTTTGTCCAGAAATATCCAAGCCAATGCTTGCAACACTTTTAACGCCCATCCCTGTTGTAACTTGCAAATAGTCTAATTTCACGGCATGCGCTTCAGCTGTATCAGCACCTGCAAGCATAAGAATGTCATCATCATTTACTTCCTTCTTATTATCAGCTAATTTAAGGAAGTTCTGATATATTTTATCAACTTTTTCTTCATCTTCTACGTTTATTCCTAAAACGCCTAAGCGGTATTTCAGAGCAGCGCGACCACTACGAGCAGTTAATACAATAGAATTATCATCTAAACCAACATCCTTCGGGTCTATTATTTCATAAGTTGAAACATTCTTAAGCACTCCATCCTGATGTATACCACTTGAATGAGCAAAAGCATTACGGCCAACTATCGCCTTATTTGCCTGTACAGGCATATTCATAAGGCTTGAGACCATACGGCTAGTCGGATATATCTTAGTTGTATTTATATTAGTATCTATACCTAGGTTTTTATGGCATTTAAGTATCATTGCTATTTCTTCCAAAGATGTATTACCTGCACGTTCTCCTATACCATTGATCGTAACCTCAACTTGTCTTGCTCCATTAATTACCCCACTGAATGTGTTAGCTGTTGCCATACCTAAATCATTATGGCAATGAGTTGACAGTATGGCCTTATCCACACCTTCCACATGTTCCATAAGGTACTTTATTTTTTCTCCATACTCTGATGGTAAACAATATCCTGTTGTATCTGGTATATTTACAACAGTGGCACCTGCTTTAATTACAGCTTCAACCACACGTGCCAAATATTCATTGTCAGTACGTCCAGCATCTTCAGCATAAAATTCCACATCATCAACATACTTCTTAGCATATTTAACTGCTGCAATTGCACGTTCAATTATTTCATCTCTATTACTTTGGAACTTGTATTTGATATGATAATCACTTGTGCCAATACCAGTATGAATTCTCTTGTGTTTAGCATATTTCAAAGATTCTGCAGCAACATCTATATCTTTTTCTACTGCACGAGTTAGTGCGCATATTGTTGGCCATGTTACAGCCTTAGATATTTCTATTACAGAATTGTAATCACCTGGACTAGAAATAGGGAAACCTGCTTCTATGACATCCACGCCCAACTGCTCTAACTGTTTTGCAACTTGAATTTTCTCAACCGTATTCAACTGGCACCCAGGTACCTGTTCGCCATCGCGAAGAGTTGTATCAAAAATAAATAATCTGTCACTCATTTTATTTAATTTATTTAATGTTCTATTTTTATATTATAAAAAAGCCTTTCACACTGCGGAAGTGAGAAAGGCTCTAATATATTAATACGTTTATATCTAAAAGCACACATCATCACTCCCGGCCACTCGTTGTAGTCGAATATCAATAATAATATGTAGTAGGTTTTGACGTTTCATTTTCATATTTTTTCTTTAATGGATGCAAAGTTAATTATTTTCCGCAAATAAAACAAAGAAATTGAAACTTTTTTATCGTAAAATCTTTCAATTTTCAATTTTTAGCCATCAATTACTTATTTTAAGCATAAAATCAGTTGCTTTTCTTCATATTTAATACTGCTTCTATTTGCTCCGCAATTTGTTTATGACCTTTTACGGAAGGATGACCACTCATTTTATCTATATTGTGTAGTTCTATATATTTTATATTATAATAATCACATATCGTTTTAACAGATGATGTTATTTCAGGCTTCAATCCATCATTAATAATAAAATATATGGAAACATTAGGATAACGATACTTCATATGTTCCAATAAATATGACATGGCCGGACGAAAAGAATACAAGTCAGTCTTTGTTTGGTTATCGTATTTAAAATCACCTATTGGCGAACCAGCCCAACTATCATTAGTTGCACCAAAAATAAAAATTATATCAGGACAACCAAGATTGTCCATGCGTGTTATAAATGACCGCGCTGAATAATCATTACCATCATATCCAGAATAAGATATAGTAGCCCCAGAATACGAGTTGTTGATACACAACTTATATTTATTTTCATTGATATACTGCCACCACCAAGTTTGAGTTACACTTGTAACATCTGTCTTTTTCTGCCCATTTTTAGCATAATACCATACTTCATTCGTATTAGGCGTAAGATATCCTTCGTATGTAGAATACGAATCACCAAGAATTGATATACTTTGTCCTTGTGCAAACATGGAAATGCTTACAAACAAGACAATAAACAAAAGCTTTATTTTTTTCATATATATATTAGTTTAAATATTAAAAAGGTAGTGGACTTGATGGTGGTGGTGGTAATTCTCCATCAGATATTGGGGGGATTGAACTGCCATTCACTTTTGATCCTAAAATTTCTCCACCATCTGTTGGAGGCGCATAAGAATTGGCATCAGGGTTTTCAAATCGAGTAAATTCTCCACGGAAATTAAGTAATACGTCACCAACAGCTCCCTTACGATGCTTGGCTATAATAATCTGTGCCATACCATGAAGATCATTTCCCTTTTCGTCAGCATAAATATGATAATATTCAGGCCTGTGAACAAACATTACCATATCGGCATCTTGCTCAATAGCTCCTGACTCACGCAAATCACTCAATTGAGGTCTTTTCCCTTCAATGCCTTCACGTGATTCCACACCACGATTTAACTGAGATAAAGCTATTACAGGAATATTTAATTCCTTTGCTAAACCTTTTAGAGATCGGCTTATGGTCGAAACTTCCTCCTGTCTGTTACCGAATCTCATTCCATTAGCGTTCATCAACTGTAAGTAGTCAATCATTATTGCTTTTATGCCTTTTTCCTTTGCAAGCCTTCTTGCTTTAGAACGAAGCTCAAATATAGAAAGTCCCGGAGTATCATCAATATATAGAGGTGCACCCTCCAGATTTCGTATGTTTTTATCAAGTCTGTTCCATTCATCAGGTGCTAACTGACCATTCATGATTTTACTTCCCTGTATTTCGCATACATTAGATATAAGTCGATTAACCAATTGAACATTGTTCATTTCAAGAGAGAAGAATGCTACCGGTACATTAAAATCAACAACCATATTTTTAGCCATTGACAATGCAAAAGAAGTTTTACCCATAGCAGGACGTCCCGCTATAATTACGAGGTCTGAACTCTGCCATCCTGACGTCATCTCATCAAGTTTAGTATAACCGCTAGGTATTCCACTAAGTCCATCAGCCCTAGAAGCCGCCTTTTGAATATCTTGCATTGCCTGTTTGATGACAGGATCTATCTGAGTATAATCTTGGCGCATGTTCTTTTGTGAAAGTTCAAAAAGTGAACCTTCTGCTTCTTGCATCAAATCATCAACGTCCACGCCATCATCAAAAGCCTTCGTTTCTATAACACTTGCAAATGATATAAGTTGTCGAGCTAGGAACTTTTGTTGTAATATATGTGCATGGTATTCAACATGTGCAGACGAAGCTACGTGCTGAGATAATTCAGTAATATATACAGGTCCTCCAACCTCTTCAAGATTTCCGTCTGTTTTCAACTGTTCAATAACAGTAAAAATATCAACAGGCTTCTCTTGAAGAGAAAGAGTTTGTATAGATTGATATATCATTTGGTTACGAGGCTCATAGAATGTCTCTGGATGTAAAATTTCACTTACCATAGAGAATGCATCTTTATCTATGAGCATAGCACCTAATACGACCTTTTCTATATCTAAAGCCTGAGGCTGCAGATGACCATAAGTATTATTAATTGGTGCAGGCTGTTTTGGTTTTCTTTGATTCTTATTATTTTCTGCTGGCATTTTTTTAAGTTTAGGCTACAAATTTACAAAAATATCTTTCACCATAATCATATTAAGATATAAAATATTAACTTTGCCACAAAATAAATTAATAAAAGAAATGATAATAAGACCTTGTGCAAAAATTAATCTTGGGCTCAATATTGTTGGTGTCCGAACTGATGGATATCACAATATAGAGACAATTTTTTATCCTGTGCCTATATATGACAATATTGAGATAATCGAAATGGATTCTAAATACACGTCTTTTAATAATGCCGATCTGAAAATAACAGGAGCATCTGTTGACTGTGATGAGCAAAAAAATCTTGTAATAAAAGCATATAATCTTCTATCAGTCGACTATAAATTACCTCGCATACACATCCATTTACATAAATATATACCTATGCAGGCCGGAATGGGTGGTGGCTCAGCTGATTGCGCTTATACAATAAGTCTTTTAAATAAGCAATTTAATTTAGGACTAACATCTACACAGATGAAAAAGTATGCTGCAAAGCTTGGAGCAGACTGTGCTTTCTTTATAGATTCAATCCCATCATACGCAACTGGTATCGGTGATATTTTATTGCCTGTTAATGTAAATCTTAAAGGGTATAATATAGTAGTAGTCAAACCTCCGGTTGCTGTGTCCACAGCACAGGCGTACTCTAAAATTATTCCAGAATGCCCTAGTATCTCATGTGTAGATGCCGTAAAGCAACCGATAGAAAATTGGCATAAATTATTAAGTAACGATTTTGAGAGACCTATATTTGCCGAGCATCCCGAAATTGCTTATATTAAAGATCATTTATATGATTTGGGGGCTATATTCTCTATGATGTCCGGTAGTGGTAGCGCTATTTTTGGCATATTTAAAAATGTGCCTTCAAATATAGCCAAAGAATTCCCAGATTGTATAACAATTAAAGAACTTTTATAATATATAATTAGTATGGATAATAAAGAAGAGTTATTCCCTGCTGTTGACGAGAATGGTAATATAATAGGTAGCGTAAGTCGTGGTGAAGCGCATAGTGGGAGCAAAATACTTCATCCGGTTGTACACCTACATGTATTTAATAATAATGGCAGTCTATATCTGCAAAAAAGACCTGATTGGAAAGACATTCAACCAGGAAAATGGGATACTGCCACAGGTGGGCACATTGATTTAGGGGAAAGTGTTGATAAAGCATTAAAACGTGAAGTAAGAGAAGAACTAGGCATTGAAGACTTTGCTCCTGTATCTTTAGGACATTATGTTTTTGAAAGTGAAAGAGAAAAAGAACTTGTATACGTGCACAAGACGATCTTTAATGGAGAAATATTTCCTAATGGTGAAGAACTTAACGGTGGACGTTTTTGGAGTAAAGATGAAATCATTCAAAACATAGGAAAGAATGTTTTCACTCCTAACTTTGAAAACGAATATCTTAGATTTTTCTCCAAAGAAGAAGTTAATTAAAAATTGAATACAAATATGATAGAGAACAACAGTTGTACAAACAAGACATAAAGCAATAATATATATCGTGCTTCATATATACCTTCAGTCATAGTATCTAATATATTCTTTATTCCATGTAAGTTACCTGACATTGTTCCGAAACTTAATGACAAGAAAGTGCAAACGAACGCTATAAGGGGTATCATACTTTCACTGAAACTGCTTGGGAAAAGTGATCCGCTTACACTAAGTAATATGGCATGAGGAATAATTGTCAGTAAAAGCATAATAAATACAGCACCAATAAGTTCTGCAAAAACGACATAAAGCGCTATCCTTTCTCTAAATGATAGCACCTTTTTTTTAGTTAACATAGAGCGAAGAGGACTAATTATGCCACTGTATTTAACCGATCCAAAGGCAATAGCTACTAATATGATCCAGACAAGATAAGGTGTAGCAAGGTTATCTGCAAAATGTCCGAAAAACCACCTTATTCCTTCAGCACTCAGAAGGCTTCTCACTGCTGTAGAGCTGCCATTAGCTGAATTTATCAACCATGACATCAAAACCACAACAATTTGCATAATTACGATTGTCAATGCTGCTATGGAACAGAACTTAGAACCTTTACTCTTCATCAGGTGTTAAATTGTCTATATCAAGTATTCTTAATTCTAATGCCCTAACCACCAGTCTAGTCGCATTTACTCCTACTCCACCATTACCATCTGAGAACAATTTCTGTACTAACTCATTTTGCCTCTTCTCAAGACTTTTTACTCCAAAAGGCATACCTCTAAGATTTGTTATCTGTTCTTTAGTATATCCTAAAGCAAGATGGCGCAAAAACCGTTCATCATATTCATCAATTTCGTAATTTACCAGAGCTTCCTGACTAATCAATTGATTATCAACTGTATATTTAAATTTTTCTACTATTTTTTCTAAAATAGGTTGATTGAATACGAGTCGTTTACCTTCCATCACACTACGAACATCTCCCCTAGTCAAAAGCTCTCCACTCTTAAGAATTATTCCATCAGCTCCAGCATCCAAAACATCAACCCAAAGCTTTTCATTAAGAATTTCACCAGTAAATATAAGTACTTTTATTTCTTTAAACTTCTCTTTTGTCTGTCGACATATCTCAACTCCAATCGTAGTAGAGCCACCAAGACCAAGATCAAGCAATACCAAGTCTGGCTTATTTTCTTTCATTAGTTTCCAATATGAAAGCTCACTATCTGCTGTACCTATAATTTGAGCTTCTGGTATATCATTTCTAAAAATACCTTCAGTACCTTTTAATTCCAATGGGACATCTTCAACTATAATAACTTTAAAATTTTCCATATTATGCAGCTTTATTTTTAGGTAAAATTATGTTAATTATCAATTCTCTATTTTCATTCTCAGCATATATTCCACATCCTCTATAATTTGTGAATTCAGAGTGATCTCTTATTATCTGAGTACACAACATAAATGGAATATGCTTTGTAGACGGTGTGAATAATGAATGAGCCTCTTCGTCTGTGACTTCGTTTCCTAGAACATGAACTCGAAGATTTACATATTGCTCACCTTGATTTACTACATTTACTGGAAGAGTTTTACATCCAGTATGTTTACGCAGTATCTCAAAGAGATAACACATCATATCTTTATCGCACAATACAGACTCTTCAGATTCTGTATCAGCAAAGTCTTTCACTTTTATAGGCCTAATTTTATAACGTACATTTTTTGTTTGTCGTACAGCCTGCGAACTTAAAATAGTATAAAGTTCTTTATAATATGCCACTAACTCATTAAGTGCATTAAGATTGTCACTATTCCCATCAACCAAAAGTCTAATTTTACTTGGATAATACATCGTTTCGTGCTTAAGCGTTGACAAACAATTGTCTAAGACGCTATTGCTTATATGTAATTCGTTATTTTCATATTCAGCTTTTTTCAGTTCATCTTCAGCCAATTCTATATTATAATACTGTCTATCATCCATATCTATTGACATCTGTAAGGCTTGTTGTATCTTGTTTACGATATCTTGCAAAGGCAATGAATACCTTTCATTGGATAAGGGTTTTATAAGCTCGAGTTTTCGGGCATTACTTTCATCACTTAATAATATGCTATTTATATGTTTGATTTGTTCAATACAAAATCTATAATACAATTTATGGCGATAATATAAAAAGTAATATGATGGCACTATACTTATAAGCAACAGAACAAGAAGAACAATTGCTACTGTTTTATTAGTTTCAGACTTCTGCATTGCCAAACAATATGGTCCAAGTTTTGAGTCTGCACTAGTTTCCTTAAACAACTGAGTATAAATATTATTATTATATTTATACAAAGACCAATAATGAAGAGCAAGAGCAGCTACAGCACTTTCGTTTCTAACATCAATTATAATTGCATAATTTATTTTAAGAGAGTCTCTAAACCACTGAATTTCTGCTGGTACCATACTTGACGTGCTGTATCTGGTAATTAATTTATTACCTCTTGGATTATGCAATAAATATAACTTGTTCATATATTTAAAACACGAATCTGCAAAAATAAGAGTCCGTTTGTATTTACCAGATATATTACTATAATAAGCAGAATCAGCGTATTTCGCTGCTTTTGAAGTTAATACTGATTTGGGACTTACTCTGCTAACCTTATCATTAGCTGAATTTGAAGTAATTCCAGACAAGATAACTATCACAGTTATAATAAATCTCATAATGCCATGAGGTAAACGGAAATAAAAGCGACACCCTTTGCCTAATTCACTTTCAGCTGAGATGGCACAAACGCTGAATATTTTACTTATCTTACGGTATTTTTCTATTATGCCTTTGCAGTTCATAAGTCCAAATCCATGTCCACCATACACTTTATGGTCAAAAATATTACTTATTTCCTCTTTAGATACTCCGCGACCAGTGTCTTTTATGGAAATCTCAACATAATCTTTTTCTGATTTTGAACTTATAGTTACAGTTCCTCCTGCCTGTGTGAATTTACGAGCATTATCTGCCAATGTATTTATCATAAAGAGAGTCAATACTTTATCAGCCTTGACCTTATCGTGAGTATCCTTTATATTTAGTGTTATACCTTTAAGGCTGAAAGACATTTTACTGTGACTTACAGTATCGAAAATATCATGTATGTCAAAACTTTCTATATGAAGATTGAGCTGCCCTTGACGTAACTGTATCCAATCTGTCAGTACAATATTGTATTCATTTATTTTATCTGTAAGTTCTGCAACATATTTGTACCTTTCCTCTCTTAGATTTTCATTATCATGATTATCTCCAAGCCTTTTCACTTCGTTTATAATACGGTCAATGAATGGAGTAACGCTTAGTACTAACGATACTTTTGCTCTGTTCTCAAGATTTTGTTTTCTATTTTTCATTATATGCATGACATTCATTGCTGTAGCTTCTGTTATGTCATCATATTTGTTTTCTAATTCACTTATCTTTTTGTTGTTATGTTCTTGCCATTCACGTAATGGTATTAGCAATTGTTTCAATTGTTCTTCTCCATTACTGTTTATCCTTAGATGATTAAACAACCATAACAATATAATAATAAATATAATCATCAATACAACAGCTACAATCATCCAGTTTAGCTGTGTAGATGTAGCATCATATTGTTCTGCACGCGATTCAAGATATCTGTCTTGTCGTGTCATCTCCTGCATGTCTATATACTTATTTCTGTTTCGGTCGCTTTGCTGTTTATTATTCATTGCAGAATATGTAACGCTCAATTTTTCTCTTATACTTGCAACCAGATCTGGGGCCTTTAGTACATTCTTATTAGAATTTAGAGCCATTTGTAAATTATATATAGATGAGGGATAATCACCCAAGAAAAAATAACAGGAAGCCAATGTTCTGTAACTACTGGCCAACTGGTATGGATCTCCAAATTTTTTAAATATTTCGACAGACCTCTCAGCCAAGTATCCTGCTATCAAACTATCAGGTCTTTGCTCGACATTAAGATATTTCATTGCAGGCAAATTGTCACGTATCAATCTACTACGATACTCCGGCACCATAAGGTGCTCTGATATAGCCTGTAAACTATTAGCCTCCCAAAAAGGGTAATTCATTTGATTAGACAATAACAGACATCGCATAAGGTAATCAAATTCCTGCTGATTTACATCTGTTTGTGTCGAAGCTGTTATTATTCCTCCTGAACCGACATTGTAAAGATAATCTAAATATTGAGCAGTATCTTTTTGCATCAACATATCTGCATCTATCTTCTGCAACTCATTTATAGAGTTTTGTTCAAGACCAACATAGTAATAATATGTAGAAGAAATTATATAAAATTCGGATTCTGCATATACAAATCTCTTTTTAAGACGTTCTGATAATGTGTTTTTTTCTTCATCTATACGTTTAAGACGTCTTTTTGCCTGTTCACGATAGTCATAAAAGTCTTTATTTTTCGACATTCTCTGGCAGAGACGCATCATTTGCACATCGGCAATTAGCAATTCCACCTGATTGTCAGTTAGTTTATATACTTCATTCAGTTGTCTATGCGCTTCATTATAATTCATACGCATTGTACAAACAAAGGCTAGATTATTTAAAGCTTCAGTTCTACCATCACCATAATTTTTAGACAAATTATATGCGCTATCGGCATATAGTTTAACAGAATCAAGATTTCTATAATGTAGTGCGTAAGCTATATCATTCAGCTTATCTATCCTACCACTATCTCGGTTAGTACAAGCTGAAAAGACCAAAAAGCTCCATATGGAAACAATCCATACAGAACTTTTTAGTATTATGTTTTTATGCGCGAGCCTTAGCAATGTAACCTAAAGCCTCTACACATTTATCCGAAATAACCTTCCAGTTTTTAGCTGCAATAACGTCTTTAGGGAACAACTTACTGCCCATTCCTACGCACATTACACCAGCCTTAATCCAGTTGGTAAGATTTTCTTCATCAGGAGAGACTCCACCAGTAACCATGATATTTGACCATGGCATAGGAGCCAAAACATTCTTTACAAAAGATGGACCACCAACATTACCGGCAGGAAAGACCTTAGTAATATCACATCCATGCTCTTGAGCAAAACCAATCTCACTTACACTTCCACATCCAGGAGAGTAAGGTACAAGACGACGATTACATACAGCGCAAACTTCGGGATTGTAAAGAGGACCAACGATAAAATTAGCACCTTCCTGAATATATAAAGCAGCTGTTGCAGGATCAACAACAGTACCAACGCCCATTATCATTTCAGGACAGTTTTTGATAACCCATTTGTTAACCTCAGCAAATACTTCATGAGCGAAATCGCCACGATTGGTGAATTCAAATGCACGTACACCGCCATCATAACAGGCTTTAACCACATTTTTTACTATTTCAGCATCACCATTATAGAAAACAGGAACCATACCGGTTGTTTTCATTGCAGTCATAACCTGCATTTTATTAAATTTTGCCATTATATATGATTTGTTTTATTTATCTTTGTACACGGCCTGATGCATCGCCACCAGCAAGACTTTCAACCTCTTCGCGGCTTACCATATTAAAGTCACCTGGTATTGTGTGCTTTAAAGCAGAAGCTGCAACGGCAAATTCCAATGCCTTACCTTGATTGTCAGGATAAGTAAGAAGTCCATGGATAACACCACCAGAGAAAGAATCACCACCACCTACACGGTCAACTATAGGAAGAATATCATATCTTTTAGACTGATAGAATTCTTTTCCATTATATATTAAGGCTTTCCAGCCATTATGACTTGCACTTATGCTTTCACGTAAAGTGGAAATCACATATTTAAATCCGAACTCTTTCATCATGCCCTGAAAAATTCCTTTATATCCCTCTGCATCTGTCTTACCATGCTCAACATCAGCATCGGGTTTGAAACCTAAGCATAACTGTGCATCCTCTTCATTACCTATACAAACGTCTACGTATTGCATAAGTGGGCGCATTATACTTTGAGCTTTCTCTGATGTCCATAGTTTTTTACGGAAGTTAAGGTCACAAGAAACAGTTACACCATGACGATGAGCAGCTTCACATGCTAACTTTGTAAGAACAGCAGCTTTATCACTGATAGCAGGAGTAATACCACTCCAATGGAACCATTGGGCGCCTTCCATTATTTTATCAAAGTCGAAATCTTCAGGATCAGCTTCGGCAATAGAACTGCCGGCACGATCATAGATAACTTTTGAAGGACGCATACATGCACCAGATTCGAGATAGTAGATACCAACACGATCTCCGCCACGAGCGATATAATCCGTATTCACGCCGAAACGGCGAAGCGAATTCACGGCGCATTGACCGATATCATGCTTTGGCAATTTACTGACGAAATATGCTTCGTGACCATAGTTGGCGCAACTAACAGCAACGTTAGCTTCTCCACCTCCATAAACCACGTCAAAGAACTCGCTCTGCACGAATCTCTTCTGACCAGGAGAAGAAAGACGGAGCATTATTTCACCCAATGTTACGACTTTTGCCATTTTTCTTAATTTTTTAATTGTAGTTGTTTATTTTTATAATATTCTGTTTGCGTGCACAAAAATAACACATTCTTTGCAAAGTTAGTAATAAAATCAATAAAAAATGCATTCTTTACATTTTTTTTCATTGTGTACTCGCACAATTCATAAATTATTGCTAATTTTACAGCCGAATCACTCAAACTTTTAATTAAATTATTAAGATGGCTGGAAAAATAAGAATCAAAGATATCGCTGAGAAATCAGGTGTTTCGGTTGGAACTGTCGACAGAATTTTACACAACCGCCCTAATGTTTCGAAAGTTGCACGCGAAAAAGTAGATAAGGTACTTAAAGAAATCAATTATCAGCCCAACATGTATGCCAGTGCTCTTGCATATAATAAATCTTATGTATTCTGGCTTATCATACCAAAACATGAGTCAGAAGCTTATTGGGAGGAAATAGAAGAAGGTGCAGCCAAAGCATGTGACGCAAGAAGAGACTTTAATATAGAAGTAAAAGTAAAGTATTATAAGCGTTTCCATTTAGATACATTTATAAAAGTCACCAAGGAATGTCTGGAAGCGTCCCCTGATGGCGTTATAATTGTACCTAGTACTTTAGAAGTTACACGCCAGTTTACAGACAAATTGCATGAGAGCGAGACACCTTTTGTATTATTAGACTCTTATATGCCTGATTTAAAGCCATTGTCTTTTTATGGACAAGATTCTTTCCAAAGCGGATATTTCGCAGCCAAAATGCTTATGCTTATTGCAAATAGCGAAAAAGAAATTATGCTTATGCGCCAAACGAACAGTGGTATTGTGGAAAGCAAACAACAGGAAAATCGTGAAGTTGGATTCAGACACTATATGCATGACCACTTTCCTGATATAAAAATTATTGATGTAGATCTGCCTTTAGAGGAAAATAAGCCCAAATATGATGTCATACTTGATTCGTTCTTTAATAGTCATCCAATGGTACATCACTGCATAACACTTTCTTCAAAAGCTCATCTTGTAGGTGAATACCTCTTACGTACCAATAGAAGAGATACGCAGATTATGGGATATGATATGGTAGGTAAAAATGCAGCATGCCTACGTCAAGGTTCTATATCATTTCTAATTGCCCAGCATGCTTACATGCAAGGATATTCTTGTGTCGAGACTCTTTTTGAAGCAATAGTACTACACAAAGAGGTAAGCCCTGTTAATTATATGCCTATAGAGATTCTACTAAAAGAGAATGTTGACTTCTACAGACGAACACAGTTGTAAATTATTTAAAACTAATCAAAATATGAACAAATCCAATTTTATTAAAATCAATCCGGCAGACTCTGTTGTGGTATGTCTCAAACCTTATAATAAAGGTGAATACATTGAAGTAGACGGCAAACAGATTGAAGTTTTACAGGATACACCTGCCGGGCACAAAGTCTTGATAAGCGATGCTCCGAAAGGAACAAATATTATCAAATACGGTTATCCTATTGGCCACTCAAAAGTGGATATGAAAGCAGGACAATGGGTAAATGAGAATAACCTAAAAACTAATTTAGCTGGCACATTGTCATATACATATTCTCCTGTAAATGAAGAACTTAAAATTATTGATGAAAAGAAAACATTTAAGGGGTATCAGAGAAGCAATGGAGACGTTGGCGTACGTAATGAGTTATGGATTGTACCTACAGTAGGTTGTGTTAATGGTATTGCCGAGCGTCTGGCCGAAACCATGCGTACAGAAACACACTGTGATGGCATTGACAGTATTTTTGCATGGCATCATAATTATGGATGCTCACAACTTAGTGGCGATCATGAAAATACTCGCAAAATATTAAGAGATATAGTTTTACATCCTAATGCCGGTGCTGTATTAGTTGTTGGACTTGGATGCGAAAATAACCAACCAGACGAATTTGAAAAGTTACTAGGTGATTACGACCATGAACGCATCAAATTTATGGTTGTACAAAAAGTAGAAGGTGATGAAGTTGAATATGGAATGAATATTCTGCGCGAACAATATAATATAATAAAAGATGACAAACGCATTGATTTACCGCTTAGCGAACTACGTATAGGATTAAAATGTGGTGGTTCAGACGGATTCAGTGGCATAACAGCAAACCCTCTTGTTGGAGAGTTTTCAGACTATTTAGTTGCTCAAGGCGGAACAACTATACTAACAGAAGTTCCTGAAATGTTTGGAGCAGAAACTATATTGATGAATCGTTGCAAAAATTCAGAACTGTTTGATAAAACAGTTAAAATGGTAAATGATTTCAAAGAATACTTTCTAAGTCATGGTGAGCCTGTTGGAGAAAACCCATCACCGGGCAATAAGGCCGGTGGTATTTCTACTCTTGAAGATAAAGCGTTAGGATGCACACAGAAATGTGGCCGTGCATTAGTTTCTGGAGTTTTGGAGTATGCTGAGCCTCTTAAAACGAATGGACTTAACTTACTTTCAGCCCCTGGTAATGATTTAGTTGCCTCTACAGCACTAGCGGCTAGTGGTTGCCATATCGTATTGTTTACAACAGGCAGAGGAACCCCATTTGGAACATTTATTCCAACTATGAAGATTTCAACGAACAGTGATCTCTACAAGCGTAAGGCAAATTGGATTGACTTTAATGCAGGGGTATTAACAGAAGGTGTAGCCATGGTAGACCTTCTACCACAGTTTGTTGATAAAATCATTTCAATAGCAAGCGGTGAGAAAGCACGCAATGAAATAAATGGATATCGAGAAATCGCTATATTCAAGAATGGCGTAACATTATAATAAAAAGAAGAAAATTGAATAAGAAGAAAGGATTTTTGGCGTTAAGTCCACTGTTGTTTTTCATTGTACTGTATCTAGTAACATCAATTATTGCAGGAGATTTTTACAAGGTACCTATAACAGTCGCGTTTATGTTATCTAGTATATATGCTATTATAGCTATGTACGGATACCCTATTGATACTCGTATCAAGATATTCAGTCGAGGTGCAGGTTCAGGCGATCTTATGCTCATGTTATGGATATTTGTGCTTGCAGGAGCTTTTGCCAATAGTGCAAAAGAGATGGGAAGCATTGATGCTACAGTAAACTTAACGTTAAATCTCCTTCCCGGTAATATGCTTCTGGCTGGATTATTTATTGCAGCATGCTTCATTTCTCTTTCGATAGGTACAAGTGTTGGAACTATTGTAGCACTTACACCGATTGCTGCAGGCCTCGCCCATTCCACAGGAGCAAATGTTCCACTTATGACAGCAATCGTTGTTGGAGGAGCTTTTTTTGGCGACAATCTTTCGTTCATTTCTGATACAACAATCGTAGCAACTACATCACAAGGATGCAAGCTTTCTGATAAGTTCAAAGTTAATTCATTTATTGTTTTCCCAGCAGCGGTAATTATACTCTTACTATATATTTTCATGGGTAGTGAGATACACTCACCATCCAACATACCTAGTGTGGAATACATAAAGGTTATCCCCTACCTCATTGTTATTATTACTGCAGCAGTAGGTATAAATGTAATGGGAGTACTTACACTCGGAATTGCCCTCACTGGAATAATAGGCATGATAGAAGGCACATATGATATATTCGGTTGGTTTAAGTCTATGGGAGATGGTATAATGAGTATGGGCGAGCTTATCATTATAACAATGATGGCCGGAGGTATGCTCGAAATAATAAAGAAGAACGGTGGAATAGACTATCTAATAGAGAAAATGACGTCACGGGTCAATGGCAAACGTGGTGCCTATATGTCTATAGCAGCATTAGTAAGTATCTGTGATATTTGTACAGCTAATAATACTGTAGCAATAATTACTGTAGGTGGCATCTCTAAGAAAATATCAGAAAAATTCAACTTAGACAGTCGCAAATGTGCTAGCATTCTCGACACAATGTCTTGCTGCATGCAGGGACTTATACCATATGGAGCTCAGATTCTTATGGCGGCAGGTCTTGCTTCTATCAATCCGGTGTCATTTATGCCATACCTGTATTACCCTTTTGCGATAGGCATCGCCTGTATATTATCAATACTGTTTAGATATCCTAGAAAATATTCATAATCTCGTTATCTAATAATGGATGTAATTAAAAGAAACTTTTTCAAGGCCATACGCTCTGAAGTATTTAATACAAAAGAACAACTAGAACCGATGTCATTATTTAAATGGCAGCAGTTAGTTAACCTATCTGTAAGGCATAATTTGGGCCAATATGTAATAGCAGCATTACAAGACGAAGAAACACATCCATTTTTCAAGTTCCCCGAACAAACTATTGCCGAATGGGAAAAGATAAAAAAAGAATGTACATTAAATTCGGTTCAAAACGACAACTTTGATAATTATAGAAAGTTGAAGATGAACAATTTTCTGTTAAATCGGAGATTAAAGAGAATTATAAATAACGAGCTTCATAGTATAGATACTAATACCGATACACTACATCTACTTGCTTTATATATTTCAATAACAACACATATTCTGCGAGACGGGATACAGCTCAATGAAATAATAATGTTGGGATATTTCTTAAGAAAAAGTGGCGATTGTGTAGACTATGTAAAGTTTGAGAATTGGATAAATCGGCTCAAGATGCGCCATATTGTAACTCTTGAGAGTAGCGTACTTATACAACTCTTTGACTTCTCGCATGACGAATTCCCTTTTATTGATAAAGAAGAAAAAAAAGCAGAAGAACTTATTTTAAAAGATATCAATTCATTAGGTACAAGAGACATGCATTTTAGTCAGGGCAATGGAGCATTTGTGCACAATAAGAACAACCGTGCTACATTGTGGCATATCTGTCACAGTGCCAGACTAATGAGATACTATCCATTAGAAACAATAAGTAATTTTATCCATAGTTTTGCAAGTTCATTATCCGAAATAGAAGAATAATACACAACATAACATCATAATTAATAATTTTTTCAATTCCTAGTTACCTGTTTTCGATATTAATAATTAACTTTGCAGGCAAATGCGAATTAAATAATGAGAAAATATATATTATTAATAAACATAATTCTATTATTCAGTATAAAAATATTTGGCCAGAATCAATATGATGTGCAATGCGAAGATACTTGCAGCCACATTCATGGAATAGATCTTAGCCACTATCAAGGTAAAGTATTTTGGGAAACAGTTGGTGAAAACACGAAAATGGCATACGTCTACCTTAAGGCCACCGAAGGCGGTGATCGGGTTGATGATAAATTTGAAGATAATATATTTATGGCTCATAGATATGGGTTGAAAGTTGGTTCTTACCATTTTTACCGCCCATTAGCAGAACAGCAAAAACAGCTAAACAATTTTATGTCTCAATGCAGACCCGGTGAGCAAGACATAATACCTATGATAGATATAGAAAATAAACAAGGCCTTAGTAATGAAGCATTTTGCGATTCACTATTTAAGTTCCTTGGAATGGTTGAAAAAGTATATCATCAAAAACCACTGATATATACATTCGCCAACTTTTACGATCATACCTTATTAGGAAAGATTGATGATTATAAATTGATGATAGCTCAATACACTAAACGCGAACCTGTACTAGCAGACGGAAGAGATTTTATAATGTGGCAATACACAGGTAAAGGCCGTATAAATGGAATAAATTCGTTTGTAGACAAAAGTCGCTTTATGGGTCATCATGGACTACGTGAAATAAGATTCCGACATTAGCAGATAAATGTATAAACAAAATAAATAAAATAAAAAACAATGGCAATCATTAAATGTCCTGAATGCGGTCGTCAAGTAAGCGACCAAGCACAAACTTGTCCGAGCTGTGGTATAGAAATAGCAGGGAAAGTAACTAAATGCCCTGATTGTGGAGATGTTTTCTTCAAGTCTGAAGGTGTGTGCCCAAATTGTCACAGACCATACATAAATGGAGATTCAGCAGCACCACGCCAGTCAGCAACAACCACTCCAATAACTCCTCCAGTGAGCCCTGTAACAGAAAAGACAGAAACGACTCCACCGACAAATAGTCAAGATAAAAACGGAGGAGATAACCCTGAAGAGCCAAAGAAGAAGAGCCATACAGCACTTATTGTATCATTTATTATTGCAGCAATAATCTGTGCTATATGTTTTTATTACTACAGCGATGCAAAGAACAATAAAGAGCAAGATGCATATGAGCAGGCTATGAAAAGTACAGACCCTGCCGTATTGCAGAACTTCCTAGACACATACGAGGATGCTCCAGAGGCTCACCGCGATAGTATAGAGGCTCATATCGCATTACTTAAGAAGGGTGATACTGATTGGACAAATGCATTAATAAGCAATTCCAAGAGTGCACTTCAACAGTATATTGATCAGCATCCAAACAGCTTGCATATAGGTGAGGCAAAACACAAAATAGACTCTATTGACTGGGCTGGTGCAAAATCTGCAAACACAGCTGAAGCATATCAATCATATATTCAACAGCATGCTGATGGTGAGCATATAGATGAAGCAAAACAGAATGCAGATAAAGCTTCTGCAACAGAAGTTAGCTCAGAAGACAAACAAATGGTAAGTAGTCTTTTCCACGAATATTTTAGTGGTTTGAACAGCCGTGATGAAGGTACAGTAACTGGTACAGTAACAGGAATTCTTAACAGTTTCCTTGGAAAATCTAACGCTACCAAAAATGATGTTGTTACATTCATGAAGAAAATCTATAAACCGGATATAACAAACATGGTATGGAGAGTTAATAACGATTTTCATATTGATAAGAAACCGGCAGCCGGTGATGGCGAATTTACTTACGCTGTTACATTTACTGTAGATCAGAAAGTAGAAAAGACTGATGCTAATCAGAACAGTCTTAACACATATAAGATTAAAGCGAAAGTTTCACCAGAAGGTAAAATTTCTGAACTTAATATGATAAAGATAGTTCAATAGTAAATAGTCATAGTATTAGAAATATAAATAGCTTAATATTTATACCAGCAGTTTATTATAAAAACTATACGGTAAAATATTAAGCTATTTTTATAAGCAAATAGGACCAAATCTGGTGTTTTATTTTCTTGTACCTTTTCATTCGAGATAATTTTTTCAAAATATTATTTTATCAAATCAGTCATATATTAAGAGTAAACCCACAAACTTTTTTAATAATAATACCACTTTACCATTAGTGCTGTGTATCAAACATTTACAATGATACAAATACCACAAAACACCACCATAATGCCACTCTAAAAATATAAAACATATGCGATAATTGTTAAAGCATAGTTTTTATAATATCAAAGCATTGCTTTTACAACGTCGGAGCATAACTTTTTGACTATAGGAGCATAGCTATTACACTATCGGAGCATAGCTATTGCGATGCAAAAGCAATACTTTCTAAAAGTGGCATAGAAGTGACATTTCGTGGTATTTCAACAGACAACTACCACTGCCTATATCACTCTATATCAATCATTTAAGATATAGAGTGGTATAGTGGTATTATTAATTAATAAAAATGCTGTAAAGTGCAGGAAAAACTACCTAACACGAAGAGTATCACCGACTTTTATCTGATAATCAGGTGGTAAATTATTCATTTTATATAAATACTTAAGACGTATACCATATAATTGTGCAATATCATACATGCTCTGCCCCGCCCTTACTATATGGGGAACTTTCTTATATGCTTTGTCTGCTTTACGGCGTTTTTTCTTAAGGTATACAATATCACCCTGACTCAATATGTCATCTTTATCACGCTCATTATAGCGAGCCAAAGCCCTTCGAGGTATATCTACTTCATTACCAATACTTTTGAATGTATCACCTGATCTGGCATTAAGATAATAGTTCTTGTTATACATATATATAGGATGAAGACCTACACCATAAGAGGCTGACCTATCATGACCATTACGCCTTGCAAGAAATTTATCATAGCTACGCTGATTGTCATAGTCATTCAATTTATATAATTGTATAATATTGATAAGGCTAAGAGCATAATTGGGGTTTGTAGCATAACCACACTGTTTCAATCCATAGGCCCATCCTTTATAATCAGTTATGTCCAAACTAAACAGAGCCTGATACCTCTTGGAATTTGCTAGGAACATGCTATGATCTTCATAACTATCATATGCATTATTATATGCCCTGAAGCATTCGTTTACATCATCATCATCCTGATAATAGGTTCCACCAGTCCAACCATGACATTTAATACCAAAATGATTATTACTACGAATAGTCATCGTACTAAGTCCGGCACGACTCTCCAACAATCCTTGAGCAAGAGTAATACTGGCAGGAATATGATAGCGCAACATCTGCTCTATGGCCAAATCTTTATACTGATTGATATATTGCTGATACTGAGAATTCCATCTAGCTTGAGCATGAAGCCCAATAGATGTGATAACAGTCAATAACAATAATATTACTTTCTTCATTTGATTTATCTTACCTTTTTGCAAAGATACGTCAATTATGATTGATAACAAAATAAAAGCAATTAAATTTTGAATTTATAAATTTTAATATTATCTTAGCACCATTATTATTAAAACACATTATATAATGAAAACAATAACATTGAAATCGAATATTCAATTATGCAAACCCGAAGAATTGTCTGATAAAGAACAGACTCTAATTAAAAAGGCTATTGAAGCCACAAAAACATCTTATGCTAAATATTCAAATTTTAAAGTTGGTGCTTCTGTTCTTTTGTCTGACGGTAAAATTGTAACAGGCAGCAATCAAGAGAATGCATCTTTCTCTATGACGATGTGTGCCGAAAGAAACACAATATTTGCTGCTAATGCCATGTATCCAGACAATGGAGTTGTCACTATTTGCATTGCTGCTAAGAATGTGAATGATGTTCTACTTGATAAACCTATTACACCATGTGGAGCATGCAGACAAGTTATATTAGAAGAAGAAGAAAGGTATAAACACCCTGTGAAGATACTTTTATATGGCACAGAAGGCGTGTATGTAGTTAACACAGTAAGAGACATTTTACCCCTGGCTTTTATAGAAGAAGATATGAAATAAGGAGCAAATAATCATTTCAACATTAAAATAGTTTAAATATTGGAATAATTACAATTTAATATTTTGTACATTCAAATAAAGTATATATATTTGCAAACGAAATCAAGACAATGAACAAGATGAAAGAAAAAGAGGCATACGATAAGCTGTTGAGTTGCGGACTCAAACCGTCAGTACAAAGGATGGCTATTATGCAATACCTTCTGACACACTTCACACATCCGAAAGTAGAAGATGTCTATGCAGGGTTGAACAAGAGAATGCCTACACTTAGTCGAACCACAGTATACAATACTCTACGACTACTGTCAGACCATAAGGCTGTACAGATGATAACAATCGATGAACATCGTGTATGTTATGATGGCAATACAGATCCTCATGTACACTTTTACTGCAAAGAATGTGGAAAAGTGATTGATATGTTCGACCAAGAAGCGCCTGAAAGTCCTGATAATAAAATGATTGACGGGAATCTAGTAACTGACGCACAATTATACTATAAAGGTATTTGTGCTGAATGTCTAAAAAATAAAAAACAATAATTAATATTTAAAATCAATCGATTATGAAAAAGAAATTTATTTGCACAGTTTGCGGTTACATCTATGAAGGTACAGAAGCTCCAGAAAAATGCCCTATTTGTAAGGCTCCACAGTCTAAGTTTGTAGAGATGAAAGACGATGATTCGCCAGCTTTCGCTACTATGCACGTATTAGGCGCTGCAAAAAAAGAGAATGCTGATGAAGAAATGCTAAAAGATCTTCACGCTCACTTTAACGGAGAATGTGGCGAAGTTGGTATGTACCTTGCGATGGCTCGTCAGGCTGACCGTGAAGGATATCCAGAAATAGCTGAGGCTTATAAGCGTTACGCTTGGGAGGAAGCTGAACATGCATCCAAGTTTGCAGAACTCCTCGGCGAGGTTCTTGGAGACACAAAGAGTAATCTAGAAGCTCGTATCGCTGCTGAGCGCGGTGCTTGCGAAGATAAGTTCCGTATTGCGAAAAATGCAAAAGCTGCTAACATGGATGCAACTCATGATACGGTACACGAAATGGCTAAAGATGAGGCTCGCCATTGTGCTGGGTTCATGGGACTTTACAAGAGATACTTCAAATAGGTCGATATATTATTTATACAAACGAGTGATGTAGGGGGCGGAATTTTTCCGCTCCCTTTTGTTTTCATTATACAATATTGATATAAATATGGCGTTTATATGTATATGAAAAGAATTACCTTATTTATAACAGCTATAATATTATTTTTATCTATCATGGCTTGCAATAACAATGATAGTTTTTCTGCATCTAAATCTAATATTTTAACTTTTTCTAGTGACACTATCAAGATGGACACCGTTTTTTCTACCGTTCCTTCATCTACAAGATCTTTCTGGATTTATAATAGCTCTAATGATGGAATAAGGATTGCTTCAATAAGGCTTGAAAAGGGTAACCAAACTGGATTCAGAGTTAATGTTGATGGTACAGACCTGACTGCTACTGGGTACCAAACGTCTAACATAGAAATAAGAAAAGGAGACAGTATTCGCGTTTTTGTAGAGCTAACATCAGAACCGACCAATGAACTGTCACCAAAAAAGTTAGAAGATAATATTATATGCTTACTCGAAAGTGGGATTACTCAAAAAGTAAGTTTAAATGCATGGTCATGGGATGCTAATGTAATGCGTAATTGCGAAATAAAAAAAGACACCGTGCTGTCTTCAGAAAGGCCAATTGTTGTATATGGAATACTTAAGGTAGATAGCAATGCTACTTTAGGAATAAATGCAGGAACTTCTATTTATTTTCACGATGGTGCCGGTATAGATGTATATGGAAAACTGAAAAGCATTGGAAATGCAGAAAATTTTATTTCTTTAAGAGGAGACAGACTTGATAATATGCTTGATTATCTTCCATACGATATGGTAAGTGGACTTTGGAGAGGTATACGAATCTATCCTTGTTCAGTAAATAATGACATAGAATTTACTAATATCCATAGCAGCAAATACGGTATTGAATGTGACTCAGCATCAACAGATAACCAAAAACTAATAATGTATAGTAGCATAATACATAACTGCAAAGGTAACGGATTGACATTATACAATAGTAAAGCAAATATTGAAAACTGTCAAATATCTAATGCTCAAGGTGACTGTATAGCTATATATGGTGGAAATGTGAATATCGTTAATACTACAATCGCTCAGTTTTACCCATTTGACTCCAATATAGGAGTTGCTTTACGATTTACAAACAAATATAATGATTTTAATTATGCGTTATCTTGTTTAAGCGTTACAAATAGCATTATAACAGGTAATGCCGATGATGAATTGATGGGCGAAAGAGGAAACGAAAAATTAGACTTTAACTATAAATTTGATCACTGTCTGATTTGTACGTCCAATACTTCTACCGATAAAGCAATAACTAACACTATTTTCGAATCATTAGATAGTCTTAATGCGAAAGATAAGAACTTTAAGGTCATAGACACAAAAAACCTGCGATATGACTTCAGACTTAATTCTTTGTCAAAAGCCATAAACGCAGGAATTAATAATTCTATAATATATGATCTAAATGGAAAGAAACGTGATGACAAGCCTGATCTAGGCTGTTATGAATATTAAATCCACGACGCTCCTATCTGCATTATAAATTTAATCTTTTTATTTTTAGGTATTATAGGCTTTTTCCACGTACCTTTTCTTATTAAAATTGTAGTCCTTATATTTACCGGTGACATATTTACAGCTTTTTGAACATCGAAATAGTCACCACTTCCATCAGCAGCCACTGTAATATCATAATGACGGACATACCTTTTAAGTGCAGGGACCTTATCTGCTATTGCATCTGCCAGCAATCCGGCCACAACATGCGCACCATAAACATTATAATGAGTATTATCTTGTCTCCCTTTTGGCAATGTCGGTTCTTCACCGGGATAGAACCACATATGTAACTTTTTTGATTTTTCTGGTCCCAGACCCTGTTCCAGATCATGGGTTATTTTATTGGCATCAACAAATGGAACTTTCATTTCTTTTGCCACATTACGTGGTGAAAGAAGATATGCTCCATGTGTATCAACTAGTGTGTCTCCTTCTTGAAGACCAGCAGATGAGTTTGTACGCAGATCATCGTCAGTAATAGCAGTCTTGCTTTGTGAGAAGATTCTACGTACTACACTATTGAATAATACAGGAATACCACCCTTGCTCCTTGTCTCAATAACAAATCTACGCAGATTAGCATCAAACGTTGAGCCAGGATCCGTATGTCGGTCTGCTTTAGGTTTCTCATCATTATGGCCAAACTGAATAAATACATAATCACCAGGTTTAATTTTATCAAGAACTTCCTGCCATCTGCCTTCATCAATAAAACTCTTTGAAGAACGCCCGTTTAACGCATGATTGTCAATACGTACATCTTCACTGAAAAAACATGGAAGAACCATACCCCATCCTCTTTCAGGGAGACCTTTGCTGATATCCTTGTTTGCCATCGTAGAATCACCAATCATGAAAATTGTTATAATATGATCTGACTTGAACGACGAAAGAATAAGGATGCACAGCAGTGTGCCAATAATTGTTTTAGTTTGTTTCATAGTTTGTATTTAAATATATAAGGTTGGCATAATCTTAACAGACTATGCCAACCTTTACGGTAATAAGAATTATTCAGTAATAATTGAAATCAACTCTTCAGGTGTGACAAGTGACTGCTCACCTGTTGTCATATTCTTAAGAGTAACTTTCCCTTCGTTCATTTCATTATCACCAGCAAGAGCAACAAAAGGAATCTGTTTTGAGTTAGCATAACTCATTTGCTTTTTCATCTTTACAGAATCGGGGAATATCTCGGTACGTATACCTGCAGCACGAGCTTTAGTAATAATTGGTAAGCAGTATTCTGTCTCCTTATCACCAAAATTAATAAACAACAATTGCGTTGTATTTATTGCCTCTTTGGGATATAGATCAAGAGTATTTAGTACATCAAAGATTCGATCTGCACCAAATGATATGCCAACGCCACTCAAGCCTGGCATACCAAAAATTCCGGTAAGATTGTCGTATCGACCTCCACCTGTGATACTACCCATCGGTGTATCCAAAGCTTTTACTTCAAATATTGCTCCAGTATAATAATTAAGGCCGCGAGCTAAAGTAAGATCTAACTGTATCTCATTCTGTAATGAACATTTGTTAAGTGTGTCAAGAATAAAACGTGTTTCTTCAACTCCTTTCATTCCTATTTCAGACTCTTTCAAAACCTCAGCTATTGTAGCAAGTTTTTCGTCATTAGTCCCACTGAGTGAAATTATAGGTTGTAGCTTTTCGATAGCCTGTTCACTTATGCCATCTGCAGCTAATTCTTCATTCACACTTTCAAGTCCAATCTTATCTAGTTTGTCTATTGCGACTGTGATATCTACAATTTTATCAGCTGCGCCTATCACTTCGGCTATGCCGGTAAGAATCTTACGGTTATTGATTTTTATCTGTACCCTAACTCCAAAGCGTGTAAATACAGTATCAACAATCTGCATAAGTTCAACCTCATTAAGCAACGAGTCGCTTCCAACAACGTCTGCATCGCACTGATAAAACTCACGATAGCGCCCCTTTTGAGGTCTGTCTGCACGCCATACCGGTTGTATTTGATATCTCTTAAAAGGCAACTGTAATTCCTCTCTATGCATAACGACATAACGGGCAAACGGAACTGTAAGGTCGTAACGCAACCCCTTCTCGCAAAGCTTCGCCGCAAGATGTAATGAATTGCGCTCTGATAGATCTTCATCGGTGATTTTATTCATATAATCACCACTATTCAGAACTTTAAATAACAGTTTATCACCTTCTTCTCCATATTTACCCATCAGAGTCTGTAAAGTCTCCATGGCAGGAGTCTCTATCTGCTGAAATCCATAAAGAGCATATACTTGTCTAATAGTATCAAAGATATAGTTACGCTTCGCCATCTCTACAGGAGAGAAGTCGCGCGTACCTTTTGGAATACTTGGTTTATTCATTCTTATCTTTTCTTATTTTCTTACGATTGTCTGATCACGATCAGGACCTATTGAAATTATCTTGATAGGAGTCTCTAACTGAACCTCGAGGAACTTTATATAATCTTTGAATTCTTGTGGAAACTGATCTTCGCTTGTAAACTTAGTCATGTCTGTGTTCCACCCTGATAATTCTTCATAAACAGGCTCAATACCCTCTTCTATATCATAAGGGAAATAATCTATCTTCTTGCCATTTTGTTTATAAGCGACACATGCCTTTATCTTATCAAAACCATCAAGAACATCGCTCTTCATCATAATCAACTGAGTAACACCATTGACCATAATAGAATAACGCAATGCAACAAGATCTATCCAGCCACACCGGCGCTCACGACCTGTGACTGCGCCATATTCATGTCCGAGATCACGAATCTTAGCCCCTGTCTCGTCAAATAATTCTGTAGGGAAAGGACCTGCACCAACACGTGTACAATAAGCTTTCATTATACCGTAAACCTCGCCAATCTTGTTTGGACCTATGCCAAGACCTATACATGCACCAGCACAGATAGTGTTTGATGATGTAACAAATGGATATGAACCAAAATCAACATCAAGCATAGTACCCTGAGCACCTTCACAAAGAATGTCTTTACCTGAACGAAGAATATTATTAATTTCATGTTCAGAGTCTACTATCTGGAACTGCTTAAGGTATTCGATGCCTTCCATCCACTTTTTTTCAACTTCTGTTATATCATATTCATAATTAAGAGCCTTTAGCATTTTATCATGACGAGCTTTATGTGCGGCATATTTCTCTTCAAAATTTTCAAGGATATCACCAACACGAAGGCCATTGCGTGAAATTTTGTCTGTATATGTAGGACCTATTCCCTTACCTGTTGTTCCTACTTTATTCTTACCTTTAGCAGCTTCGTAAGCTGCATCCAAAATACGATGTGTAGGCATAATAAGATGAGCCTTCTTGGATATATGAAGACGGCCTTTAAGATCATGACCACTCTTCTCTAAATCTTTAGCTTCGTCCATAAAGAGATCTGGAGCTAAAACTACACCATTACCGATGATATTTACTTTGCCGCCTTGAAATATACCAGAAGGAATGCTACGAAGAACATATTTCTGACCTTCGAATTCGAGAGTATGCCCAGCATTAGGACCACCCTGAAAACGAGCTACGACGTCATACTTAGGAGTCAACACATCGACTACCTTACCTTTTCCTTCATCGCCCCACTGGAGACCCAGCAGAACATCAACTTTACCTGTTTTCATTTTATTTATATTGTTTCTTTATTTTTTTTTTTTGCTTCGATACACCGACGCCTAGTCATCTGTGCCTGGCAAGAGGTACATATACCATAGATATAAACAGAATAACCATTTATATGAAAACGCTTAAAATGTGTATTGGAAATGGCTTTATCGATTTCCTTTGATTTTACTTCGGTTACTTTACCACATATAGTACAGACACGGCGGCAATGGCCTTTGCTATTATAACAAGCTTCGTACTTTGTTCCTGACTGCGTGTTATAACGAGCAACTAGATGTATCTCAACAAATAATCCCAACGTGTTATAAAGTGTACCTCTACTAACTATAAAATTGCAGTTTTTCTCTAGATATTCGTTTAATTCATCTATTGTAAAATTGCTTGAAAGAGTATATACTGCGTTCAGGATAGTATATCTCTCAGACGTTTTACGACGCTTTGTAGATTCGATATATTTATCCAATATTTCTCTAGCCGCAGCTTTGGCAATATCTTCCATCCTATACGTTAATAATATAATCGCACAAATTTACAACTTTTTATTCGAATATCTATATTTATAGATTAAAAAAGTTGTAAATTAAGACTTTTCATGGCACTTTTTGCTATTTGCTCGTATTCATCTCCAAAATCAGCAAAATGTCTTATACTATTTATCACAGCTTTTTTAAGAGATAAGTTTTCGTCTTGCAATGCTATTTTAGCCTGATCAAGGTACTCATTTATGCCTCTCTCGTTTGGTTCCTGCCCTTTTAAAAAAAGACGTGAAAGTATATTGTAGCCACATATTTGATATAATAATTTATCTGATGCGATCCATTCATATGCTATAACGGGTGCATATTCTAGATTTTGATACAAATACATGGCTGCAACTTCGGCAATCTCCTGTGTAGGTGTCTGTTCCATCCATAAGTCAGTTATTTCAGGAAGCATCTTATCATTTGGCATTATCATTGTAGCTAAAATTTTACATTCGCGTATATCTTCTTTCCACAATTCTATCGCCAAATCATAGTCATGTCCTATTTCTTCAGCTTGTTTCTTCAATAATGGAAGAGGAACACCCCAATTGATTTTATATATAATACCTTTTTCACGCATTGACTGTGCGGCAACACCGTTCATCATAAGCCTGAAACTTTGTTTTATGCTCTTTAATTTCTCGTGTGTTTCTTCGTTCATAATTGATATTATTACATTACTGAATAATTTTTGCTGTATCTCAACATCTGATGCTCATATGTCTCAGTGTAATCTATAGATATATCTATAATATTCCCTTCTGAGTCAATAACGGGAGTCATCAAAGGATTAATAAAGCCCTTGTATGGAGCAAGGTTAAGCTTTTTGTATCTCTCCAAAATTTCCGTATGTAAATTACAGTCAACCTTAACAGCATATGTTTCGACAAGGAATCTTGCTGCATTATAATCACCTGTACTTTTAATACGTTGTATTTCGGCCAAAAGCTCAGCAAATAAATCACGTAATCTATGATAGTCATTGATGGCAACATATGTCTTACCTTCTTTTTTAAGCAGAGCTATTATATTTTCTTTTTTACCTTTTTCAAGGCACCAATGGGATATAAGTGAACGATTACGCATATGTGCCTCTTCTATTATATGGCCTGGTTTAATGCGAGTAAGCTGAGTAATAAGCCCATTCATTATATAGGTATAATAGTTTGACTTATATGCGTCATTGTCAGGTACAAGTCCTAACTCTACAAGTTTATTGTCAGCAATATAATACAATCCGAACAGATCTGCTCTGGCTTCTTCTATTGTATTACCATAAGCCTTAAGTGCATCTGGGTCTACGCCTGGTAATAACTGACCGCTACCGTGTCCCAAACATTCATGAAGGTCGGTATGTAATTCATCACAAATATCACCATATTTATCAATAAGTTGAATAGTCTCATCATCAATAACGAACTCTTCTTTGAAACCAGATCCTTTGGCTGCCTTATTATATGCATCAGTAAGATTACTTATTGTTACACTTTTGCTTCCATATTGCGCACGTATCCAGTCTGCATTAGGTAGATTTATGCCTATGGCAGTTGATGGATACTCATCACCACCAAGCATAGCTGCTGATACAACATTAGCAGATACACCTTTAACTTTTGGTTTTCTAAATTTGGGATCTACTGGAGAATGATCTTCAAACCATTGTGCATTATTACTAATTGTCTTTGTTCGTTGTGTAGCTTCAATATCTTTTATTTCAACAATACCCTCCCAAGAGCCTTTAAGACCAAGGGGATCTCCGTAAACCTCTATAAAACCATTGATAAAATCTATGTCTCCATCCAACGAGTTTACCCATTCAATAGAATATTTATCAAAAACTGATAAATCGCCTGATTTATAATAGTTTATAAGAAGCCTTATTACATTTTTCTGTTTTTTATTTTCAGCTACGCTTATTGCTTTTTCCAACCAATAAACGATTTTACTAATTGTTGACCCATACAGTCCATTTTCTTTCCAAACCAGCTCTTTTATTATTCCATCTTCTTTTACCAAACGTGAATTAAGACCATACGAAGGAGGTTGCAATGTTTTCTCTTTTTTTTTCTCTTCATAAAATACCTCTGCTTCGTTTTGTGTAATACCACTATAGTAGTTACAGGCAGAAGTAGTAACGATATCCATCCCATCAGTTTGGTTAACTCGCTTTGACAAGATATCCTTATCAAATATTACGGGGAATATCTCATTACAAAATTCATCTACAGATTGATTTTTAGACAATGGAAGATGAACAGGATCTATTTCAAAAATTACTTTACGCAAATAAGATTCTGAAAATTCAGGATCAAATTTTTCACAGCCATAATGATGGTAAATTCCACTTGAAAACCAAACTCTTTTAAGATATGTAACGAGACTCTTAAACTCTTCACAATCTCTATTACCAGAGTATTCAACAAACAGAACCTCCAACATCTTGCGGATGCGGAGGTTGTATTTGCCGAATTGATCAAATGTAATATCTCTTCCCCACAATGTGGCTTCAGAGAGATAATATACTAATTTTTTCTGTTTTATAGATAGTTTTTCAAAATCATTCAGATGATATCTAAGCATCTGCAAATCAGCAAAGCGCTCATCCGAGTATCTGAATTCTTCTTTCTGCATTTATTATTTTTTTGATTTGAGACTTATATCCTTTTTTTACTTGTTTCTTTAAGAGTTTTTGGATGTTGGGAAATATACTTCATCTTGTATTCTCTTGGGGTCATATTCTTAATTTTAAAGAATGAGGCATAGAAAGACTGACGATTGGCAAAACCAACCATATCACTTACATCTTCCATACTAAGATCATTGTATCTCTTGTCCACAAGGATAGACATAGCTTCTTCAATACGGAACTTATTCACAAAAGATGTATAGTTCATGTGAAACTTCACATTTACCACAGCTGAAATATATCTTGTGTTAGTTCCTAAATCTTCTGCTAAATGCTTTGCTGAATAGTCTTTATCCTTGTATTTCTTCTGAATCAAGACTATGTTTAATATTTTCTCCTTTAATTCATCCATAAGACTTGGTCTTACCAAGCCTCGATAACGCGCATCTTTTTCCTTCTTTTCTGTAATGTTATACTTTGCCATACCTGAATGTATTTATTTGTTACTTAAAATTGAGATGCAAATATATACAATTTCTGATGAAAAATCAAGCTTTGTGTTATTTTTTAGTAAAAATAAACTAACTTTGTATACAATTCAGATGATTATGAAAATTAAATATTTATTAAAGCAATATTACGGATATGATTCTTTCAGGCCTAATCAGGAAGAAATAATAAATGAAGTAATAAAAGGTAATGATTGTATGGCCCTCATGCCCACTGGCGGAGGCAAGAGCCTCTGTTATCAGATACCGGCATTGAGCTTGCCTGGTACAGCTGTTATAGTATCTCCGTTAATAAGTCTTATGAAAGATCAAGTGGAGACTCTTAAAGCAAACGGAATTGAAGCCGAAGCACTAAATTCGAACAATGATATTAATAGCGATACTGTTATAAGAAGAAAATGCTTTTCGGGTGATTTAAAACTTATTTATATGTCTCCTGAAAAATTAATATCGGAGATACCTTATCTTCTAAAAAGTATAAAAATTTCGTTATTTGCAATAGATGAAGCTCATTGTATAAGTCAGTGGGGTCATGACTTCAGGCCAGAATACTCACAATTGGGTCTTTTACATCAAGAATTCCCTAATGTACCAGTACTAGCACTTACTGCTACTGCTGACAAAATAACTCGTGAAGATATTATTAAACAATTGAATTTACGCGATCCTAAAATATTTATATCTTCATTTGATAGACCTAACTTAAGTTTAACAGTAAAACGTGAATATAAAAAGCCTGAAAAATTAAAATATATATTTGATTTTATTGACAAGCATAACGGTGAAAGTGGAATTATTTACTGTCTTAGTAGAAAAAATACTGAAATGATATCAAAAGTTCTCACAGAACATGGATATAATTCTGCTATATACCACGCAGGTCTGTCTGCTGAAGAAAGGAATAATACTCAAGAAGCATACAAAAATGATCTTGTGCAAATAATATGTGCAACAGTTGCTTTTGGAATGGGCATTGATAAGAGCAATGTAAGATGGATTATACATTATAATATGCCCAAAAGCATTGAAAACTTCTATCAGGAAATTGGTCGTGCCGGAAGAGATGGAGCTCCTGCTGATACAGTGCTGTTTTATTCATTAGCTGATATTATTCAACTGCAGCAATTTGCAAAAGATAGCGGGCAGCAACAAATTAATTTAGATAAACTACGTCGTATGAGAGAATATGCGGAATCAAATGTGTGTCGTAGAAGAATTCTTTTAAATTATTTTGGTGAACAAACAGATAAAGACTGTGGAAACTGCGATGTATGTGACAATCCTCCTATGAGATTCGATGGGACAACAATAGTACAAAAGGCTCTAAGTGCTGTAGCACGTACTAATGAACAAATACGCGTTTCTACAACTATTGAGATATTAAAGGGTATAAAATCAACAACTGTTGCACGTAAAGGATACGACCAATTGAAAACATATGGTGTAGGTCGTGATATAACGTCTAACGACTGGCAGGATTATATTTTGCAGATGCTACAGATGGGCTTTATAGAGATTGCCTATAATGAATCTAATTTTATCAAAATTACGTCTAGCGGTTGGGATATTCTTAGAGGAAAGACAAAAACTCAGTTAGTTGTAATCGACCATAACACAAAAGCGAAATTGCCCAATAAGAAGCATATGCATCTTGAGATTCCTTCTATTATAATACCTGGTATGGAACAAGCCAACATTGGTGGGCGTGAAGATTTAAAGCTATTTGAGTCGTTACGTGCATTGAGAAAAAGACTAGCAGACGAACAGGGTTTTCCACCTTATATAATATTGTCTGATAAAGTGCTTCACTCACTGGCAACTATAAAACCTTCAACTATAGAAGATTTTGGAATGATACCCGGTATTGGAGATTTTAAAAAGGCTAAATACGGTGAGATATTTACAAATATAATAAGAAAATATCAATAATTTTAATGTTATAGGCGATTACTCATAATCGTCTATAACATTATTCATAAAATCTAACATTGGTTTTGCAATCTTAAATATCTGAACCATTTCATCTAGCCAGTCTTCTCCATCAAAAAAAGTATCTGGTACATTCTTCCAACAGCAGTAGTCTTTCATCCTAAGATATTGAATATATTTATAATCTTTAGGAAAGCCAGAAGGACATGTTTTTAGATATTCTATTCCAAATCCATTTGGTGAATTCCAACCTTTATATTCAGCCTTACCAAAAAGTTTTATAAAATCATCATTTTCGACACATTCAAGCCATTTTACTTCATTTGACATTATTTCATTACGACAAGCTGTCAATATATTAGTCGGTAGCCAGTAGTTGCCGGCAGATATAAGACAATGTCCTGGTTCTAGATGTATATAATACCCTCCATGCATCGCTTTTTTTCCATGAGCAGCTATGTATGCACCTATATGATTCTTATAAGGTGACTTATCTGTAGAAAATCTAGTATCTCGATAGAACCTATAGGTTGTGTCTTTAACCTGAATATTATTGACAGACGGATCGAATTCGGTAATTTTGGAGATTGCTTTCGCTATACCTTCTTCAAAGCTTTTTTTTACCGTGAGGTATTCATCTCTATGCTCTTGAAACCATGGTCGGCTATTATTAGCGGAGACATCTTTAAGGAATTGTATTATTCTTTTTGCATCCATATTTATTATAATTTTGAACCATCAATTAATTTAGGACAAATATCATTAAACTCACATTTTGAACAATGAGGTGCTCTACTAGTACAGACATACCTACCATGTAACAGTAGCCAATGATGAGCATTAGGTATATCTGATTCCGGAATATTGGCCATCAGCTCCTGTTCCACTTTGTAAGGAGTATTCGATTGTTTAGATACGAGTCCAAGTCTATGACTTACTCTATATACATGAGTATCAACTGCCATAGTCGATTTACCATAGGCAACAGCTTGTATTACATTTGCAGTTTTACGCCCTACTCCTGGTAACTTAATCAAAGCATCTATATTATCAGGAACTTCGCCTTTGTAATTTTGAACAAGCATCTTTGACATTTCAACAAGATGTTTGGCTTTAGCATTAGGATATGAAACACTTCTTATATATTCGTATATCTCTTCCTGATCAGCTTTTGCCATTTCTGCGGCAGTTGGATAATGTCTAAATAATTCAGGAGTAACTTGATTAATCCTTTTATCTGTACACTGTGCACTTAGAAGAGTGGCTACAAGCAATTGGAATACACTTCCAAACTCAAGTTCGGTAGTAGCATCTGGCATTCTTTTACGAAAATAATCTAATATATAAATATAGCGTTCTTTCTTATTCATGATAATGCAAATATACAAATAATTTTATATGCATACAATAAATGAAAAAAAATTATAGAAAAAGATATCATTATATGCTACAAAGCAATAAAAATGCCGCCTTCTTAACTATAAAGAAGGCGGCAACATTAATTATATTTTATATTATTTTCCTCCTTTAGCCTTGGACATTTCCGCAGAAGGTGAATAAGACTTATTCAAACCATTAACTACATCTGTTGTTATATCCAATGCCTTATCAGCATAAAGAAGATTATCACCCGCTTTACTCAAAATCATAGAATACTTCTTATCCTTATTATATATTTTCAAGAAATGCTGCAAACTATCACGTAAAGCTTTATTATATTTAGCTTGTTCTGATTCAAATTCACTAGAAAGACGCTGCTGAAGAGTCTGCAAATCTTGCTGTTGACGTTGAAGATTAGCTTGAATAGCCTGAGCCTGTTCGCGTGTATACGCATTAGCCTGAGCTTTCTGCTGGAAATTAGCAGCAGCAGCCTGTAGAGCCTGTCCCTTTTGTGCTAAAGTCGCTTGGATATTCTGTCCTTTTTTCTGTAATATCAAAGAATAGTCTTTGCAGAATTTATATTGATTCATAAGAGAGTCAACCTCTACATAAGCTATTTTCATGTCACCAGATGCAGCCTTAGACGTCTGTGATTTTTCATCCATCTGTGGAGTTGATTTGTTGCACGATGTCATAGTGATAGACGCAACTGCAGCTAGCATTACAGCGCCCAAAATGTTTTTCTTATTCATTATCATTAAATTTATTTGTTTATTTATATTCTTTCTCATCATATGTTGTCCATAGAAGTTTAAGGTCTTTACATATAATACAATGGAAATTCTTCTTCGTAATCTTGGATTAACCTTTACAGGTCAAGAAGAATAACACCCACCTTTTTACTAATATAACCCTAATGCATAATAATGCTATACTTATAGCAATTATTAACACGCTCAATAATAATGTCTCAGTCATTTTTCTTACTTTTGCGTTTAAATTGCGTACAAAGATAGTGCAAAATAGCAAAAGAACAAAATAAAATATAATAAATAAACATTTTATAATGAATAAAAATGAATTGCAACCGCGATGTGTGTTTGAACAATTCGCGAAAATCAATGAGGTTCCCAGACCTTCTAAGCATGAAGAAAAAATGATTGAATATCTCAAAAATTGGGGTAAAGACCATAATCTAGACACTCTAGTAGATGAAACGGGTAATGTAATTATAAGAAAAGGTGCAACCCCTGGATATGAAGATCGTGAAACAGTAATATTGCAAAGCCATATGGATATGGTATGCGATAAATTAGTAGATGTGAACTTTAATTTTAATACAGACCCTATACAAACTTATATTGACGGGGAATGGCTTAAAGCTAAAGGAACCACACTTGGGGCTGATGATGGAATTGGAGACGCGATACAACTTGCTCTTTTAGATTCTAATGATATAGAACATGGACCTATTGAATGTGTTTTTACACGTGATGAAGAAACAGGACTGACTGGTGCTCATGGGATGAAAGCAGGTTTTATGACAGGTAAAATGCTTATCAATCTTGACAGTGAAGACGAAGGGCAGATTTTTGTAAGTTGCGCAGGTGGCTTAAGTACAAAGGCAGTTTTCAAATTTGTAAAAGAAGATGCTCCAATTGACTATTTCTTTATTAAAGCACAATTAAAAGGTTTAGTAGGTGGTCATTCTGGCGACGACATAAATAAGAGTCGGGCAAATGCTATAAAAATACTAACAAGATTCCTATATAAGGAGCAGGAAAAATATGATATACGCATAGCTCAATTTAACTCAGGTAAGATGCACAATGCTATACCAAGAGATGGTTCATTCACGATAGCAGTCCCTAATGATGTAAAAGAAAACATTAAGGCAGATTGGAATATATTTGCATGTGAAGTAGAAGATGAGTTCCATGTTACGGATAAAAATATGATCTTTAATATGGGTTCTGCAGATATTGAAAAAGTTTTACCTGAAAACATTGGCAAAAACTTTATCAAATCAATGCAAGGTATTCATAATGGAATACTGGCTATGTGTCAGGATGAAGCTATTTCATGGATGGTAGAGACATCTAGTAATGTCGCAAGCATAATAACCACAGACTCTGAAATAATAATTGTTGCATCTCAACGTAGTAACGTAATGAGTAATCTTGAGAATATGGGCAATACGATTAAAGCTGTTCTTGAACTTGCAGGTGCTGAGGTATCTCAAGGTGACAGATATCCAGCCTGGAAAATGAATGCAGATAGCAAATTAACTAAGATTGCCGTTGAATCATACAAAAAGTTATTTGGAAAGGAGCCAAAGGTATTAGGCATACATGCAGGTCTTGAATGTGGCCTATTCTCAGAACGTTATCCTAATCTAGACATGGTATCTTTCGGTCCCACTCTACGATTTGTACATACTCCTGAAGAGTCTCTATTTATCCCTACGGTTCAAATGGTTTGGGATCACTTGAAAGAAATACTAAAGAATATACCATCAAAAAAAATATGATAATATTACTTTAATACTAGGTATCATTAATGTCCCGTTAAAGTGAATAAATTGCTCTTTGAAATAATTGAAATATAGTCTATTAAGCTGTATTTTGAAATGAAACGGACTTGATTATGTAACTTTGCAGCCAAATATAAATGACTGCCA
>JAYRGU010000002.1:0-380035 GCA_041907685.1 Prevotella sp. | reverse complement strand
CACCTTCTCATTTTAAAATGACGGTTCGTTTTTTGTTACCTGAGTACCAATATAAATACCGGTACTCGCTTCTTGTACTACTTCTCTGTCTATGTAAATCTTTTCAAAGAACTCTTTCTTTTTGCCTAGCAAGAACGTTCGTTCTCGAAAGCGGATGCAAAGGTACAACTATTTTTCACAATACCAAATCTTTTTGCAAAAAAGTTTCATCTTTTGCAAAATGTTTCCACTTACTTTACAAATAAGTTACATTATTTCCAACCTCTCCTTATTATATATTATACGCGCAAATTTATTTATCCCAGACTCCAGGAGCCCAATCTACATCTGCATCTTTACTCAACTGAAAAGAAAGGGTGCCATCCATTTCACGTTTGCCTGCCTGCAAGAACTTGCATTTGACCTTTTTGATATGCTTGTTTATTCTAAATTCTTTAGGATTGTCTACGCCTTCACTCTCTATCGTAAGTTCAAAACGGCCCAATCCATCTATCACGACTGTCTGACCATCTTCCATATTCATTTTCATCTCTTGTATGAAATCGTCTATCACTCCTTTTACAGTGCCCTGACTGAAAGTGGAATTCCGCTGTATCTTTTTAGCTATATCTTCGGTGTGCACCTCGCCGATGTGAACCGGTCTGGCGAACCATTTTTTATAAGATTTATTTGACTTAATGTTATTTTCCCTTAGTGTTATTTTTAAACTCATAATTTTTTTATTTTCACCTCCCCGAGGTCGTTTTCTTTGTAACTCGTTTATTATTAGTATTTTATCTTCGGGGAGGTGAAAATTCCACCTCCCCGGCATGTTTTGGCTTGCTGATTTAAGTTGGTTTGCAGACCAATCTAAATTGAATTGGTGACCAATCTAACTTAAATTGCTATTCTATTCAAGTTGAATTGGTAGTTCAAAACTATAGTTTCATGATATAATAGGATGACATTCCCTCGCATTTTCTATGTTCATAACCATGACTACGCATATACCTACCAATGTCTCGATTAGTTGATTTTATTCGTACAAAACTATCGAAGCGTTCTTCTAATAGATCTGCTATATCTTCTACCATCACCTTTTCGGGTGTTTCATCGGCTAATGGGCGACGGATTATTAATGATATCATCTGTCCGAGATCTGAAAGATGCTGAAAGCGGGCATTCTGACTCATTATAAGCTCTGTTTCCTGATCATCAAACCAATATTTCTCCCCATTATTTATCTCACTTTTAAGCTGAGCATAAACCTGTTCGTAATCTATAGGGGTGCGGAAGTCTATGCCCTCGCCATCAATAATTTCGACACATATGAATCTACGGCTACCCGAAGGATCTGTAAGCGGTTGATGATTGTTGGTTGTCCCGATAAAGGATGCGTATCTGCGGCGGTTCTCGTATGCCTTGCCATATGGCGGACGAATCTTTACGTCTGATTTGGTAAGTAAATACTTTAAAAGCGGTTGCTGACTGCGAGAGAGACTATCAAATTCGTCGATATTGATAAGCGCAAAAGAGGTTAATCCAAGATTAAGAGCGGTATCATTTTTGAAGTCTATCTTATCGTTATAATAATTGCGCAGTTCGGGCGGCAGTAAGATTGAACAGAATGAAGATTTTCCACAGCCCTGATTACCTATCAGCAAAGGTACATAGGCATTGCCATGAAGTATGTCTTTGCCCATCCAGTGAGCCACCATTGCCCGCATCCACACGTGGAAGTTTTTAGTCCAATCAGTATTATTTGTAGGTACACGTGCGGCTATCGCTGCTATACGGTCGGCCCCATCCCACTCAGGCAGGCCCGACAGATAATCATTCACAGGGTCATACTGCTCTATATCACCTGAATTTATATATCGATTCATATCTTTGTCCCAAGAATCAAGGCCGGCCTTCAGGGCCCTGATAGTCATAGAGTTGCAAACCTCATCGGTAAGGTCTACAAACTCATAATTGAACCCGTCACGATAGCGGTATTGGGGCACGCCTGTCATCACATTTTTGCGAAGTTGATAGTGAGCATTCATAAAAGCTTCCATCTTATAGGCTAGCAGAGTGGACTTCTTGATATGTTTGAAAGGGATTTTTTTGGTGAGTTCTTTAAAATATGCTTCATCAAATATTTGTCTGACCAGCTGTTCATCCTTACCAAAATCCGGATTATAATTTGTCATCTTTACAGCAAATTCGAGAGGCAGACCCGATTCATTGCAGTATTTGGCGAGCAGATTGAGTACTTTCTCTGTACGTATATCCCCCTCCTCTATAGCAGCATCCTCAAGAGCATCTGCCATGCAATGATGAAAAATATGCCTATTGGTGGTTTGCTGATTCATATCAGGCAACAGACTATCTGAGTAGTCGGCATTTTCCACCTTTCTATATGTAGGGACCTTTATATCATCATCGTTTACTACGATACGATCGTATTCAGGGTTAAAATAGATGCCCTGATCTGCACTCATAAGGCACTCTGTATGCAATGTGGGCTGTATATTATCGACTGTAATGTCTAATTGTGAGCTGTACAGATAATGCAAACGCTTATATGCGTTGAGTTGTATCTTTTCGGCCTTACTAGCATCACCACACAGAGCATCGTCTACTGCACGTGCGCCGCATACTATCTTGACCGAACGCATACTGGCTCCAACAAAAGTAATATAAGTATAGGGTAAAGCGGCTGCCGACTTTCTGATACTGCAAGCATCCTCGTAAGACGGCAGATTATTGATCTCTAACAATACCAGTCCGTTGTATTCACGCATATTTGATACGCCATCACGCTTCTCATATTCAGCAACAAAACATATATGCGGAATGTGTTTTGTAGAATTAAGGCCTCTTAATGAGGTTTCCGGTTCACCATTATGTAATTTAAATAATGGGTATACTTCTCTGAGCTCTTTTAATTGAGACCCATAATCTTGATCGTGTATTATCCTTACTAGCTCTTCGGGAGTAATACGTGCGAATGTCTTTTCGCTCCTGTCTTCTTTTATTAGTGTTATTTTCATCCTTTTTATTAGAAATACGAAGCACGAAGGTACAAATAATAATCGGGAAATAGGCATAAATGCCCCATATTGGGCCATAATTATAAAAAAGCGGGGAGGTGGAAATTTCACCTCCCCGGAACTATATTACTGGTTGACAGCGATTTAAGCCAAAACATACCAGTGGAAGTAAAATAACAAAAAAATAAATAATTTGTTGTTTTGTAGGTTAAAATAAATTATGTATTTTTGCCACCAATAAAATATCGAATACCTATTTCTAATATGAAAGTAATTACAGATAATGAAGAATACAAATTGTTAGAATCCTTGAGCGAAGGAGATTCTAAAGCATTTGATATTCTTTTTATTTCATATTATCCTAAAGTAAAAAAATATATTAATGGTTTTATTCATGATGAAGTAGAATCTGAGAATATATCACAAGATATTTTTATGAAACTATGGGATAATAGACAAAACGCAAAAAATATAATTAATTTTAATTCGTACCTTTATGTTGTTTCTCGTAATGAATCTCTAAAGGTTATAGCGAAATCCTTAAAATATAGGGACATTTCTGAAGTTGTGAATATCTATGATCCGGAAAGTACGGATAATGACACTTTCTACAACGAATTGGTTGATGTAATCCAGCATGAAATAGATAAAATGCCTGAGCGTCAGAAACAAGTTTTTGAAATGAGTAGACGTGACGGAATGAGTAATGATGAAATTTCAAAGACATTGAATATAAGTAAACGAACAGTAGAAAAACACATATGCAATGCTCTTTCTGATCTTAAGAAAGTGCTGTTAATATACATTGCCACATTAATTTACTTTTTTTAACTACGTACTTCCTAAAACTATCGACTCTTTATAATATACACAATAATATTATGAAGCGCGACAATATATATATAATTCTAAGAGCCTTTATTGACGGTATCATACCGCCAAAATACAAGCGTGATGTTGAGCAGTGGATTACTGACAGTTCTGATAAAGATATAAAAGATGCTGTTTTAGAGAGAATATGGAATGAGACTCCATCAGATTTAGACAATTCGACGATGCAGGCACTAGAAAATATCCATGACGAGATTGGTAAGATAAATAATACGCGTAAATTAATATTAAAGATTATGCGTTATGCAGCCGTCATAGCTCTGCCTATTATAATAGGTCTGGGGGTCTGGAAATATTCGGGCGATTATTATTATAGTCAGACAGCCATGACAGAATGTTACGCATCGAATGGTGACATTAAAGACATCACGCTTTCTGACGGTACACATATAAAGTTGAATTCGGGTTCCACATTAGTATATCCTAAATCTTTTGGTAGAAAAGAGCGTGATGTTATTCTATATGGTGAAGCATTCTTCTCTGTAGCAAAAGATAAATCACACCCCTTTATAGTACATAACGGCGATATGAGGATAAAAGTTTTAGGTACGAAATTCAATGTAAAGGCTTATCCGGATGCAGACAATGTCACTACTACCCTAGTAGAGGGTAGAATACAGTTATATTCAGATTGCGTAAGAGGCAACAGTGTTGTTATGACTCCAAATATGGAGGCCGTTTATAATCGTAGAACAGGTAGAATATCACTATCTGATACTGATGCTAAAGAAAATTGTGTATGGACATTAGGAGACTTGAATTTTGAGAATGCCGATTTGGCTTCTATCATATATCTAATGGAACGTCATTATGATGTGAAATTTATAGTATTACCGGGAGTGAACCTGAATACAAAGTATTCGATGAACTTTAAATCTTATGAAAAGCTAGATAAGGTCTTGCACATCTTATCAGACGTATCTGGAAACCTTTCATACAAGAAAGTAGGCAGTACTGTGAAACTGTATAAAAAAGGAGGAACACCGCAATAAAAAAGGATGCCAGACAAGCCGTGGGAAAACAAGCCGAATCCAGCATCCGAAACCGAATAATCTAATTTAAATCTATAAATAACACGAAATAAATTAATTATATACAGTTTAATCTAATACGAAAGTATGAAAAAAAACTTTTATTACAACCTTTACAAATCAATTAGTAAAGGTAAATATGTTTTCTTAACATTAATTATCATGAATGTGAGCCTTTGTGCTCATGCGCAAAATCAGATAATAAAATTATCAGGCTCACAAATGACTGTAAGTTCAGTAATTAAAGCGATACAGAAACAGACAGGTTTATCTATTGATTACAGTCAGAACACATTAAATACAGGCGAAAGAGTAAAGATAAACTCAAAGACTGTAAAATTATCTTCTCTTTTAGATAAAATGTTGTCCCCTCAAGGTCTTAGTTATGAAATACAGGATCGTCATGTAATAATAACTGAGGCAAAAGTTGGTAATAGTAATACCATGCAACCCAGAACTACCGGGAAGAAAAAAATAACAGGGCATGTGGTTGACTCTCAGGGCGAACCTATAATTGGAGCTTCAATCATTGAGAAAGGAACATCAAATGGAACTGTAACAGACCTGGATGGAAACTTTTCTGTTGAGGTGAATGACAATAGTAAAATTGCAATATCATACATAGGATATTCCACAAAAGAATATAATGTGTCTGGCGTTTCTAAACTTTTAGTTTCAATGCATGAAGACGACAAATCTCTTGAAGAGGTGGTGGTTGTAGGTTATGGAACCCAGAAAAAAATAAATCTTACAGGTGCTGTGTCAAGTATTTCCGAAAAAGCTTTTGACAGCCGTCCTATAACTCAATCTTCACAAGCTTTAGCTGGTTTAGCCAGTGGAGTAACAGTCAGCATGTCTCAAGGTAACCCTGGTAGTGATGGAGCTACCATTAGAGTACGCGGCCAAGGCACATTCTCAAATGCAGGTTCAGACCCGCTTGTACTCATTGACGGTCTATCTGCATCTTTAAATGATGTTGACCCTAATAACATAAAAACTATTTCGGTATTGAAGGATGCAGCATCAGCAGCAATATACGGTACACGCGCTGCTAATGGTGTTATATTAATTGAAACAAAAAGAGGTCAGAAAGGTGTTACTCGTGTAAGTTATAACGGTTATGTAGGTTGGCAGAAAGCTACAGAACTCCCTGAATATGCCAATTCATGGGATTATGCAGCTATGAAAAACGAAGCAGATATAAACCAAGGTAAAACGCCTACGTATTCTGATGATTATATTACAAAATTGAAAAATGGTTCAGACCCAGACAATTATCCGAATGTTAACCACCTAAAAGATTTAGTTACATCAGGTTCTGGATTCCAGACTGGTCATAACATCAGTTTTTCAGGAGGTAGTGATAAATATTCTTATCTCTTGTCTGTAGGCTATTTGCATCAAGAAGGTATCGTTGCAAAAAATTCATACGACAAGTATAATTTTCAGTTTAACATTGACAATCAGCTCACCTCAACATTACATTTGAAAGCAGATATTAGTGGATATACAGGTGTACAGAAAGAGCCGAGAAGCAATGATGATTTCAATATGATGATTGGCTATAGTGTTCGAGAACCTTCTATTATTGCAGGACGTAAATCAGATGGCACCTACGGGTATCAAGACAACTATTGTCCCGAAGGATGGCTTGATTCTCAATCATTCATTAACAACAAAGGAAACCAGTTTATGGGTGGAGCAGAACTAGAGTGGAACCTCTTTAAGAATTTCTATATCAGCGGTAAAGGTGGATACAAGTATTACAACTATTACAATAAGAATTATGTGTCTGAACTAACATACGATCAGAATAAGACATACACACCTAACAGCCTGACAGTATCAAATGGTTGGAATTCTTTGATTACGCTTCAAGCCCTTGCTCGTTACAGTTTTGATACCAAGGCCCATCATGTAAACATTTTAGCAGGTATCTCTCAAGAACAGTATAGAGAAAATTGGGATAGTGGTTATAGAAAAGACTTTCCAAATGATGCACTTTATGAATTAAATGCAGCTTCGACTACAGGCCAGACTGTTTCAGGTTCTGGCACAGAATGGGCCTTGCGCTCTTTCTTTGGAAGGATAAACTACTCCTATCTTGATAGGTATTTACTAGAAGTTAACGCTCGTTATGATGGAACATCTCGTTTCCCGTCAAAAGGAAGATGGGGCCTATTTCCATCCGTTTCAGCAGGTTGGAGAATTTCGGAGGAGCCATTCATCAAAAATAAACTTTTATGGATTGACAATCTAAAGTTGAGACTATCATGGGGACGTCTAGGTAATCAGAATATTGGAAATTATCCTTATCAAAATGTGTTAACACTTGGTCGCAACTATCCTTTCGGAAATACGATGTCATCAGGTGCAGCTGTTACTACATTGGCAAACGCAAATGTAAGTTGGGAAACGACTGAAGTTACTGACTTAGGACTTGATTTTACCATACTAAAAGGGAAACTTGATGGTGTCATAGATGTTTACAACAAAAAAACATCTGATATCTTATATAAAATAGCAGCAGCCAGTATCCTTGGACTCACTCCTTCTGAGGTTAATGCTGCCTCGGTAAGGAACAGAGGTTTTGAAGTCACATTAAACTACAGAGAGAAAATCGGCAATGTACATTTTTCAGTATCTCCAAATTTCTCTTACACCAAAAACGAGGTTACATCTTTAGCCAACGGATTACAACAGGATATAAACAGCGGTTTGTTTGTCGGTAAATCTTTAGGTGCCATTTACGGATACGTAGCCGATGGCCTTTTTATAGACAAGACAGACATCAGCAATTATCCAACTCAGCCTTATTCAGCAGAACCGGGATTTATTCGCTATAAAGACATAAGCGGTCCAAATGGTGTCCCAGATGGTAAAGTTGATGCTACTTATGACCGTAAAGTCATTGGGTCAAGTTTGCCTAAATACACATATGGACTTACACTTTCTGCAGATTACAAAAATTTCGACTTTTCAGTTCTTTTCTCGGGCATGGGAGGCTACAAAGAACAGATGGGCTCTTATCAGGCATACGCTTTCTATAACAGCGGTTCAATCCAAAAATGGCAAATGGAGAACAGATGGACTTCGGCTAATCCTGATAGGAATGCCAAATACATAAAACTAACATCCCTTTCTATGGGAGCTGGTACACTTCAAACTTCGACCTATTGGTTGCGAAATGGCTCATTCTTAAGAGCAAAAAATATACAAGTGGGTTATACATTACCTCATCTGCTAACCAACAAAATGGGGATAAATCAGATACGAATTTACTTCAGCGGACAGAATTTATTCTGCTTCAAGAGTTTTTACAAGGGATGGGATCCAGAAATGTACTACTCCTCTGGTGATCAACCAAGTTTCTATCCGATTACTTCAGTCTATACATTTGGTTTAAACATTAAATTCTAATAAGTAAGATGAAAAAGAACATATTAATATACGGAGGCAAGATTACGCTGATTCTAATCTTGATGAGCTTATGCTCTTCATGCTCCGACGACTTATTTAACAAGCAACCGCTTGACCAAGCTTCAGATGTAACATTTTGGAAAACAGCCAACGATGCCAAATTGGCTTTAACAGGCTGTTATTATACTCATGGCGGTGGATGGAGTGATCAAGACTTCTGGACTCCGAGATCTTTGCTGGCTCTAGATTTGATGGCAGGCGACGGATCTGAAAAAGAGGGCATTCCTGATAAAGTAACAGATGGTACTCTATATTCAGGTTATTGGGTTACATCCTCTTATTGGTCAAATTCATATGAAAAGATAGCAAGATGCAACAATTTCCTTGACCATATTGATGCCATTACAATGGATGAAAGCCTTAAAGCAATTTATAAGGCAGAGGTCAAAACACTAAGAGCATATGAATATTTTAATTTAGGCCTATACTATGGAGGTGTTCCATTGGTAACAAGAGTGCTGACATTAGACGAAGCTAATTCTGTATCAAGGAATACGAAAGATGAAGTATGGTCTTTCTGCGAAAAAGAACTAAAAGAGGCAGCCGCTATTTTACCCAATACACGTCCTAGCAATGAAACAGGAAGGATGACATCAGGTGCCGCCTTGGCGTTGCTAGGAAGACTCCAGATGGCCGAAAAGAAATGGACTGATGCCGAATCTACTTATAAGTCTATTATGGACCAAGGTGTATATCAAATCGATCCTCGTTTTAATGAATTATTTACTGAACAGGGTGAAAATAGTAAAGAAATAATTATGCGTTCTTGCTATGTACAAGATGACTATTCACATGTCTTGCTGCAATACCTTTACCCTGAAACATGGGGCGGCTGGCATCAATATTCACCTTACAATGAACTAGCAAAAGACTACGAATGTACCGATGGCAAAACAATTGATGAATCTGAATTATACAATGAAAACTCTCCTTATGACAACCGAGATCCCCGTTTGGAATATACTCTTCTAATTAATGGCCGTTCCAAATTTAAAGGAACAACTTTTGTTACGACTCCAAACTCGACATCTGCAGATCGGCTAAACAAATATTCACAGTGGAGCGGCTATGCTATTCATAAGTTCATGGATGAAAGTTTCAATGGCAATTTGATGAACTATGGTGGTGATTTCCCCATTATTCGCTATGCCGAAGTCCTATTGGGTTATATCGAATCTAGGTTAGAAGCTGATGAGCCAATCTCACAAGATGATTTGGATAAGAGTATCAATCTCGTCAGAGGACGCGCTAGCGTGAATATGCCAAAAATAACTGAGACGAACAAAGACGCACTCAGAAGAATTGTCCGCCGGGAGCGTCATGTAGAGTTAGCTTTCGAAGGTGAACGTTACTACGACATCTTGAGATGGGGAATTGCTGCTGACGTTCTCAATCATCAATTCACAGGCATGAAACTAACAAACGATCCGAAAAATTACAAGGATTACGCTGTTGATGATAAGGGATATTATCTTACTCAGAAACGTAATTTCATCAAAGGTGTTAATGAGTTGTGGCCTATACCTCTATCAGAGATACAGATTAATCCAAATCTTAAACAGAATCCAGGTTATTAAGTTAAAATTCATATGTTTAAAGGCTGTATGGTATTTTGAATACCAGCAGCCTTTTTTATTTCAGAAGATTAAAGAATTTCAAGATTATCATCTTGCACTGATTCTTGATATAGTGCACACACAGCATGCTACTTATATACATTATAATGTTTTTTTTGTGAAACTCAATATCCATAGCAATTCTACGCATGTAACGCTCCATGTTTATTTACTAATTTTAGAGAATAATTTGCTTTAAAAAAACTAATCTATTTGGAATTTCAAATAAATTGTTTAACTTTGCGTATTGACGATATATGTTTAATATGTTGTTATTCATTTTTTGTAACGTTACAAGCAGACACCTACCTGTATTGTAATTTGTTTTTTCATGTCGTGTTTATTGAACGATAAATTTTAGTAATTAACCAAATAAAACAGTGAATATGAGAATCTTTATAATATCAAACAGATTACCAATAAAAATAGTCAAAGATGAAACTGATGAATTCAAATTGGTGAAAAGTGAAGGTGGCCTAGCTACCGGATTAGACTCTCTAAATATCCCTAATATGGAAAGACACTGGATAGGTTGGCCCGGCATGGAAGTAAAAGAACCCAAAGTAAGAAATAAGCTAAATAAGATTCTTGGTAAATATAACTATCATCCGGTATATCTATCAGAAAAACAAATAAACCAATATTACGAAGGTTACTCAAACAGCATATTATGGCCATTATTCCACTATTTTTACTCTTTTGTAGAATACGACGACAGGAATTGGCGTACATACAAACTCGTAAATGAAAAGTTCTTTGAGGAAGCAAGCAATATAATAAAGTCGGGAGATATTGTATGGGTACAAGACTATCACTTAATGCTACTGCCAAAAATGCTTAGAGAAGGCATAAAAAATATCAAAATTGGTTATTTCCATCACGTGCCATTCCCTTCTTACGAATTGTTCAGAGTGCTCCCAGAGCGAGCCGAACTGCTTAGTGGATTGCTTGGAGCGGATCTTATAGGGTTCCACACATCCAGTTACATGAGGCATTTTGCAAGTGCTGTGTACAGAGTATTGAAACTTGAAATAAGACTTGACTGTGTGGTTCAGGGGCACCATAAGGCATATATTAATGCATTCCCGATGGGCATCAATTATGATCTTTACCATGATGCAGCTCTAAAGCCGGATATAATAAAGCATGTAAAAAAACTGAAAAATAATTATGGTAAAGACAATAAACTAATACTATCAGTTAATAGACTGGATTATAGTAAGGGTATAATACATCAGATAAAAGGATTTCATCTGTTTCTTAAAAACCACCCTGAATACAGGGGTAAAGTTTCGTTGATGATGATAATAGTACCATCACGTGATAACGTAAACAAATATGCAAATCTCAAAAAGAACATAGATGAGAAAATAGGCTCTGTAAACGGTAAATATTCAAGCGTAAATTGGGTACCAATATATTATTTCTATCATAGTTTTGACTTTGATGACCTAATTGCGATGTACTCTATGGCAAATATTGCTCTAGTTGCACCACTTAGAGATGGTATGAATCTGGTGTCGAAAGAATATGTAGCTGTAAAAGGAAACGGACCGGGAGTGCTTATACTAAGTGAAATGGCAGGAGCTGCTGCGGAATTGACCGACGCAATACTTATCAACCCAAACGATGTAAAACAAATAGAAAGCTCTATATGGAAAGCTATTAGAATGCCTGTTGACGAACAAGAGCTACGGATGAAAAGGATGCAACTCACTATTTCTAAACAGACGGTAAATAAATGGGCATCTGATTTTATTACAAGTCTCATAGATGTGTGTGACCAGAATTCGCAGATGAGCGATAAAGATATAAATGCATCTAAAAGCAAGTACATTCACAATTCTTATAAAAAAGCATCACGGCGCCTGCTTGTTTTCGACTACGATGGAACGCTCTCAGAATTTAAGAATAATCCTGAAGACGCCTATCCAAAGAAAGAATTACTACATTTCCTAAAAAGGGCGGCGGCTGATAAAAAGAATCTTATCATCATTACAAGTGGAAGGGATAAAGACACATTGGAAAGGTGGTTTGGAAATCTTAATATAGATCTTGTAGCTGAACATGGAGCAGCCTACAAAGAAGACGGGACATGGAATGAACTAATAGGAAATGTAAAATGGGATAATGAGATAATAAAGATTTTGAATGAGTTTGTTGACAAAACTCCCGGATCAAGAATAGAGATGAAAAAGACAGCGCTAGTGTGGCATTTCAGAAGCGTTGACGATTGGCTGGCTGTGCTTCGAGAACAACAACTGATAAATGCTCTTATCGCTCCATGTAACCGACATGGGCTACAGATGATGAGAGGAAGTAAAATTTTGGAAATAAAATATCCTATATACTCTAAAGGCAATGAAATAAAGAGATTATTGAGTAAAAACAAATATGATTTTATATTGGCTATCGGAGATGATGTAACCGATGAAGACATGTTTATGGCTGTCCCAGCTAATGGCTATAGTATAAAGATAGGTACTACATCAGACAATGCAAAATATTGTATACCTCTGCAGACGGACGTGCTACCTTTCTTATATAATCTATGCGGAATATAGCAAAAGACTATTATATCAAGGACGAATGAATTTTGATATTTTGATCTCTTTTGAGAAAAGCATGGCTGTATCAATAAGAGCCAAATGAGAATATGCCTGCGGGAAATTGCCCATCTGTTGTTTGGTATCAAAATCAAGATCTTCGCTAAAGAGTTTTACATGATTGGAGTACGAAAGCAATCTCTCAAACATATTGAGAGCCTCATCGTGACGGCCTGTAACATATAAAGCTCTAACCATCCAGAAATTACATATTGTGAAAGCAGATTTTGGTTTACCAAAGTCGTCATGATTATTATATCTGAACATAAGTCCATTATAATTTAGATTAGAATAAACTGCATCTACTGTTTTTTTATACTTTGGGTCATCAGCCGAAATAAATCCATATTTCTCCATCAAAAGTAACGATGAGTCAAGATCAAGATTAGAATATGTCTGTGAAAAACTCTGTATCTGATCTTTCCAACCATTTTCAAGAACATCCTGTTTTATTACTTTAGCCTCTGCACGATAACGCCTTGCATAATGTTCGTTATGTAACATCTCTGATATTTTTGCAGCTCTGTCAAGCGCCACCCAGCACATCACTTTAGAAGAGACAAAGTGTTCTTTTTTATTACGAATCTCCCATATTCCACTGTCTGGATTGCGCCATTCTCTCAATACTATTCGCCCAATATGTTTAACGACTTCGAACAAGCCTTCTATCTCGTCAAGCGTACCACTGAAATATTGGTAATACTGATAAATGACGTTCATCAGATATCCATAAATGTCGTTTTGTTTCTGATAATAGGCAGCATTACCTATTCTGACAGGCTTCGAACCCTTAAAGCCATTAAGATGTTTAAGTTCTGTTTCATCAATGTTACGCTCATAATGAATGCCGTACATGATCTGAAAAGTATCTGATTTGGAATGAAGAATATTTGTTATGAACTTCATAAATCTTTTGGCTGCCCCACTGTGACCTATTTGTATTAAGGTCTCAATAGACATTGAGGCATCACGGAGCCAGCAATATCGATAGTCCCAATTACGGACTCCACCTATAACTTCAGGTATACTTGTGGTAATCGCAGCCAAAACCGCACCGGTAGGTTGATAAGACATAAGTTTAAGTATCAACATGCTACGTTCTATATAATCATTAAATAAAGAATATTTTTTAGAACGGTTAGACCAGTTCAACCAGTATAGTTTAGTACGCGAATATTCGAGATAGACTCTCTCCATATCGATGTCAATAACTTTCTGATTGTATGACACAAGCATAAACTCGTTCTGAGTTAGTTCGATCTCCCTATTTTCGATTATCGATTTAAAATCAAGGCTTGAATACAAATATATAGTATTTTCAAGATTACCTTTAAGACATGTTTTTATGAATGTTGGACCACACTTATTAATTATCTCACCATCAGCATAATTCAACTTTGGATTGTATACAACCTTAAATTTAGGATGCCCCGCGGTCAGTTTTATCATTCGATATAATTCTGCAGGGGTATAATAATCAGAATTATTCCCGGTTCGATATCTTGGCATGAAGTCTATAATATCAAAACTATCCTGTTGTGATGACTCATAAGTTGTAACAAGAACGTTGGTATGAGGAATATACTGCTGTGATATTGTATAGTCGGGAGAAACTATTATCTCAAGGCTTCCTCCTTTTTCTTCATCAAGTATTTTTCCAAATACAGAAGGAGAATCAAAATTTGGAAGACAAAACCATTCTACGCTACCCCTTTCTGAGATAATGGCAGCTGTACGGCAGTTACCAACAACTGAATAATTAAGATTGTTCATGATATAAATTATTTCGTTATATGATGACTATATTCTAAAAGTAAGATATGCAAATATAGCTACTTTTTTGTATAAACAATACATCGCATTAAATATTATACAATAATATGCGAAAAGCCATATATGAGAATGGCTATATATTTTCTAATTTTGGATAATCAAATATAAATCCTGAATCTAAAAGTCTTTGATTGCTAACTCTCGAGCCATATAACATCATATTTGATAACTCTCCGGTCATCAACTTTACAACAAGACCCGGAATATTCGGTAGAAGGGATTTTTTGCCAAGTGACGACAACATGAATCTTGAAAAATCATTCATCGTAATATGCTGAGGGGCTACAGCATTGAATATACCACTTATATGATCGTCTGTAAGTATGAAATAATACAGTTTTGCAAGATCACGAATATCTATCCATGGCAAAAATTGTAAACCGTTTCCCATCGCTATATTAAGACCCATCTTGACAAAAGGGAACATCTTCTTATACAGACCACCGTCTTTGCCTATTACGACTCCTTTTCTTAATATCACTACACGATCTGCCACATCACTGAAATTCATGGCACAATTTTCCCACTGTCTACAAACAGAAGCGAGGAAATCACCCCCTGAAGGATCGGTTTCGACAAATACTTTTGAAGAAGTAACAGCTCCATAAAAACCAACTGCTGAAGATGATATAAACGAATCTATATGTATATTGAGTCTCTTTATATAGGATAGAATTAATTCCATAGGTTTTATTCTGCTATCCATTATCTCAATCTTACGATTTGATGTCCATCGTTTATCACCTATATTTGTCCCTGTCATATTAACAATAGCATTCACACCGTCAAAAGCGTCTTTGTCTATGAAGCCATTTTCTATATCCCATTTATAATAGGATATTATATTGCCATGACCTACTCTGCCACGTGATAACACATTAACCTCAAAACCGCAATCCAACAAATAGGCTGTTAATGCTTTACCGATAAAACCGGTTCCTCCTGCTATTAGTACTTTCATAAGCCCCCTCCTTTTTCTCGCAAATATAGTAATTATGATGACATGGTTGTAATAAAAACATAAAAAATAATTATATTCACCTTATTATATTAGAATCATTTATCATCTTGTATGCTAAAAAACACGTGTGTTCGCACACAAGGCCTTGATTTAAATCAAGAAAGAGCATATTTTGACCATAAATCAGGATAAAACTATTGACTTGACAGAATATTCGTTGTATCTTTGCAGTGTAAAAAGATAGAAGGATGACAACAAAGGATGTTGATAGGATTAGTTAAGGTAAAAAAAAGATTGTAAAGGATAAAACAATAGGTTAAAGGTAAAAAGAAAAAAAGGATAGCTTGGAGATGTCGCGAGACATGTACTAAAAGTAAAAATTAAAAGAAAGGATAAAGATTATGACAGGATTAACATTTATGTGCTGTATGGCTGCTCTATTTTTCGCAGCATCAGCAGTAATTAACGGAACCATCGAGAGTAGCAAATAACCGGATGGTTTTATTTTGAAGGTATTAAAAAAACAATATAAGTGGCTCAGCTCTTTATAAAAGAGTTGAGCCACTTTCTTTTTAATATATCGCAATAAATTAAAACACTTATAACAAAACAAATTATTGAATAAAAGTAACTGACTAAAGATTTAATTAGTTTATTTTTCTATCTTTGTAGCATAGAAACTTTTAATCATGAAAAAACTTATATTTATATTTTTAGCATTATCATCGCTCACTACATCGGTACAGGCAAAAACGAACATCGTTATTTCTACTGATAATACTCAACTTGTATTGCAAGTGAAAGAAAATGGCAGACTATACCAAACTTATCTGGGTGAAAAACTAGCGGAAGGCACAGATCTTAACTTATTGGACATGCCTCGTACAAATATAACTCAAACCTCTACAAAAGGTAATGAAGTGTATCCTGTAATGGGAACTGAAGATTATTTCGAGCCGGCAATGGAAATAAAGCATACTGACGGTAATGCCACTTCTATACTAAAGTATATATCACATTCGTCAAAAGCCATCAATGGTGGAACAGAAACAACAATAAGACTCAAGGATGATTTGTATCCGGTAAATGTTACGTTACATTTTGCTGCTTACGATAAAGAAAATATAATAAAGGAATGGGCAGAGATAAGCCATAACGAGAATGGACTGGTTAGCCTGAGTCGTTATGCCTCATCTATGTTATACTTTGAAGAGAGTAAATATTTCTTAACCGAATTTCACAGTGATTGGGCTAAAGAGATGCAAATGGCAAAGACCCAATTGGTATATGGTAAAAAAATAATTGATACAAGACTGGGTACACGTGCGGCAATGTTTTCACAACCATTCTTTGAAGTAGGGCTAGGCGAAGATATATCTGAAAACAGTGGCAAAGTATTGATGGGCACAATAGGATGGACTGGAAACTTCCGTTTCACCTTTGATGTTGACCATGATAATGAATTGAGAATAATAAGTGGAATAAATCCAGATGCATCATGTTATATGCTGAGAAAAGGTGAAGTGCTTAAGACACCTGAGTTCATTTTCACACTGAGCACAAATGGAATTGGCGAAGGTAGCCGAAACTTTCAGAGATGGGCTATGAAGTACCAATTGCGTAAAGGCGATGGCGACAGATATACGTTACTCAATAATTGGGAGAACACTTACTTCAACTTTGATGAAGCAAAGCTAACAAATCTATTTAAGGAGGCAAAAGATCTTGGTGTAGACCTATTCTTACTTGACGATGGATGGTTTGGCAATAAATACCCACGTAAAGACGACCGTGCAGGATTAGGTGATTGGCAGGCTACTAGAGCTAAGTTGCCAAATGGTATTCCTTATCTAGTGAAAGCAGCAAAAGAAGCTGGCGTAAAATTTGGAATATGGATAGAACCGGAAATGGTAAATCCAAAGAGCGAACTGGCCGAGAAACATCCAAACTGGATACTTAAACTTCCAAACCGTGATACTTACTATTATCGTAACCAGCTGGTCCTTGACCTTGCAAATCCTAAAGTTCAAGATTTCGTATTCGGAATAGTAGACAATATTATGACAGAAAATCCAGAATTGAAGTTCTTTAAGTGGGACTGTAACAGTCCGATAACGAACATATATTCTACTTACGAAAAGGAAAAACAGGGTAACCTATATGTTGACTATGTAAAAGGCCTATATAATGTTCTACAGAGAATACAGAAAAAATATCCAGATCTTACACTGATGATGTGCTCCGGAGGTGGTGGCAGATGCGACTACGAAGCCTTGAAATACTTTGATGAATACTGGTGCAGCGACAATACAGATCCTGTAGAAAGACTATACATACAATGGGGATTCTCTCAATTTATGCCAGCCAAAGCGATGTGTTCTCATGTAACAAACTGGAACCCGAAATCAAGTATTAAATTCAGAGTGGATGTAGATATGAGTTGCAAACTTGGTTTTGATATAGATCTTAAAAGTTTAAAAGCCAATGAGATGCAATTCTGTAAGGAAGCCGTCGAAGAATACGACCGGCTGAAACCACTAATTTACAGTGCTAATATCTATCGTCTAGCTTCTCCTTATGATGGAGATCACTGCGTGATACAACGTGTATCAGACGATAAAAAAAATTCGTTGATATTTGCTTACGATATACATCCAAGATTTATGGCCAACCTGTTGCCTACTAAACTAGAAGGCCTTAATCCATCTGTCAATTATACCATTAAAGAAATCAACATGATGCCCGGCGAAAAGTCAAGACTTCCATTTGACGGGCAAACATACACCGGCGATTATCTAATGAAAATAGGACTGATGATAACAAGTACCAATGATATGAGCAGCAGGATAATAGAGCTTATACAGAAATAATAGATGCTTTATTGTAAAAATGACTTTAACGAATGTCATCAAGGCATAATTAATTTGCAAATCATGAAAAAAGATATGCATTTATTGATTATTGCAAATTATTTAGTACCTTTGCGATATATAGCGTTTAGGATTAATCTAAATTAAAAAGAAATATTATGGGAAAAAATAAGAAAGGTGGCAAAAGGATGTCAAAGAAGCAGATTGTAGAAGCATTACAAAACTTCTTCGAGAGTAATCCTAACGAAACATATAGCTTCAAACAAATATTCAGATCATTACGTCTAGATACTCATCCGCTGAAGATGCTGGCAATAGATGTTATGGAAGAAATGGCATGGGACGATTATATAAGTAAGGTTTCGGAAAACTCTTACCGTCTAAATATGAAAGGACAGATACAGGAAGGCAAGTTTGTACGTAAAAGTAACGGCAAAAACAGTTTCATTCCTGATGATGGGGGTAAACCTGTATTTGTGGCAGAGCGAAACTCAATGTTCGCACTCAATGGTGATAAAGTAAGAGTTTCTTTCCTAGCCCGCCGTCAGAATCATATAAAGGAAGCTGTAGTCACTGATGTATTAGAGCATGCTAAAGATACATTCGTAGGCAGACTACGTGTAGACAAAGATTTGGCATTCTGCGTAACTGAGAGTAATTTGTTTGTACAAGACATCATTATACCCAAGAGGAAACTTAAAGGTGGAAAAACGGATGATAAAGTGGTAGTAAAGATCATACAATGGCCTAGTAAGGAGAGTAAAAACATAGTAGGAGAAATCGTTGATGTACTAGGTCAGAAAGGTGATAACGATGTAGAGATGAATTCTATTCTCGCCACTTACGGACTGCCTTATGTATATCCTAAAAACGTAGAAGAAGCTGCCGACAAAATCAGCGGGGAAATAACTGAACAGGATTATAAGGAACGTGAAGATTTCCGTGACGTAACCACATTCACCATCGATCCAAAAGATGCCAAGGACTTCGACGACGCTCTATCAATTAGGCAACTACAAAAGGGGCTATGGGAAGTCGGCGTTCATATAGCCGATGTTTCACATTACGTTACTGAAGGTTCTACAATTGACAAAGAGGCTGTAAGTAGAGCGACCAGTATATATCTGGTAGACCGTACTATACCTATGTTGCCAGAAAGACTGTGCAACTTTATATGCTCTTTGCGCCCGAACGAGGAAAAACTATGCTATAGCGTTATATTCGAAATGGATGAAGATGCAAACATAAAGAAATGGCATCTTGCCCACACTGTAATAAAGAGTAACAGAAGGTTCGCTTACGAAGAAGTACAGACCATACTAGAAGATAATGGAGTTGTAGATGGAACTGGCGAACCGGCTCCTCAAGCAGACAAAAATGGGTATAAGGGTGAATACGCTGATGAACTGATTCAATTGGATAGATTGGCGAAGAAGCTAAGAGCTGCTAGATTTAAGAACGGTTCAGTTAAATTTGATCGCGAAGAATTGCATTTCGATATAGATGAGAAAGGTAAACCGGTACGTTGCTACTTTAAGAAATCTAAAGATGCCAACAAGTTGGTAGAAGAATATATGCTTATAGCAAACCGTACTGTAGCCGAGAGTATTGGTAAAGTAAAGAAAGGTGTAAAAGCTAAAACATTGCCATATCGTATACACGACAATCCAGATCCTACAAAACTGGAAACCCTAAAACAGTTCATTGTCAAATTTGGCTATAAACTTAAGACAGAAGGAACAAAAGGTGAGATATCAAGAAGCCTCAACAAACTGATGGACGACTGTGGCGGAAAAAGAGAGCAAAAGCTTATCGAGATGGTAGCTCTCAGGGCTATGATGAAAGCTAAATACAGTGTTCATAATATAGGTCATTATGGATTGGCATTCGAATATTACACACACTTTACAAGTCCAATACGTCGTTATCCGGACACGATGGTTCACCGTTTGCTAACACGCTATCAGGAAGGCGGACGAAGTGGAAACAAAGATCATTACGAAGAACTTTGTGAGCATTGCTCTGATATGGAACTGGTAGCTGCTAATGCAGAAAGAGACAGCATAAAGTATAAGATGGTAGAGTTTATGAGTGATAAGTTAGGCAATATATACGATGCCCATATCAGTGGTATTACATCATACGGTATATATTGTGAAATAGACGAAAATCACTGTGAAGGTATGGTACCTATACGTGACCTGGGCGACGACTATTATGATTTTGACGAAAAGAATTACTGTCTTATCGGCAGGCGTCATCACAACAAATATCTGCTTGGAGATGAGATAAAAATTCAGGTTGCGAAAGCTAACCTTGAAAAGAAGCAACTCGACTTCACAATTCCAGACGAATAACAAGATAAAGGCTTTATAAACATTTGTGATAGTAATACCAAAGTCACAGAATGAGAGGTGATTTAAAGGCATAAAATATGCCTGCAAAGCTGTTAAAGTCTAATAATTTTGTAATTGTCGTTTATTATTCTTACCTTAGCGGGCAAAATAATAAACGGCAATTTTCTTATGATACGATATACTAAAGGTGAAGAACTTATCAATACGTGGTCGCATGCTGCGGGTATCGCTCTAGGCGTTGTTGCAGGAACAATATTTCTTATTATATGCTTTCAGGGTCATAACAGTTGGGCTAGTGTTGGTGTTATCCTATATCTTATAGGCATGCTTGGATCTTATATCTCATCAACAGTCTATCATGCTATTCCTGCACATTATCATCATACAAAAGAGGTATTCAGAAAATATGACCACGCAGCCATTTACTGGCATATAGCCGGTAGTTATTCACCCCTTACACTTATTGCCCTTAGACAACAGGGGTATTGGGGATGGGGTCTCTTTATTTTCGTATGGTTGTGCGCAATAACAGGTACAATAACAAGTTTTGTAAAACTAAAAGAGCATAGTAACTTTGAAACAATATGCTTCATTGGCATGGGACTATCTGTTATGGTTGCTTTCAAACCACTTCTTGACAATGTAGGTACAAATGCTATGATATGGATTGGCGCTGAAGGAGTATCGTACATCACAGGTGCACTATTCTACAGTCTAAATAAAAAGAAATACATGCATTCTGTATTCCACTTTTTTGTTTTGGGTGGCAGTATATGTCATATTATTGCTGTATGGGATGTGTTGATGGAATACATTTAAATGATATCATATGTACGATGAGACTCACAATACGAAATAATATCACTAAAATATTACTGATAATATTTTGTGGATTTGTTTTATCAGCCAAGGCTTCTGATGAAATATTCTCATGCCTTGACGCAAAAGACGGACTATGTGACAATATGGTACTGCAGATGTTGCAGTTATCAGATGGGCGCATGGTAATAACTACTGCTGGTAATGTAAATACATACGACGGATTCCAATTCTCTTATATCCACAAGAAAGACAATTATTATTTCCCCATACCATCTTATCATGGATTTTATCATCTCTATGTTGATAAAAACGACAGGTTATGGGTAAAGGACTGGCAAAAATTGCTATGTATGGATATAAGAAATATGAGTTATACCAAAAATATAAAATCATATTTCAAGCGAATGGGAGTAGATGAAAAGATTAACGATTTCTTCATTGATTCAGAAAAGGACATTTGGTTGATTACCGACCGTGGGCTACTTAATTTCAATTTACACAAATACTATAAGGCTCCTAACAATGCAGGTAATCTTCTAGATTTGGATACTGACAGAGATAAATTGTATCTTTTCTATCAAGATGGCGAAGTGGTATGCGTTGATATGCACACAGGTGGCATATTATATAGAGTATCTGCGTATAAGAAAGAACAACAGGCTATGTTCGGAAATACATCGCTTGTAGTAAAAGGTCCGGGCAATATCTTTTATCAACTGAGAAATGGTACTAAATCCGGCTTTTTTTCTTTTAATACCAACACCCGGAAATGGAAAAAGTTGATGCAAGAAAATTATGTTTTTCATACACTAGTAGTGACAAAGCACAATAGGGCCTTCATAACTTGCCCTCAAGGATATTGGGATATTGATCTTAATAATAACAAATATAGATATAATAATAGCCTTAAACTATCTGATGGTACTGTTATTACTACCGGACTGAATACTATGTGCATTGACAAACAAGGTGGACTATGGTTTGGAACATACAATCGCGGCATACTATATGCTTCTCCATACAAAAGTGCATTCTCTTTGATTTCAAATTATAGGCCTGCAAAACCAGTTATTAACAATACTATATATAATGGTAAAAAATATAATACCGTATATCGCGACAGTCGCGGATGGGTATGGTGTGGTACTAATGATGGTCTGAGACTATTTGCCGGCAATAAGGAAAGGACATATTATACAGAAGATGGACTATGCAACAATCTTATACATTCTATAATAGAAGATAAAAATAATAATTTATGGATAGGCACAAGTTATGGAATATCAGAAATAAAAATATGTGATAGACCATTTAAACTAACATTCCTGAATTTTCAAAAAGAGAATGGCATACAAAGACATGACTATATTAACGGTATGGCAATACGCAAAGCGAATGGTATGATAATGTTACAGGGAGTTGACGGATGGACAATCTTTAATCCTGATAGTATAAGACTACCTAACTATAAAATAAATCCTTTACTTATAAATGTATACGTACAAGGTAAGAAATATGATATAAAAAAAACTTTAAAGTTAGACTATAAGAATAACTCATTATCTTTTGATTTTTCTGCATTAAACTATATACGTCCCGAACAGACTTTTTATCGCTACAGACTAGAAAACAAAAGTGACAAGTGGCATGTGATATCTGCTAGCAGTCAGGGCGGTGCCGTAGACCAGAAGGGTATACTTCATCTATCTTTTGTGGAATTGCCTCCAGGAAAATACACATTACAAGTAATGGCATCAATGAATCAGAACACATGGAATGGAGAGATAAGAACAATAACCTTCGAAATATGCGCTCCATGGTGGGATACGACTACGGCTCATTATATATATGGTATATTATGCATAATAATATTATCTTTCTGCATTATGATTTACATTAAAAAGATGAGAGTCAAAATGATAGAAAGGCATCATGAAGAAATGATGATGATGAAAAAAGATATGGTATTTGTAAGTAAAGTAACAGCATTTGTTGAACAGAATATATCAAACTCAAAGTATTCCGTAGAACTATTAAGCAAAGATATGTGTATGGACCGTACTGGATTATATAAGAAGTTATCTGCTCTATTAGATAAGTCGCCTACTATTTTTATACGTGATATTCGTCTTGATCACGCTGCGAAATTGTTAAGAAATGGGACTATGAATATTAGTGAGATTGCAGACGCTGTGGGGTTCTCCTCTTCTAGTTATCTAAGTAAATGTTTCCAAGATAAATATGGTTGTAAGCCTTCTGAATATAAGTAGGTGCCCTATTTTCAACGAGATTGTTATACGTATCAACAAATGTTTTATTGTTTTAATTACAAAATATATAACTTTGCCGAATAATTATAACAATCTAACAATATGAAGAAAAGTATAATATTATTTGCATTATTAGTTGTATCCTGTTGCATAATGGCACAAGATTTCAACAGAACGAAAAATGGGGTGAAAGTTTATGTTCCATCCCAGAAAGTTACAGAAGAAATAACATTTTATTCACCTTATATAGTCAGGGTGGTAAAGTATCCAATGTCGATGCAAACTGCACCAGCCAAGAAAAGTTATTCAGTGATAATGAACCCCATCAATACCGATATAAAATATATTGAGCAAGACAATGATATAATACTAAAGTCTGAGTCTATAATAGTACTTATAAACAAAGAGAATGGAGAAGTATCATTCAAAGATAGCAAAGACAATAAACTTCTAACCGAAAAAGGATATGGTTATGAAAAACATGTAGGTGACGCTAATGACGGGAAATACAAATTTAAGCAAACATTCATTTTGGATAAAGACGAAGCCATCTTCGGACTTGGACAACGCCAATGTCCTACCTTAAACCAACGTGGTCAGCATGTAACAATATGGAGTGGAAATACAAACATCACGATACCTTACTTTACATCCGACAAAGGTTATGGACTGTATTGGGACAATGCCGGTAAATCTTACTTTGATGATTCTCCAGAAGAAACATCATTCAAATCGGACGTTGCTATGATGGAAGATTATTATTTCATGTATAAAGACGGAACTCAAGATGGAGTTGTAAAGCAGATCCGAGCTCTCTCAGGTCAGGCAACAATGTTCCCACTTTGGGCAATGGGGCACTGGCAGAGTCGCGAACGATACAAGAGCACAGACGAGTTGTGCTCAGTAGTAGACAAATACAGACAATTGCAAATACCACTAGACGGTATTGTACAAGACTGGCAATATTGGGGATGTGATTCTAACTGGAATGCCATGCGATTTATGAATCCTCATTATATAAACAAAATGGGCGACAAAGCATGGGCAAAGTTTTTGCCAAACGATGAAGATAAAAAGGCAGACTACAAGACCTTGAGAATTAAGACTCCCGAGGACATGATAAAATATGTGCACTCACAGAATGCTCATTTTGTTATATCAATATGGGCTAGTTTTGGTCCTTGGACACAACAATATAAAGAACTTAAAAAGATTGGTGCTTTGTTACCTTTTGAGACATGGCCAATGAAATCAGGCGTGCGTCCTTATGATCCATTTAATCCAAAAGCGAGGGATATATATTGGAAATATCTTACCAATCTTTATAAAATGGGCATAGATGCATGGTGGACAGATTCTTCAGAACCCGATCATTTTGAGAAGCCTGGTGATAATGATTATATGACTTATGACGGTACATGGTTGAGCGTGAAAAATGCATTTCCTCTGATGACAAACAAAGGCATCTACGAACATCAGCGAGCCATGAAAGGTAATGATAAACGCTCGGTACAGATGACACGCTGTGGAGCATTTGGCTTACAACACTACGGGACCTTCAGTTGGAGTGGTGATATAACAAGCAGATGGGATGTAATGAAAAATCAGATTCCATCAGGATTAAATTATGTGATTTGCGGTATACCATACTGGAACAATGATATAGGTGGCTTCTTTGGTTGGGACTATAATAATGATCCTAAAAACCCTGCACTTCAAGAGTTACAGGTAAGATGGATGCAGTGGGGTGCATTTATGCCTCTTATGCGAAATCACTGTTCTTCTCCTATGAGAGATGAATTATATTGTTTCGGTGATAAGGGAGACTGGGCTTTTGACATACAGAAAGAATATATACAATTACGTTACCGCTTGCTACCTTATATATACAGTAATGCAGGCGATGTAGTACTAAATAGCGGCAGTATGATCCGCCCATTAGTAATGGACTTTGTAAAAGATAAAAAGGCCATAAACAGAGATGACGAATACCTATTCGGACGGAACATTCTTGTTAAACCGGTTACTGATCCTCTATACACATGGAAGGATGAAAACAAACGCGGCCATCTCTCTTACCCTGATATAACAAAAGCTGCAGCCGGAGTTAGCGTTTATCTACCTGAAGGTACTGAATGGTACGACTTCTGGACCAATCAAAAAATTGAGGGTGGACGAGAGATAAGCAAAGCTTGTCCTATCAACATAATGCCTGTTTATGTAAAAGCAGGTTCTATTATCCCATTTGGTCCGAATGTAGAATATGCAAAAGAGAAACCATGGAACAATTTGGAAATAAGAGTATATCCAGGTAAAGACGGTTGTTTCACTCTATACGAAGATGAAGGTGATAACTATAATTACGAAAAAGGACAATACTCACTGATTAACTTCAAGTGGAATGACAAAGCACATACACTTACAATAGCAAATCGTACAGGAAAGTTCAAGGGAATGTTAAAAGAAAGACAGTTCCGCATCGTATTAGTAAACAATAATACGCCTGCAGGAAATGAGTCAATTGATAACGAGAATGTATCAACCAATGTAAAATATTCTGGAAAAGAAATTGAAATTAACATGTAAGGGGTTATTTAATCCCTTACAAAACCATATAAAACGAAAAAGAAACTTTAAGGAAGATTATTTCAGATATTCATAATATAATGAGAATATCAAGATAACAAAAATGGGCGCTCTTTTATATAAAGAGCGCCCATTAATTATTTTTAATTCTTTAATCTTTTACATATTCTGCGAAATCAGTAAGACGCATATCCCCCTTACGTGAAAGTGAATCATGCATAGCAAATGCTGCAGGCAAATAATGATGAGTCTGACCACCCTTTGCAATCTTAAGATAATCCCAAAGCAACTGCTTATAATCAGGGTGTGCACAATTCTCTATTATAAGTTGTGCCCTCTCCATAGGACTCTTACCTCTCAAATCAGCAACGCCCTGTTCTGTAACAATTATATTTACATCATGTTCAGAATGATCCTGATGACTTACCATAGGTACAATAGCACTTATCATGCCACCCTTAGCAACAGATGAACAAGTAAAGATACTTATGAAGGCATTACGTTCAAAATCACCGCTGCCACCAATACCATTCATCATCTTTGTACCACAAATATGTGTTGAATTTGCATTACCATATATATCAACCTCAATAGCTGTATTTATAGCTATAACACCTAGACGGCGTATAATCTCAGGTGAATTGGATATTTCGCTCTGACGCAGAGTAAGATGCTGCTTGAAGTAATCCATATTGTCGTAAACCTGTTTCAAACATTCGTTGGTTACTGTAAGCGAACAAGCCGAAGCATCCTTCACACGACCATTAAGCATCATATCCACAACACTGTCTTGCAATACCTCAGTATAGATATTAAAATCAGGTACACTTTTATCTTGACCTAAAGCACCAAGGATAGCATTAGCCGTACTTCCCACTCCACTCTGTAAAGGCAAGAATGAACTAGGTATTATTCCACGGCGCATATCATTCAACAGGAATCCTGCTACATTCATACCAATCTGAGTGGTTACAGGATCAGCATCCTTGAACGAGCGAGCCTCATCAGGAATATCGCATTCTACTACACCTACAATCTTCTTAGGATCTATCTCAACATAAGGCTTTCCAATACGATCACCGACATGTAACAATGGAATGGCCTCACGATAAGGAGGATCTAAAGGTTCGTATACATCATGTAGATATTTTGCACCTTTACTATGAAATGAATTAAGTTCAAGAACAACATGTTTTGCCAGACGAGCTATTGTAGGACTGATACCACCGGCAGCAGTCAGATATGCCTTACACATATCAGGTCCTTCTTCAATATCACATACTTCAAGAATAGCCCAGTCTACATCACCCATAAATCCATAACGTAATTCCTGAGCCATATGACTTAAATGCATATCATTGTAAGCTATTTCTCCTGCATTCACATGCTTACGAAAATCACCATTAGTAGTATAAGGGGCACGGAATTTAATCGCCTTTGCATTAGACAAGTCACCATCTGTACTCTGACCTGTGGAAGCTCCGGTAAACAATCCCACTTGAAATGGGCGTCCGCTCTCATGTTCTGCTATTGCTATTTTAGCAAGTTCTTTAGTAACTGCCTTAGCTGCACCGGCTGGTGTAAAGCCACTAAGACCTATGTTCTCTCCATTCTTTATCATTGCAGCAGCCTCAGCAGCTGTGATACGTGTATATGCCATTGTTATACCTAGTTATAATTCTTTTAAGTTTAAAATAGTGTGGCAAAGTTACATTAAATTGTAATGAAATCAAAATAAATCGTGTTGAAAATTGATAAATATGGATTTTTACTTAAGTAAAATGTATAAAAAACAAGAAACTTCATTTTTTATTTTGTTCTGCCCTCTATTTACACTATCTTTGCACCACCAAACAAAATGTTATTTATGGAACAGAATTTTTTAATCTACAACACTCTGAGTCGTAAAAAGGAACGTTTCGAACCTCTGCATGCACCCAATGTGGGTATGTATGTATGTGGTCCTACAGTATATGGTGATCCACATTTGGGTCATGCACGTCCAGCAATAACATTCGATATTCTTTTCCGCTACCTTAAGCATCTGGGATATAAAGTACGCTATGTACGTAATATTACCGATGTTGGCCATCTTGAGCATGATGCTGATGAGGGTGATGACAAGATAGAGAAGAAAGCCCGCCTGGAACAGTTGGAGCCAATGGAAATAGCTCAATACTACACCAACCGTTATCACGATGCGATGAATGCACTCAATGTGCTTCCTCCAAGCATTGAGCCACATGCTACAGGTCATATAATTGAACAAGAACAACTGGTTGAACAGATCATGGCTAACGGCTATGCTTACGAAAGTAACGGCAGCGTATACTTTGATATAGAAAAATATAATAAAGATCATCATTATGGCATACTATCGGGGCGTAACCTTGATGATGTCATAAACAATAGTCGCGAACTTGGCGGTGTTGGCGAAAAGCACAATCAGGTAGACTTCGCATTATGGAAAAAAGCTCAACCAGAGCACATCATGCGTTGGCCTTCTCCATGGAGTGAAGGTTTTCCAGGATGGCATTGTGAATGTACTGCTATGGGGCGTAAATATCTTGGTAATCATTTTGATATTCATGGAGGCGGAATGGACTTGGTATTCCCTCATCATGAGTGTGAGATTGCTCAGGCTGTAGCCAGTCAAGGTGATCAGATGGTACACTACTGGATGCATAACAATATGATTACAATCAATGGTCAGAAGATGGGTAAAAGTCTTGGTAACTTTATCACTCTTGAGCAGTTCTTTACAGGCAATCATGCTTCTTTAGATAAAGCTTATTCTCCTATGACCATACGTTTCTTCATATTGTCTGCTCACTATCGCGGTACTGTTGATTTCTCTAACGAAGCACTTATAGCTAGCGAAAAGGGATTAGACCGTTTACTTACCGGTATTACAGACATGAAGCGGATCAATCCTGAGAATACAAGTGATGCTGAAGTTGCAAAGTTTGTTGCAGAACTTCCACAACGTTGCTATGATGCTATGAATGATGATTTGCAGACTCCTATTGTTATAAGCTGTCTATTTGAGGCATGCCATCTTATTAATACAATAATAGACCATAAGGCTAAGATTAGTGCTGAAGATCTACAGAAACTGAATGACACTATTAACCTTTTTGCTTTCGATCTCTTAGGTTTGAAAGAAGAAAAGGGCAATGATAATGATGCACGTGAAGATGCATACGGAAAAGTAGTAAATATGGTACTTGATCTTCGTGCCAAGGCAAAGGCTGATAAAGACTGGGCTACAAGCGATAAGATACGCGATGCGTTGAGCGAAGCTGGATTTGAAGTGAAAGATACAAAAGACGGTTGTACCTGGCGGCTTAATAAATAAATAAGTAATAAATATCTCTCCAAAATATGTGCGCCCCACAAGTTTTTTATAGCTTCGGGGCGCATCTTTTATATCTATATATCTTTTACTAAGTACACTGCAACAGTCTTGAGACGGAAATAATTTTCAGACATATACATCAGACCCTTATAAGGATTATCGGTTCCCCAAGAGTTCTTACAAATAAAGTAACGCTTTCCATATCTGTCATGGGCCAATCCTAGTATTTCCATACAATGGTCATCGGTAGTAAAGAATTTCTCAAAAGAATTCTGACGATCTTGCTGAGTAACAACTTTGTTTTCATTCTGCAATCTAGCTACACCCGAAGCAAAAGAGAACCCTGGTTCGCTGGCATCGCCCTCCCAACATACACTATGATGATGCCGTATAGCTTTTACCACTACATTTTCCAGACTGTCTAAAGGTATATTCATCTGCTGGTTCTGTTCCCAGTTGTCTTGTACCTCCAAGGCAAACTGCTGATAGAATGGATGATGTGTATAACTAGTAAGAGCTATATATTCATCCTTTCCACAAACACTATGAGCAAACTCCAATGGTGTATATTCTGCGCCAAGCATGTATACATGAAGAGGCGCCGGACCCAACAGATCATCAAGATTGCTTTCTACTATATTATCTGTATATTTTAATCCTGATTTTCGACCTATAGCATTATCAGCTATATATTTCAGTTTATTACAAAGCACCCCACTTCTGAATCCATCTTTATCCTGATAAGAATCGTAAGGCATTGCCCCATAAGTCTCTATGGTGTTTATAAGTGTCTGTCCCATACCTCTCTCTGTAAACCAAATGTGCCCACCTGATAAATAATATCTGCGGAACTCATCTTTAAGCCTCATCCTCATTACGTAAGCGACCGACAGATTCACAGAGTCGCCACGCTCTATATGCTCACTTTCAATTGTTGCAAGCATCGCATAAGCCCAGCAATCACTACTCGACCCTTGATTCTTCACAGGCGTATATCTGTTTATTGTCTCTACGGTGAATTTATCAGCATTATACTTTTTCTGTTCGCAACCGGTAAACAATACAGTTGTACAAAATATCAAAAGATATATGTTCTTTTTCATAGATGCAAAAATACAAAAAATAACTATTATAACAAAGATGCTTTTGTTTTTTCAAAATTTTCTGAGTATTTTTGCAGTTTAATGCCAAAATTAATGAGAATATATAACAGAGAAGAGGCAATTTCCAGGATTAACAGTTTGTCTAGAGCAGACAAAGAATATCTTTTTATTATCAATTATGACCAGACCATGTCGTACGTAGAAGAACTTTCTAATATTGACGATGATGAATGCAAGTTCTATTTGAATGGAATAACAAATAATCTAGATCCTTTTTGCAATGATGATTATAAAGATGAACCGGAATGGAACATTTTTCCAGAGTCAACCACAGATTACAAGAGAAGTTTTGACATAGTACAGTCTAACATTAAAGAGGGTAACAGTTATCTGGCCAATCTTACATGCAGAATACCAATAAAGACAAACATTGGCCTGAAGACAATCTTTAATTATTCTACGGCTCCTTACAAACTATGGATAAAAGATAAAATGGTATGTTTCTCGCCCGAAACTTTTGTACGGATAGATAGTCGTAAAATAAGTTCATTCCCTATGAAAGGTACGATTGATGCAACTATCACAGACGCTCCAACAGAACTTATTTCGAATGAGAAGGAGGCCGCAGAACATGCCACAATAGTAGATCTTATAAGAAATGACATCAGTATAGTAGCAACAGATGTAAAAGTAGACCGATATCGATATATTGATAAAATAATGACAAACAAGGGCGCCATACTCCAGACCAGTTCTGAAATAAGCGGCACACTGCCCAACAACTATACAGATAATATAGGAGATATAATATTCTCCTTGCTTCCGGCCGGTTCTATCACTGGAGCTCCGAAGAAAAAGACAGTAAACATTATATCAGAGGCAGAGAACTACAACCGTGGTTTCTATACAGGCATAATGGGAATTTATAAGTATGGATGCATTGACAGCGCTGTAATGATAAGATTTATTGATCAAGAAAACGGCCAACTGTATTTCAAGGCGGGAGGAGGAATTACCGCCAAAAGCAAATGGATGGACGAATACAACGAAATAATACAAAAAGTGTATGTGCCAATATTTTGAAACAGCAAGAGTTACGAATGGTATCATAAATAACATGGCATACCATAACAGGCGTATGAATAAAACGCGCCAACATTTCTGGCCGGGATGCAAAATCCTTTCGTTAGAAGATAAATTGCCTGACTGTAAAGGATTCACAGGTAAGGCAAAGATATGTTATGACAAAAACGGTTTTACGTCATTCTCTCTTTCAGAATACAAGATGCGAAACGTACAATCCCTTCATATAGTAACAGCAGACGACATACTCTATTCATATAAGAGTACCGACCGCAGTTGTCTTGACAGATTATCAAAACAGAAAGGAGACGCCGACGAAATACTAATAGTTAGAAACGGACTGATAACCGACACTTCTTACACCAACGTGGTCCTGTATGACGGCACTGCATGGTACACGCCCAAGCATCCACTACTAAAAGGAACCATGCGCCAATATCTGATAGACCGTGGCATCATCTCCGAAAAAGAGATAAGAGTGGAAGATCTCAACAGATACAAAGAGATACGTCTCATCAACGCCATGATTGACTTCGGCAAGATTTCGATTAAGTTATAAGTATAGAACGACTTTATTGATGATAGTTGCTCTGGAAATCTTTCAGTTCAGCATCTGTCATTTTCTCATAAATAGATACGCCATAAATTGTTTTGCCGGCACTCGTCACACCTAACGGTTCTATAACACAAAAACTAGCAATCTGTCCCATTGTCCATCCTACAATTTGCATATAAGAACCATCGTCGAACATTAGACTGGAATGAAGAAGACTTGTTGCTTCATCGTTGAAGGTGTATTTCTCTGTAACACATTTTTTTGCCATCGCTTCAGCATCAGAAATATAATAACGAGTCACAGTTCCATCCGATCCAAAATAAAAGGAATGCGGACTGACACCATCTATATTCTCATAGTATTCATTACTCATGCGCTTTCCGTCCTGACTGATTTCCCAAGTGGCATAGTTTTTCCATCCATGCCCTACGAGATTATCTTTAAAATTTGCTTCGCCAATGGAGCCTGTTCCATAGCATCTACCCTGGGCATCAAAGTCATAATTACAACCATGGTTGTCGATAGTTTTTCCCCAAACAGAAAGCAAAGTCTCTGCATCTTCACTGTTGCACGCTGTTAAACACATAAGAGGCAGAAAAATCAAAGACATCCGCTTTAAAAATTTATTCATTGTATATTATAAATTTAAGTTTTATTTACAAAAGTACAAATAATATTGAGAGAATGACTGTTTATTAGCGTTATTTTATTTCTTTAACATTAGTTATTCCTCGACAATTTAAACTTATCTCTTTTGCCAATGGTACTGTTCCTCTTAACCACCTATATACAAGACATTTAGCGTCATTTTTTTTATTTTATTCGCTTATTCCATAGATTTGCACTAACTTTGCACCCAATGAAAGAAAATATATCCGATTTTGAAATAATGGCACCCGTTGGCTCACGTGAAAGTCTCACAGCAGCTGTTCAGGCGGGAGCAGACTCTATATACTTCGGTATAGAGAAACTTAATATGCGTGCTCACTCAGCTTCTACTTTTACAATAGAAGACTTGCGTGAAATTGCAGCTACATGTAATCAACATGGCATAAAGACTTATCTTACAGTAAACACCATAATTTACGGAGAAGATATTCCACTTATGCACGAAATAGTTGATGCTGCAAAAGAAGCCGGAATATCAGCAGTCATAGCCAGTGATGTTGCAGTAATGAGTTACTGTAATAAAATAGGCGAAGAGGTACACCTGTCTACCCAGCTTAATATCTCAAATATAGAAGCACTCAAATTTTATGCACAATTTGCAGACGTAGCAGTATTAGCTCGTGAACTAAAGATGGAACAGGTAGCTGAAATATACCGTCAAATATGTGATGATAACGTATGCGGACCATCAGGCCAACAAATTAGAATAGAGATGTTCTGCCACGGAGCTTTATGTATGGCTATCAGTGGGAAATGCTACCTTAGCCTTAACACGATGGGCCGTAGTGCCAATCGTGGGGAATGTATGCAACTTTGCCGCCGTTCATATACGGTAACAGACACAGATACCGGCAACCAACTTGAGATTGATAATAAATATATCATGAGTCCTAAAGACCTTAAGACTGTACGTTTTATCGACCGTATGATGAAAAGTGGCGTAAGAGTATTCAAGATAGAAGGTCGTGCCCGTGGTCCTGAGTATGTGCATACTGTCATAACATGCTACAAAGAAGCTATCAGGAGTGTACTTGAAGGAACCTTTACCGAAGAGAAAAAAGACGAATGGGATAAACGCCTGGCTACTGTGTTCAACCGTGGTTTCTGGGATGGCTATTACCAAGGACAAACTCTTGGCGAATGGAACAAACACTATGGTAGCTGTGCTACAGAGAGAAAAGTATACGTAGGAAAAGGTATAAAATACTTCAGCAAACTAGGAGTAGCTGAATTTGCCATCGAAGCAGGCGACTTCAGCGTAGGTGACAAACTACTTATTACCGGTCCTACTACAGGTGCTATGTACCTCAATGCAGAAGAAATACGTTATGATCTTAACCCGGTTAACACTGCATCTAAAGGCCAACGCATTTCAATACCTGTACCATCTAAAGTTCGCCCAAGCGACAAACTCTATAAATTGGTGAAAACAGAATTTAATAATGATTAGAAAAGTTGAACCACAAGATGTAAATGCAATATCCTGCATATACAATAAATATATTGCAGAAACCGATATAACATTTGAAACTGAGCAATTGGATAACAATGAAATATCCAACAGGATTAATTCTATTTCGGACACATGTCCATATCTGGTATATATAGAAGACGGAAACCTATTGGGTTACTGTTATGCCCATCCATGGAAACAAAGAGCAGCCTATTCGAAATCATATGAAACGACTATTTATCTATCTCCCGAAGGCAAAGGAAGAGGCATAGGAACGAAACTTATGAAACGTCTCATTTCAGAATCACGTCAACATGGAATCCATGCACTTATCGCATGCATCACGGCTGGTAATAAAGCCAGTATCTGTCTACATGAGAAACTAGGTTTCATCAAGGTATCACATTTCAGACAGGTAGGTATGAAGTTTGACAAATGGCTTGATGTAGTAGATTACGAATTGATATTAGAATAAAATACAAATATATGACAATAAACGATGAACAAGATGAAATCATTGAAGAGTTTTCTGATTTCACCGACTGGATGGACAAGTACCAGTTGCTTATAGACCTTGGCAACGAGGAACAGCCACTTAATCCAAAATATAAAATAGACAGCAATCTTATAGATGGATGCCAGAGCCGTGTATGGCTTCAGGCAGATTATAAAGATGGTAAGATAAAATTTACGGCCGAGAGCGATGCCCTTATCGTAAAGGGTATTATAGCATTACTAATAAGGGTTCTAAGCGGCCATACCCCAGATGAAATATTAACATCCGACTTATACTTTATAGACAAAATAGGGCTTAAAGAACACCTGTCGCCAACACGTAGCAACGGTTTGCTGGCCATGATGAAACAGATGCGAATGTACGCACTAGCATTCAAGACTAAAGAAGGATGAGAAAATTACGAACCATAGAGATGCATCGGCTCTCTGTAGAACAATTCAAGGACTCGGCAAAGCTACCATTAATCGTTGTTCTCGATGATATACGAAGTCTTTATAATGTAGGTAGTGTATTCCGCAGCTGCGATGCATTCCGAGTAGAAGCTATATATCTATGTGGCATAACGGCCTGCCCTCCTAACCCCGAAATTCATAAGACTGCTTTAGGAGGAGAAGACAGCGTGGAATGGAAATATTTCGCTACCGCAGAAGAAGCCGTAAACTCTCTACATAAAGATGACTTTACTGTTTATTCGATAGAACAAGTAGAGGGTAGCACAAAATTACAGGATTTTGCGCCCGTACAAGACAAGAAATACGCCATTATCTTCGGTAACGAAGTTAAAGGCGTACATCAGGAGGTCGTAGATATGAGCGATGGATGCTTGGAGATTCCGCAGTTCGGTACCAAGCATTCGCTCAACGTATCAGTTACTGCCGGAATCGTGGTTTGGGATTTCGCCAGTAAGATGATACTTTGATTTTATTCTTTGTATGCTGCCAGTTTAGCATTATAAAAGTCTCTTACATCTTTCCAGTGATAATAAGGTGCAATATCTGTCTTTAAGGGCAGTTTCGCCTCTTTTTCATTGAGAAGTACCTTAACAAGGACATCCTTATCCTTGACATTCTTACGATAGAATATGAACTGCAAGTTAGACGCCATAGGAACAACATCATACAGCCTCCATCCTTTCAGGTCTACATCATTAAGATCTTTAATTTGCTTGTCATAACCATTTATCCCCATTAGACAAACGAGCGGCATTACCATTGAGTCGTGGCCAAAACGGAGAGTGGCACCAGGTTTTGGTAAAGCTATACAACTGTCAGCTTCTTCTATTATATTACGCAACAGATAGCGTTGTGAATAAGGCATTTTAGCCTCTGTAAGTGGACATGCACCAAAATGGATATACCACCAGTTGTTCTCATAACGCCAATCGTCATACAACTCACTGTCTGTGAATATATCATACAGCGAAATCTTGTTGCGCAATTCTGTATTTTGAAGTATCGTTGCTATTGAGAAAAGCTGATAATTCAACTTATCCATATTTACATTCTTATTTATATAGGCAGTATCATTAAACAGTCTTGTCATCAAAGGATAAGAATTCACATTCTCTTTTTTCCAAGCATTGAATGTGCTGTCTACAGCCTTCTCCTTACATAACTTATTCAAATTAGGGTCTGATAAGTTCATATAATACATATCATGTGCACTTGCGTCATGTGTGATCTTAAGCTTGGGGTTCATTGTCAGCATCTGCTGTAACTCGTTCTCCATTGATAGAATACAGCGTATGACTACAGTACTTTTGGCTTCAATAACAGCGCTATCGGCAAAAACTTCAGGGAAATTTTGTACCATTCTTTTGGCTATTCCCTTATGTTGTTCAGCTCCCAATTTAGTAAGCTCTCCATATCTGTTAGCAGCCTCAGCATTTATCTTTTCAAGTTTACGCATTACCTCTTGACCCTTCACTGTAAGTTTGCCCTTAGCCTCAGCTTCGCGTAACACTGCAAGTGGTTCAGAATATTCTTCCTTACTGGTAAGATAGCGAGAACCATGGCGTCCATAATGACTTATATAAAAAGGATGTTCACCCTTAGGTGCAGGTGTCAATACCTTTTGTTGTGGCCCAGGATACGCATAATATGTGCTGCCTGCCAAATAATGATTGGCTATAATTTGTTGTTTAGCCTCTTGAGCTGATGCTGTAATAAACAAGCTCAATAATAATACTGAAAATATTGTTCTCTTCATAACTTAAAATTATATTTGATGCAAACTTAATCAAAATAATCGAAATAGAAGTCTTTGCCATATTAAAATTTTATGAATACATTTGCATCATATCTAAATTATATTAGGATTTCCACACTTTTATTTGTCTACAACAACAAAATATTTTTTAAAAGAATGTCACTATACCACTACACCAATTAAACAACTGATTATCAATATTTTACATCTTATAAAAAGCAAAAATAACGTCACTAAATAACACTACAATACCACTATTATATAAAAACTGCATATCAAATAAACAATAAAATGAAAAGATGATTGATTTTTATACAATTTCTTATTAGTAGATTTGATAAATCATCACAATATTATTCATAACACAAAGTGTATATATTATTGCGTTTCATCATATTTATAAAAAATATTTACATTTTCTTTGTGTTAAGCAAATCAGGAAGGCTTTTAAGTTTCTGTAAAGTGGATCAGTAAAGTTTTTAATAACTTGTATAGTAATTCAGTAAGTATAACAACAAAGATGTATACCTAATTCAGGCATAGTCATAGTCAGTATACCTAATTCAGGCATAGTCAAAGTATAGCTTTTGCCTAACAAAAGCATAGATTTAAGACACCAGAAGCATAGCTTTAAGACATAAAAAGCATAGCTCCTGCAATGTAAAAACGATGCTTTCGCAATATGAATACTAGTAATTTGCTTATTTAGTGGTATTATAGTGACGGTTAGTGGTATTAAAAAACTTGCAAAAGCCCTTTAAACAAAGGGAGAGTGGCATAGTGACATTTATTTATAAAAAAATTGCACGTTAATATCCCAAATAGGATAGTTGAAGAGTCAGCAAATGAACGGTAAAGGTGAAGAAAACATCTCAAAATATTATTATTAAGATTTTATTCGTTTTTTACAGCGATTTTTATTAAGTTTGCGCTATAAAAAAGAATATCATGGCAAGAAATTCACAATGGTCTGACGAGTATTGGTTGTTGATAATGCAACTGTATCTGAAAAAACCTGTAGGCGTAAAATCTCTTTATGACAGTAAAACCATAGAAACCAGTGTAGAACTGCATATTCAACCTGACGAAATATTCAGGAGGATGTGCTCTTTGGCTAATATGGATACACCAAGCGTGGAAAGACTATGGGAAAAATACGGCAACAATCCAAACAAGCTGCAGCGTGAAGTAAAACTGCTTAGAAAGATGAATGGATTCAGTAACGCTGAGACATTCTATAAGGACGTGGAAATAAAGGAGACTTTCGAAAAAGACTTCAAGCCACTTGACGAACAACCGGAGCTGAAACCGATAATGCTCATACTGATTCTTGACTTATACTTCAGGCTAACACCAATAACAATGGTACCGGAAACGCCCGAAATAATAGAACTTGCTAAACTAATGAAAATAAAGCCAGTGCTAGTAGCAGAAGTGATGGAAATAATGCAATATTGCGACCCCTATCTTAATCGCGAAGACTTTATTATCAACCCTATGCTTGCTGAATGCCAGAAAATATGGAACAGGTTTGGCAACATGGAGCCCGAAAAACTGGAGGCTTTCGCTAATCAATTGAAAGATTACTTCAAATAAATGCTCTGATATAGATTATTTTTTCTACTTTTGCACTAGATTTCAAGTATCATAAAATGGCGCAAGGTCTTATACAAACACAGGCGCAACAACAGGCGCAATTACAAAAGTTATCTCCGCAACAACTGTTGCAGGTGAAACTGCTCGAACTGCCTGTAAACGAACTGGAACAGCGTATCAACATCGAGATGGATGACAACCCTGCCTTAGAAAGCAGAGGTATGACTGATGATGAGAATGATGCGCCGAAAGAACATAGTGAGAATGATGATTTTGAAGACTATGGCAGCAATATAGAACAAGAGGACAGACAGTCGGCTCTAAACGAAGCTCTCGAAAATATGAGCAAGGATGATGAGATGCCTGTATTTAATGGGGGAAACGGTGAACAAAGTGACTTAAACGAATTTGTATTCGGAGAGTATACTTCATTCTACGATGAACTGAAAGAGCAGGTTGGTGAGCACGAACTGAATGATAAGCAACGCAATATTATTGAATATCTTATAGGATCACTTGATGATGATGGACTGATAAGGAAAAACTTGAGTGATGTAAGTGATGAACTCGCTTTCAACTATAATATTGATGCTTCTGAAAAGGAAATAGAAGAGATGCTTAACGTATTGCAATCATTCGACCCGGCAGGCATCGGTGCCCGTTCTCTACAAGAATGCCTTTTGCTGCAAATAGAGCGTAAGACTGACTCAAAGGCCAAAGAACTCATGAAAAAGGTTATTGGCAAATATTTTGAGGAGTTCACCAAAAATAGATGGGATAAAATAAAGCAACATCTCAACACCACCGACTTACAGACTAAAGCACTTGCCACAGAACTTAGAAAACTGAATCCTAAACCCGGAAACTCTTTAAGCGAAACTATAGGAAGAAGCATGCAACAGATTACTCCTGATTTTATAGTTGATTCGAGTGATGACGGTAGTATCTCATTTAGTCTTAACGAAGGTAATGTACCTGAACTACATGTATCACAATCGTTTGCCGACTCGATGGAAGAGTTTCAAACTAACAGACAGAATATGAGCAGGCAGATGAAAGAGGCTCTGCTATATACTAAAAAGAAAATAGATGCTGCACAAACATTCATAGAGGCAATAAACCAACGCAAGCAGACCCTATATACCACAATGAAGGCTATAATACAGATGCAGCACAAATTCTTTGAAGATGGAGATGAAGCATCTCTAAAACCTATGATACTTAAAGACATCGCCGACAGAACTGGAATGGACATATCTACAATATCAAGGGTAAGTAACAGCAAATATGTACAGACCAGATGGGGTACATATCCACTGAAATTCTTTTTCAATGACAGCTATACCACTGAAAATGGTGACGAACTGTCTACAAGACAAATAAAACTTGCTCTCCAAGAGATTGTGGACAATGAAGACAAGGACCACCCGATGAGTGACGATGTATTAAAAGATAAATTAAAGGAGAAAGGTTTCCCTATTGCACGCCGTACGGTATCAAAATACCGAGAACAACTAGGCATACCAATAGCAAGATTAAGAAAATAACATATTTGTAAATACAAAGTTAAGATGACGCCAAAAGAAAGAGAGAGAAAAATTATTCTGACAGCAAGGGTGATGAGTATGGTATTCACACCATTTTATCTTCCGATACTGGGACTTATAGCTTTGTTTTTTCTTAGCTATCTAAGTCTGCTACCCTGGTCATACAAAGTTTTTGTGCTTGCAATGGTATATCTATTTACCATTCTGCTGCCTACTTTCCTGATACATCTGTATCGAAAATATCAAGGATGGTCTCTTCTTGAGATAGGAATAAGGGAACGCCGTATGATACCATATATCATTTCCATATTATGCTATTTCACATGCTATTATCTTATGAGCATTATGAGGATTCCGCGCTTTATGGGCAACATTCTAGTAGCTGCGTTAATAATACAGATGGCATGTGCACTTATAAATGTATGGTGGAAGATATCAACACATACAGCCGCAATAGGCGGAGTTGCAGGGGCCTTGATAGCTTTCTCTTTTATATTCGGATTCAATCCTGTATGGTGGCTATGTCTTGTGCTGCTTCTTGCAGGAATGGTTGGAACTAGCAGAATGATATTAAGGCAACATTCATTATCACAGGTAATAATGGGATTCTTTATCGGACTACTTAGTGCATTTATTGTTCTGATGTTCGCATAATAAAACTGATAATAATTTAAACAATATATAAAATATGAAACCATTAGTAAGCATTATAATGGGCAGCACAAGCGACCTGCCCGTTATGGAGAAAGCATTAAAGTTCTTAGATGACATGCAGATTCCTTTTGAGGTAAACGCTCTATCAGCACACCGTACGCCGGATGCTGTTGAAAAATTTGCCAAAGGAGCCAAAGAACGTGGAATTCAGGTCATCATTGCCGGAGCCGGAATGGCTGCAGCACTACCTGGAGTAATTGCAGCATCTACTACCTTACCTGTTATTGGTGTTCCTATCAAGGGAATGCTTGATGGACTTGATGCAATGCTTAGTATAATACAGATGCCTCCAGGCATTCCAGTAGCTACTGTAGGTGTAAACGGTGCTCAAAATGCGGCTATACTGGCTGTCGAGATTATGGCTTTAAGTAATAAGGATATCGCAGAGAAAATTGCGGCTCACAAGGCTGGACTCGGTTCAAAGATAGAAAAAGCTAATAAAGACCTGGCTGAAATAAAATATCAGTATAAAACTAATTAATGACAGACTTATTCAATTATCACAGACGTGAATCTTCTGTTGTAAATATAGGTAACACACCTCTGGGTGGAGAGAACCCTATACGTATACAGTCAATGACTACGACTTCTACTGACGATACAGAAAGTAGTGTGGCCCAGGCGAAACGTATCATTGATGCCGGTGGAGAATATGTGAGACTCACGACACAGGGTGTACGCGAAGCTGAAAACCTTAAGAACATCAATGCTGCATTACGCAAAGATGGCTATAACACACCGTTGGTAGCTGACGTGCATTTCAATCCACATGTGGCCGAAGTTGCTGCACTTTATGCAGAAAAAGTGCGTATCAATCCAGGCAACTATGTTGACCCTGCACGTACTTTCAAAAAACTTGAATATACTGACAGTGAATATGCTTCCGAATTACAGAAAATTAAAGATCAGCTTATCCCATTCCTGAATATATGTAAGGAGAATAATACCGCTATACGTATTGGCGTCAACCATGGCTCACTTTCAGACCGTATAATGAGCCGTTACGGAGATACTCCAGAAGGTATCGTGGAAAGTTGTATGGAATTTTTGCGTATATGCAAACATGAGAATTTTAATGATGTGGTGATATCCATAAAGGCAAGTAATACTGTAGTAATGGTACGTTCTGTTCGCCTTTTGGTTGACTGCATGAATAAAGAAGATATGCATTATCCTCTACATCTTGGAGTAACAGAAGCTGGTGATGGTGAAGATGGACGTATAAAGAGTGCCGTAGGTATTGGTGCTCTTCTTGCAGACGGAATTGGTGATACTATACGCGTATCTCTAAGTGAAGAACCAGAAGAGGAGATACCTGTAGCACGTCATTTGGTAGATTATATCAATAAACGTGCCGGACACTTGCTTGTACCGGGCGATGAATATAAAGGGTTTGATTATCTGCATCCGGAACGTCGCAAGACAAATGCTGTAAAAAATATCGGAGGTGGTAATATACCTGTAGTAATATCTAACAAGATTGGCGGCAAGGATGATAAATATAAGCCGGATTACATATATGTAGGGGGACAACTACCGAATGATTTGAATCCTGAACAGAACTATATTATAGACTTTAATGTTTATCAAGAAATGTCTCAGGCTGGTTCTTTATCATCTAAAGAAAATATATTCCCTATATATCCATATAATGCTACGCCTTTTATCAGCTACGACAATTCCAAATTGAAATTTCTCGTACTGCAGTTTGGTGCACCAAGTGATGAGTATATCTCATGTTTAAAACATCATCCTGAGATAGTAGTGGTATGTGTAAGCAATCACCAGAACAGGCTTGGAGATCAGCGTGCACTTGTTCATGAGTTTATGTCTAACGACATTCACAATCCTGTAGTGTTCTGTCAGATGTACAGACACACACAAGAAGAAAAGAGCGATTTCCAACTTGAATCCGCCGCTGACATGGGCGCTTTAATGTTCGACGGAATGACAGATGGTATATGGTTGATGAACGATGGTGATCTCTGCATTGAAGATATAAATGCTACTGCATTTGGTATATTACAGGCAGCTCGTCTGCGTGTCAGCAAGACAGAATACATCAGTTGCCCCGGATGTGGACGAACCTTATACGACCTGCGCAAAACAATTGCCCGTATAAAGGAATCAACTAAAGACATGAAGGGACTAAAAATAGGTATAATGGGATGTATCGTAAACGGTCCTGGAGAAATGGCTGATGCCGACTATGGATATGTAGGTGCAGCCCGTGGAAAGATCTCACTATATCGTAAAAAGGTTTGTGTAGAGAAAAATATACCAGAAGAAGAAGCCGTAGAAAAGCTTCTTGAACTTATTAACAAAGACAAAAACACTTAAGAATGGAAAAATACTTTGCTGACGAATTGCGCTATGACGGCGGTATGGCATACAACCGTTGTGGAAAGAGCGGCATATTGCTGCCTAAGGTAAGTTTAGGATTCTGGCACAACTTCGGTGGTGTGGATGATTACGAAAGAAGTCGTAATATTACACGATATGCTTTCGATCACGGAATAACTCATTTTGACCTAGCCAACAATTACGGTCCTCCTTATGGTTCGGCAGAAGAAACAATGGGAAGACTGATGGAAGACGATTTTCGTCCATACAGGGATGAACTGTTTATCAGCAGCAAAGCAGGATATGATATGTGGGCCGGACCTTATGGCAATTGGGGGTCAAGAAAATATATGATGGCCAGTCTGGACCAGAGTCTTAAAAGGATGCATCTTGACTATGTTGACTTATTTTATAGTCATCGCTATGACCCCAATACTCCACTTGAAGAAACTCTGCAGGCACTTGTAGATATAGTAAAGGCAGGAAAAGCGCTTTACGTTGGAATATCAAGATGGCCGCTAGAGGCTCTTAAATTTGCAAATAAGTATCTTCGCGATAGAGATGTACCCTTACTGATATATCAAGGACGACTAAATCTACTTGACCGTGCTCCACAAAAGGAAGGTATAATGGATTATTGTGCAGAACAAGGTATCGGGTTTATATCATTTTCTCCATTAGCTCAAGGATTGCTTACCGACAGATACTTAAACGGCATACCACAGGAGAGCAGAATGTCGAAAGGTAAGTTTTTAAAGAAAGATTCTCTTACACCCGAACTCCTAAATGATCTGAAACGTCTGAATGATATAGCAAAATCACGTAATGAGACACTTGCCGAAATGGCACTTGCATGGATACTGCATCAGAAAGGTGTTACATCAGTATTAGTTGGGGCAAGCAGCACGGAACAGCTACAGAAAAATCTGAAAAGCATAAATGCTGAATCTTTTACGGATAAAGATGTCTAATTTTATTGCAAATTCATCTGATTTAGAAATAAATTGAGTATTTTTGCAAATAATTAATTATTGCAATAATGATATTATTAAGTTTTGACACTGAAGAATTTGACGTGCCACGTGAGCACGGTGTGGATTTTCCGCTTGACGAAGCAATGAAAGTCTCTGTATATGGTACAAACAAAATACTGGACTGCCTGAAAAAGAACGACGTTAAAGCAACTTTCTTCTGTACAGCTAACTTTGCAAAAAACTCACCTGAGACCATGAAACGCATCATGGATGAAGGTCATGAAGTAGCATGTCATGGCTGTGATCACTGGGAGCCGAAAGACACAGATGTAAAAGAGTCTAAGAGAATAATAGAAGAACTTACCGGAATTAAAGCAAAAGGTTACCGTCAGCCAAGAATGTTTCCAGTATCAGATAAAGATATAGAAGATGAAGGTTTTAAATACAATTCATCTCTTAATCCGGCTTTTATACCAGGAAGATATATACATCTGACATGCCCAAGAACTTGTTTTATGAGAGGCAACGTGCTTGAAATTCCTTCATCCGTCACTCCATGGATAAGATTCCCACTATTCTGGCTATCTTGTCACAATCTGCCAACAGCATTATATCACTGGATGATAAGACGTGTATTAAAGCACGATGGATATTTTGTAACTTACTTCCACCCGTGGGAATTTTATGAACTTAAGCAACATCCTGAATTTAAAATGCCTTTCATCATAAAAAATCATAGCGGAAAAGGTATGGAACAAAGACTCAACTTACTCATACAAATGCTTAAAGGCAAAGGTTATGAATTTATTACATTTACAGAATTTACAGAATTAAAAACCGCGGAATTAAAAAAAGCATCTAAATAATGATTAAACTAGCTATCGTATCACCTTGTTATAACGAGGAAGAAGTTCTTGAACAATCGGCAAAGAGATTAACAGCCCTTTTTGATGAGTTAATAAATAAAGGCAAAATCTCTAAAGACAGTTTTGTACTTTTAGTAAACGATGGCAGTAAGGATTCTACATGGAGCATAATAAGTAAGCTCCACAAAAACGATGCCCGCTTCAAGGGACTTAATCTGGCACGCAACGTAGGTCATCAGTCAGCTATTATGGCGGGTATGATGACTGCAAAAGAATGGAGTGATGCCGTTATTACTATTGATGCAGACTTACAAGATGACCTCAGTGCTATTGAGAAGATGATAGACGATTATGCCAATGGATATGATATAATATATGGCGTAAAAATATCACGTAAGGCAGACCCCGTATTAAAACGCCTTTCTGCTGTTGCTTTTTATAAACTACAGAACAAGATGGGTGTAGAGAGTGTCTATAATCATGCTGATTTCAGATTCATGAGCAAAAGAGTGCTTGATACTCTTGCCAAATATCAAGAGAAGAATCTTTATCTAAGAGGACTTATTCCTATGTTAGGATTCTCATCAACGACCGTTGACGATATCATATCAGAACGTACTGCAGGATCGTCTAAGTATACACTCAAAAAGATGATGAATCTAGCTCTTGACGGAATAACATCATTCTCTGTTAAACCGATCTATGGAATAATGTACCTTGGCATAATATTCATATTCATAAGTATTCTTATCGGTTTTTATGTACTGTATGCATTATGGTCTCACACAGCTGTTCATGGATGGGCATCATTGATGCTCTCTATTTGGTTCGTAGGAGGCATTACATTGATCTCTGTTGGCGTTGTGGGACTATATGTCGGTAAGATATATAAAGAAGTGAAAGGACGCCCTCTGTACAACATTAAAGACGTGCTGGACGAGGATGATAAATAAGTTAAAAGCAATAATAGCCAGTCATCCTGAGTGGCAAACAAAATTCTGGCAATTTTTCCGTTTCGGTATCGTAGGAACGATCTGTTCTGGTATACATTATGGTGTATACTGTCTGATACTAACCGTAGCCAATTATAATATAGCATATACAGCAGGATATGGCGTTGGTTTGATCTGTAATTATGGACTTACCACATTTTTTACATTTAAGTCTAAACCCTCATCAAAGAATGTTGTTGGATTTGGGTTCAGTCATCTTATCAATTACTTATTGGAGATGGGCTTGCTGAACCTATTTCTATTGATAGGATTCAGCAAGTTGTTATCTCCGATATTGGTTATGATAATTGTAGTGCCAATTAACTTTTTGATACTACACTTCGTTTATACTTTCTCGCGTAAAAAATGATAAAGGAATAATGTCTGACCATTGCCCTTATTATAAAGCTGATGACGCAACTCAAAGTGATATCCCTTCTTCACATACTGACCAAGATCATTTCTTGCATCATCATCACCTATAAGCAGGAAACCAGAAGATGGCTGCTCGTGATAAAAACTTCCGATCCTGTTATCAAGATAAAAGTTTATCTCGAAAAAATGCACAGGATCACCCTTAGCTTTTACTCCGCCTTCTATATATTCATATAGCTTACCTTGGTTTTGAGGAGCCAGCTTATCTATTTGTAGAGCTATGGGCTTAGATGATTTTGCATTCAGAATGCCTGGTTTATAAGATCCGTTTACTGCTAGAAAAACCGCAATGACCATTGCTAGCATTCCATAAATATATCCATCGTCTACCTTATGATTGCTGGTATATTTCCACCAATATATGCATAATACAGTTGGTATTATTGCACACGTCCATGCCAGTATTCCACTTACATTCTCAAGTGCATGTAGCATGGCTATATTTTGAATAGCATGGCGACCGTGGAATATTGTATCAGGTATAAATCCACACTTTACAACAATGAAAGTCACAAAAAGAAGAATACCCACTACTGATATGATTCCACCGTAGACCGTTATTGTCTTTGCGCGCTTTTCCGTGAGCCACATTATATATCTAGCAATGAAATAAGCCATAAATGGGTACATCGGCATGAGGTAGACACTGCGCTTACTCTGTGGTATGCAATAGAACACAAAAATAATAACGATAGCAGCACTTGAGAATAAATCAAGTGGTTCCATATTTTTAACCCAAGCAACAAAACGATGCCATAGAGTAGATGCCCCACCATCCAACTTATGATACGACAAACCAAATAATGATATTATTAATAATAATGTCCATGGAAGATAACCTACTATAAGAGTGAGTATATTGTAAGGCCATGGATTAACACACGAATCATAACTCATAGTGTTTGTCATTCGACCTATATTCTCTTCATACATAAGATCTAAAAAGGCCTGTCCACCTTGATGGTATGCCGCAACATACCAAATTGCGGGAATTATAAGAGACATTACCCCAAATAATAAGAGTAAGAAAAATGCCTTGTAGAACTTTACCCTTCGTATAAGTAGAAATATACCAGTAACAAGACATGGTATAATAGCTCCAACTGGACCTTTCGTAAGCGTACCAAGACTCATGAGTATTATGGCAAGCCATGGTATCCCACGCAGATTTCTCTCATACCATTCGTAAAAACAGTATAGTGCGCATACTGTTAGCATGGTAAGAACCATGTCAACTCTACAATTGCAGCTGGCCCTGACCAATTCAAGGCATCCTAACATAAGTAATGCTGATATAAAAGCTACTTTCTGTCCTTTACGCTTAAGATAAAATGCAAATGTAGCCATTACCAAAATGATAAACGCAACAGCAGAAGGCATACGCGATGTCATTTCTGTTACTTTTCCATTTATAGCAGATACACCTGCCACACACCAATGAAAGAAAGGTGGTTTATAAGCCATTTCTCCACCATTATTACGTGGAAGTACCCAATTACCTGTTTCCAGCATTGTATAAGATACGATAGACTCTCTAGGCTCACCTTTTGTATTATAGTCATACGATCCCAAGAAAGGAAGTATAGTTAAAACACATATCAGCAATAAGAGCCAAAATGTTTTATTATTTGTAAGATATTTCATATCTGTTTTTATTATTTTACTCGTGATAATATAGGATTTCGAACCCCTTTAAAGTTTGTAAGGAAAGCTTTAGCACTTCCGAAACGGAGGAACATATCCAAACGCACAGGTACATGGTTCTCATCATCAGTTATAAAGAAACGAACAATCTCCTTCATCTTATTATCGTCTTTCTCTATATATGATAATGTAAGACAGCGGTATTTCTCTCCGTTATCAGCCTTGATAACTGTTTTTCCTCTATATTTCAATATAGCAGGTGTTACACCCTTACCGTCTGCCAAAGGAATATTAACGGAATGACCAACTTGCCAACTTGCAGGATTATAGCTTCGAGCACAAAGGAAAATATTCATCATATCGTAAATACAATTCTTATATTGTGAGGTTTTCCACTCATTCTGCCCTTCATTGTTGAGACGGCGCTGACGTAGATAACTATTACCATTAATATAAGAATACCATATTTCATCTACAGTATATCTCTTACCTTCACGAGCACCCTTACGATAATACAGCGGTACCATATCTTCACGTGAATAACATAATAAAGTGTCTCGTAAAACAAAGAAATCATCTACTCTATGATTGCCTCTTGTTATAAGACTTGCGCGGTAGGCAGGTTTGCCCTGATAACGACTCAGAACAGTACTCATAGAAGCAGTACCGGCCTTTACCCATATAAACTTCCAATTGTAATAAAGATTATATGTAAGAAACTCTCCGGATTTGAATGCCCGATTTTCTACAGGACATTGTGCGGATACTGATATACAAGATATCAAAAGAATACAAGATAATATAACTGACTTAATATTTTTCATCATTTTATCTTATTATGAGTTTATACTCTGTTATTATTTCCCCACGTATATTAATCCCATGCTCTTGGCACGTTCTGCATTTCGCTGTCTAAGTTTCTTTTCTTTATCAGGTTTTTGTTTGGTTATTTCAATCGGTTTTTGCTTTGACAGATCAACTGCTTTGACATTCCATGATTCATTAACATCCCATTTAGCTTTACAGGTTATAGCTCTAGGATAATAATAAACATTCTCAGGCTGAAGACCGGATGGATATAATCCTGTATCCCATTTACCATTGTTATTATTATCCTCAAATGCCCTAAGGTAATATTTATCAGGCTTTAAATAATAAAATTCTGCACGCCCATTTTTAGCTTTTACCTCTTTTATTATACCATCAGAAGAATTAAGTAACTGAACTATCAGATTATTACTCTGTGTACCTTGTATATCTACAAAAAGTGAGCTATAAGCATCTAAAGATTTAATCTTTATACCTTGTTTTAACGGATCGGAAACTTTTCCATATATATCTTTAAACACAGCACTATCTATCTCTAAGCTATACTCTACATCGGGTTTCCACTCCCCAATTATAGCATAAGTACGTGGTATTGAATCTATTTTTTCAAATTTAAAAGGTGCCCTATACCATAAAGTATCATGTTTGGAATAAAGGTGTATGCCTGCTGTATCCACTTTAGCTAGTGGAGTTGGCATTTTTATTATTACATTCTTATCAGGATCCATTTCACCCAATTGCCCATAATCAGGTTTTAAAGATTCTGGTCTCATAACAGTCTCATAATGCTCATTCCGTTTTTTTGCCTTATCTTGCTTCTTTTCCCATTCTTCGTGGTCTTTAGCAATTTTTTTCAATCTCTTTGCATATGTGTCCTTTGAAAGTATTTCCAAAGTGTCTGTTTGGTTATGTAGAGCCCCAGTGCTATCTGAAGCCATATACTGCAATTGCATCCTCAGTGTATCCTGATTGCATAATGCGGTATCTCGCAACCAATATGTAATTGTATCTTTCTTCTCTGTTGGTTCAATAATGAAAGCATTTTTTTCATTAAAGTTAAGTCCATGTATAACAGGTAACTTATCACTTCCATAACTGAAAAACAAAGTAAATCGGTCAGCCATATTTCTTTCCGACTTCAACAGATATCTATCAGTCTGAACTTCTTTAAATGCCTTTAACACTATATTGTCCGGATAATAATGAATATATGGCACAGATTTTATTGAATCAATATGCAATGAATCTTTCCACAATGTATCGGGACGAGCATCAGGTTTACAAGAAGGGGTTATAAGATCGTTAGTGAAAGCTATCATCTCACTCTTCTGATTGAACATATAGTTTCCATCTGCATCTTGAAGTGCATATATGCGATAAGTGCCTGATGCTATTCCTTTTACAATAAAGTGACCACGACTATCGGTTCTTGATACACGTAAAAAAGGTGTTTTTACAAACGCCGTATCAGAAAGATTCTTATAGAGACCAACCAATATACCCTTTATTGGTTCAAGGTTCTCTGCATTAAGAACATATCCTGAAACTTCAAGAGTGTCTATTTTATTTCCTGTAGAAAAACTATAAGTAAAATTACCCAAAGGATTTCCCTCATTGTTATCTGATATAGCATCAGAGAAATCTACCGTATATGTTGTATTTTTCTTAAGTGAATCCTTCAATTCTACCATTATTCTCTTCCCTTCACCTTTGATCTCAGGAACTTCCAGCTGTGGTGGAGACACGACAACCTTTTCAGTAGGATTATCTAGTTGTATGAACTCATTAAAGTATATATATATCTTATGTGAATTAACATTCACAGCCTTGTCCTTTGGCGAAGATCCAACTATCTGAGGAGGTGTCTCATCATACCATCCCCCATCAGGCTGTCCCATTCTTGCACAAGATATTATGCATAAAAGACTTATCGCTATAAATATATATTTAAAATGCGTTCTTTTTATCATTGTTAATTGCGATTATCAGTATCAGAATTCATTTCAAGCATTTGGTCTATTATATCACGGCTATTGCTCAAGCGTGGAATCTTATGCTGTCCTCCAAGTTTATTCTTTGACTTAAGCCAATCATTAAACAGTCCTTTACGTGCTTTTACTATTTCCAGATGCTGCAGTGTAATATCCTTAAAGCGCTTGGCCTCGTAATCAGAATTTATCTCTTGAAGCTTTTTATCAAGTATCTCGGCAAACTCATTCACATCAGCAGGATCTTTTGCAAATTCTATCAACCACTGATGGCGGCATCTTGCCTTATCATCCATAAATACAGGAGCTGCAGTATATTCAGACACTTCTGCGCCCGTCTTAAGACATGCATATGCAAGACTCTTCTCAGCATTATCAACGATAAGCTCTTCTCCAAAAGCATTAATAAAATGCTTTGTACGACCAGTAATAACAAATTTATAAGGATTTTTTGATGTAAAACAGACTGTATCGCCTATCATATATCTCCATAATCCACACGACGTAGATATTATCATTGCATAATTAATCCCTAATTCAACTCCCCACAAAGGTACAACAGTTGGATTCTCAGTACCATATTCGTCCATAGGTATGAACTCATAGAATACATCATAATCCAGCATAAGCAACATCGAATTGTCGTTAGGGTCATCTTGTAAACCAAAGAAACCTTCACTTGCGTTATAGGTTTCCATATACTTCATCTGAGATGAAGTTATTAATTGCTCATATTGCTTACGATATGGTGTAAATGCGACACCTCCGTGGAAGAAAACTTCCAGATTAGGCCACACATCATTGATATGCTCTTTGCCTGTTACCTCAAGAACTCTACTTAAAACAGAAAGCATCCATGATGGCACTCCACTGATATTCGTTACATTCTTATTATAAGTTTCATGAGCAATACGATCACGTTTAACTTCAAAATCAGAAAGTAAAGCAGTAGATTTCTTTGGCACCCTTACTAAATTGGCAAAAGGGTTTATATTCTCAATAAGTATGGCGCTTAAATCCCCAACAAGACTATTTGGGAGATTATAATTTGGCGTATGACTTCCACCCAGTATAAGGCTTTTTCCATCAAACAGTTTACTGTCGGGATTATTACGCAGATAAACCGCAACAACATCTTCACCACCTTTATAATGAATATTTTGCAAGCCATCAGTACTAACAGGTATAAATTTACTTTTATCATTAGTAGTACCAGAAGACTTAGCATACCATTTTACGGTTCCAGGCCAAAGTACATCACTTTCACCATGGCGCATACGATCAATATCATCCTTTAATTCTTCATATGTATTTACGGGAACATTTTTTATATAACTCTCGTAATTATTGATATTCAAAAACAGATGATTTCTTCCATATTCAGTATCTTGAGCACGACTTATAATAGATTTAAGCACTTGCATCTGCATTGCCCCACCTTCGTTTATATGTCGTTCAAGCTGTTTCTGTCTTGATAGAAACAGTTTACTTGCAATTTTTGTTAAAGTCATAACAACATACTTAATTCTGCAAAGATAGTGTAAATTAGCTCTTTTCTCCGCAATTAACTCGCAAAGTTACTTTAAACTTTCGTAAAAGAGTAATTTTTTACCTTTTTTTATCACAAATCAGAGAAAGCGGCCGATTCAGCAGCTGCAATGATATCTTCTTTATTTTTTTCTTTTGGAATAGCTGTAATATCAGACAAATCAAATTCTTCACTATTACCAGATATTGATTTATTGTCTGGTTCAACTATAGATTTATCGTCAATTACATCTTGATTACCTTGCTCTTGAGTTTCATCAATTATTTGTTCATCAACAGCAACAATAAAATCTTTTTTATCTTCTGTATCAGGAACATTAAGCACAGGCTCTTCTTCTTGCTGTGTGCGTAATGTCTTTGCTGCAAATACAGCATCAATAAATTGTGGCTCTTTACGAAGACGCTCAAGAGTTAGTTTTGCGGCTAATTGCTGACTTTCTTTTTTAGAAAAACCCTTACCTTCACAACCTTCTATGCCCTCAATCATGATCTTATGATTGAATACCGGACTGCCATTCTCATCTTTTGATTCATCCTGCATTCTGAAATCAACATTAACACGGTTTTTTTGGCTCCACTCAATAAGTTTGCTCTTAAAGTTAACTTCTTTGTAAGCTACCTTATCAATATTTATAAGTTGTGAAAGAATTCTTTTCTGCATGAAACGCATACATGCATTATAACCTTGATCAAGGTATATAGCTCCAACTAATGCCTCGAAAGCATTTCCTCCCATATAACTGTTATGAGAGGAACTGTGTCCTGAGGATATTATAAGTTGTGTTACACCCATCTCCTTGGCTAACTTATTTAATGTATCACGTTGTACAATCTTACTTCTTGTATTAGTAAGAAACCCTTCACGTTTACCTTCAAAATGGTTATACACGATATCTCCAACAATAGCATCGAGTATAGCATCACCAAGAAATTCAAGACGTTCATTGTTTACAGGCCTACCTTTAGCGTTCTTTTTAGCAATACTCTTATGCATTAAGGCAAGCTTATAGAATTCTATATTATGTGGATAAAATCCTATGATAGAATATAAAGATGAATAAAGCTCCTTATCCTTACGGAAAGGGAGCTTTATTCTATCAATAATGTTATTTAGCATATTTCTTAAAAATAACACATGCATTATGACCACCGAAACCGAATGTATTACTTAGAGCTACACGTACTGTGCGTTTCTGAGCTTTGTTGAATGTGAAATTAAGATTATAATCTATTTCTTCATCCTTATCGTTCTCATCATGATTAATTGTAGGCGGTATAATGTCGTTCTTAACAGCTAGCACACAAGCCATAGCCTCTACTGCACCTGCTGCTCCCAGTAAGTGACCTGTCATTGACTTTGTAGAACTTATATTCAACTTATATGCTGCATCACCGAATACATCTTTGATTGCTTTAGCCTCTGAGATATCACCAACATGAGTTGATGTGCCATGTACATTGATATAATCAATATCTTCAGGCTTCAAACCTGCATCGTCAAGAGCTGCCTCCATTACGAGTTTTGCTCCTAATCCTTCAGGATGAGATGCTGTAATATGATATGCGTCAGCGCTTTCGCCTTCACCTACCATCTCTGCATAAATCTTAGCGCCACGAGCTTTAGCGTGTTCGAGTTCTTCTAGGATAAGACATCCTGCACCTTCGCCCATTATAAATCCGTCACGGCTTGCGCTGAACGGACGTGATGCGTGCTGTGGATCATCATTACGTGTTGAAAGTGCATGTAGAGCATTAAATCCACCTACTCCACAACCACATATTGCTGCTTCTGCTCCACCACTGACAATAATATTTGCTTTGCCCAAACGAATAAGGTTGAAAGCATCTGCCAATGCATTGCTTGAAGAAGCACATGCTGATGTTGTAGTATAGTTAGGGCCATGGAATCCAAAATGAATTGAAATCTGACCTGCTGCTATATCAGCAATCATCTTTGGAATAAAGAATGGATTAAACTTAGGTCCATCGGCCTCATGTACGCCATAGTATTTAACTTCTTCTTCGAAAGTACGAATACCTCCAATACCTACACCGTATATTACACCGATTCTGTTTTTATCCTCTGTTTCCAAATCAATACCACAATCTTTTACACCCTGCATAGCCGATATCATAGCCAACTGGGTGTAACGATCCATCTTACGAGCTTCTTTACGGTCAATGTAATCATTTACATTAAGGTTCTTTACCTCGCAAGCAAATTGTGTTTTGAAATTGGTTGTATCAAATTGTGTAATAGGTGCAGCACCACTTACTCCCGAAACAAGATTCTCCCAAGTTTCCTCAGGGTTATTTCCTAATGGAGTAACGGCTCCAAGGCCTGTTACAACTACTCTTTTTAATTCCATATTAATGTTAGAGGAATAATTATTTGGCGTTCTCCTCAATATAACTGATAGCATCGCCAACAGTTGCTATCTTTTCAGCTTTATCGTCTGGAATTGAGATACCGAATTCTTTTTCAAATTCCATAATAAGTTCTACAGTATCCAAAGAATCTGCGCCGAGATCATTTGTAAAACTTGCTTCTGGTTTAACTTCAGCTTCATCTACACCTAGTTTATCAACGATAATTGCTTTTACTTTTGATTCAATTTCTGACATAATTGTAATGTTTAAATTGTTAATAATTACTTTCTAATTTAAATTTCGGCCGCAAAGTAACGAATTTTTCTTCACGTACGCAAATTATTTAAGCAAAAAAGAGCTATTGTATGCACAAACCACCCCTATCTGTGCATAAAAAGAGCGGTTTTTACACTTAAATCATAAAATATTACGATATTCTATCGTTTGTTAATATTATAATATTCACGCCTCAATGGGTAATTATCTCTCAATTCTTCAAAGCATTCAGGACTATTTTTCAATTTGTTGCTATCTATCAGAGGATTATAAAGTCCCAGTGATATGTCATCTTTATCTCCTATAAGTTTATAGTTCCTGGGTAATTCTGGTGGTACAATATGAAATGTGCTTTTTATCTTGAAATATTCGCATAAAGCATCTACAACCATATTGTCTGCATTTACTTTCCCATCTGCAGAATATCCGGCTATATGAGGTGTTCCTATATAGACTTTGTCTAGCAGCATGCGGTTTATATTTGGCTCATTCTCCCAAGTATCTATTATAGCATCTCTTATTAGTCCGTTTTCTAAGGCATAAAGCAGTTCGTGATTGTCTACTACTTTTCCCCTACTTGTATTTATTATAAAAGGTTGTCTACATAGTTTCTTAAAGAAATCGTGATCGGCTATATGCTCCGTCTTGTATTTACCACTTTTTATTAATGGCACATGGAAGGTAATAACGTCACTTAATTTTGCAATATCGTCAAGACTTGAAAAATCTATATCGGCACCTTCATCCTGCAATGGTGGATCATTAATGATAACATTAAAACCCATACTTTCAGCCACAGCTTTTACTTTCTTGCCAACATGACCATATCCAACTATGGCAAGTGTAGAACGTTCTGGCACAAGACCCTTGTATCTATTGAGCAAAATTAATACTGAACGTATATACTGAGCAACAGAACCAGAATTGCAACCAGGACAGTTTATCCATTTTATACCTGCTTCCTTAAGATATTCTGTATCAAGGTGATCATATCCTATCGTCGCTGTGGCTATGAATTTGACACTACTCCCTTCAAGAAGATTTCTATTACAAAGCGTACGAGTACGCACAATCATCGCATCTGCTCCTTTCACATCAGCAGCAGAAATATCCGAACCTTTAATATAAGCTACATCATCAGTAATCCTGCTTATAACATCACGGACATATGGTATCTTATCATCTACAACTATCCTCATAGTAAACGCAAAGATAATATAAAGACATGTAATTACAAAGGAAAAATTAATATTTTATTGATTTTAATTGGCTAATTAAAAATTAATGTTTAGCTTTGCATATTAAATCAATACAAATTACATAATGGTATTTACAGAACTTTGCAACAGTATATTTAACAAAGCTATTACGTCTTATCATATAGAAGACGACATCGATACACCTATTACAAATCCATATAAAGAGAAGACTATAGAAAATACTCTTTATAAAAAATGCTGGATTGACACAGTACAATGGCATTTTGAAGATATCATACGTGACCCGGAAATCAATCCTTCAGAAGCTCTAACACTCAAAAGGCGAATTGACAAAAGTAATCAAGACCGTACAGACTTGGTTGAAGATATAGATACATATTTCCGTCAGCAATACAGTAATGTCAAGGTTTTGGCCGATGCCACTATGAACACAGAAAGTCCGGCATGGGCTATCGACCGTCTTTCTATTCTTGCATTAAAGATCTATCATATGAAAGAACAGGCTGAACGTAAAGATGCCTCTCCCGAACACATTAATAAATGTAAGGATAAGCTGAATGTATTAATTGAGCAGCAAAAGGATCTTTCTACAGCTATCAATCAATTATTAGATGATATATCTGCCGGGCGTAAATATATGAAAGTATACAGACAGATGAAGATGTATAATGACCCGGCTACAAATCCTGTATTATATGGCGGCAACAAAAAGTAAGTTATGAAATCTGACCACATATTGATAATCCGATTCTCTGCATTAGGAGATGTAGCGATGACCGTACCTGTGGTTTATTCTTTAGCAAAACAATATCCACACCTTAGGATTACTGTTTTAAGTCGTCCGTTCGCTAGGCCATTTTATGAAAACCTAGCACCTAATGTTGGTCTTATGGAGGCTGACATAAAGGATGAATATCATGGAGTGAAAGGACTTAATGCCCTTTATCGCAGACTAACAGCTAAAAACTTTACTGCTATTGCTGACCTTCATGATGTATTACGGTCTGAATATCTCAGATTACGGTTTAATTTTGATCGTTATCATGTAGCTCATATCAACAAGCATCGTAATGGTAAAAGGAGGCTCATAAGTTCTGACAATAAAGAACTTGTAAAACAACCTTCATCATTTCAGAATTATGCAGAAGTATTCGAAAAGTTAGGATACCCTATTGAGTTGGGTGATTTCAAATCGATATTCCCTACCGGAAATGGTGACCTGAGCATTCTCCATTCAGTAATAAGTCCAAAACAAGAAGGTGAAAAATGGATTGGTATTGCACCTTTTGCAGCTCATAAAGGCAAGATATATCCTGTAAAATTGATGGAGCAGGTAATAAAGAAACTTATATCCGATCATGATAATATAAGAATATTCCTGTTTGGAAGAGGTAGCAAAGAATCTGACATCTTTTCTATATGGTGTAAGAAATATAAACAATGCATCTTTGTAAGTGATAGCATAGAACAAATATACGAAGAACTCATCCTAATGAGTCATCTTAATGTAATGATATCAATGGACAGCGCCAACATGCATCTTGCATCTCTTGTAAACGTGCCTGTTGTAAGTGTTTGGGGATCTACCCATCCCTATTCCGGATTTATGGGATGGAATCAGAGTGAAAGCAATGCAGTGCAGATAGATCTGCCTTGCCGGCCTTGTTCAATTTATGGCAACAAACCATGCTTAAGAGGTGATTATGCTTGCCTTAATAATATTCCTCCGGAGCAAATAACAGAACGAGTAAATATCGTATTGGCAAAAAACAAATAATTTTATTCATTAATTTAAAGAAGGAGATACAATTATGAAAAAGTACATTTGCGAAACTTGTGGTTATGTTTATGACCCAGCAGAAGGTGATCCAGACAACGGTATAGCAGTTGGAACTGCTTTTGAAGACATTCCTGAAGATTGGGTATGCCCTATCTGTGGAGTTGGAAAAGATGACTTCACACCAGTTGAAGACTAAAAATAAAAAAAAGGAATACTTATTTTAAGTGTTCCTTTTTTTAGAGGAACAAAGATATAATGACACTAATTGCTTTTGATTAGCGCATTATCACGTTAACATAAAATAAAATAGATTAATTAAAAGTTATTGTTTTTTTTATCTTCTCTATTTTATATAATTTTGTTATCCTATATTATGATTATTTACTATGAAAAATAAGATTATTCTTATTATAGCTAGCATAAGCATATTCGTATTATACAGCTGCAACAATGATGTTTTTGTAGACGAAATGAATGCTTCCAAAACAGATTTACAGATGTCTGGAGAAGGTGACTCGACAGTCATTGATTTTTCCACTTCAGGCTGGCATATTATATCCGTTTATAATGGTGAAGAATATTACAAAGATATATTTTACGGAAAAATTTATGATGAGAACGGTGATATATTAGAGAAAAATGATGTACCTTTTTATGATTTTAAGATAGATAAAGGCTATATTGTTCATTCAGGAACTAGAGAAGGATTTACTATAAGTCGTACACAAGATAAATGTCTTAAAATTAAATTAGATGAGAACCTTACCGGTAATGACTTTAAGTTTACCATCTTAATAGGAAATAGTTTTAAGACCATTCCAATAAATATTGTTCAAAAAGCTTCTTCAGGATATACCTTAGACCATATTACATACAAATATATACCGCAAAGCTACTATCAGAAAGAAGTATGGACTGTCGACACTATAAATAATATAAGTAAGTCGCCATTAACAATCGAATATTCTATATTTTCTCAACTGATGCAAGAATATTCGTTCTCCAGCACCGACAAAAAAGCATTTGCATATCTTAAAAACAACCAATTTGTAGATGCACCCAATAGCATAAAAGACAGCATTCTGCAGTTCTCAAATAATAAAGTTTACTACAATCCATACGAACAAAGCAAAAAACTTGATTTTGATGATATATATAAAACGATGACTCTTCCGGTAGGAAAATCTCAAATATTAAAGTCAATCGAATATGAACATTTCGATGCAGAATATAATATTTATCTACGTAAAAACACTACAAACGAAATAAAATGTATTAATGGTATATTTAAATATACTGTACCTTTAAACCACGATTATTTCATATTTTTAAATCATAAGCTTCTGAAATGAGGATCTATATAACAAAATCAATATTAATACCACTATTCGCATTATCTGCCTTTTGTTCTATTGCAGGACAGACATCAGACAGTATATACAGTACAAATATAATACATCAGACAGAATTAGATATATCACCTGGTTATATATTACAGACAGGAGAATTCTTAAGAGGTTATAATCAAAAGAATGAAAAAATAGACAAATCATTATCATTACATCTCAAATATGGATTTCAATTTTCTCCAAACTCATTTATTGGAAAAATGTATCCGCATACTTATCAAGGTATAGGAATATCATATAATACATTTTTCGACTCTTCAGAACTGGGAAATCCTATCGCCATATATGTTTATCAAGGATCACGTATAAAACAAATATCCAATAAGTTATCATTAGACTATGAATGGAACTTTGGTGCTTCGTTTGGTTGGAAACATTATAATGTAGATAATAATCCATACAATAATATTGTAGGTTCAAATATAAATGCTTATATCAATCTTGGCTTTTTCCTTAACTGGCAAATGAACCCAAAATGGAAGTTTATTGCTGGAGTTGCTGCTACTCACTATTCTAATGGTAATACTCACTATCCAAATTCAGGAGTTAACATCATAGGTACAAGAATTGGATTTACACGAATTTTTGATACAAAAGAAAATAAGTCAATATACAATAACGGGAATATAGTAACTGATATAAAACCACATTTAAGTTACGATTTTATCATATTTGGAGCTACACGCTGTAAAGAAATACCAGAAGAGAATTATGCGATACCCGGTTCTTTTGGCATTTTGGGTTTTAACTTTAATCCTATGTACAATTTCAATAAATATCTCAAAGCAGGTATGTCACTAGATGCGATGTTTGATGAAAGTTCCAATATTGAAAATCATATAGCCGGTAAGAATGAAAATGGAGATTTAAACTTTTATCGTCCACCTTTCAACGAAAGAGTATCAGCAGGACTCTCCATTCGTGGAGAATTAGTGATGCCCATCTTTTCTATTAATCTTGGTTTAGGTCACAATTTCATTTACAAAGGCAATAATTTCAGTGGATTATATCAAGTTGTTGTTCTCAAGACATCTATTACGCGCAATCTATTTTTACATATTGGATATCAGCTGAGTGAATTTAAGAACCCCAGAAATCTTATGATAGGTTTCGGATATAGATTCCATAACAAAAGATAATAGAAAATTACCTCCTTTTCTGAACATCACCTGCACACTGATAATTAGCAATGGCATGATAAAGTATTTTTTTATCCATATTGCGTTGCTCAGCACCGGTAGTAAGTGAATACTTACCAGACAACAGCTTGAACTGTTGCTGACGATGGCCGGCAGATAATATTATCATTGCATTATTCTCTATATAACCTAAATTTTGGTATGTTGCAGCAAAAGCACGAGGATGATACGAATTTGATAACACATTCTGACCAAAGAAATGAGATTTATAATTGAAATGTAAAAGTCCAAATACAGTAGGCATTAAATCTATCTGAGAAATCAATGTTTTATTTACAGACGGCTTTATAAAGCCAGGAGCATATATTAAAGCTGGGATATGATATTGATCAAGGGGTATATCAGTACTTCCTGCACTCGAAGCACAATGATCGGCAGTAATTATAAAGACAGTATTATTAAACCACGGTTGTTTTTTTGCCATTTCAAAAAATTTGCCAATAGCATAATCAGTATATTTTACGCCACCCTCACGACATTTATTTGATGAAGGTATATCTATTCTGCCATCAGGATAAGTATATGGACGGTGATTACTTACAGTCATAATATTGGCAAAAAATGGCTTTTTAAGTTTTGTATTATTATTGAATACTTTTATAGCCTTGTTAAATAGATCTTCATCACAAGCACCCCATACAGTACTAAAAGTTAACTCTTTTCCTTTAAAATCAGATTTATCTATTACTTTAAAGCCATTTCCACTAAAGAAAGATTTCATATTATCAAAATAGCTGTCGCCACCATAAATGAAATTTACGTTATAACCTTTTGAATGCAATACTGTAGCTGTTGAAAACAGACCACTGTTATTTTCTTGTTTAATAATACTTTCACCTGGACTAGGAGGTATACATAAAGTAACAGCTTCAAGTCCACGTACTGTACGATTACCAACAGCATAAAGATTGTCAAAACACAAACCTTGTTGCATAAGATTATCCAGATTAGGTGTTATATTCTGTGTATTGCCATAGCGCTTTAAGAATTCTCCACTCATACTCTCAATTGTAATCAATACTATATTCTTATGTATTTCAGGTTGATCAGAATGTATATGCTGTACATTATCTTTTCCTCTATAATATTGTGAATTAATGATATTAATAGCTTCTGCATCTGATATTTTATTATAAAAGTCCTTATAAGATAGTTTGTTACTGAAAAATGCCTGGCAGAATTTAACACAACCATTAGCTTGCAATTCATTTACATAACTATTATCACCATGTTGAAATGAAAAATTTAAAAACAAAAGTCCAAAAGATGCAGCAGCCAAAATTATATATGCAAAAGTAGCTGTCAACTTATCACGTAATGAAGGTATAATATTAAAATTATCTCTTCTTGTATTGCGAAGTAAACCAAATGATATACCACCTGATAATAATACAACTACAGATATCAATGGTATCATAGGATAAGATTCAAAGAAATTACCAATAACCTCATTAGTATATACTAAATAATCTACAGCTATAAAATTATATCGCAATCCAAATTCACTCCAGAAAAAATATTCGGCAATAGCATTAAATACAATAAATAATACATATACAAAAAATACTATATAGTATGTATACTGACGCCAATAGTCACGAACTACAGGTAAAAATAAACGTAGTGTATAACTCAGAATACGATATAATAAAAGATAGCATATTATTCGTGTTAATGATGAATTAAATTCGCGTAATGGTGTATTAAAGAACTGAAGTACAATATATGTAATTGCTAGTAATGCATAAATGACATACGACCATGGCTTCTTATATTTAACTTCCGAGAATAATAATAAGAAAACATATAAAAATGAAAAGCTAAGCACAGCAAAAAAGATATCATTGAATGTACCAAATAAAAATATCTGTATCCATTCTATAAATGAATAATTTACTACTGTAGAAGGATTAAATAACAATACTATTCTCAATATAAAGCCTAATACAACAATAAGACCTGATATTTTAAGAAATGTAGATATACTCAATTTTAAACTTTTCATATCATCATAATTTTTTAAAAGTCAGCAAATATAATGCTTATCTTTTAAATAATTCTATAATCTATCAATTAATATACAATATTAATTATATTATTTTGTGTTGATAAGTATGTGGATAACCATGTGGAAAACTAAATAATAACTTGTGGATAATAAACAGACTCAAACAGAGTATTATATTTTAGTGGATATCAACATAGTTATAATTAAGTTTTTTATAAGTTTTCCACGATTTTTACATAGAAAAAGATATAAACTTATTAAATTTGCACCGAAATGTAGAATTGTTGATAAGTATTCTTTTATACTCATTATCAATGAATAATAATTAGATACCAATGTTGATAAATAGATATTTTATGTTTATATCTTATAAAACAAGATTTTGAAATAAAAGTTATCAACGTATCAACAGCATATCATAGTTTTACATACTATTTAAAAATAAAGAATAAAATATATTATAATATTATTATGATTAAAAAAGAATGGATTGAAAAAGGTTATATTGATGAACCTATAGATAAAAATATAGATATATCTAAAGAGATACGTCAAATGTGTAAAGATAAGAATGCTATAATTCTTGCTCACTATTATACACAAGGTGTTATACAGGATATAGCAGATTTTATAGGCGATTCACTTGCTCTAGCCAGAAAAGCTGAAAATACTGATGCTAAGATTATTTTGATGTGTGGAGTTAACTTTATGGCAGAGACATGTAAAATACTAAATCCATCTAAATTAGTTTTGGCTCCGGATCTAAATTCAGGTTGTTCACTTGCTGATAGTTGTAAGGCTGAAGATTTGAAAAAGTTTAAGTTAGAACATCCCGGGTATAAAGTTGTTAGTTATGTTAATACTACTGCTGCTGTAAAGGCACTTACTGACATAGTAGTTACTTCAGGCAATGCTAAAAGGATAGTTGATACTTTTCCAAAAGATGAAAAACTTATATTTGGTCCTGATTATAACCTAGGTAGTTATATAAATCAGATAACAGGTCGTAATATGCTATTATGGAATGGTGGATGTCATGTACACGAAAGATTTTCAGTAGATGAGATAGTTAAACTAAAGAAACTGCATCCTAATGCTAAAGTTTTAGCTCATCCTGAGTGTAAAGGTCCTGTATTGGCTGTAGCCGATGTTATTGGTTCTACTGCTGTATTACTAGATTATTCAATTAAAAGCTCTGAAAACGAATTTATAGTGGCTACAGAGGCTGGTATTCTACATGAAATGCAACGAAATTGTAAGGATAAAAGTTTTTATCCTGTTCCACCTGAAATATCTGAAGGTGGATTAGGATGCAGTTGTAATGATTGTGAATACATGAAAATGAATACTTTAGATAAAATTTATAATACTCTTAAGTACGAGTGGCCTTCTGTAGAAGTATCTGATGATATTAGAAAAGAAGCATTAAAACCTATAGAAAAAATGTTGGAACTGAGTTAATTTCAGTTTCAACTTTATTGTAATATTGTTTATTTACCTATAGTCCATGGAAAAAACTTATATATAATCCATGTTATTGATGTAGATATAATATATACAGTAATCAATGCTATTACTATTCTGTAATATTGTCCGTTGTATCCAAAGTTTATTTTATTAAAAATAGTACTTGTCATAAATGGTATGCCACCACATAAAAAATAGTATGTTATGGTATGTGAACCTGTGTATTTTATAAATTTATAATTTGGTATCTTTCTACTTATATTAATTAGTAGATAGATTCCCAATATACTGTCTAAGAAAAAAATAGGATAATTATTAATAGACAACGGACATATCATTATATTTATATTATTATAATACTCTATATATTTAATAAATATAATAAGAATAACAGATAATAGTACGTATAATGTGGTGCTATAATTGTTGATAACTTTTTCGTTTTTGTGGTATAAATATCCTAAGTATAAGTAAATCATGGACATACAAGATATATTGTAATTCCATATTTTTATGTTATTAGTGTTTATAAATGCTGATATTATAAATAATAGAATACATGCTGTAGGCATTACATATTTGCTATATTTTTCATTTATCAACAGTAAAATGGAAAATATAAACTCTGAAACAGCTAATGCTGTTATAAACCAAGATGCCTTTCCTGTTAATATATTATTTATTATTGAGTATATGTTTTCATTTCCGCATATAAAGGCTTTGGAAACGGCAATAATAAGCGAAAATATAAAATATGGTATAATTATACTTCTTAATATATATACTAGCTTATTTCGAAAGCAAAACGATTTATTATTATAAAATAAGTAACCTGATATAAAATAAAAAGTAACTAAAGCATTACTTACATATAGACTGTATTTTATTATTTCACTTCCTGAATAGTAAATTTCCGTGTGGAATAATAGAATTGCTATCATACATATTCCGCGGATAGTGTCAATCCATATTATTCTTTTCATTATTACTTGATCATAGCAATTTTACATACAGTTCCTTTGCTTCCATCCGATTTTGCTGTTACTGCAAAGTATATGCCCGAAGCTACCCTTTTTCCATTTTTATCTTTTCCGTCCCAAGTAAACATACCTCCATTACTTGTGCCTTCTGCAACAATTGTACCGCTGGCATTTATTATTTTTACATTTGAATTGTAAGATAATCCAACGATTGATATGAGTCCTGTATAATTTGGATCTACAGGATTAGGATAAGCATATACATTATCTTTTGTCATATTATCATATGTAGCTGTAGCATCACTCATATACGAACAAAGTCCTTTATCTGTGCCTATAAACACCTCTCCAGTATTATCATTGATAGCTAATGATTCTATTGCATCAGAGAGTAAACTACTATTAGATGAAATGAAATGATGTATTTGTGTCATGTTGTCTGCACTGATAAGGTATAGCCCTTTGTCTGATGTACCTATCCATTTTCGATTAGCACCGTCAACAGCAATGCAAGATATATCTATGTCGCTTAACAGATAATCTGCATAAGATGTGCCATCATTTCTTGGAATAATAACTTGTGTGAATGTACTATTATTATTTTTTATTGCGGTATTTGATAATATTAATGGACCTACATTCGATCCTATCCATATATTGCCTTCTTTATCTTCTGCTATACAGTGTATACCTCCATTAATTTCTAATGTAGTTCCGTTCTGATTAACAAAAGTTTTATATGATTTTACTATATTATTTTTTATATCATAACAAAATAATGCAGGGTTAACCCAATGATTATTACTAAACCATAAATGACCATTTTTATCAACAATCATGTTTTGAAGCATACCATTACTTGTTGATATATCATCATTGTTGTGAGTGCTCCAAATTCCATCTTTTGAGTATTCTATTAATGTATTTTTTGTTTGACTGGTCAATAACCACAAATTACCATCATTATCATAAGTACTGCCTGTAACTAAAACATATTCAGGATTTTCAATACCATCTTTAATTATGGCAGAATGTATTGTACCAATGCTGTTTTCTATCGAATAATGTTTTTTATATTTACAATTGTAAAATTCATACAAAGCAGTACGCGCTGAAGCTGCAAATAAATGATTTGCATCATTAGGATCAACAGAAATGCTTGATACATCAAGATAAGGAACTTTTGTTATTGTATCTATTTCGTCTTCGAATACATTCCAATTGTCATTATCCAATACCTGTACTGTTCCTTTACGGTTAAAGAAATTTCCAGCTATAACTCTTCCTCCACAGGTATATAATTTATTATATGTATACTTCATATAATTAAAATAATTATATTTTGGCCCATCAGGCTTAACACCAGACGATGTTATAGTATATGTATTATCATTATTTTTAGTTTCAGATATTAGTTTTCCATTACTATCTTCAGTCCAATAGCATTTATTTATATCATCATAAACAAAATTTTTATTACCTGTATCAAATATATTAATATATGAAGAGTTTGTATAAGTCCAGTTATTTTTATCTGATAGATTTGTAGTGAGTGCAGCAGTCAAAATTTTGTTATCATCACACAAAGCATAAATATTATTGTCTTTTATAGCAGTATATTTTATATTGGCACCAATATTAAAAGTTTCACTTATCTCAGCATTTTTCATATTAACTTTAATAATTCCAAAACCTGTAGAAAGATAAGCATAAATGCCATTTATCATTATACTGTTTATTGTTTTGTCATATATCGTTGCTTTATTATATAATTCAGAAATATTATTTGTATTACCTGTAACATCTAACAAATCTATATTACTGTTTGCATAGGTTATAATAAGTTTTTTTGCTGATCCATTCCATGCTATGTGTGATATATCGCAGTCACTTAAATTTTTTGATTTGTCATAAGTAGAAATCGATTTGTCTTTAATATTATATGAAAATAAGTTGTTACTACTCAGTACAAAAATATCATTTCCGGCAGGAGCTATCTCTGTAATATCAAAGTATGCAGGGTATATATTCCATGAACCAATAGTTTTTGAAAATACCACAAAAGATATTGTGGAAAAAACTATTGATAATATTATACCCTTTTTCATAAAGTCTATTTTAGAAATTCTGCTAGTTTTCCTACGGCCAGGGCTCTATGTGATATTTTATTTTTAATTTCTTCTCCAAGTTGTGCAAATGATTCATCATATCCTTTTGGAACAAATAAAGGGTCATAACCGAATCCGGCATTTCCACTTTTTTCTTTTAATATAGAACCTTCAATTATACCTTCAAACTGATGCACTTCAGGTTTTTCACTATTTTCATTATTTATTATTAAGGCAATAACTGTACGGAACCTGGCGTTTCTATTATCTTTATGTTCCAGTTCTATCAATAGTTTTGCCATGTTGGCATTGCTGTCATGACCCTCTCCACCTGCATATCTTGCAGAATATACACCAGGAGCTCCATTTAGTGCTTCAACTTCAAGACCGGTATCATCTGCAAAAACATTCATATGATAATTATCATATACATATTTTGCCTTTATAAGGGCATTACCTTCAAGAGTATCAGATGTTTCAGGGATATCTACGTTGCAACCAATATCCTTAAGTGATACTATTTCATATTTATTACCCAATATTTCACGTATCTCACGCAATTTATTATTATTATTTGTAGCAAATACTATTTTCATTTCTTTATTTTTGGTACCTTTACTTTTATAGGATCAAAACCTTCACCATATACACCGATAGCACTACTCTGACTAACAAAAGCATTAGGGTCTATCATTTTAATAAGACGGAATATATATGTACTCTCACTCTTTTTAGCCAGTATACAAAGCACTTTCACTTCTTTACCTGTATACCATCCATGACCGTCGAGTATTGTTACACCATGATCCATCTGAGTACCTATGGCATTAGCTATCTCTTGATATTTTTTACTGAATATCATGAATTGTACAGATTCCCTGCGTGCATTCATTACGTGATCAAGAACATAGTTTTCTATTACCATGGTAGCGAGTCCGAACACAACTTTACGCCAATCTCCAAAAATAGGTATTGTACTGCCTATAATCAATAAGTCTACAAATATCAATACACGTCCTAGAGATATATTATGATATTTGTTTACTACTGCTGCTACAATATCTGTACCGCCTGTACTACCATTATTAAGAAATACAATAGCTAGTGAAGTACCTGTCAGAGAACATCCGATGATAAGAGACATAAAGTCTTGTCCTGGACCTAATATCTGTATCATTTTTCCATCGGGACCTATTATTGATTTTTGAGCTAACCATAAAAACAAGGATAAGGCAATTATTGCATATACTGTCTTAACCATAAATTTCCAGCCCAATATCTTAAGTGCTATTATAATCAATACAAGGTTGATTATAAAATAAGTGTTCTGTATAGGAATCTTAGTTGCATAAAATACAATAGCCGCAATACCAGTCACACCTCCTGTGACAATCTGGTAAGGCAGTAAAAAAATTGTCCAACCAAAAGTATACAGCAAGAGACCAAGGGTTATAAAAATGTAATCCTTGACCTCATTCCATAATGCTTTGTTTTTAAACATATACTACTTTATTACTACATTTACAATGCGCTTTGGTACTATAATTACTTTAATGACATTTTTTTCACCGATGTACTTCTGAGATCTTTCGTCAGCCAGAACGGATTTTTGAATACTATCATTATCTGCATCAGTAGCAAATTCCATTTGGAAACGTGCCTTGCCATTAAATGATATAGTAAGCTGCATAGTGCTCTCTACTAAATATTTCTCATCATAAGAAGGCCATTTAGCATCACACACACTACCCTCTCCTTTCATTGCAGACCAGAGTTCTTCTGCTATATGTGGTGCAAATGGAGCAATAAGTATAACCATATCCTTTAGTAATACTTTATTGCGACATTTCAATTGTGATAATTCATTTACACAAATCATAAATGCTGATATACTTGTATTATATGAGAAATTCTCAATATCTTGAGTTACTTTCTTTATCAGTTTATGAACACTTTTAAGTTGTTCTGCTGTAGCTTCGTCATCGTTGGGCATAAATTCATCAGAACGATTGTTATAGAATAATCCCCAAAACTTCTTCAAGAAACGATGACAACCATCTATACCATTAGTATCCCATGGCTTACTTTGTTCTACAGGACCAAGGAACATCTCGTAAAGACGAAGTGTATCAGCACCGTATTTTTCAACTATCATATCCGGATTTACAACGTTGAACATACTTTTCGACATCTTTTCAATAGCCCATCCACATACATATTTATCACCTTCCATAATAAATTCTGCATTTTTATAGTCCGGACGCCAGTTTTTAAATGCTTCAGTATCCAACACGTCACCGTGAACAATATTTACATCTACGTGTATTGCAGTAACATCATATTGATCTTTCAATCCTAAAGATACAAATACAGGAGCATTGTTGTGGTTGTTGTCATTAACACGATATACAAAATTACTTCTTCCTTGTATCATACCTTGATTTACAAGTTTTTGGAATGGCTCTTCCTTACAAGAATATCCATAATCGAACAAAAACTTATTCCAGAACCTAGAATAAATCAAATGTCCTGTAGCATGTTCTGTTCCCCCTACGTAAAGGTCAACATTCTGCCAATATTCATCCACATCCTTATCAACAATAGAATTTTCGTTATGTGGATCCATATAACGTAGATAATAAGCAGATGAACCTGCAAAACCAGGCATGGTGTTCAATTCGATAGGGAATATAGTCTTATTATCAACAAGAGATTTGTCTACTATTTCTTGCTTTTCAGTGTCCCAGGCCCATTTTTTGGCACGACCCAATGGAGGCTCACCTGTCTCAGTAGGCTGATATTTATCTATTTCGGGTAATTCTAGTGGTAATTTGTCTGCAGGAATTGTATACGGCATTCCATCTTTATAATATATTGGGAATGGTTCTCCCCAATATCTCTGGCGTGAGAATATGGCATCACGCAGACGATAGTTAACTTTTACCCTACCAAGCTTGTTTTCTCTTACATAAACTTTTGTTGCTGCAATAGCTTCTTTTACAGTAAGTCCATTAAGACTGAAATCGATGTAAGGTTCCACGTCTTTACGTGGAGAGTTGCATACAATGCCATCTTTAGCATCATAACTCTCTTCAGACACATCACATCCTTCAATCAAAGGAACTATTGGTAAAGAGAAATGTTTGGCAAAAGCATAATCACGGCTATCATGTGCAGGTACAGCCATAATAGCTCCGGTGCCATATCCTGCCAACACGTAATCACTTATCCAAATAGGAATGGCATCGCCTGTAAAAGGATTGATGGCATAAGAACCTGTGAATACTCCGGTAACTTTACGGTCTGATATACGGTCGCGCTCAGTACGTTTCTTAGTTGCTTCTACATAGTCGGTAACAGCTTTCTGTTGTTCAGTAGTGGTTACTTGTGCTACATAATCGCTTTCAGGAGCCAATACCATAAATGTTACGCCAAACATAGTGTCGGCACGAGTTGTGAATATGGTGAATTTAACATCACTGTCTTTTACATTAAAAACAACTTCTGTTCCTTCGCTGCGTCCAATCCAGTTACGTTGTGTATCTTTAAGAGAATCTGTCCAATTTATAGTATCAAGTCCGTCTAGTAATCTCTGAGCATAAGCGCTTACACGTAGACACCATTGGCGCATCTTCTGCTGAACAACAGGATAGCCACCACGAACAGAAACTCCGTCCACTACTTCGTCATTGGCAAGCACAGTACCAAGACCGGCACACCAGTTAACCATTGTCTCACCAAGATAAGCTATACGATAGTTCATAAGTGTTTGCTGTTGCTCTTTTTCACTCATACTACCCCACTCTTCTGCGGTAATTTTAAGTTCTTCATTGCAAGCTGCATTTATTCCTTCCGAACCGTTCTTTTTAAGATATTCAATAAGTTTATCAATTGGCTGAGCTTTTTTCAAATCTTTGTCATAATAGGAATTGAACATTAATTTGAAAGCCCATTGAGTCCATTTATAATAAGAAGAATCGCAAGTACGTACTTCCCTATCCCAGTCAAATGAAAATCCTATTTTGTCTAATTGTTCACGATATCGGTTGATATTGTTAACTGTAGTTATAGCAGGATGTTGACCTGTCTGTATGGCATATTGCTCTGCCGGCAGACCATAGGCGTCATATCCCATTGGATTGAGTACATTATAACCTTCGAGACGTTTGAATCTGGCATAGATATCAGAAGCTATATACCCTAGAGGATGGCCAACATGTAGACCTGCTCCTGATGGGTAAGGAAACATATTCAGTACATAGAATTTCTTTCGTGATTTGTCTTCTGCAACCTTGTAAGTTTTATTTTCCACCCACTTCTGCTGCCATTTTTTTTCAATTTCTCTGAAGTTATAATCCATTTCTATTTTATATTTATATTATATGGTGCAAAATTACTTTATTTATTCGTAACGGCAAAATTTAGTTAACAAAAAAATAGGGAAGTAACCATCACGGCGCTTCCCTTTTTTATCCTAATAACAAATCTTACATGTAAAACCATTTTGTGTTAATCTATATTTATCACTTTTGTTTTACCTTATTGTTTCGTTTGCAAAGATAATATATTATAAAGGTAAATATATAATACTATTTTGTCAAATGTTAAGCTTATCTTACCTATTATTGTTGATGTCATAAAAATATGATATTATTTTTTAATCTTTTTATTTTGTCTTTTGCTCTTTTTTCTTTAATTTTGCCGATTACAAATTAAAAAATAATAGCTTAATGGCAAATAAAGATAGTGGACTTACACCTATGATGAAACAGTTTTTTACGTTGAAGGCAAAACACCCTGATGCGTTATTACTATTCCGCTGTGGTGACTTCTATGAGACGTATTGCGGAGATGCTATTACAGCTTCAAAGATACTTGGTATAACTCTTACACGCCGTAATAATGGTGGAAATAAAGGATCTGCAGAGATGGCAGGTTTTCCACATCATGCTTTAGATACTTATTTGCCTAAGCTGGTTCGCGCAGGTAAGCGTGTGGCTATATGCGACCAGCTGGAAGATCCCAAACTTACAAAGACTTTAGTTAAGCGTGGCATTACCGAATTAGTAACGCCGGGTGTGGCTATGAGCGATAATGTACTTAATTATAAAGAAAATAACTTTCTTGCTGCTGTACATTTTGGAAAATATTCATGTGGAGTTTCTTTTTTGGATATATCTACAGGTGAATTTATAACAGGCGAGGGAACATATGATTATGTAGACAAACTGCTTGGTAATTTTTCACCTAAGGAGGTCCTTTTTGATAGAGAGAAAAAACAAGATTTTGAAAAATACTTTGGTAATAAATTCTTTACATTTGAACTAGATGACTGGGTCTTTACAGAGCAGTCTGCCCATCAGAAACTACTTAAGCAGTTTGGCGTTAAGAGTCTTAAGGGTTTTGGAGTAGATCATCTCAAATCTGGTGTCATTGCCAGTGGTGCAATTCTTCAGTATCTTGAACTTACACAGCATACACAGATCGGACATATCACATCTCTTTCACGGATAGAGGAAGACAGATATGTACGTATGGATAAGTTTACAATACGTAGTCTTGAACTTCTGCAGCCTATGCAGGAGGATGGCAGTTCACTTCTTAATGTAATAGACAACACAGTATCACCAATGGGGGCTCGTATGCTTAAGCGTTGGGTGGTATTTCCACTTAAAGACGAGAAGCCTATCAATGAAAGGCTTGACATAGTAGAATATCTGTTTCGTGAACCTGAATTTCGCCAGCTTATTGACGATCAGTTCCATCAGATAGGTGATTTGGAACGTATCATTTCTAAAGTAGCGGTAGGTAGAGTGTCACCGCGTGAGGTAGTACAACTAAAAGTGGCTCTTCAGGCTATATTACCTGTTAAAAAGGCCTGTCAATGTGCTAAAAATGATGCGCTAAAGAGGATAGGAGAGCAGCTTAATCTTTGTGAGTTGTTAAGAGACCGCATAGACAAAGAAATAAAAAATGATCCACCACAACTAGTCAATAAGGGTGGGGTGATAGCAGATGGAGTAAACAAAGACTTGGACGAACTTCGTAATATATCATATAATGGAAAAGATTATCTGATGAAAATACAGGAGCGTGAAACCCAAGCAACAGGAATATCTAGTCTAAAAATTGGATACAACAATGTTTTCGGCTATTATCTGGAGGTAAGAAATACCTATAAAGATAAAGTTCCCGAATCATGGATACGCAAGCAGACTCTTGTTCAGGCAGAGCGTTACATCACTCAGGAGTTAAAAGAGTATGAAGAAAAAATATTAGGTGCTGAAGATAAAATATTATCACTTGAGACCAAATTGTTTAATGATCTTGTTCTGTCTATGCAAGAGTATATTCCTGCCATTCAGATAAATGCCAATCTTATAGCAAGGCTTGATTGCCTTTTGTCTTTTGCCAAGGCTTCCGAAGAGAATAACTATATACGTCCGGTGATAGATACTACCGATGTACTTGATATAAAGCAAGGAAGGCATCCGGTTATTGAGACACAGTTGCCGCTAGGAGAGCGATATGTACCAAATGATATATATCTTGATACAGAAAAACAACAGATAATGATCATAACCGGTCCTAATATGGCCGGAAAATCGGCTCTGCTACGTCAGACAGCCTTGATCGTACTAATGGCTCAGATAGGATGTTTTGTGCCCGCAGAATCAGCAAGAATAGGTCTGGTGGATAAAATATTTACTAGAGTAGGTGCTTCTGATAATATTTCGCTAGGAGAATCAACCTTTATGGTAGAGATGACAGAGGCTGCTAATATATTGAATAATGTTTCGCCAAAGAGCCTTGTTCTTTTTGATGAGTTGGGTAGAGGCACATCTACTTATGATGGTATATCCATTGCGTGGGCAATAGTAGAGTATCTGCATGAGCATTCAAAGGCAAGGGCTCGCACTCTCTTCGCTACACACTATCATGAAATGAACGAGATGGAGAAAAACTTCTCTCGTATTAAAAATTATAATGTTTCTGTCAAGGAGCTTGACGGTAAGGTAATATTCTTACGTAAACTTGAGAGGGGTGGGAGTGAGCACTCTTTTGGTATACATGTGGCAGAGATTGCAGGTATGCCTAAGAGTATAGTTAAGAGAGCTAATGTTATTCTTAAACAATTGGAGGATGATAACAGCACTGTAGGTACAGCAGGCAAACCTACCCATGAGATTGCATCAAGTAGAGAAGGTATGCAACTGAGCTTTTTCCAGCTGGATGATCCCATATTATGCCAGGTGCGAGATGAAATATTGGGCCTTGATATAAATAATCTTACTCCGGTGGATGCCCTTAACAAATTGAATGATATAAAGAAAATAGTAAACGGGAAATAAAGAAAAGGAGCTGAATTATTCAGCTCCTAATTTTTTCATCCATTTGCCTCCAAACATACAAAACAGTCCGAGTAATATAAATGGTACACTCAATATTTGTCCCATATCCAATGGCAATCCTGCTTCGAAGGGTTCTTGTATATCCTTAGTGAATTCAACAAAGAATCTGAAAGCAAATATTAATGTGAGGCATAATCCAAAGAAGAATCCCGTACCAACTTTCTTGATGTTCTTGCGGTAGAAATACCAGCCAATAAAGAAAATTATGGCATAAGCTATAGCTTCATATAGCTGTCCCGGATGTCTTGGCGCTCCATCTACACGTTCAAATATAAATGCCCATGGAACATCAGTAACTTTTCCTATTATTTCTGAATTCATTAAATTTCCCAGTCTTATAAAGCATGCTGTGGTTGGAGTTGCTATTGCTATATTATCTAAAACGGTCCATAGATTGACTTTGGTTTTACGATAATATAGATACAGTGCAATCATAAGACCTATTGTTCCTCCGTGACTGGCAAGGCCTTCATATCCTACAAATTTCCATGCACCGTCTATTGTCTGGTGTATAGGTAGTATCATCTCTATTACATGTGGCCAACTGGTAAGGAAATAATCCGGTTGATAGAAGATGCAGTGACCAAGTCTTGCACCGGCTAGTATGCCAACGAAACAGTAGATGAACAAAGGATCAAAGTATTTGTCTTCAATCTTCTGTTCCTTATACAATCGCTTGACAACGAAGTAAGCGAGTAGCAGACCGATAAGCCAGCATGTGGAATACCATCTGATACCAAAGCCACCTATATGAAACAAATAGAGTGGGGGATTCCAGCTAATGTAATTCAGTAAGTTCATAGTTTTATACGTTAAATCTGAAGTGCATTATATCTCCATCCTGCACTTCATAGTCTTTACCTTCTACACCAAGTTTTCCGGCTTCTCTTATAGCAGCTTCATTGCCATACTTGATATAATCTTCGTACTTTATCACCTCAGCACGGATAAATCCTTTCTCAAAGTCGGTATGTATTACACCGGCGCATTGTGGTGCTTTCCATCCCTTATGATACGTCCATGCCTTTACTTCCATCTCTCCGGCAGTAATAAATGTCTGAAGGTTTAGCAAACTGTATGCTTTCTTGATAAGACGGTTCACGCCACTCTCCTCAAGTCCGAGTTCATCAAGGAAAATCTTCTTATCTTCGTAAGTCTCAAGACTAGCTATATCTTCTTCTGTTTTAGCAGCAATGACTAGAACTTCTGCACCTTCTGTTTTAGCTATTTCTTCTACTTTTTTGCTGTATTCATTACCCTCTTTTGCGCTGTTTTCGTCTACATTACAAACATACAGCACAGGTTTGGCTGTAAGCAAGAATAAGTCGTGTGCTGCTTGTTGTTCTTCTTTACTTTCGAACTCAACAGTACGTGCGTTTAACCCTTTGTCAAGAGCTTCCTTATAGGCATTAAGTACAGCAACATTTATTTTTGCGTCCTTGTTTCCGGTAGCGGCTATTTTCTGTTCTTTGCTCATTCTGCTCTCTATTGTTTCGAGGTCTTTGAGCTGTAGTTCTGTATCTATAATTTCCTTATCACGTATAGGATCTATTGTACCATCTACATGTGTTATGTTTTCATCGTCAAAACAACGCAAAACATGTATTATTGCATCAGTTTCACGGATATTTCCAAGAAATTTATTTCCAAGTCCTTCACCTTTACTTGCACCTTTTACCAATCCTGCTATATCTACTATTTCACAAGTTGCAGGAACTATACGTCCCGGGTGAACTATTTCGGCAAGTTTTGTCAGTCGTTCATCTGGAACTGTGATTACGCCTACATTAGGCTCTATTGTACAGAATGGAAAATTAGCGGCCTGTGCTTTAGCACTAGACACGCAATTGAAAAGAGTAGATTTTCCTACATTAGGAAGGCCTACTATACCACATTTTAATGACATGTCAATCTATTTATTTTGTATACAGCTGCAAAGTTAGCTATTAAAAATGTAATAATTAACAGAAACAGTAATAAATTTGAAAGTTTAACTGATAATCTACTTTGTTATAGGTTGCTCACTGTCTGTGCTAGTTTCATTAGTGCAATATAATAATACAAAATTAAATGCGATTATTACAATACCCAAAATATTTTTTATTTTAAAAATCTTTTTTTAACCTCAACCTCACTATTATTGTATAAATGTATGTGTATCAATATGTTATATTGAGTGAGGTTTAGTTAGGTTAGTGAGGTTAATCTCACTAGTATCAAATTATTGCTATTTAGTGATCTTTTGTGTTGGAAAAGCATAAATATTAAAGAGCAAAACAACTTATTTTGTTAGACAAATTAACTTGTTTTGCTTAATAAAACAAGTTGTTTTTCAGACTTTAAAAGTTCGTTTTTTAGTAGTGAGGCTATGTTTATTGTCTATTATTACTATGACTGAATTCGGCATAAACCTCTTTAGTTAAATTTCTTAGTTTTCTATACAAATTATTTAAAGATTTACTGAAACACTTTATACAAGTGTAAAACCATTCCTGATTTGCTTTACGCAATATAATGTTTGCATATTGTTTTGTCTATATTTCGTTGTTTGCACAAGATAAATATAAAGGCTATAATTCTAGATATTATATATATTATCAATTAATTATTAAACAGTCAACCGCTTTTGGAAAAAGACATAGTGAGGTTTAGTGAGGTTATAATACTAAACCTCACTCACATAACACACTGATACACATTCATTTATACCATAATAGTGAGGTTGAGGTTAGAAAATGTTTTTATTTTCTATTTTATAAGTTTTTCTGTGATGTATAAAATGCCTTTCAGCAGTTTATATATTGTTTACCGTATGTGGTTAATGGTACACAGTCTTTCACCCTCAACCGAAGATACATACTCCGCAACATTACCGTTTGTAAATAGTATCCTTCTTGTATTATTCATATTGTCGTATTCTATATTGGCAATTCCCTTGTTTGCATCAGATGCCAGAGCATTACACGTACCTTTTAAGTGAAAGTATTTTTATTTGCCATGAAATATTGCTAATACCTTCCCATCAGACTTCTGTATTGATATCTGGGCAACGCCACCATAATAACCTTTTGGAAGCGAACCATATATATACCAGACTCTGTTATTTACTAATTCTACATTAAAAGGTTTTTCTTTGTTAATTGTTCCCTCTCCGTAACAATAATTAAGTATTATCTTCGCAATACCTACTGCTGCCTTAGCATCGGGAATAGTTCCGTTCTGACTGTTATATACGTCTAAAGGGTCGTCTGTTCCTGATCCATAATTGATACTATCATCTACCGATTTTCGTGCATCTATCATATCCTTGTCGACTTTTACATTTCCTTTAAAGATAAAATCTTCTTTAACTACGACATTTTTGCTTTTCACTATGTCATATTCTGATTTGATAAATATTCCTAGTATTATTCCTACTAAAAATATTATTAAAGTTGTTATTTTTTTCATATCGCTATATTTTTATTAAAATTTAATTATTCGTTCATTTGCTGCTTCTTGATCTATTTTTTTTGCCATTCAATTTCGTCTTTTAAATCATATTTTTTTGTTTCGCTAGAACTTACTTTGTTCTTTCTTGTGGGATCTTTGACGTCACTAGGCATATTATTATTAACTACAACAGTCTTACCTGTTTTTGGATCATATTTTTGTAAAGATCCATTTGGAGTTGCCAAATAACTCGGATATTTGTTATTGTTAGCCTCTCCTATATCCCAAACAGAATGCTCTAATCTTTTTTGCTGATTAGAAAGAGGAGTACCATATTCATCATCTCTTGCTCCTGAAAATTCATTATCATAATATTTATGATCATCATCATTCCAATAAGAACATTCTCCATGGATATGTATATTCGCAACAGCCCTTACTCCCCATGGAGCAATACTAGACGTTGAATGGGAGTAATCTCCTATATTTGGTATTGTATATGTATAGCCAATCTGGCCTTTTCTGTTATGTATTATAAAAATAGTTGAGCCATATTCAACATTTCCTCTAATAGAATTATCATTGAAAGTTAGTCCAAAATCGTTAGCTGCAGCATCCATAGAAATGAAGAAATCACCAGGAGCAAATCCTTTTATATCTACAAACTTTATCGGATTGTTCATACAATATGCATACGGATTGATTCCTTTATACGTTTCACATAGAGGATCCATTTTAGTCCATTGGGCCAATGCAGCATCATACTGTCTAGCCCCATAGTCATACCAATCCAGTCCATGCATTCTGTCCAGCTCTTTTCCATTGTACTTATAAGGCTGTGCAGAAGCATTAAGCCCGGTGTCACCATATACATACAGTGTAAGATTACCGTTTGTAAATTGTATTCTTCTTGGATTATTCATATTGTCGTATTCTATATTGATTGGCAATTCAATAGAAAACCTACTACTTTTATTTCCTCTATTTAAATTTTAATGTTGTATTATTCCATATTTTTTTCCATTCTTGATACATATTAGTACCGTTTATTTGGATTCTGTATGCAGTCCTTTCTTCCTTTATGAGCATATCTTCATGTACAAGCCTTTCATGTATGCTCAACAAATTCTATATTAAGGATTCTCTCTTATATCAAATACAGCATTTGGTATTATCTTGAAGTCTTTGTCAAGTCTTACACTATCTATAATATGATTATAAAGTTCCAATTGTTCGCCTCCGACTTCTTCTGGGATATAACGATCAATAGTTTGTATAAACTTTCTGAATGGTATAGAGTATTTTACAGTTTTATTTCCAATACTATTATACCCATTTGTGTATCCGTCACCCATATACGAATAAATTATGTTATTCTTTCCATGAGAATTTATTGTGATTTTTAATTCGGTTGGTGATGGATCTGAATCAACCACGTAGTTTTCTTTCTTCATATATTTATAGATTTTTACTTTCTTTGCAATGAAGAAATCATTTATAGACGTAATGATGTAATTGCATAAATCAATATTGTGATGTGGTGTTATTTTAATCGAATTAATTTTACCTGTAGAATCTCTCCTCAATGTTACTATTTCAAATACGGATTTATCATAACAGAAACGAATATTTAAATCTGAAATATAAAGATACGAAACTATTTTACACTCAATAGATTTTATGTGATTACTTTTCAAGATATTTCTTACAATTGCAGAGTTGTACTCTTGCCCATAGCCATTCAATGTGGATAGCAATATTGTCCATATTAGTAAAAGCTTTTTCATTATCTTCATATTAAGATCCTTTCATTTCATCATCACAGTTTTTCCTCAGTTGTAGTTATAAATTTGTTATTTTCAAAAGTAAATAAAGTGCGCATCCCTGTTGGGAATGTAATGGATTCTAATACATCGTGGCAAAAAAGGTAGAGCTGATTTCTTCGAGTATTACATAATTTAGGGTTTGCCGTTTGTTATCTGTTTGGACGATAAAGTCCTAAACAATATTTATATTGGGTATTTACAGCTGTCATGAATAAGAATTATGAATATATACGACATATCATGGTTATAAATAATAATTCTACCTATTTTATAAAATCGCATATTATGAGCAAGAAAAGAAACTGAATTTTAGTGAGCTTCCAGCCAATTCTTACCCCATCCTGCGTCTGCTATTAGAGGCACTTGCATTTTGTAGGCTCCTTGCATTTCTTCCATTACAATTTTTTCTACTTTCTCTTTTTCGTCAGGATAAACAGAGAAGTTTAGTTCGTCATGAACCTGAAGTATCATCTTAGATTTAATGTTCTCGTTTTTAAATCTATTGAAAATTCTTACCATCGCAACTTTAATGATGTCTGCTGCTGTACCCTGTATAGGGGCATTAATGGCATTGCGTTCTGCAAAACCTCTCACTGTAGCATTATGAGATGTTATGTCTGGTAGATATCTGCGTCTGTGAAATAGAGTTTCTACATATCCATGCTCTCTAGCTACCTTTTTTGCCTTTTCCATGTAGTCTTTAACCTGTGGAAATGTTTCGAAATATCCGTCTATCAGTTGTTTAGCTTCAGAACGATCAATGTCCAGACGTTCGGCTAATCCGTATACAGTAATGCCATATATTATGCCGAAATTAGCCCTTTTGGCTTTTGTTCGTTGGTCGCGTGTTACATCTTCAATGGCTTCTTTATATATTTTTGCTGCAGTTGCTGCATGTATATCGTGGCCTTCGCGGAATGCCTCTATCATGTTTTTGTCACTGCTCAGATGTGCCATAATTCTTAACTCAATCTGTGAGTAATCTGCTGAAAAAAACAGACATCCATCTTCTGGTATAAATGCTTTTCGAATTTCTTTCCCGTCTTCACCGCGAACAGGTATATTCTGAAGATTTGGATCGCTAGAAGATAGTCTACCCGTTGATGTTATTGTTTGGTTAAACGATGTGTGTATATGCCCGGTGTGGGGATTAATTAGGGTAGGGAGGTTATCTACATATGTGCCAAGTAATTTCTTTAATCCTCTGTGTTCGAGTATTGTAGCTACTATCTCGCTTTTACCCTTTAATGATTGTAAAACTTCTTCGCTTGTTACGAACTGTCCAGTTTTTGTCTTTTTGGGATTATCAATAATCTTCATTTTTGCAAATAGAATATCTCCCACTTGTTTTGGTGATGATATATTGAATTCTTCACCTGCCAGTTCAAATATGCGTCTCTCTATTTCGTTCATCCTTCCTGTCAAGACCTTTGAAGTCTCTTTCAGTGAATCTGTGTCTATTTTGACCCCATTTATTTCCATTTCGGCTAGAACAGGCAGTAAAGGCATTTCTATATTATAAAATAGTTCATCTGCACCTGCATCTTTAAGTTTGGGCTCAAGAATATTTTTCAGTCTTAATGTAATGTCTGCATCTTCTGCTGCGTACTCATAAATATTCTTAGGATCAAGGCTGCGCATATTTTTCTGATTTTTACCTTTTGGTCCAATCAGTTCTTCTATGTGAATAGTTTGATAGTTAAGAAGTATTTCTGCCATGTAGTCCATATTATGACGAAGTTCTGGTTGCAGAAGATAATGGGCTATCATTGTATCAAACATTTTGCCATTAAGATTTATTCCGTAATTTCTTAGAACTTCAAGATCGTATTTTATATTTTGCCCAATTTTCTCAATTTTTTCATTTTCATAGAGAGGTTTAAATATATTAACTATTTTTTGAGCATCTTTACGATCACTAGGAATTGCCACATACCATGCCTGATTTTCCTTCACAGAAAAGCTTAAACCTACCAATTCTGCATTGATTGAATTGGTAGAAGTTGTTTCTGTGTCTAGACTAACAAAATCATTTGTTAATAAATAATCACATAGACGTTTGCTATCTTCTTCATTTTCAATGAGTTTGTATTCGTGATCAACCGTTCTTATAGTCTCAAAACTTGAATTCTGAGTTACTTCTTCACTGTTGGGCGTGAAATTGCCAAACAGATCGAGTTGTACATTTGCGTCTTTTTTTATTTCTTTAGGTTTATTAAGAATTTTGTTCGCAAGTGTTTTGAATTCCAGTTCATCAAATATTTTTTTGAGTTCCTCTTCGTTTGGCTCTTCTTTTTTCAGTTCATTAAGATTGAGCTCAATTGGCACATCAATTTTTATAGTTGCAAGATATTTTGAAAATTTTATTTGTTCAATATTCTCTTCAATTTTTTTCTTTAAGACACCTTTGAGTTTTTCAGTACCAGAAATAATATTTTCGATTGTTCCGAATTCGTTTATAAGTTTAACAGCAGTTTTTTCGCCGACTCCCGGGCATCCAGGAATATTGTCGGATGCATCACCCATTAATCCTAAAAGATCAATTACATAGAGTGGGGAAGTGATACCATATTTTTTCTCAACCTCTTCAACCCCGAGAGTCTCATATCCGGCATCGCCATATCTAGGTCTATACATGAATACGTTTTCGTTTACTAACTGGCCATAATCCTTGTCTGGAGTTAGCATGTAAGTCGTTATTCCTTTTTTGCCTGCTTTTGTGGCTAGGGTACCTATAACATCATCAGCCTCATATCCATCAACTTGGAGCACAGGGATATTCCATGCTTTAAGTATGTCTTTGATTATAGGTACTGATTTTTTTATATCTTCAGGGCATTCTTCACGTTGAGCTTTGTATTCTTTGTAGGCTTCATGTCTAAAAGTTGGTCCGCTTGGATCGAAAGCCACACCAATATGGGTAGGTTGCTCTTTATTTATTACCTCGTTTAAGGTATTTACAAATCCCATAACAGCAGAAGTGTTAAGCCCTTTTGAGTTTATTCTTGGATTTTTGATAAAGGCATAATAAGATCGGTAAATCAGCGCATAAGCGTCTAAAAGGAACAATTTCTCCATAATAATGTTATTTTTCCGTGTAAAATTACAAATTTTTTATCATTAATCCGATAAAAACGCTAATTTTGTAACAAAATTCACAACATGGACTATATTTCTCTTATAAAGAAGCCTATAAAAGATGACTTGGAAGACTTTATAAGTCTATTTAATGACTCACTTTCTCATACTGACGGGATGTTATCTCAAGTGTTAGAGCATATTCGTAAACGTGCGGGCAAGCGCATGCGTCCTATGCTTATACTTTTGATAGCTCGTAATTATGGCCATGTATCTGATATTACACAGCATGCTGCGGTTGGTCTTGAATTATTACATACTGCCAGTTTGGTGCACGATGATGTAGTAGATGAGAGTGGCGAAAGGAGAGGGCAGGCTTCGGTTAATGCTACATATAATAATAAAGTAGCAGTATTGGTAGGGGATTTTATATTGTCTACGGCTTTGCTAAATGTATCTTTAACTCATAATGAGGTGATTGTACGTTATCTTGCTAATTTGGGCAGAACTTTATCTAATGGAGAGATATTACAGTTGACTAATATTTCCAACCAGGAGATTTCTGAAACTGTATATTATCAGGTTATTAAACAGAAAACGGCTGCTCTTTTTGAAGCTTGTGCCGGTATTGGGGCTTTATCTGCGGGTGCTTCTGGATCTGATGTAGAAAAGGCAAAGAAATTTGGTCAGGATTTAGGAATAATGTTTCAAATACGAGATGATATCTTTGATTATTTCGATTCTGAAGAGATAGGCAAACCTACAGGTAATGATATGGTAGAAGGTAAGCTAACACTACCTGTAATATATGCGTTAAATTCAACTGGCGATCAATATTTTAATGATCTTGCCAAAAAGGTTAAAGCGCGAACAGTCAATGCTGAGGAAATATCTCAATTAGTGGGATTTACAAAGGCTAATGGAGGTATTGAATATGCTAAAAAGCGTATGGAAGACTTCCGTAAGGAAACTATAAATTATATAGAGAATGAAGTTAAAGATCCTGGAATAAGAGAATCTCTTACTGCATATATTGACTTTGTAATAAATAGAGAAAAATAACTTATCAATAAAATAAAAAGCAGTTCAATTTGAACTGCTTTTTGTTATTTTATTAAAAGAATTTAGTTTCTTCGCCTGTTACTTCGCTTAATAGAAGGTTTGCAAGCCTGCTAGTTCCAAGTCTAAACCATTTATTAGTGAGCCATTTTTCGCCTAGTACCTCTTTAACGATCGTATAGTAAATAAGTGCATCCATAACTGTGTTTAGGCCTCCTGCTGGCTTAAAACCAACCTGTATACCAGTCTTATCATAGTATTCTTTTATGGCTTGACACATTACGTACGCTGCTTCAGGAGTAGCTGCGGGTTCAAGTTTGCCAGTAGATGTCTTGATGTAATCAGCACCTGCATACATTGCTATTATAGAAGCTTTTTTGATGTTCTCAGCAGTTTTTAAGCAACCGGTTTCAAGGATAACTTTCATATTGTGTTCACCGCAAACCTCTTTAAGTTCAGAGATTTCATCAGCTGTTCCTTCATAATCACCACTTAGAAATTTTCCAACTGGCATGACAATGTCAATTTCTGTAGCTCCATCTTTAAGCGCTAGAGCTGTCTCTGCTACCTTTACCTCAATAAGAGCCTGAGATGATGGGAAACTGCCTGATACACAAGCTATTTCTACTCCATCTACTTCAAGACTTTCGCTTACTATACTCGCAAAACAGGGATATACGCATATCGTAGCAACGTGAGGGAGGTCAGGGTATGTGTTATCAAAATCATTTACTCTTTCAGTCATAGCAAGGATACTTTCTTCAGAATCGCTAGTATGTAGAGATGTTAATTCTACACTCCCCATAAGGAATTTCTTTACGTCAATGTTGTCATTCTCATGGACCTTTTCAGTGATTATTTTTTTGACAGCTTCTTTAACGTCTTTATCTTCTATTGCGGTATTGTACTTGCTTAATGCTTCGTCGTATTTACTCATATCGGTTCCTTCATGATGGTGATGAACCTCTTCTGTTACTTTCTTTGTTGCCATTTTATTTCAATTTAGGATTGTTTATATGTCTTGTTTTATCTCTTTTTGTCTTCTTTTCTAAGTTTTTTTGCAGTGCATCAGTAAGATTTACTCCAGTTTGATTGGCTAGGCACATTAGTACCCACATTACATCAGCCATTTCGTCTGCAAGATTGTCTTTTTCGCCTTCTTTGTAACTCTGATCACCATATTTCCTTGCCATTACTTTTGCAAGTTCTCCTACTTCTTCTGTGAGGCACGCCATGTTCGTTAGCTCACTGAAGTATCTTACGCCATAGGTCTTAATCCATTCATCTACAGCCTTTTGCGCATCTTCTATTGTCATATCTATTCTTTGTTTTTAGAATCCATACATATTGTTACGGGACCATCATTAATAAGTTCTACCTTCATGTCTGCACCGAATTCACCGGTTCCTACATCTTTTCCAAGTGCTTTGCTTAATTTGCTACAGAATTTCTCGTATAAAGGGATTGAAATATCATGTTTTGCTGCTCTTATCCAAGACGGCCTATTACCTTTCTTGTATGATGCCATTAGCGTGAACTGACTGATTACCAATATGTTACCATTCACATCCTGTATAGATAAATTCATTATACCTTTTTCATCGTCAAAGACCCTTAACCCTATAACTTTCTTCACTAACCATTCTATATCTTCTTCATTATCAGTTTCTTCTATACCTATAAGAATAAGATAGCCTAAGTTTATGGCTGATTTAATACAGTTGTTGATGGTTACAGATGCCTTACTGACCCTTTGAATTACTAGTCTCATGTTGCAAATATAGTGATTAAATTTATATTTTATGCCTTATCTTTAAAATATTCAAATACTATTTGGGCTTTAGAAAGTCCTATTATATCTGTAAGTGTCTGTAAATCAGCAGATTGTATCTTACTGACTGTCTTTAGCTTATTTAGTAGCAAATCTTTTGTTTTCGGACCAATACCTTTTATGTCATCAATAGCAGATTTTAGTGCGTGCTTACTGCGCTTATCTCTATGGAAAGTTATGGCAAATCTATGAACTTCATCTTGTATTTGAGTTAGAAAATGGAATAGTTCACTGTCCATTTTTAACCCTATAACCATTGGTGGAAAACCATATAAGAGTTCATTAGTGCGGTGTTTATCGTTTTTTGCAAGACCTGCGATTGGTATATTGAGATTTAATTCGTCTTTTACGACCTCTCTTACTACTTCCATCTGGCCTTTTCCACCATCTGTAATTATTAAGTCGGGTAGAGGCTTTTCCTCTTCTATTAGTCTTGTATAGCGGCGCCTTACTACCTCCTTCATAGAAGCATAATCATCGGGCCCTGACACCGTTTTTATGTTGTATTTTCTATAGTCTTTCTTGCTTGGCTTCATTTTTTTAAACACAACGCAAGCTGCTACAGCATCTGTACCACTGATGTTTGAGTTGTCAAAGCATTCTATCTGATAAGGTATTTTTGGCAGTTTCAGAGCATCTTGGATTTCTTTCATCAGCCTTACAGATTTTTGTTCAGGATTAAGTTTTTCTGTCTGTTTAAGACGGTCGAACTTGTACTGTTTTCCATTCATTAATGAAAGGTCAAGCAATGTCTTCTTATCTCCTCTTTGAGGCACAGTAAATACCACGTTTTCTAGTTGTAAATCCATCTCAAAAGGAACAATAATTTCTCTTGATGTGCTTTTATATCTTTCTCGCATTTCAATTATTCCGAGCGATAGGAGTTCTTCTTCCGTTTCATTTAATTTTTTCTTATATTCAAATGTAAATGCCTGATTTATAGAGCCATTGGAGACATGCAAATAATTTATAAATGCAATTTTCTCATCATTGGTTATAGAAAAAACATCAATGTTATGCAGAATATGACTAACCACCTCGCTCTTAGCGCAATATTGTTCTACGAGTATATATTTTCTTTTTATAGCTTCTGCTTCTTCGAACTTAAGTTCTTCGGCAAGTTTATGCATCTTGTCAAAAAGAATCTTTTGAATTTCTCTTGTGTTTCCTTTTAAGATCTCTTTTGCCTCATTTATGTTATTTAGATAGTCTTCGTAAGTCTGTTTTCCTACACAAGGTGCATAACAATTCTTTATATGGTATTCAAGACACACATCGTATTTACCTCTTTCAATGCCTTCTTTTGTCATTGGTGTTCTGCAAGTACGAGGGTGATATAATTTCTTTATTAATTCTAGGACGGCATACATTGAATTTAAATTAGAGTAAGGTCCAAAATAAGTGCCCCATTTTCTATTTATATTCCTAGTTTTAAATATTCTTGGAAGATATTCGTTCGTAATGCAGATGCTAGGGTATGTCTTGCCGTCTTTAAGAAGTACATTGTATTTTGGATTATACTTCTTAATTAGATTGTTCTCTAATAGGAGAGCGTCTTCTTCTGTGTTTACTACTATATATTTTAGATCCCTTATTTTGCTTACGAGGACCTTCGTTTTGAATCTGTCGACTTCAGGACGGAAATAAGAAGAAACTCTGCGTTTTAGATTTTTAGCCTTACCTACGTATATAATGGTACCAGTCTCATCTAAATATTGATAACATCCAGGTGAATCAGGTAAATTGCTTACGATACTTTTTAGGTACGCTAGTCTCTTCTCATTTTCGTCCTTTGTCATTCTAATTTATACGTTTATACCTTTAATAGAGATGTAACTTCAATATCCTTGTCAAATAAGTCTCTACCATTAAATCCTTCATTAACAAGCTCAATTAAGAAGTTTACATATACTTTTTTAGGATTGAATTTTTTTACAAGATCGCATGTAGCTTTCATAGTTCCACCAGTAGCTAGAAGATCATCATGCAAAAGTAATACATCATTTTCATTTATAGCATCTTCGTGTATTTCTATTGTATCTGAACCATATTCTTTTTCATAAGTCTCACTTACAGTGTCGGCTGGCAGCTTCCCGGGTTTCCTGCACAATATGATTCCTGCATTAAGTCTTACCGCTAAAGCAGCAGCCATTATAAATCCTCTACTCTCTATCCCGACGATTTTTGTTATCCCCTTATCCTTATATAAATCATATAATTCATCAGTCATTATCTTGAGACATTCGCTACTCTTAAATAGGGTCGTTACGTCTCTGAAATTAACCCCTTTCTGAGGGAAATCTGGTATACTTCTTAAATTTGCCAATAATGTTTTGTTGTTCATAATCAAACAGTTATGTATTTGTTTTTATTAAATTGTTTCACGTGGAACAATTGTGAGTTAATGTTTTTGTTTAATGTCTATATCTTTACAGATTACTAAATAAAGTGCTATCTGCCCAGCAATATTAGCATTACATTTATGTCGCTAGGAGACACTCCAGAAATTCTACTTGCTTGAGCTAAAGTTTCAGGATTAATTTTGCTAAGCTTCTGTCTTGCTTCTGTAGAAAGTTGTTGCATCTCTGAATAATTGAATCGATCCTTTATTTTAATATCTTCTAATCTATGCATTTTATCTGCAACAATTTTTTCTCTTTCGATATATCCATGATATTTCATTTTAACTTCTGCGGCTTCTGCTATTTCTTCTTTTCGATTAATTGGCGAATTTATTATTTCTTTAAATTCGGGAATTATTTCAGAAAGGTTCTCGAAGTTTATTTGTGGTCTTGATATTAAATCGATCAATTTTGTACCTTCCCTTAGTGGAGTAGTACCAAGTGATTCAAGTGCAGAGTTTATTTCTTTCGGTTTTACTGAAGTTTTATTGCAAAATTCTTCGATTTTATCGATAGCCTCTTTTTTCTCTTTCCACCAATCAAACCGATCTTTTTTAGCAAGGCCGATGTTATATGATTTTTCGGTAAGCCTTGCGTCTGCATCATCTTGTCTAAGCAGAATTCTATATTCGGCTCTCGATGTAAACATTCTATAAGGCTCGTCTACACCTTTTGTTACTAAGTCGTCAATCAATACACCAATATAGCTTTCGTCTCTCTGCATTATCATAGGTTTACTGCCAGAGCAATATAATGCTGCATTTATTCCTGCAACTGTTCCTTGCCCTCCGGCCTCTTCATATCCGGTGGTGCCATTTACTTGTCCAGCGAAAAACAAACCTTTGATGATTTTCGATTCCAACGAATGCTTTAGTTGGGTAGGGTCGAAATAATCATATTCGATGGCGTAGCCTGGCCTATAAACTTTAACGTCTCTAAGAGCCGGTATTTTTCTTAATGCGGCTAATTGAACTTCCATTGGTAAGCTTGAAGAAAATCCATTTAGGTACATTTCTTTTGTAGTTTCGCCTTCTGGTTCCAAAAATAGCGGATGCTGATTCTTTTCAGGGAACGTTACAAGTTTTGTTTCAATAGATGGGCAATAACGTGGCCCGATACTTTGAATCTGACCGTTAAATAGAGGTGAGTCTGAAAGTCCACTTTTAAGAGTTTCATGTACATCTTTATTAGTGTAGCAAGTCCAGCAAGGCAATTGCTTAAGCATGCGATGCTCACCCATGAAGCTGAATTGGTGAAAGTCTGTTTCACCTTCTTGCACTTCCATTTCATCAAAGTGAACGGTGCGTCCATCAATTCTAACAGGTGTGCCAGTCTTCATTCTGCCTGAAGTTATACCCCATTTTGTTATACTTTCAGTGAAATGGTATACGGCAGGCTCGGCTGTACGTCCACCGGCCAACTTGTGCCTCCCTATATGCATTAGTCCATTTAGGAATGTGCCAGCAGTTACTATTATGCTTTTAGCTCTGAATTCTACGCCCCACACAGTCTTTATACCTATTGCTTCGTTATTTTCAGCAATAAGTTCATCTGCCTGATCCTGCCATACATCCAGGTTTGGTGTATTGTCTATGACGGTACGCCATTGCCAGATAAACTTGCCACGATCGCATTGAGCACGAGGACTCCATACAGCAGGGCCTTTGCTTCTGTTTAGCATACGGAACTGTATTGCAGTCGCATCAGTAACCTTTGCCATTTGGCCACCAAGTGCATCAACTTCACGCACAATCTGCCCCTTGGCAATGCCTCCGATCGCTGGGTTACAGCTCATCTGAGCAATTTTGTTCATATCCATTGTTATCAGGCATGTCTTAGCACCCATATTTGCAGCTGCTGTTGCAGCTTCGCATCCGGCATGTCCACCACCGATAACAATTACGTCATAATTGAAATTCATAACTACTTTTCATTTTAGCGACGCAAAATTAAAAAATTAAATCGAATTTTCATAAAAATACTTTGATTTATCATCAATTTATAGTATTTTTGCACACCAAAATGTGTAAAAACACATCCATTATTAATAATTCAAATTATTAGTAAATAATGAACGTGTGTTAAAATGTAAAGAAAAATAATTTTAGTTCTAACAGTTAAATAATTTAATTTCAATCATTTATGTGGTTATGTAATTCATCTATTGGTAGGAAAGTTGTAATGTCTGTAACAGGCATCGCGCTTATTCTGTTCTTGACGTTCCACATGTCAATGAACCTTGTTGCAATCTTCTCTGGTGAAGCTTACAACGCTATCTGTGAATTTCTGGGAGCCAACTGGTACGCTATTATAGGTACTCTAGGTCTGGCTTTTCTTGCAGTTGTTCACATTATTTATGCCTTTTGGCTTACAATACTCAATCGCAAAGCACGCGGATCTGAGCGTTACGACATTACTTCAAAACCTGCAAAGGTAGAGTGGGCGTCACAGAACATGTTGGTACTTGGCCTAATCATTGTTCTCGGACTCATACTTCACTTCTGCAATTTCTGGTATCACATGCAGTTCCAAGATGTAATTGGTTCTGGAGCAGCAGGTACCACCGATGGTATTCTCTGGATTCAGAAGACATTCTCTTGTCCAGGTATTGCCGCACTTTACATTATTTGGTTTGTTGCCATATGGTTTCACCTGTCTCATGGTTTCTGGAGTGCTATCCAGACATTCGGATGGAACGGTAAGGTTTGGTTCTGCCGTTGGCGTATGATTGGTATTATCTATGTAACTATTCTTATGCTCGGTTTTGTAGCAGTAGTACTTGCTTTTGCCACTGGCATCGTATCATGTAATACTGCTTGTGCAGCTTATTAATAATAACATTTAAAAGAAAAGTAAAATGGCTAATCAAATAGATTCAAGAATTCCTGAAGGCCCTTTGGCTGAAAAATGGACCAATTATAAAGCTCATCAGAAATTGGTTAACCCTGCCAATAAGCGTAAACTGGATATAATCGTAGTTGGTACAGGTCTTGCAGGTGCTTCTGCAGCTGCTTCACTTGGTGAAATGGGATTCCGCGTATTAAATTTCTGCATACAAGATTCTCCCCGTCGTGCTCACTCTATTGCAGCACAGGGTGGTATTAATGCAGCAAAGAACTATCAGAATGATGGTGATGCTGTATATCGCTTATTTTATGATACGATTAAGGGAGGCGACTACCGTGCTCGTGAAGCTAACGTATATCGTCTAGCAGAGGTCTCAGCTGATATCATAGACCAGTGCGTTGCTCAAGGTGTTCCTTTTGCCCGTGAATATGGTGGTATGCTTGCTAACCGTTCATTTGGTGGTGTGCAGGTTTGCCGTACATTTTATGCTAAAGGTCAGACCGGTCAGCAATTACTATTAGGTGCTTACTCGGCATTAAGCCGTCAGGTGCAAGCTGGTACTGTACAATTATATACTCGTTATGAGATGGAAGATGTCGTTCTTATTGACGACCGTGCACGTGGTATTATTGCAAAGAACCTTATTACAGGTAAACTAGAGCGTTTCGCTGCTCATGCAGTAGTTATAGCAACAGGTGGATATGGTAATGCTTATTTCCTTTCTACTAATGCAATGGCATGTAACTGTTCTGCAGCAATGGCTTGCTATCGTAAAGGCGCTTATTTTGCTAATCCTGCATTTGTGCAGATCCATCCTACATGTATTCCTGTACATGGTGATAAGCAGTCAAAGCTCACACTTATGTCAGAGTCATTACGTAATGATGGTCGAATCTGGGTTCCAAAGAAGATAGAAGATGCTAAGAAGTTACAGGTTGGTGAACTACAAGGAAAAGATATTCCTGAAGAAGACCGCGATTACTATTTGGAGCGTCGTTATCCTGCATTTGGTAACCTTGTTCCGCGTGACGTTGCTTCTCGTGCTGCAAAAGAGCGTTGTGATAAAGGTTTCGGTGTGAATAATACAGGTTTGGCTGTATTCCTAGACTTTAATGAAGCTATCGGCCGTCTTGGCAAGGATGCTGTAGAACAGCGTTATGGTAACCTCTTTGATATGTATGAGGAGATTACTGACGTAAATCCTTATGAGAATCCTATGATGATTTATCCAGCTATCCATTATACGATGGGTGGTATCTGGGTTGATTATGAACTTCAGACTAGTGTTAAGGGCCTATTTGCTATCGGTGAGTGTAACTTCAGTGATCATGGAGCTAACCGTTTAGGTGCTTCTGCTCTTATGCAAGGTCTAGCAGACGGATACTTCGTACTGCCATATACTATGCAGAACTATCTGAGCGATCAGATTACAGTACCACGTTTCTCTACAGATCTTCCTGAATTTGAAGAGACGGAAAAAGCTGTACAGTCTGAAATTGATCGTATCTATAATATCAAGGGTGATGAGAGTGTTGACTCTATACATAAGAAGCTTGGTCATATTATGTGGGAGTTTGTTGGAATGGGACGTACAAAAGAAGGTCTTGAAACAGGACTTAAGAAAATTGCTGAACTACGTAAGGAATTCAATGAACATGTACGTATACCAGGAGATAAAGAAGGTCTTAATGTTGAACTTGACAAGGCTATCCGTTTGCGTGACTTCCTTACAATGGGAGAACTTGTTGCATACGATGCACTGAACCGTAATGAAAGCTGTGGCGGACACTTCCGTGAAGAGTCTCAGACAGAAGAAGGCGAAGCAAAACGTGATGATGAGAACTATATGTATGTAGCTTGTTGGAAGTACAATGGTTCTGACACAGAAGCTCCTTCATTACTTAAGGAAGACCTTAACTATCAGTACATCAAAGTACAAACCAGAAATTACAAATCTTAATTTTGAATTACAATGGATAAAAATATAAGTTTCACGCTTAGAGTTTGGCGTCAGAACGGGCCTACAGCCAAAGGTCATTTTGATACATTCGAGATGAAGGATATCCCTGGTGATACTTCTTTCCTCGAGATGTTAGATATCCTCAACGAGCAGCTTATCGAAGACAATAAAGAACCTTTTGTATTCGACCATGACTGTCGTGAAGGTATATGCGGTATGTGTTCACTTTATATTAACGGACATCCTCATGGACCAGCTACCGGTGCTACAACATGCCAGTTGTATATGCGTCGTTTCAATGATGGTGATACTATTACAGTAGAGCCATGGCGTTCTGCAGCATTCCCTGTTATCAAGGATTGTATGGTAGATCGTGGCGCATTCGACAAAATTATTCAGGCTGGTGGTTATGTAAGTGTACGTACAGGACAGCCACAGGATGCAAATGCTATTCTGATACCTAAAGAGAAAGCAGATGAAGCAATGGACTGTGCTACATGTATTGGTTGTGGTGCTTGTGTTGCAGCTTGTAAGAATGGTTCAGCTATGTTGTTCGTAAGTTCTAAGGTAAGTCAGCTTGCTCTTCTTCCACAGGGCCGCCCAGAGGCAGCACGTCGTGCTAAGGCTATGGTTATGAAGATGGAAGAACTTGGATTTGGTAACTGTACAAACACACGTGCATGTGAGGCAGAATGCCCTAAGAATGAAAGCATTGCTAATATCGCTCGTCTTAACCGCGAGTTTATTAAAGCAAAACTTAATGACTAGGATATAGCATTATAAAATAAAAATCCCCGTTACATTGTAGCGGGGATTTTTTATTAACCTTTATATCGCAGGTCCATCTTCATCATTATATTCTGTGGCAGAATCAAAATCTAAATTAATAGAATTCTTGTTTTTACCCATGTCATAACTATTTGATAGTAATGGACTTGAATATTTTACTTCTAATATTCTTATTTCCGGAGCGATGTAATTTTTCTTTTTCATATTTAATATTTGAAATGCAAAATTACTAAAAATATCCAACATACGTGAATATATATTGCACTATTTTACATGAGGCCACTATTATATTACAATAAAAAGCAAAGCTCTTAATACAGATAAAAGTGTTTTATTATGCCACAATAATGGCTGATCTATAATTTTATTATTTTAATATATACATATAATCGTTTTTTTTCGTAAGTTTGCATTATATAAAGAATATTAAATGATAAGATTTAAATATATATTAATAATAACCTTATGCTTATTGTCATTTATAGACACTATGGCAGGTAAAACACATAAGAGAAAAAATAAAAATTCATCTGTAAGTATAGGTTTGATAACTAGATTGGACACCTTGCGTGGAATGCAGCTGAATCTTATAACTAGTGCATCTTCGACGGCACAAGGAGTACAGCTATCGGGAATTTCTAATATTTCAGGAGGCCTTAAAGGAGTACAGATAGCAACATTCAGCAATATAAGCCTCTCTCCTGTATCAGGATTACAATTCTCGCCTTTAGCTAATATATCAAGAGGAATTAGAAGTGGAACCCAAATTTCAGCTTTGGTAAATGTATGTTCAGGTTATATGCATGGATACCAGCAAAGTACATATAATTATGCAGATACACTGAATGGAGTACAGTTTGGCGTAATAAATGTATGCGTAAACCATCATCATGGTATGCAGATAGGATTTGTTAACTGCAGTCGTGATACCGTAGCCCATAAAATAGGTTTCGTGAATGTAAATCCTAATACAAAGATAGATATTCTTACTTTTGCAGGGACAAGTTGCAAGTTCAATTTTGCATTGAGATTCCGTAATAAGAGTACATATTCCATAATTGGTATGGGAACATCGTATATGGGCCTGGATAAGCGATTCTCAGGCGCTATATATTACAGGCTGGGTCAATACTTTAGTCTCACCCCGAAATGGAGCGTAAGCAGCGATTTGGGATTTTTCCATATAGAGACATTTCAACGGAATTCAGATATTGCCCCTGACAGGTTGTATTCTTTGCAACTCCGCGTAAATGTAGATTACAGAGTTAATAAGATGCTTGGTCTCTTTGCCTCTTTGGGATATGGAGATACAAGGTACTATAGCCACTCAAAAGAATACCGTAACAGAGCATTATTAGAAATAGGAACTTCTTTCAGACTAAGAATAAAGAATGAAAAATAAATCAACTATTAAGATATTGTTATTAGCTGTTTTGTTAATTTATACATCTGCATTAACAGCACAGACCGATACATTAAGAGAGTCTCGTCATAAAAAAGATTCAATATTGATTGCCGATTCTATATATGCATGGGATAACCCTCTTAATCAGGAAAAACATCCTTGGAAAGCTGCAACAGAAGCGTTCAGTATAAATGCGGGTGTTCAACTTTTCGACAGATTTATAATTAATGGAGATTACTCTCATATTAGTGCTAGTTCAGTATGGCATAATATAAAGAATGGTTTTGTATGGGATAACGACCAGTTCTCAACAAATCTGTTCGCTCATCCTTATCATGGTGGACTGTATTTTAATTCAGCAAGGAGCAATGGCCTGAATTTTTGGCAGAGCGTACCATACAGTTTCTGTGGCAGTCTGATGTGGGAACTTGCATGCGAAACAGATCCACCTGCCATAAACGATCTTATGGCTACAACGATAGGTGGAGCATGTATAGGAGAAATTACCCATCGAGTGTCTGATCTTGTATACGATGATAGAGAAAGAGGCATGAGCCGCTTTCTAAGAGAGTTTGCAGGTGCATTAACATGCCCGATAAGAGAACTTAACCGAATCTTAAACGGAGATGCATGGAGAGTACGACATAATTATTATGAATATCATGATTATAATAGAATTCCGGTAGACTTCTCTGTCGCTTTTGGTGATAGATATCTGGCAGACAAAGGGGGACTATTCAGAGGTGAGCATAATCCTTATCTTGACATGTACTTAATATACGGTGATGCTTTTAATGACGAAGAAAACAAACCATACGATTATTTTACAGCTAATGTAACTTTTGGATTTACAGGTAATCAACCATTGATAAGTGACATACACCTTATCGGACGACTATGGACCGCTCCAATATATTCAGGAGATAAAATAGATGCAGAGTTTGGCTTATTCCAACACTTTAACTATTACAATTCACAGCCAGTGAAAGGCGGTACCAGTCAAGTTCCATTCCGTATATCAGAAGCAGCCAGTATAGGTCCCGGCGTTATATACAGATTCCCTGAAGTAGGTAACATATCGAAATTAGAACAACATATATTTCTTGATGCCATATTGCTAGGCGGAAGTCTTACCGACTACTACAGATTTGTAGATCGAGATTATAATATGGGCAGTGGTTTCAGTGTGAAAGTAAAGACTATAATGGAATTTCGTAAGATGGGTAGTTTTAGTGTTAATGCAGACTTCTATCGCATATATACATGGAAAGGGTATGAGAATAAAAATTATGAATCGATAGATCCAATATATCTTAATGCTCAGGGCGATAAAGGCAATGCTACGTTGCTTGTTATCAATCCCCAAATAGAATTAAATATAACAGATAAACTTGCTTTACAGTTGCATAGCTCATATTATTTCAGACGCACTTTATATAAGTATCATGATAATGTGGAATATAATACTTTTGAATTAAGATTGGGCTTAAACTATAAAATATAAAATTAATGAGAGAAATAAATCCATCTGCTGCTACAAAAGAGTTTATAAAAGAGCATGCAGCTGATAACGTGCATACATTGGCATTACTGGCATCCAGATATCCGGATGTCGATATACACTTCGCTCTATCCCAAATAGATGGTAGACAGAGAGCAAAAACGAAATTGCCATCATGGGCATCAATAGATAATATATACTATCCAGTACATTTGTCTATCGAACAGTGCTCATCACAACAAACGGCCCAATATAAATATTTTTTAGCAAAGAAACTTCTTCTTGGCACTAATAATCCTATATCAAAAGGCGAACGTTTTGTAGATCTGACAGGAGGTTTTGGTGTAGACTTCTCTTTTATATCTAGAGCATTCAGTAATTCTATTTATGTAGAGAGACAAGATGTATTATGTGAAATAGCTAAGCACAATTTTGATCTTCTAGATCTAAGTCATTCGGAGGTAGTATGTGGCGACGGGGTGGAATATCTCAAAAATATTGATAATGCAGATTTATTCTTTATAGATCCTGCTCGTAGAGACTCAAATGGCAGCAAGGTGGTTGCCATATCAGATTGCACCCCCAACGTCTTAGAAATAAAGAATCTATTGCTTGATAAAGCTTGCAATACCATTATCAAATTATCACCAATGTTAGACTGGCATAAAGCTGTCGATGATCTGAATAAAGATTTTCGGTGTGTTAGTCAACTCCATATCGTATCAGTAGATAATGAATGTAAGGAATTACTTTTTGTGATTAATAAGGACGGTGTCCATGACTTACACATTTACTGTGTTAATGATGATTTAAACTTTGATTTCACATACAATCAGAATATACCCCAATCATCTACTTTGGAACTATCCGAATTAAAAAATAAAGCAGTAAATAACTTTTATTTATATGAACCCAATGCTTCGATAATGAAGTCTGGATGTTTCGGTATATTAGAAAACCGTTATCCGGTAAAAGCTATAGGCAAGAACAGCCATTTGTTTATCTCCTCACAAGATATAGACCAATTTCCTGGGCGTAAGTTTGCCATAGATATAATAACAACTATGAATAAGAAAGACCTTAAGAAAAACCTGTCTGAGATAGAAAGAGCAAACATTACAGTTCGAAATTTTAATATGACTGTAGATGAGCTTCGCAAACGTCTTAAAATAAGAGATGGTGGTGATAAGTACATCTTTGCAACAATGATGGCAGACAAGCAACATGTGTTGTTCATTTGCCATAAGGCATAATATAATAGTAATAACATACCTAAAAAGGTCGAAATTTGGGCATTTATTTTGTTTTCTGCCCATTTTTCTTTACTTTTGCAGGTTTAAAGCAATTAATTAATCTATAAAATGGCATCAGTAGAAATAAGAAAAGTCACTGATAAGAAGGACTTAAAGAAATTCATTGAGTTTCATTATGATTTGTATAAAGGAAATGAATATGATGTTCCTAATCTTTTCAGTGATGATAATAATACTCTGAGCAAAGATAAAAACGCAGCTTTCGATTTTTGTGAGGCGGAATATTATCTGGCTTACAAAGACGGTAAGATTGTAGGGCGAGTAGCCGCGATCATTAATAATAAAGCCAATGAGAAATGGGGGCAAAAAAGTGTACGTTTCGGTTGGATTGATTTTATAGATGATATTGATGTTTCCAGAGCATTGTTCAAAGCTGTTGAAGATTTCGGCCGTTCTAAGGGAATGGAAGAGATTGTTGGTCCTCTTGGTTTTACAGATATGGATCCGGAAGGAATGCTTATATGGGGATTCGATCAATTAGGAACTATGGCTACAATATATAATTATCCATATTATCCTGAACATATGGAAAAACTTGGTGGTTTCGTTAAGGATAATGATTATGTAGAGTACAAGATGTTTGTTCCCAAAGAAGTTCCTGAGAAATATACGAAGATCGCTGAAATGATAAAGAAACGCTATAATCTTCACATAAAGAAACTTACTAAGAAAGATGTCTTTGAAGGTGGTTATGGTAAGAAAATATTTGAAGTAATCAATACTACATTTCAGGATCTTTATGGTTATTCAAAACTTACCGATAAGCAGATAGACCAGTACGTAAAAATGTATTTCCCAATGGCCGACTTGAATATTGTAACATTAGTGGAAGATTGGAATGCCGATAAGAAACTCGTAGGAGTTGGAATCACTATACCATCATTGTCAAAAGCCCTGCAGAAATGTCGTAGGGGCAGGCTTACACCTCTTGGCTGGTGGCATATACTCAAGGCGCTCAAATTTCATAAGACAGAAGGTGTCGATCTTTTGCTCATGGGAATCCTGCCCGAATATCGTGTAAAGGGAGCTAACGCGCTTATGTTCTCCGATCTTATTCCTAAATATCAAGCATATGGTTGGAAATGGGGAGAGAGCCAAGTTGAGATGGAAAGCAATGAGAATGTGCAAAGCCAATGGCAATATCTTGAGACGGTAAATCATAAGCGTCGTCGTTGTTATAAGAAATCATTGACAGATTAAATATTTTTTTGGATGGAGGACAATATAAATAAAGAAAATCTGGAACCGCAGGTAGCTTATACAGATGATAATATACGGCACCTGTCGGATATGGAACATGTGCGTACACGTCCCGGTATGTATATTGGTCGCCTTGGTGACGGTTCATTACCTGAAGATGGAATTTATGTCTTGCTAAAAGAAGTCATAGACAACTCAATAGACGAGTTTAAAATGAATTCAGGTAAGCGCATTGAGATTGATATAGAAGATAATCTGCGTGTTAGTGTGCGTGATTATGGTCGTGGTATACCTCAAGGTAAACTTATTGAAGCAGTAAGTATGCTTAATACAGGAGGTAAATATGATTCAAAGGCATTTAAAAAGAGTGTTGGTCTTAATGGTGTTGGTGTAAAAGCCGTTAATGCCCTAAGCTCTAATTTTGAAGTAAGGTCGTATAGAGATGGTAAAGTACGTTCAGCATCTTTTGAGCGTGGCATTATGAAGAGTGACCACACAGAAAAGACTACTGATGAAACGGGTACTTATATATTTTTTGTACCAGACAATACCATGTTTCTTAACTATTCATTTCATGATGATATCGTAGAAACGATGTTACGAAACTATACATATCTTAATGCCGGACTTACAATAATGTATAATGGCAGGCGTATTATAAGCCGTAACGGACTAGAAGACCTCCTTAATGATACGATGACCAATGACGGAATTTATCCGATTATACACCTTAAAGGAGAAGATATAGAGATTGCTTTTACGCATACCAATCAGTATGGAGAAGAATATCATTCTTTCGTAAATGGCCAGCATACTACTCAGGGTGGTACCCATCAGAGTGCATTTAAGGAACATATAGCACGTACAATAAAAGAGTTTTATAATAAAAACATAGAATACACCGATATCCGCAATGGTTTAGTTGCTGCTATAGCAGTTAATATAGAAGAGCCAATGTTTGAAAGTCAGACTAAGATAAAATTGGGCTCACTAACTATGAGTCCTAACGGTGTAAGCATCAACAAGCATATAGGTGACTTTATAAAGACAGAGGTAGATAATTATCTGCATAAAGAGTCAGATATAGCAGAGGTGCTTCTTAATAAGATACAAGAGAGTGAGAAGGAACGTAAGGCAATGGCCGGCGTAACTAAGCTTGCTCGCGAAAGAGCTAAAAAAGCCAATCTTCATAATCGTAAATTACGCGATTGCCGCATCCATTTCAGTGATGTAAAGAACGACCGTAAGGAAGATAGTTGTATTTTTATTACCGAGGGAGATTCTGCTAGTGGAAGTATCACAAAGAGTCGTGATGTAACAACACAGGCTGTGTTCTCTTTAAGAGGAAAACCATTGAACTGTTTTGGGCTTACTAAAAAGGTGGTTTACGAAAATGAAGAGTTTAACCTACTTCAGGCGGCACTTGATATAGAAGACGGTCTTGATACATTGCGTTACAATAAAGTAATTGTAGCTACCGATGCCGATGTAGATGGAATGCATATACGTCTGTTGATAATAACATTCTTTCTTCAGTTCTTCCCCGAACTGATAAAAAAAGGACATGTTTATGTATTACAGACACCACTTTTCCGTGTACGTAATAAACGCACTAAGATAAAAAATAAGAAAGTGATAGCCGAAGCCGATGAGCGACTCAAAAAAACAGATAAGAAGAGTGATTTCATAACAAAATATTGCTATACAGACGAAGAGCGCCTTAATGCGATATCAGAATTGGGTCCTGAGCCTGAAATTACACGATTCAAAGGTTTAGGAGAAATATCACCAGACGAATTTGTACATTTTATAGGTCCTGATATGCGTCTTGAACAAGTATCTCTACATAAGACAGACCAAGTTCAGAAATTACTTGAATACTACATGGGTAAGAATACCATGGAGCGTCAGAATTTTATTATAGATAATCTTGTAATAGAAGAAGACCGTACAGAAGACGAAATAATAGAAAGCTAAAATAATGAAGAAACTTTTATTAGCAGCATTGCTGCTTGTCTCTATAAATCCAGCCAGTGCTCAGATGCACTTTAATTTTGGACCGGATTCACCTATTGGTAAGTTGCAGATAGCAGAGATGGCCATCAGTAACTTATATGTAGATACTGTAAATGAAAATAAGCTGGTAGAGGATGCCATTAGAGGTATGCTCGACAAATTAGATCCTCACTCATCTTATTCCACTTCTAATGAGATGAAATCGATGAGCGAATCATTACAAGGCAATTTTGATGGTATCGGTGTTCAGTTCAATGTGGCTGAAGATACATTACTTGTTATACAGACAATAACAAACGGACCTTCGGAGAAGGTAGGCATACTAGCAGGCGACCGTATCGTGGCCGTGAATGATACAGCTATAGCTGGTGTTAAAATGTCGAAAGAAGAGATAATGAGGCGTTTGCGTGGCCCAAAAGGTACAAAAGCAAAATTATCAATAGTAAGACGCGGTATAAAAGATAAGCTAACCTTTATAGTAACACGGGATAAAATACCTGTAAAATCTATAGATGCAGTGTATATGATACGTCCACAAGTAGGATATATACGTATTGGGAGTTTCGGAGCCACTACTTATGATGAAGTAATGCAAGGACTTGATTCGCTTAAGTTGCATGGTATGAAAGATCTTATAATAGATCTTCAAGAGAATGGAGGTGGATATTTGCAGGCAGCAGTGATGGTCGCTAATGAGTTTTTGCCGAAGAATGATTTAATAGTCTATACAAACGGCCGTAAATCGCCTAGAATGGACTATCGCGCCGATGGTAGTGGAACAATGCGCAATGGTAAAGTTATCGTCTTAATCAACGAATTTACGGCCTCTGCGGCTGAAATTGTAACAGGAGCTATACAGGATAACGATCGTGGTATCGTTGTAGGCCGCCGTTCTTTCGGTAAGGGACTTGTTCAGCGCCCTATAGATTTTAAGGATGGTTCTGAGATGCGTCTTACCATAGCACATTATTATACACCTTCAGGCCGTTGTATACAGAAACCTTATATCAAAGGTGATAGTAAAGACTATGAGATGGATATAGACAACCGTTACAAACATGGTGAGCTGATAAATAAGGACAGTATACATTTCTCAGATTCTCTGAAATATTATACGCTTCGTGAGCATCGTGTCGTATATGGTGGCGGTGGTATAATGCCAGATTATTTTGTACCGCTTGATACAATGCAGTACACCAAGTTTCATCGTCAGTTATCGGCAAAGAGCATACTTATTAATGCTGATCTTAAGTACATAGATAACAACCGTAAAGATCTTAAGATAAAGTATCCTACATTCGCTAAGTTTGAAAAAGAATATGAGGTTCCTAAGTCTCTCATTGATGATATAATCAAAGAAGGCGTAAAGCAGAATATAAAACCCAAAGATGATGCAGAGCTAAAGGCAACATTACCTACACTTAAGAATCAGCTTAAAGCTCTTGTAGCCCGTGATCTTTGGGATATGAATGAATACTTTAAGATTGCAAACGAGCAGAATGATGTGGTCAAGAAGGCATTGCAATTACTCAAATAAAAAATAATACTTGCAATTATAGTGATTCGTAAATATCTATGCCTGTACTTTCTATAAAGAGAATACAGGCATAGATATTTTATTGTTCACCGAAATATTCCGATGGCGTTTTTCCAGTATATTGCTTGAAGTTACGAAGTGCTGTAGATCTTGAGCGAAAGCCAACATTGTAGAAAACGTCCTGATAGTTTTCCGATTTTTCGTCTTTTACGCGATTTATAAAGTCCTCAATGCGCAATGAGTTGATATAAATATTAAAGTTCGCATATCCCATTTCACGCAAAGCTTTTGATAATGTTGTGCGGTTCGTAAAAAGCGAAATGGCCATAGAATTTAAAGAAATGTCAGGATCTCTGTAGTCAGATGTACGTTTCATGTGCAAAGCAATTCTTTCGCACAATGGATTTCGCTTTTCATTTGTCGTATCTATATATTCAGGTATTTCATTATTAATATCTGTAACATCATCATCGGGCGATACAGGACACTTAATAAGTCGCTCAAAAAGCTCCATATATGCGATATATATACTGCAACCGGCGCTGACATAGTAATATAGCGTCTTTATAATAATATGGTCTGAAATAAGCACTATTATGTATGCTATGGTATTTACGATAAAACAAACCGTGTATTTAATCATCCATGTCCTGTCTGTGTTGTTGTAACGCCTTGTATAAGGTACCGTAAATATTAGAAAAACAGGCGTAAAAACAAATAAAACAAGCATAAGTCGAAACCATACATCAAACTTAGTAAAATAGGGTATCATCTCTAACAATGAATGGTATGGTAGAAATTTTATTCCAATAAGATTACAAATATTGTAAACAACTGCAAGTATAATACATGGACTGTAAAGCTTTACCACACGCCAAATATTAAGATATCCGGGTGATATTACCTCAATAGGATACATTATATAAGATATCACCATGAATATAGCTAGAAGTAGCATTGGCACAGATATAACAAGTTCAGGTTGCTCCCCATGACATAGAGCATAAAACCTTGTTATATAGTTACTCACCGAAAACATTACTATAAATGCAAGGATGATACGTGAACGCTCTCCGCTTTTTCTACGTGCGAAGATTAATAATGATGTAAGCAGGCATGCTACGGCTGCCGCAAATGTGGTTGCTAAATATAGACTTTGCATAGTTACTTTGCAAATTTAACAAATAATTTAATAATTAAGCACTGTTTGTCAATGTTAATTATCACATTTTGTATTTATGACACATAGGTATTGTGATTTTGGAACATTAATTTGCAAAATGTTCGTTAATTTTGTCCCCTGAATAATTACAATAAATATCATGAAAACCACCAATGAAAATCACTTAGTATTAATTAATATTTAATTTTACAATGAAAAAATCATCTTTTTTACTATTATTGTTCGCATCGGTATTCATATCGTGCGGCTCGAGCCATAATGTCGTTTCGGATAATCCATTTGACCCATTTACTGGTAATAACGATAGTATTGTTCGTAATAAGATTGTTGTTATCAGCGATTTGCATCTTGGTAATGATTTGAGTTATTCAGAAGATGTAAAGCATCTTAGCAGACTAAAACAGTTTCTTAATGAGGTACGTTCTTCTGCTACGATCAAAGAACTTGTAATTGCCGGTGATATGTTTGACGAGTGGTATATACCAACACGTACAAATACATATGATAATAAGTCACAGGCTGATTTCGTTAAGAAGACTGTAGTTGCTAATCAATCAATATTTAATGTTATCAATGGTATAATCGGTGATAAAAAGATTAAAGTAACTTATATTCCGGGTAATCATGATATGGGCTTTACACCTGAGAATGTGGATATAGCAATGCCAGGTGTTAATCAGGCTCGTGACTCTAAAGATAAGTATGGTATTGGAACATATAATCCTGATGGTTATCCTCAGATAGCAATAGAGCATGGGCACAGATATGATTTCTTCTGCTCTTTGACTCCTAATGCTAATGATGCGGAGGCTCCAGGCGCTGTATTGGCTCCTGGATATTTCTTCGCTCGTATTGCAGCGAATTCGTTTACAGACCCTACAACTCATGATGATGCTACAAAGGTTCCTGTAACGGTATTAAATAATCAAAATGATCCTGAACAGTATAGTAAATACATCTACTATGGCTTGTGGAAAAAGGTTTTGGAGGACGTCATATATGTAAAGGATGATTTCGATGCTAAAATTATTACTACAAACGTAGGACATTATACTAAAACATACTCTATTAATGATGTCTTACCTCACAATAGTACTACTGATGGAAGTATACAGATGAATCTTTATAATGGCTTGTTTACTCAAAATAATTGGGATAACAGAGAACAGTATAATAATGCTCCTATTATGACAAATATTAATGATGCGATAAAAGGTAGTTTGGCCACATCTTTTATTGATGATCAGTCAGATAATCAATATTTTAAAAATTCTCAATCAGGTGTTCGTCTTGTCATATTTGGGCACACTCATATACCAATGATCAAGACTTATAAAAATCTAAAAGGTAGTACTTGCGTATATGCTAATAGCGGAACATGGGAAGATTATAAGAGCCGTGATAAGAGTAAGGTTATAGAGCAAGATTCTATGAACATGACTTTTGTGGTGGTCTCGCCTATGAAGACAAATAAAAAGAAATTGCAGGTGGGATTATATCAGTATCGCTTTGGTAAGCATTTCTTGACTGATAGCAAGTCGCTTGACATTTCAGAATAAAGTTTATTACTAATAAACCATTATCCCCGATACTAAATTAAAAAGAGTATCGGGGATAATTATTATAATGTAGATGTAGGATCTTTAAAACGTACACATAGCAGATTCGGTACGGCATTCTTTGCTTTGTATAGTTCTATGATATCTTTATACATTCCATACGTTGAGATAACAAGTTGATCGGCCTTGCTCTTTATCATGAGCTTATTTATCTGACTGTATCTTTGCATAATAATCTTATCTGTCAGGCTTGGGTCTTTCTCCAGAAGCTTATTTATGTGTTTATTATAATTTTCGTTATCAACCTTGGCGGATGCATAAATCTGTATTGATACCAACGACTGTGACATATTATCAATGAAATTAAATAATTTGTAATCATTATCGCTATCTATTACGATAGACAGATGAGCGATCTTTTCAAGTCTGTTGGGGCATACTAATATAAATACGGTGCATTCTGTCCTTTTAAGTATATCTTCTGTCTTATCGCTTAATAAGTTACTAATAGAGTTGCCTTGTATCTTATCCAGCAATGAATCCCAATATTTGCTTTTTATTTTCTTTTTTATGTTATGATTGCTAAAACTGTATTTGGAACCGATGACGAGATAGTCTATTTTCTCATTTCTCGTCATGCTTGCTATTTCGTTAGTTATATTTTTTGTTACTTTGTAGACATTAGTCAATTTTACATTTAGTTGTTTTGCCTCTTCCTCAATAGGCAGAAAACGGTCTTGAGCGTAATGTTCGGCTGTAATCATATTTACGTCCATACCTTGGGTAAAGTGAGCTGCCGTTATTTGTTTCTGGTTCATTGACTCACCAAATATCAATCTACTTATACGTAAAAGATTTGGTCCACTACTAGGTAAACCGAAACTTAGCATTATCTTTTGACGTTTTACTTTCACGGCTCTCTTTTGCTTTTCAAATATCTTAGATATCATATGCAGGGCAGGTGTAGTCATGAATGTTGTTACTAAAGCCATTATTACCAGCACTGCATATATGGATTTCGGCAGTACTCCCATCTCATATCCAATGTTCAGGGCTACAAGTTCCATCAGTCCTCTTGTATTCATTAGCATTCCGATAGTCAGACTGTCGTGCCATGTTTCACCTACGAGCTTTGCAGCTATCGTACATCCTCCGAATTTACCCGCAATGGCTATCACAATGAGCAGAAGACATATGCCTACCATCGACCAACTGTTTATTAATAACAGGTTGGTGTTTAATCCGGTGTATGCAAAGAATAATGGCAAGAAAAACGCCAATGTAACATCTTCTACCTTATTCGTCATGATATGGCGGAATCCAAGGTTGGATGGCATTACTACTCCTGCTATGAACCCTCCGAACAATGCATGTATTCCTATTAGTTCTGTTATAGATGCTGATATTATAAGTGTCAGGAATATAAGTCCGATGAGGCTCTTGTTTAGGATTTCGTTGTTAGCCTGTATCTGGCTTATTTTTCTGAAGAACGGACGCACGCACAAAAACATGAATAGAATATAGACTATAGTTAGTCCTACAGTAATAAATGCACTGGTTGATGTTCCAGACTTTGTGAGAGCTATGACAATAGCAAGCAGGCACCATGCCGTTACGTCATCATTTGCGGCCGAAGCTATTGATAATACCCCCAATTGAGTTTTTGCCAAATTTCTTTCCTGAACGATTCTTGCAAGTACAGGGAAAGCTGTTATACTCATTGATATACCGATGAATAGGGCAAAGGCTAAAAATGATGTTTGTTGTGAGGCATATTTCTCGTATATGTAGAATGATGAAACTATGCCAAGGAAAAATGGTACGAGAATTCCCGCATGACTTATTACGAGGGTTTCGTTGAACTTGTTTTTAAGGACCTTAAAATCAACTTCGAGTCCAATTACAAACATGAATAGGATTAATCCTATCTGACTTATTAAATATACGTTTTCTAATGAGTCTTTGGAGAATATAAAGTTAAATGCATTTGGGAAGTAGTGACCTAAAATAGAAGGGCCCAGAATGATGCCTGCAATTATTTCACCGATTACGCCCGGTTGCCCTATAAGATTAAATATTGAAGAAAATATCTTGCAGGATAGTAGTATGATGATTATTTGCATCAGTAGAGTCATAAGTGGATCTTTCAGATTACTCTTTACCAGATGTAAAAACATACCTGAGAACCCGCCATTATCACTTAGGCATGCTTGTGAACTGAGCTTATGAAGTTCTATCCCGCTTTTTAATGAGACATAAATTAACAAGCTGAAGACAGCTATCATTACGATATAAATGTAAGTGTTTTTTGTTGATTTCTTCATCTCATTAAGATTTATAATGCAAAAATACGTCTTTTACAGTTTTAAAATTTGTAATTAATTCATTATTAGCGTGTTTTTATTTTTTTTTAATAATTCAGCGTGACATATAATAGGGCTGAAATATTACATAAAACAGTCTTTCGTTAATTTTTAGAGTGTCATCTATTATATCACATATATTTTGCTATTATTTTGCATATCTGTTTGTTTGTAATATACCTATATACCTGTGGTGGATGAAATTTTATATCTATTTTCCTTAACTCATCCAAAGATATAGGATTAATTGACTTAATTGCCCCTATCTCTATTCCAATAGCTTTGTTCTTATCTTTGTAATATGAATAAAATCTTGGTTCATCAATACCTAATACATTAGAATATTTTTCCCACATTTGTTTAGGAGTCGTTTCTATTATTTGTTTTATTTCTCCAAAACCAATAACGCATTTTCTTGGTGAAGAGGCATATATAATAACGTAGTCACCTGAATTTACGTGTGGCTTTATTTTGCGTAATTCAATACACTTCTCTCTAGTTAATATCTTATTTGCGAATTCTGGTTTAACAGATATAAATAGATATTTCTTTATATTATTTTTTCCCATTTCTTAATTTGTAAATTTGATTAAAAATTTCGACGCTTATTTCTACTGGAGAAGCGAACGAATTATTTTTTCTCCCATTAGTTTTTAATATTTGTTGGATATCCTTATATGGTATGGGATTCTCGAAAACTTCTGTTCTGCTAAATCGTAAGGCCCTAATATTTTTATTTATATTTTTATCACACAGAGAATATATATCACCCCACTCATAAATACCAAAGTGTTTGTTTGAGCTATATAGTTCTTTGGGCTTTCCTGTCATAACTTCATCTAGATAAGATGTAGCAACTATACAGCCATTACGTAATGTAATATCGTTTCTGTCTTTGCTCACATACCACAATATACGCGCAGGGGAAACTTCTGTAATTGGATTTGTGTGTCTGAAATAAACATTTTCGATATTCCATAATTGTTTTTCTTGAGCACCCCATAAATCTCCACAAGATATTTTATAATCAAATAAATGACCTGCCCATAAAGCCTTTATTGGTATTATATAACAAGGTATATCCAAATTAGATATTTTCAAAGGAAAAAGCATTTGCTCAATATTAAACAACTGTTGATTATTATTTAAATCCACTTTACAAAAAGCTTCTATATCTGGCAATAAATTCATTAAAGAAACCTTATCAACTACATTGTTGATTACATACTTTTTCCATATAGCTAAGTTATTTTTTATAAATCCAAACTTTCTTAAGACTCCTTCTTTATAATTTTCTTTTATTTGCTCTTTATATGTTATTTTATTAATGTTTTTGGAACTTGCTTTTGTAATTAAATCTGATATAAGTTGCATAAAAAGGGTTTGACTACTTATGTCATTTTTAATTTTTATAAATGGTATTGTTAATTCATTATCAGAATATCCATAAGAATAAAAAGCCAGATTAGTATTATCTTTAATTATAATTTTTATTCTCTTTGATTTGTCCGAAACAGCTTCACAGACAGCATTTCTAAAATCTGATTTATCTTTTCCAGTTAGATCAACGCTAAATTCATCAATACATTTATTTAAGTCTGCCTCACATATATTTGCTACTTTAGAAAAGGCTACACCTTTTAGTAGAGTTGGTCTGTATTCTTTATCATGTAGTAGATGATCAATCTTTAGTATGAATTCTGTGGGTGTGAAAATTTGAATGCCATATTTACTTTCTATTTCTTCTCTTTTATTAATTATGCCATTGTCTAAAGTGATAAAATAGCTCATCCCTGCTACTATACTTGTAGCAATTTGTTTCCTGTCTGATTTATCATTATCAGAATGCCCTGGTATAATCTCTTCAAGTTCTTTAGCTACTTTTTTGACATCTTCAGCATCACATTTTGCTTCAATAAAATTATTTTTTATAAATTTTCTAGTTTCGCATGTCCTTCCATAGTGTCCATCTCTTAGTATTTCATTTAAACACTCTGGCGCATAATAATAATCAGCTTCATCAACTAACCAGTCTGCCATAAGTGGTCTTGGATCTTCCCAAGATTCATGATTCATGTTTGAATCTCTTAATTTAATAATAATGTTCATATCAAGAGATGCTTTTACCTTAGAATCTTCTATACCACTAAATAGATCCGGTTTATTAAAATCATACCACCATAAATTTAGATGATGCTCTTCAATACTTCTGCTACGAATACTTTGTCTAATAGTGAATCCATAATTTTGCCACATTTGTGAAGCTCCTTTGTAATCATCGCGGCAACTTAACGATATTCCTTTGTAATTATCTTTTGTTTTGTATCTATTTTTTAAAGCGTCTAATAAATTAGACGTAACGTGATGCCCTCTATATCTTTCATCAATGCATAGATGTACAATACTTACTCTTGAAAATCTCCGAACTTCACGGTACATTAAATATCCTAATAGATCACTTTCATTATATGCGATAATGATACAATGTTTATTTGCGTGGTCTTCAAAACCACCATCAGGCATAAATCCTAGTGTTGCAGAATTCTTTTTTCCTAATGCAACAACATCGGGAAAGAATCTATTTGTTTTATTGATGAAACATACCTGCATATCATTATTTTATAAATCTTGGACGAATATCCTCAAATCCATTATTTATTATATGTTCGTAGGATCTTTCAAGTGGTGATTTGTTTTCATTTTCTTTTAACCATTGCTTAGTATATCCTGAAATATCAGGATCTGACATACATATTACATATTCAATTCCCATAATAATTACTGCAAAATATATTTCTGCAGAACATTTATTATTATCCAATTTCTCAAAGTCTCTAAAGAAAATAGTCATTTCATGTAACGTTTCAAATATCTTGTTAGTTCTAGCATCTATAAACAAGGATCCTTCATTGTAAACACGCCTTTGAGAATATGCCCATTTACCTGTTCCATATCTTGCGAATAATCTTATAGGATCAAATTGATTTGTAGACAGGGAACTATCTACAAAATCAATCCTTTCATTCTCTTCAATCATGGAGAGTATATATTCCATAGCACATTTTGCTAAGAATCTAGCCATAACAATACTTGGATATTCCGGTTCAGGATAAATAGGTTCGATCATTTTGAAAGTTTTGCCATTTATGATATTATTAATAACATTATCATTATCTATATAAATTATTTTTCCATTATCGGTAGTGTTAGTGGCAATTTCAGAAAAATCATAAATGTCGGGGAATATCATTTTTCGTTTTACCAATCTATCTTTTTTCGTTTTTATTTCATTACGAGATCTCATTGAAATGAAATATGGTTGTTCCAATAACTCTTTTTCAATTTTGACTGCAAAATAATGATTACATTCATCACATACATATCCTTTAGGCAATACATGTTCTTTATTACCCAGAGACTCTGGTATGATATGTTCAACACTTTTTGACATTGTTGAATCCTTATGACAGAATATGCACTTATTCATTTTTATCTCTTAATTTTGTGCCATGATCAAAAACGATATCTAATAAATTAGCTCTATTCTTAATAGAATATTTTTCACAATATTCTTCATATACATCATATATAGAATCATATCTTGGTTTATTTTCTAATATTTCTTTAGAACCATCAACTTTAATCAATTTTTTTAATAAGCACGGAGTATAATATATAATTCTTAGTCCGGAATCAGTAGAAAATACTTTTATTTTGCCAGATTGAATATCTATACATAATGAGATGGTTTCACCTTTATTCATTTCTAATTGTAATTCTAATTCATGATTTACTTTAATATCATGTATGGAATCTGCTATTTTAGCAAGAATTAATAATAGATTCATTATATTTAATAACTCATCACTATATATTGGTGATGAAATATCATAATGCGAAACAGTGTTCAATAAATTATCTTTATATATTTTTAAATCTTTAAGTTTTGAATAATCTATATCGTTTTTATCACAAAAATCTTTAAGCTTATTTATTTTATCATTAAGTGTGTTGTTAGTTGTTTTACCTGTACTTTGGTCTATTACCTTTTTTAAGGTATCCGGATATAACTTATCGAAAATATTTTCACTCTGTTTTCGTAAAATCTGTCCACATGCAGGATAATCGTGTTTTACATAATACTCCATTGCTTTTAGATGAGAGCCAGTCTCTTTTATAAACATTGGTGATGGTAAGCATACTTTCAGTTCTTTATCTTTTATATCATAATTATGCATATATAACCCTCCAAAAAGCCATTCGTTTTCATTTTTATCAACAGATATACGCTTTTTTAATGAAGAATAGAATAATGCATCGTGAGTAAATACATATATTTTATATTTATCACCAACTCCTGATAAAAGAAAATTTATAACCTTCATTCTATTACTCATATCAAGACTAATAAGCATATCATCTAATGCAATGAAACGTCCATTAGGTGCTGTTACAAGATCTAAAAGAGAGAACCTTATTGACAACGCAATTGCTGTAAGTTTTGCTTCATTAAAGAACGTTTGGGGTTTTTCGATCTTTCTGGACGTACCGTCACTAAGTATCTCGCTGATCTGCATAGTTATAACAGGTTGTAAGATTTCCACCCTGCTACTAATCTTAAATTCCTTAGGTTCTCCATTGGCAGTAGTTTCTTTTTTGTATATATAGCCATATCGTAGCCAATACGATTTATTTGGACTTGTAACTTTATCCCTATTATCATCATATACTAATGAAATTTCTAGTTTATGGTCTCCTTTATCCCGAAAATAATTATTATAAAGAGAAGTTGCTGTATTAGTGGAATTTGTATTCACCAAATCAATTATTCGTTTAGTTTCTGTATTAAATAATGATATATTTTTATCAAATGCAGGCTCAATTCGTCTACCACGTCCATGTCTAACTATACCGTTCATAACATCATCATAAATCTGACTAATAAATTGTGATTTATTTTGAGTAAGTGTAAAAGGTAAGATATCTTTAATAAAAATGGGGAATAAATCTATGTACTGTGAATTTCTAAAACTAAACACATTAAATAAAAACTTATGATTAATAAATACACAGTCCCCATTTAAGTCTCTTAATGGAGAAATTGGTTGTGTAACAGATTCTTCATATCCAGATTTTGATATTTTATATATGACATCACTTCCTTCAAATTTTATTTCAACAAAAGCATCTGGTTTATTGGTATCTTTATTCACAAGACTCTCTGCAACATTAGAATTTGTATCGAAATATATTTCCCCTTTATCATTACATTGGCTTTGAAGGATACAATGTAATGCATAATAAATAGAAGATTTTCCACTACCATTTTCACCATACATTAATAGATTTTTACCTTCTAAAGTTAGTGTAAAATCGTTTGGGAATGCTTTAAAACTATTTATTTTTATTTTTGATATTGCTGCCATACTAATGTTGTATTATTGGTTTAAGAAATTCAGGACTACGCGATACAAATAAATTTAATCTAGTTCTTACAGGATTATCCGTTTTATATAATTTATTAAATACATATAAGACTGTCTCTTTTTTTCCTATATTATTTAAGTTCCCTATTTTTTTAAGATATTCTTTTAAGGAATCTATAATATTGATTTGTCTATTTTTCATGTGATCCTTAAAAATCAATTCATAAACACAACCATCTATAATTTTCTTAAAAAACTCTTCTATAAACAAATTACTAATAACTTCATCCATTTTAAACATTTCAAAATTGCATAGAAAAGACAAATAATCATATAATGTAGAAAGGATCTGTTGTTCTTCTTTTGTAGCCTTCGGTATATATAATTTTCTAACATTAATAGGCTTTACTTGGGCAAAAGTTCTCCCTTCTTCTTGTGTTAATTGTTTGTATAAGTAATCAGTTAATGTAGAATTCAGAACTGTTACAATATATTTATAATCAAACTTTTCATCTCCTTTTTTCTTTTTGAATATAAGGATACTATCAAGAGTGTAATATCCATTTGTGTCATATTCACAACGGATACAGTCTGAAGTTTGCCGCATAATAATCTTTGGTTCTTCAAATAATTTAGCATACCTATTGCGATTTAAAGCGAACCAAGGTAGAATACCGCTTTTTGTTTCGCTTCTTTTTTCTAATTTATCTATATATAAATGCAAATATTCCATAGTTGCAGGATAATCTGATATATTTGTTGCTCTTGTAGTGTAAATAATTTTGTCTCCAGTGTAATTAATTTGATACTCGGACATATCACTGCCTGCTAATATTGGTCTTAAAATATTTGATTCGATACCATATTTGTCAATAATCTCATCATTAACTCTAAATATTTTATCACCACCAGAAGATATGCCACTTGCCATTTCTTCAGCAATTGAATCAATAGTTACACTATTCTCTTTTATTGTATTTAATATATTGATATCAGAATTAGACATACCAATAACACTAGAAGGTATGGTTTCAATTAAATCAATTGATATTAATTCCAAATCACTATTCCAATTAATTTTTGAAATATTATATTTCCGATAATCTGAATATGTGATAGAGTAGTTCAAATCAGTATTTGTTTTAGATACAAATATACATGTAGGGACATCAGCATTTTCAAATGTATTATCACCTAAATTTATAGCACGCACAAGTTTATGCTTAAACATCAATAAACCACGAGTCTTCTCATTTTCATTTTGAAAAAGCATATTATTTGGAACAATATATGTTACTACAGCATTTTCATTTTTAGCCAAATAAAATGCCAATGATATAAAGTAACAATATGTTTCAGGACTCCTCATATGCACATCTTTGTATTTTTCTTTATATGTACTTTTCTCTACAGATGACAATTTGGCTCCATAAGGAGGATTGGCAATCACAATATCGAATCCTGTATAATCTCCATTTACATCTAGTAATGCTGGAAATTCAAATCGCCATTCAAAGGCATTATCATATATTTTATTGTAATCAAAGTTTTCTTTTTTCTTTTCAATGCTCTTCAATTGTGCTTTAAGTTCTTTTATCCTGTCTAATTCTTCTTTAGATCTTTCTCCGAAAAGAGATGGTGATTCATAATCTGATATTTTTCTTTTAATTCTTGTCGCCTTATTTTTCTCATAATCACTTAACTCTAATTCAAATGTTGCCTTTATGTTTTCTATTATCTCACGAAATTCTTCTTTTTTCGTATGATCAGATGTATTTGTGAATTTATAGACTAACTTTCTATATTTATCAAGACTCATTTGTTCAGAATCATCTTTGCCTTCATTATATTCGTTGAATACATCATCTATAGACATATTCAAGTCGAAACGATTTAGTAATGAATTTCCACACATAATTTTATAATCAAGGTTAGGCAATGGTTGAGGTTTATCGTCATCAACAACCAAAGCTAACCAAAAGCGTAGACGTGCTATATCTACTGCACCTTGCTCTATATCAACACCAAAAATAGAATTCTGGATAATATTTTTCTTTACCTCAGCTCTGTCAAGAGTTAAATCAAGAGCCATCTTTGCATGAAATATCTCATTTAAAATGCCCATTGGAAAAGCTCCAGAACCAATTGCAGGATCACAGACCTTTACATCATCGAGCAATTTTGCAATGAGTTTAGCATTTGAGACTATGAAGTTTTTCTTGTCTAATCGATCTCCAATATTATGAGTATAAATAAAATCCTTTATTTCTTTGTGTTCTCCTAATTTCGTCTGAAGGTATTCTACTAAACTTTCCCGACACATATATTGCACAATTTCCTTTGGCGTATAAAAAGCACCTTTATTTTTGTTATCCTCCAAGAGGTTCTCAAAGATATGACCTAACATTTCCGGGTCAATTCCAATCTCTGAATCATACGGATCGTTCTCGTCAATAGTAAAATTATATTGGGAGAAAAAATCCATTAAGTCTGCAAAATATTCATAAGGGAAATCTATGTTTTCTTTATCAATAGAATCTTTATCAAACAAACCTCCATTCAGATATGGTATTTTAATATTATTACCAAGGATTGAATCGGCGATATCATCATTTCTCTTGGTATTTAAGGTCTCAAAGAACAACGGTTCAAGGATATCGGATAGTAGTCTGTTATTGCCATCATAGCGTTGTATTAGATTCTGCATATATTGTAAATCGCCACCGGTCCAATTTTCTCTATTTGCAGGTACACCCATCCAACCTTTTTTTTGAAGGAATTGTAGGAAGACCAGACGTCCCATCATTTTCTTCACATAGTCGCGTTGCCATTTTTCTGTTCCACCTATATAGTTGCAGAAGTTTTTATATCGTTCCTTGTAACCATTAAAGAAATCTTTTGATAACTTTTCAACAGAGAATGCCTCTTTTATAGACTTGAATGAAGGTTCCTTACTATCCATCGTAGACAATTGGACCGCAGCTGTACGGTATGTTTCTTGCGGATTGCCAAAGACATACGTAAAACGCTTTGGGGCTGTCTTTTCATTTTTTAGATCACAAACGAATGACAATCGCCAATGGGTCTTATCATAATATACGACTATAGCAGCATCATAACCATATTTGATGTAACTATGAACAAGTGAACGCAAACCTACACGATTAAGTTTGATATTAGTATTACCTTTTATTTCGAAAGTAAAAAGTCCAATGGTATAGTGGTCAGTTGTATCTAATTTCCCTAACTGATAACCCAAAACTTTTTCATTTGTATCACTATCCAAAGTTGTTGGCTCTTTCCTTAGTGCTGTTACACCAAACAGATTGATTAAAACAGATTGCCATGTCTCATAAGAGAATGACTGCTTGAATATATTTTGAAGTTGTTCTTTATTCATGGTCATATTACTTTTTTATCATATTTACCTTTAAGGTGTCATTCTTAATTTGTTGGTTCATTAATTTAGGAGTTTCTGTTTTTACTGAGTGTATTTCATCTCTTATTAATTTATTATCATTAGAACATTGTGTAATTATAGCTGAGACTAACGATACTAGGAACGCTAATAATGCTACATAAAAAGCTCCTTGAGAAAACCTTATTTGTGTCTTTGCTTTAGACATTGCTTCTTTATGCTTTGTTGTAGCATCATCCATCTGTTGTTTAAATCTTAGTTGTTCATCTGTGAGAAATTCATTTTCTACTAATTTTACAATCGTTTCTGATAATATTAGCTCGTTGTAGAGATTATCTTTATTTATAAAAAATTCCGCATAATCATGTATTAACAGTTTTTTCTGATGCTCATTTTTTCTTATTGGCTCTATTCTATGAAAGAAGTTTAAACCTTCAATAAAATGCTCAGAACTTAAATAGTTATATAAAAAGTAAATTTGGATTGTTATATGCGTAAATACTTTTTCTGAAATGGAAACATCATCATTGTAAAAGATAAATAAACAGTCCCAATTACCATCTTTTTCTATGTCTATATATAGTTTCGGATAATAAGTTAAAATAATGTTTTGACGACTTAGTCGATTTGATTTCTGAAGATCGACCATAATATGCAATATTTGCTTTTCAAAACTACTAAATTCTCTCATCATTATTCAAATGTTTCAGAAAGAATGATGTACGAAGTAACATCCTTCTCTTTCTTGATTGTTTTCTTTTCTGCATGATATTTGGTCACAAAATCATTGATGGATGTAATAACATCATTATATGCTATTTTCTTATTACTGAGAGCACGTTCTAGTTTAGATAGATCTCGTGTAAGTTTTGTATAAGTACCGAGTTCTACATATTTACTCAGTATGTCGCAATTCTGATGAATATTCGTCTCGCTACTTTCCCTCCATATATAACGCAACAATGATTTGGCTTTTTCCGATATATTATCTTTTCCTGTAGGTGTAAACTTAATATGTTCATCATTCATATTTACAACGTCGGCTTCAAATTTCTTATATGCTAAACCAATTTGTTTATAATGGCATTTAGGCAATGTTATAGACTGCTCTTCCGGGGTTGCTTCAAATAAATCTATGACATCTAAAAATCCTACATCTTCTGCCTGATCATTGTTAACCTTATAAAATTCTTTTTTATAAGGTGATGCGATATATACAAGAGAACTGTTTGATGTTATATTTTTACCACTAAGTTTCACAGACCGTCCTGTCCTTGATTTTATCGGTAATCCTTTTATTCGCTCATACTCATCTGGATTGGTGTTTCTAAACTCTCTAACCTTACGCAACAATTCCAAATTGTGATCTACATCATCTTTTACGTTTGTATCAAACAGATTAAATTGCTCTACAACTTCCTCATGCGAATATATCTGGGAATCCTCGCCTAGAGCAGAGTGAAAACCTTGCAACTTAGCTAATGCATTATCGTACAATCGTATTTGTTTATTACCCTCATCAGAAGGATAGAATTCATAATTAACAATTTTACCGGCAACAGAGCCAATACGATTTACGCGACCTATGCGCTGCATGAGCCGGGTTGCATTCCAAGGTGTATCATAATTGACAATAACGTTTGCACGATGAAGGTTTATACCTTCTGCTAGTACATCCGTAGCTATTATAATATTGTATTTGTCTTGCTTCTTTCCTTGGTAGTTAGCATCAAAATTGGCTTGTATTGTATCGAATAGTTGTTTCCGATCATCAGAAGATACTGATAAAATATCTGTTCTGCCCAATCGCCTAGTTAATTCTTTATTAAGGTATTGGATTGTGTCTTTACTCTCTGAAAAAACAACCAATTTGCCGGTAGGATTATCTTGTTTATCGAATATTTTATGATTAAGATAATCAATGAAACAATCTAATTTGGGGTCAATAGTTATTTTATCCCATTGCTCTATCAGAGTATCCAATGCGGACACATCAAATTCCAGTTCTTTAATAAAAGAATCGTCAAAATCATCATGTTGGTAAACGAAATCATTTTTTGATATACCGAACTTCTCTATTCCTTTTGCTATTATGTCATCAAGCTCTAAGCCTTTGTTTTGAAGTTCTATAACCTTTAAGTCAGGAGCGATGATAACCTTATCAGCATGATACATCTCTATCATCCCCTGCGTGGCACGACGTAAATTCCTAAGTGAAATGCGCAAAGCATGAAAGCTGCTTTCCAAACGTTTTATCATGTGAGTACGATATATCTTTGCGAGAGAGCGTGATGTTGCAGCGGCATTTGGATATTTATCGTTTTTTATGTTTTCATTTAGGGCATCAATAGCTTTATATCTTGCATAATTTAATTGTTTATTCAAGACAAAGACCGTATTTGTAAACAGGTCTTTCAGATCATCTGATAATATATATTTGACTTCTCTTGGAGACTCAATATCAGGGAATTTTATTTTCTGAGAATCTATATCTTCTTTATATGCAGGATAGTTAATAATGTTCTGACGAGTACGGCGTACTGTTATTTTATTAATGACATTGATACGAATGTCTTCGTAAACATCTTGAATAGCTTTTACATCTACACATTCCTGTTTACTGCTTGTAAGGAATTTATATCTTGCAATAAGCGGAGCAAAATAATTCTGAATGTTTGATATACCATCAATGGTGCTTTTGCGTCTGTCTTGGAACAGAGAGATCAGATTGTATAAATCAGCCGGACGGTTATTCAATGGCGTAGCCGAAATTAGTATTACTTTCTTGTGAGAGTCACCGACGCGACCGACACAATCTCTTTCGGCTTTGCAGATACGCTGTAATGCATCATACATCTGCGAATCATCTGCACGGAAGCGGTGGGCTTCATCTACCAATATTAAGTCATATTCTTCTACCGGCCTATAGTTGTTTTCGCCATCTAGAATTTTATCAAGCGAACCACATGTAATAAAATCAGTATTTCGTTTTATCTTAAATTTTTCAAAAGTTTCTTTCCAGTTAGTAGCCAATGCCGGTGGATATATCACTAATATATGAGTATCACGTATTCCGTTTTCTTCCACAAATCGTTTGGCTATCATTGCTGCAACTACAGTTTTACCAAGACCAACGACATCTGCCAAAAAGAATCCGTTATATTTTGTCAACATTTGGTATCCCTGACATGCGGCATCTTTTTGATACATCAATTCCTTGAATTCTTTAGGCATATCCAAAGTAAAATCATCTTCTACTTGATCGCTAAAATATTCTATCAGCAATTTCATATAAATTTCAAACGGTGTCGGATTCTGACCTAAGTGAGTATGCTGTTTGAATTCTTCTACATCATCAAAAGTTATAGGCAAACCCTCTTTCCATAGCTCATCAAACTCATTTTTGCAGAAGGCTACATCATCATAATCCTTCATTGCCACATTCAATTCATAATGAGGAGGCTGTGTAATGCCTAATCCGGAATCTGATATATTGCTTGAACCCATGATAACCCAACCGTCAGAATTTTCATTAAACTTTTCCGGCAGAAATAAATAGAATTTTGCATGAAGGTCTTTTGTTGGATGTATTTTTAGCTCTACTTGCCCAGATAACAAATCATCAGCTAATAACAATATTCCTTTTTCTATATCTTCAGAATAACCGGCATTCTTAACATCTTCAATAAAATCCCGGCGATATTGCTCCTTTGCCTCCTTCTTCTCTTTATCACCGGCAAGAAATAACATGCTCTTATTGTGTTGGCGGAAGATATTGTCAATATTGATACCTATCAATATCTTAATAGTTGGTAGTTTTCCACTTTTCTGTATTTCATTACGTATTTTAAAGTAGCCGGATGAGCGGAAATAACCTACTACTGCATTAAAGTTATGCAGGTTTGCCATTCCGTCTATCACTCCTTTAAATTTTTCAAACAGTGAATTTGTTGTATTCTTATTGGTAAAGAACTTGGAATTTCCCATATTTTATTTTTTAGTCATATTAAATAGTTCTCTGATATCCACATTAAGCAATTCAGCAATCTGAAGAAGAACCCCTACAGATGGTTGGGCGTGGTTATTACACCAACGAGAAACGGTTGCTGGATCTTTGCCTAATTGCTCACTCAACCATTTTCCTGTTTTGCCTTTCTCTACGAGAATCACTTTCAATCTGTTTATTGCTTTCATATTATTGTATAGTTGACTCTATACGCAAAGATATTTAATTTTATGCAATAAAAAAAATTATATTAGCAAAAACTAAAAAATACAGCAAAAATATGTTTTATAATATTAACTTTAAGGTATTTAGTGTCTCTTATATCTTTTTCTTATTAAGTTTTTCTGCACATTCAGGGCACAAGCCTTTGAGTACGTAATTTATGCTGTTAAGTTTGAAACCATCTGGCAGTTCAACTACAGGCACTTGTATGTTCTTCAGACAAAATGTGCGGTGGCAGTTCTCACAATAGAAGTGTGTATGTTCATCATCTATGCTACAGTCGCAGTCGTCGGCACATACTGCATACTTAAGAGAACCGCTGCCGTCATCAATGACATGTATAAGACGGTGAAGTAAAAACAAAGACAATGTGCGTGATATTGTGGATTTGTCTACTGTTGGCAGATAGCGCTCTAACTCCGGCAAAGACACGGCCTCGTCACCGCGGAACATCTCACGCAGTATTAACAGTCGGGTGGAAGTAGGCTTGATGTCACGTAAGGCCAGTTTTTCTAAAAAGAATTTTTCATCTGCCATAATATATTGTTTTCAAAGTTTCATATACCTAAAAGTATATCATGCAAAGATAATGTAAAATAACCGTATCACAATAGATAAAGTTCAAAATCATTAGTTTTGAGTATTCTTATTTAAGAATATCCTTGTTGCATTAAGTATAGCGATAAGTGCCACGCCTACATCAGCAAATACTGCCTCCCATAAGTTGGCAATGCCCAGTAAACCGAGAATCATTACCAATACCTTTACACCAATAGCCATTGTTATGTTTTCATTTACAATCTTCTTGGTACGTTTGCCTATGCTTATTGCTTCTGCTACACGTGACGGACGGTCATTTTGTATAACTATATCGGCTGTCTCTATGGCCATATCACTCCCCATAGCTCCCATAGCTACACCTATATCACTTAATGCCAGTACAGGAGCATCATTTATTCCGTCGCCTACGAATGCAACTTTTTTGCCTTCTCTCTTAAGTTGATCTATATGATCCACTTTGCCTTGAGGCAATAAATCACCATATCCATCTGTTACCTTTAATGTCTTTGCTACCTTATCAACTAAAGCCTGTTTGTCGCCGGATAATATTTCTGTACGGTCTATTCCTGACTTATTTAGTGATCTGATCGCTTCTATGGCATCATCTTTTATAGTATCTGCCAGTAGAATATGACCGGCATAAGCACCATCAATGGCACACACAACTATTGTTTCGGCAGTGTTAATAAGACTATCAGGATATGATATGCCCTCTTTTGCAAGTAGCTTGAGAGTCCCAAGTAGTATGGCCTTTCCGTTTATTTCTGCACTCATACCATAACCCGATATATCCTTCAGATTAGTTACCGGCAAATCCTTATAATCAATCATATTTGAATTGGCGTATGCAATTATAGCTCTGGCTATTGGATGATTGCTGTTAGCTTCAATAGATGCCATGTATCGTAGCATATCATCTGTAGATCTGGATATTGCATCAATACTCTGAACTGAGAATATGCCTTTGGTTAATGTTCCTGTTTTATCAAACACTACTGTGTCAATATGAGTTATGGCATCAAGATAATTGCTACCCTTAAATAATATACCACGCGAAGATGCTGCTCCAATTCCTCCGAAATATCCAAGCGGGATACTTATTACTAGTGCACACGGACAAGAGATAACAAGAAATATCAAGGCTCTGTTGATCCACTTTATTAGTTGATGGCCAATATCATATAATTGGATGTCACTGCCACCTGTTATTATATAGTATACCATTGGAATGAGAACTATTAGCGCAGCAAGACAAATGACGGTAGGGGTGTATATACGTGCAAATTTGCGGATGAATAGTTCGGATGGTGCCTTGCGTTCTGTTGCTTGTTGCACCATATCCAATATTCTGGAAATAGCACTGTCTGTAGATGGTCTGGTTACTTTTACATGTACTACACTATCCGAAGAAATCATACCGGCAAGTACTTCACTATTCTTCTCAATAAGCTGGGGTATACTTTCACCGGTAAGTGCAGCTGTATTGAATGTTGAGGCTTCTGATAGCAATATTCCATCTAGTGGAATCCTTTCACCAGGTTTTACTTCTATAATATCACCTACATTTACATTAGCTGGATCAGTAGTTGTTATATTTCCGTCTTTTATTACATAAGCTTTGTCTGGCCTGAAAGCAACAAGACTCTTTATATTATCACGTGCCTTGTCTACTGCTTTATCCTGAAACATCTCTCCGATGCAGTAAAACAGCATTACTGCTACTCCTTCCGGATATTCGCCTATTGCGAAAGCACCTAGAGTTGCTATCGTCATAAGGGTGAACTCACTGAAATAGTCTTTCTGTTTTATGTATTCCCAAGCTTCTTTCATTACATCAAGTCCTACGGGTAGGTAGGCTACGATGTACCATAATAAAGCCACATATTTGTTTTGAAACCATTCTACACTGCCAGCTGTCATCGAGATTCCACTTACTAGCATAACCAGTGAGAATGATGGTCTTATGTATTCTTTTATTTCCATATCTTTAATAATTTTGATGCAAAGGTATGGAAAAAGGAATGCAACCCGGTTGCAAAGTTTATTTTGAGTATAATAATGATTTATGGTATGTGCATAGACCGGCTAAAGGCCGGATTACTATGCTTAAAATAACATTATGTATTGTTTTTATCAGTCAGTTGCAAAATTACAATTATTTTCATTAACTTTGCCATCGATTAGACCAAAATATGATTAATGGACGATAATTTCGATATAAGACAAGAAGAATATTCTTCTGCAGAAAAAGAATTCGAGAATGCGCTACGACCTCTTCAATTTGCCGATTTCAGCGGTCAGCAGAAGGTTGTTGAAAATCTTGAAGTATTCGTCGAGGCAGCAAAATATCGTGGCGAGCCCCTTGATCATACTTTGCTTCATGGCCCTCCGGGTCTTGGAAAAACGACATTGAGTAATATCATTGCAAGCGAACTGGGGGTAGGGTTTAAGATAACCAGTGGACCGGTACTTGACAAACCGGGAGACCTTGCAGGAATTCTTACTTCATTAGAGAAGAACGATGTTCTTTTTATTGATGAGATACATCGTCTTTCACCGGTTGTTGAAGAGTATTTATACTCTGCAATGGAGGATTACCGTATAGATATAATGATCGACAAGGGGCCTTCGGCTCGTAGTATACAGATAGACCTTAACCCATTTACATTGGTTGGAGCGACAACAAGAAGTGGATTGCTTACAGCCCCTTTACGTGCACGTTTCGGTATTAATCTACATCTTGAATATTACGAACCGGAAACGCTAACGCGTATCCTTAAGCGTTCGGCTTCTATACTTAAGGTACCAATAGATGATGATGCTGCCGTTGAAATAGCCCGTAGAAGTCGCGGCACGCCACGTATAGCAAATGCCTTGCTTCGCCGCGTGCGTGATTTTGCACAGGTTAAGGGCAATGGACGTATTGATATAGATATAGCACAAATTGCTCTTACTGCTCTTAATATAGACCAATATGGTCTGGATGAAATTGATAATAAGATATTGCTTACTATCATAGATAAGTTCAAGGGTGGACCTGTGGGCGTATCAACTATAGCTACGGCAATAGGAGAAGATCCGGGCACAGTGGAGGATGTTTACGAACCATACCTGATAATGGAAGGCTTTATCAAACGAACTCCTCGTGGCAGAATGGTAACCGAACTGGCATACCATCATCTGGGCAGGAATCCTTATTCCGGGAATATAATGCAACCAGAACTTTTCTAGGTTAGAATATATCATTCATATATACAATAATTATGGCTAATACTTCAGAGAGAATAGGAATTTTCGTAGGTAGTTTTGACCCGTTTACAATAGGTCATGAATCTATCATAAGAAGAGCATTGCCGCTTTTCGATAAAATAGTTATCGGTGTAGGTTCTAATGAGCGCAAAAAGTATATGCAGAGTCCTGATCTAAGGGTTCAGAATATAAAACATATGTATTGTGGTGAGCCTAAGATACAAGTTAAAATATACACTGATCTTACTGTCGATTTTGCTCATCGTGAGCATGGTACATTTCTTATCAAGGGTGTACGCAGCGTAAAAGACTTTGAATACGAAAGGGAACAGGCTGATATAAATTGTAAGATAGGTGGTATTGACACTATTCTTTTTTATGCAGAACCCGGACTGGAGAGCGTATCTAGCAGTATGGTTAGGGAATTGTCGCACTTCGGCAAAAACATAGACGAATTTATTCCAAAGAAAAATAAAATATAGATATATGATATCGTATAATGTAGACGGCGTTAAGATGCCGAAGATAAAGAAACGTGATACATCGGCATGGATAAAGGCTGTAGCATCATCATATGGACGTAAGATAGGTGAACTGGGTTATATGTTCGTGGATGATAATAAAATACTAGAGGTGAACAAAGAATATCTTGGGCATGATTATTTTACTGACATTATAACATTCGATTATGATGAGGGTGATGTTATTAATGGTGATATCGTTATAAGTCTTGACACGGTACGCTCAAACAGTGAACAGCAGAATACTGCATATGATGATGAGCTGCACCGTGTAATTATTCATGGAATACTTCATCTTTGCGGCATAAATGATAAGGGACCGGGTGAGCGCGAGATAATGGAGGCCGCAGAGAATAAGGCTCTTGCTTTATTAAAATAAAGCAAGTCCTTTTATTTTTACTGTTTTCCTAATCTTTGTCTTACATCTTCAAGAACGGCTGTAAGTTCTTCTACTGTGTTAGCACGTAGCATTGCTATACGCGTCTGCCTGAAGTCAGGTATACCTTTGAATATCTCACTGGCTGCAAGATGGCGGCGCGTATGCAGAATACCTCTATATTCATCGATCCTCTCAACATTTATTCGTAGTTGCTCTTCCAGTATCTTAAGTTTCCAGTTAAAGTCCATTGTTGGGTCTGGTTCCTTACCATCCAGATAGTCACGTATCTCCTTGAATATCCATGGCCTTCCAAATGTAGCACGGCCAATCATTACAGCATCTACACCATATTTTTCAAAAGCTTCTTTTGCCTCTTCCGGAGTTGTTATATCACCGTTGCCTATTATTGGAATATGTATACGGGGATTGCTCTTTACTTTGCCTATAAGAGTCCAGTCTGCGTCTCCGGTATACATCTGTGCACGCGTTCTTCCATGTATTGTAAGGGCCTGTATACCACAGTCCTGCAACTGTTCGGCAAGATCGGTAATAATAAGGCTTTCACTGTTCCATCCCAGACGTGTCTTAACTGTGACCGGAAGTTTTACAGCCTTTACTACTTCGCGTGTTATCTCTAGCAGTAAAGGTATATTCTGTAGCATTCCTGCACCAGCGCCTTTACCAGCAACTTTTTTTACCGGACAACCGAAATTCAAATCAATAACATCAGGATTGGCTGTCTCAACTATTTTTGCCGCTTCTACCATAGAGTCTACATCACGTCCGTATATCTGAATACCTACAGGCCGCTCTTCGTTGCTTATGGTTAGTTTGGTCATCGTACTTTTGATAGACCGTACAAGGGCTTCTGCACTAACGAATTCGGTGTATACCATTGAGGCGCCAAAACGCTTGCAAAGCATTCTGAAACCAATGTCTGTTACATCTTCCATCGGTGCCAAAAACACAGGGCGTTCGCCAAATTCAATATTACCAATCTTCATCGCTTTAATTCATTAAGTGATACATACCGCCGGCTAATGTTTTTACTACTCCTTTTATTTCAAGTTGGAATAGGATGGCGGTGACTTTATTTATGGGCATATTTGTATTTACAGTAAGCGTATTTATCTGTAGGTCGTTTGTCTTTTGCAATATTCTTACAATAGATTCCTCTTCGGGCGATAGGTTCGGGAAGAGAGACCGTTCTATACCTGCATTTTGTGCTTTAACAAGTGTGGCATCGTCTTCCCAATGCATAGCTCGTACAAAGTCTATGGCGTTATTTATTAGTCCGGCGCCGCTATCGCGTATCAGGTTGTTGCATCCTTCAGAATATGGATCGGATGGTCTTCCGGGGAATGCAAATACATCGCGATCATAACTTTGTGCTATACCTGCTGTAATAAGACCTCCGCCTTTGGCTGCCGATTCTATAAGTATGCAGGCGTCAGACATTCCTGCTACTATTCGGTTTCTGCGTACAAAATTTACCTTGTCGGCATTGGTATTTGTGAAAAATTCGGTTAGTAGTCCACCTTGTCTCACCATTTTATTGGCCGTATCCTTATGTCTCGAAGGATATAGATTGTCTAGGCCGTGGGCTAGTACTCCTACTGTTTCGTATCCGTTTATCAGTGCGTTGCGGTGTGCGTGTATGTCAACACCATAAGCCAGACCACTTACTACAAGAACTTTCGGACAGATGGTCTTCAGATCTGCAATAAACTTTCTTATGATGTCTTGTCCTTGGACTGTGCACATACGGGTGCCCACAATATTTATTATTCTTGATTGATTCAGGTTGGCTGTGCCTGTATAGAAAAGCACAAGCGGCGCATCATCACATTCTTTCATCCTTTGGGGATAGTTGTCATCGTTGAAGCATAGAATGCGTATGTTGTGTGCTAAGTCGTACTCCATTTCCACCTCTGCCCGCTTAAGTGGTTCATCCCAATCTTTTATTGAACTGGCAAACCTTGGAGAGCACTCGGGCAGTATATCCTGTATGTCTTTGCGGTGCTCGTATATTGTAGTGGCATCACCTAATTGGCGATACAACTGCAATGCTCCGGCAATACTGAAAAAACCTATTCTTGTAAGCGCAAGTGTATAAAGGATTTCCTGATCATTCATTTACTATATATTTCTTAAAGGCTTCGTCATATTCTTCGCTATTAGATAGTCTGCCATTAATCAGGCATACTAACTCGAATGTACTTCTGAAACACAATTTATCATCCGAAGCCCGGTAGATATCTTGAGAGAAGACATATCTCAATCCTTCTTTCTTAAGATTCAGTCGAGACATAAATTCGTCATCACAACGCAGTGGGGTCTTAAACTGCATGTTCACTCTAGCTACAACTGCATCAATACCTTTCTCGTGCAGACGTGCAAAACTAATACCACAACTCTGTAAAAAGAGATGTCTTGTATGCTCTGCATAATGCATATAATTGGCATTGTTAACGATGCCTTCGATGTCGCACTCATAATCGCGGACCATCATTCGTGTTTCAAATATATATTTCATTTTCTTTTAAGATATTCGTATCCTATGCGACAGCGCAGACAGTCTTTCTTGTCGCAGTATTCTTTTTTAAGCTGAATCAGTGCCTGGCTGTCTCCGGCATTTTTAACGTCTAACCCACATTGTTTCCACATTCGAATTATGTAATTATTTTCTGCCTTCAACTGTTCCAGTAAATCGAATGCGCGTTCGCATAATGCTTCGTTAGACTGATGTTTGCCGTATGCAAAAAGCATGGGGATTGCTGTATTTATAATCAGTAGGTTCAAAGAGAATGGTGAGAGATGTTTCTCGTTTGTTTCACTTTTACTTCCGAATGTATAGTGATTCTCCCAATATGGCGTAACTGATGTCTTAAGCATTTCTTCCAGATGCATCACCGTGCCAGCTTCAATGACATCGCTTAGTCTTGCCTTATGCTGATAATACAGGTTGGCAAGTTGTGAAATCCTTATGTGAGGAAAATTCTGAGGGCGCAACCTTAAGAACCTCCATAGTTTGCTGTCCATAGGTTTTAAACAGAATTTATGTGCCAGATAAAGGTATTCATTGCGCAATTTATTGAAGTATCCCTCGTCTATGGCGTCCTTGCGGTATTTTTCGGGTATGGCGTCCAGTTCAAGTAGTCCTGCCTGTCCCATGAATATGGCTTCTATCTGAAATAAGTCATCTCTATGATGTGCCACATCATGTAATGGTATATTGAGTGCCCATGTTTCAAAGGCATCACCATTTATGCCAAATCCATAGTTGCGTGCAAGTGTCACAAAGTATCCGTCCTCCCATGAACCGTTGCATAATTCCACACGCTTTCTTATTGCTTCTGTCTTTTGTTCTAATCGTTCTGTTTGCAAGGCTGCCATCCAACTGTGAATCATCAGACTTGATAAGTCGGGTATTATCTTGTAACAGCGTGGATAAGTATCTGTAGAAAGCAAATCTCTGTAATGCGTCTTAACATACGAGGGGATGTCTAGCTGCATCTGTGGGATATATTTACCGTCTTTTGTTTTTACATCAACATCTATTATTCCCGCGACATGCAGAATCACATTATTGTATTTCTCATCTCTGTCATGCCCATGTAGATACCAGTCTGAGGATTTATCGTGTATCTCAACATTACCTACCCATAAAGTACCATTTATCTTTATTTTTGCATTAAAGAAGTCAGGCCCTGCATTTGTGTTATGTAGCCCTTGATCAATAATCTCAATCTGTTCTTCATTGGTAGTAGTTAGTTCTTTGAGAGGTAATATCTTATGTTTCCACACATAGTGAAGTAGTTGCTCCATATCTTTAATATTGCAAATTGGAATGCAAAACTACATAAAAAATCTGGTTTCTGCAAAATATATTCTTTTTTCATAACATAATATGATAAGCTATTAATAAAAAGTGTAAAAAATACACCTCAACTCTTACATTTCATTGAATAATTGATACAACATAAGAAATTTAATTGTAAATTTACACCCGAAAATTTAATATATCTAGTAACTAACCTTTAGAATTTAATGAAAAGACTTATTTCATCACTTATTTTAGGAACGTTGGCTGCCTGTTGTTTACAGGCTAAGACAAACAAACCTACGGGCTATCCCATTAATCAAGTTCCTTTTACATCAGTTAATGTTACCCCTGGTACTTTCTGGGGCCAAAGGCTTAAAGCCGCTCGCGAAGTAACTGTACCTCTTGCTTTCAGCAAGTGTAAGGAAACAGGTCGTTATGATAACTTTATTAAAGCCGCACATCCCGGACCTAAGAATATCTTTCATGGATTTACATTTGATGATACTGATGTGTATAAGACTATAGAGGGTGCAAGTTATATACTTCAGACTTATCCCGACAAGAAAATGAAGGCTTATATAGACAGTGTGCTTAATATTGTGGCTGCTGCCCAGGAACCTGATGGATATCTGTATACAGCACGTACGATGAATCCTTCTAATCCACCTGATTGGGCTGGGCCAAAAAGATGGTCGAACGAGGAGATATTAAGTCATGAGCTATATAATCTTGGGCATATGGTAGATGGTGCCGTAGCACACTATCAGGCCACCGGCAGTCGTAAGTTTCTTGACATAGCTATCCGCTATGCCGACTGTGTTTGTAGAGAGGTCGGTCCTAATCCCGGACAGGCATGTGTTGTGCCCGGACATCAGATAGCAGAGATGGCTTTATCACGTCTGTATCTTGTTACGGGCAATAAGAAATATCTTGATGAGGCTAAATTCTTCCTTGATTATCGTGGAAAGACCAATAGACGGGATTTTTATTCTCAGAGCAGTAAACCTATCGTTGAGCAGAGAGAGGCTGTTGGCCATGCTGTTCGTGCGGGATATATGTATTCTGGTATAGCTGATGTTGCAGCTCTTACAGGAGATTCTGCATATATAAAGACGATTGATGCTATATGGGATAATATAGTAAGCAAAAAATATTATATAACAGGTGGGGTAGGTGCCCGTCATGCCGGAGAGGCTTTTGGTGATAATTATGAGCTGCCGAATCTTACTGCATATAATGAGACTTGTGCTGCCATCGCTCAGGTGTATCTTAATCAGAGGATGTTCTTGTTGCATGGGGATAGTAAATATATAGACTGTCTGGAGCGCTCTCTTTATAATGGTGTCATTGATGGTATGAGCATAGACGGTGGTAAGTTCTTTTATCCTAACCCACTAGCTTCTGACGGTGTGTATCGCTTTAATGCAGACAATACTTTAGAGCGTCAACCATGGTTTGGTTGTGCTTGCTGCCCAAGCAACCTATGTCGCTTTATACCTTCTCTGCCGGGGTATCTGTATGCAGTAAAAGATAATAATATATATCTTAACCTCTTTGCAGGCAACAAATCTACTATTGCTGTGAATGGTAAAAAGGTAAGTCTTGAAGAGAAAACAGAGTATCCATGGAATGGTGACATCTCTATCACTGTGACTGATGCCAGAACATCAGATTTCAACATGATGGTACGTATACCCGGATGGGTTCAGAATCAGGTTGTTCCGAGTGATTTGTATTCATATAATGATGGCAAGAACTTGAGTTATTCGATAAAAGTTAATGGTGAGTCGCTCAAACAGGAAACACTTGATAATGGTTATTTCAAGATAGCACGTAAATGGAAAAAAGGAGATAAAGTGAATATACACTTTGATATGCAACCACGTACTGTAGTAGCTAATAATAAAGTTGAGGCTGACAGAGGTCGTGTAGCAGTAGAGCGTGGCCCGTTGGTATATTGCGCTGAATGGCCATACAACGACTTTGATGTGTTCAAGGTAGTAATTGGTAATAATCTTGATTTTAAGGTTGTAAACAAGCCTCAAATGCTTAATGGCATTAACGAGATCACTGCTGATGCTCAGGCCTTATCAACTGATAGTAACGGTAAGGTAGAGGTCAAGGATGTCAAACTTACTTTGATACCATATTATTGCTGGAACCATAAAGGTCCGGGAAAAATGGAAGTATGGATGAATAAAGGCCTTCAGGTAATGGATGCAAAATAGGAAATTTACAGACGGACTTCTAGTCCGTCTGTATTGTACCCAATAGCATCACCTGATTCACATTCAATTAAATTATGAAAATGATGCTTTTTGCCATCATAAAAATTGTACGGTTTTAAATTAACAGCTATGAAACAAACTTTGAGAATCTTAATTATATTTTACTTTTTTACTGCAGCAAGAACTTTCAAGGCATATTGACATTAGTCATTTATGGTTTAAAGTCATGGTCATTATGGTACCAATACTATATACTGTAATTTGTATTCTTATTAGCAAAAAAGATAAGAAAAAGGTCCAAGATTATCTTTCTATAATCATTGGACCATTTATTCTGTTTTTTAATTTATATCTTTATTTATAAAAATACTATTGTTTACCTGTTAACATATCAATAATACTTATTTTATATTTCCAATTTGTATGTTTGTGTTTTAGTCATAGCATATTTATAATGATTTGCTATGAAATTAAAGATGAGCCTATAAAAGGAAAATACTTTCAGGTCCCATATTGAACAGAAGATCAAGAATGCTAAGGTTGGGCAGAAAACCGTGCTTCTGTTCGTAAACCTGATAATATCTCTTAGGTTCGAAATCATTATCTTGCAGAGGATGTTTGGGGCGTATTACATCACGGAAGTCTGTGAAACCTTCAGGTGACTTTATAAACTCTTCTGTAGTCGCTACATTGGGCCGTAAATCAATAAGCTCGCACATCTTATTGGTTATCTCCATATTGAAGTCATAAAGGTATTCCCATTTCTTTTCAAAGAAAGGATGTATGTCATCGGCATAGTATTCGAAGAAAGGAGATTCACCGTAAGCACTTGTCAGAGCATTCCAGTGTAGATGACGCCAGTTGCCATGGTCGCTGATGCGAATGTCCTTCATAAGAGTCTTATTGTCTGCTAATACTGATTGTGAGTCAGACCTTTCAGTAGGAATTGTCAGAGCCTGTATGCCGTTGGTCGTAGCTATGATGCAGCGATTGCGATACGTCTGTTTCATGTAACTATCGTATTGCTCTATTAAAGTTACTTCACTGCGGTTAAGTTTCTGATACCATTGTATTGGACCAAAATATGTTGATGATAATAATACTTTCATTTGATAAATTTAAATAGTCTGTCTTCATTGTATCCATCATAGAATGGTTTAGAATCGTCTTTATTATATATAATGGCAACCACTCTGCCTATTATATGACTTTCGGGGACAAGACCGAAAAAACGCGAATCTTTAAGGTTCTGATTGCTATGTGTAGACATCCAATAATAATTTTGTGTGAAAGACGCACAATGCGTTTCTTTACCTTCAACATAAAGATTGTTATTCTCAATCTTCGCGTTCTTGTGTTCGTGTATCCTGTATGTATTGCATAACAGCTGCATGTTCTCTTTAGTTACCCTGACCATATGGCATTTACCGGGTATTATGAATTCGGCAGATGAACTGAAATGTACTGTATCACCAGGCACTGCTTTGCAATAGCCCACAAAAATAGGACGTTTGGATATTGAGTGAAGAGAGTCAAGAGGATCGTTGAATGCTACCAAATCACCGTATTCAACATCACCTTTGCACCATCTGCTGTAGTCAAAAAGACCTCCCAAGCCTGTCCGTAGTCCGTAACTCCATCTGTTCACCAGTATTCTGTCTCCACCATTCAGTTCTGGTTTTAGTCCTGAAGATGGCACGGTATATATGGTGAACGCCAGAGCGCGGAAAGCTAACATCACCAAGAACGTGACTGCCAGTGCTACCACAAACTTGAGAGTTCCCTTCATTAGTTGATTAAGTTTATTTTATATTGTCAACCCATCTGAACAGTCGTCCCCAGCGTATGCCTGAGAATCCATGTCGGTCGGGATCTGATGACCACCATATGAATATTGGTTTGCCCACAATATGGTCTTCCGGAACAAACCCCCAGTAGCGGCTGTCGGCAGAGTTATGACGGTTGTCGCCCATCATCCAGTAATAGTCCATCTTGAATGTGTACTTGTTAGTCTGCTTGCCATTAATGTATATCTTGCCATTTTTGATTTGCAGGTCATTACCTTCATACACTTTGATAGGACGCTCATAGATAGCTATGTTGTTCATGTCAAGTTTGATGCTTTTTCCCTTTGCAGGTATCCAGATAGGACCGTAGTTATCACGTGTCCAGTGCATATTGCCATTTAGTGGGTAAGTATCATTGTATGTAGCGTCGGTGTTGAGGCGAATGCTCTGTACCAGATCTTTACGATGTGAAAGTACTGAGAGAGCATGTTTGGTAAGAGGCATGTATCCAGACTGATTAAGAGATGTAATATCCTCGTTGCTGATACCGAGATTGTGCATCAAATCGTCTGATAGAGGCTGCTTGAACTTTATGTAATAAGTATATTGCACGTTGTCTGGCTCTTTGTTCGCTTTTCCGTTAAGGTATACTATGCGGTTCTTGATTTGTAATGTCATGCCTGGCAAACCTACGCAGCGCTTAACATAGTTTTCACGGCGGTCTGTCGGTCTTGTCATTATGCTTCCATATTCGGCCTGATTATCAAGAATAGCCTGCTTTCCAATTGAATAAACTTTGTTGAACAAAGCTCTGCGCTGTATCGGATTCAATGAATCTATGTTTGGATGTTGTGGATATAGCTGCCATCCCATCCCATAGCACATCTGATAATAGTCATAAGCCTGATATTGAGGTGCACTTACCAGAGTGTCGCCTGCGGGATAGTTGAAAACCACAATGTCATTCAGTTTTATCTTGCCAAGTCCCTTTACACGGCGATACTCCCAATGAGGCCATTCAATATACGATTTCATGTCTACGATAGGCATCGTATGTTGTGTTAGAGGCATCGTAAGTGGGGTTTCAGGTATACGTGGACCGTAGCTGACTTTGCTTACAAAGAGGTAATCTCCTGTAAGTAATGATTTCTCTAGTGATGAAGACGGAATTACGTAGTTCTGAAAAAAGAACAGGTTGATAAAGTATACCGCAACCAAGGCGAATACTAGTGGATCTACCCAACTCATTAGGAACTTTACAGGTCTCTCGGCATCTTTCCACCACTGCCACTTTATCTTTTTAGTGATATATACATCAAAAATAAACGGAGCAACAATTAGCCCGAGCCAGCTTTTTACCCAAAGTAAAAACGTAAGATATAGTGCGATTACTACAATGAACTTAGTCCATTGTACTTTCATGTTACGGTTTTCTTTCTCTTTATCTATCATATCAGTCTAAAATTTAAACAAGTCGCTAGTTGTAAGCAAACCTTTGTGATCTTTTGTATACTCTGCCGCCAATACAGCTCCAAGGGCAAATCCTTTACGGCTGTGAGCATCGTGAGTTATTGTAATCTTGTCTGCCTCAGAATCATACTCAATAGTGTGTATGCCTGGAACTTCATCACGGCGGATACTGTTGATGGCCAACTCGTCATCGGCACATTTGTCGGAGCCTGTAGTAGAACCGTCGGGCGCAAGTAAAGTACCTTTCACCCATTTGTCTTTGCGATTAATATTGTCTATTATCTCCTCAGCCAGAGTTATGGCTGTACCTGAAGGTGCGTCGAGTTTATGTATATGATGAGTCTCTTCCATTTTAACGCTATATTGTGGAAAACCATTCATGATTTTAGCCAGATAACGGTTTACAGCACTGAATATAGCTACGCCAATGCTGAAGTTTGAGGCCCAGAATAATGTCTGTCCACCTTCTGTACACATTTTCTTTACATCATCACCATGCTCTTTCATCCATCCTGTAGAACCTGAAACTACTTTAACGTTGTGCTTGAAGGCCTTAAGATAATTACCGTAAGCTGCCATTGGTGCTGTAAATTCTATTGCAACATCAGCAGATGCGAAAGCAGGACTGTCAAAATCCTGCGGATTATTAATATCTATGATACTAACAATTTCATGGCCACGGTCTTTGGCGATCTGTTCAATCATTTTGCCCATTTTACCGTAGCCGATCAAAGCTATTTTCATTTTAATTCGAATTAAATTTTCGCAAAGGTAACGATTTTAGTCCATATCTTGTTTGTTTTCAACCAATTTTATTAAATTTTTCAACAGATTATGTCTTAATTTAATGCTACTTAAATGATATATAATCAAACCGGCATGAGTAATGTCCTGAAAAAAATGTAATGTGCCATCATATTATTTTTTTATTTGAAAATGTTTTTTCACCTCCCTCTGGTACAAAATCATGTAAGCATCTGATATATAGATATATAAATCCGGGGAGGTGAAATTTTGACCTCCCCGGATTTTGATGATTTCTGTCTACTTTTTAGAAAGAAGGTAGAGATCCTTGCATTCGTAAGATGAATGTATCAATGGTATCTTGTACTATTTTATTAATCAATTAAACTCTAAACATATAAAAAACTAACAATAATCTATCCCTTTTATTGCATAAAAAGATGAGTCTTTAATACCAATTTAAGTTATATCGCATACCAATTTAACTTAGATTGGTAACCAATTCAATTTAGATTACTCATAAATACAAGTTATATCACTTGCCGTTTAACCCACTTTATGCTAGTTATATCTATCCGGGGAGGTCAGAATTTCACCTCCCCGGAGATAAAATATTGACAATGAGCTAGTTATCCGTAAATATACCAGAGGGAGGTGAAAAAATATTTCTTTTTTAGGGAAATATTTTTGAAGAACAAATTCATGATTTGAAAATCTGCTGGTTGCTATTATTTTTTGCAGGACATCTAATAGCAATACCAGCAGAATACTAAAAACACTAATTTTATCTCACTTAAACCTATTTATTTTTCTCTATACATATTGCAGCTCCACCACTAGGTGCAAGGTGCAACTTTAGTATTGTGGCAGATGTAACATTACGTGTCATTGTGGTAAGCGACGTTGGATTATCGCGATAGTTGGCACCTGGACCATCTTGGTATATTACGGCAGTATAGGACGCACCGGCATCAAGGAAACTGAGAGATATGTCTATGTCACGGGCATCTTTATCAGTGACACTGCCGACAAACCACTTTTCACTACCACGATCTTTACGAGCTATTGTAACATATTTTCCTATCTCGGCATTAGGCACTACGGTCTTCGACCAGTTTGTGGAACATGATTCTATAAACGCCAACCCAGGTTGGTCTTCATAATTCTCTATCATATCGGCTGCCATCTGCCATGGACTATATATTATTACATACTCAGCTAACTGTTTTGCAAGGGTTGTCTGTGGATGGGTACTAGGAACAGCTGTGTTGTGAAAATTAAATATTCCAGGAGTAAAATCCATTGGCCCTGCTAGTCCACGTGTGAAAGGCAATAGACATATATGTTCAGGGGGATTGCCTCCATCTTTCGACCATGCATTATATTCTTGTCCACGCATCCCTTCTTGAGTCATAAGATTGGGATATGTGCGTTGCAATCCTGTTGGCATTGCTGGTTCGTGGTTTATTACCATCAGATGGTATTTTGCTGCTGTTTCTATTACCTTACGATAGTGACGAATACCATACTGGCTATGCTGCAGTTCACTGTTGTCAAGAAGCGTATTTACGTATCCCGTCTTTATGGTGTTAATACCTAAAGAACGATATAAAGCGAATGCGCTGTCCAATTGATTCTCATAATTTTTAGCTGCACCACCTGTTTCGTTATGGGCTATAATGTGAACACCTTTTTCTTTTGCATAAGCACATAAACCTTTCAGGTCGTAATCTGGATAAGGACGTGTAAAACTGAACTTATCTCCTTCTTTAGTCCAGTCTCCATCCCATCCATAGTTCCATCCTTCTACTAATACAGAGTTGAAACCGTGGCGTGCTGCGAAATCAATATAACGACGCGTGTTCCCTGTCTTAGCTCCGTGTTGAGGTCCCTGTGCCCATGTGTATTTTTTCATGTGCATTCCCCACCATATACCTACATATTTGCCAGTCTGTATCCATGAAGTATCTTTTATCTTGCATGATTCATTGAGATTGAGCATCAGCCTTGAGGTTATTAATTCGCCTGCTTTGTGCACGATGATGCAAGTGCGCCACGGCGTTTTGAAAGGAGTCTTTGCATATACCTTTACACCGTTCTTCCATGGTGTCAATGCTGCTACTAGTGTTACAGCTGCTCCTGAATAATGTCTAGGTGTATAATTGAGTGAAGCATAATCTGTAAGGTTTGCTTCATGCAACGCCATAAACAAAGAGTCATTCACCTGAATTGTAATGGGCGTATTTACAGTATCTTTTCTGCTAAGCGGAGATTTTGTCCATAGTGCCTCATAATAAGATGTCCCGTTTGTTGGTTCTGTCCATGCCTCTGCGTCCACAGGCATGGATACTTGTGTGAGTTCTTCCATGATACGGAAATCGGTGAGATTGTCCTGTCTAGGAAATTCATAACGAAAGCCGAAACCATCGTTGAATACTCGGAACACGATATTCATTCTCAAATACTGTCCTATGGTCTGTTGCAAACTTAGAGTTAATTCATTGTAATTATTCTTTACAATTTTGTCCTCTCCCCATACTTGCTCCCATGTTTCGTTTTTACTGTCTCTGCTTTTAGAAATTATTTTGAGTCTGTCTTTCAATGAACCATTATTCATTTTGAAACCCAGATATGAAACATTAATAATTGATTCCTTGTCACGTCTTACCTCATAGTATGGCTTTCCGCCTTTCAATCCTGTTGTAACAATGATATGTCCGTCAGGCGAAGTCACTGTGTCGGCAGCACAGATCCCTTGCAGAGCCATAATAGAAAGCGACACAGTGAGTACTAATTTTTTTAATTCCATATATTATTTTTTTTATGTTTTATATCTATAATTGGTCCATCAGTGTCTTTGCCTTTTCAGGTTGTAGGGCATTGAGATAGTCATAGCATTTATCGAGTATTTTTGTTTTGGCTGTATCGCTACTATATTTTACGCGCAGTTGATACCACTGATATATTAGTTCCAAATTACTCTGCTGATAATTTACGCCGGTGAACGACTGCAATGCGGTAAGATAGCGATAGCCAAATTCTTTTGTTGGTTCTATAATGGTGCCTTCTCCATAATCATTCCATGTACTGATCTGGAGATAATTGAGACTAGCCGACTGTGTTGCCTGTAGTTGACGATTGAAGAGTGCTCCTCCTTCGTCATCATATGTGGTGTATCCATCTCCTGCACCACCCAATTTATAATAATCGTAAAAACCGGGCATGGCTCCGCCTATTACCATCATATTATTTTTCTTTGCTTGATTATACCAGTCTGTAGGATTGGCGTTAACCCAAAGAAATTCACCTTGCGAGTTAGTGTATTCTGTACTGTTTGCCTTGCTGGATGCATAGTTGAGTACCATAAATTCAGGCTTTGTTGACAATACTTGAAAAACTCGGTACCAGTCAGCTGATGATGTTATCTTTTGAGGACCGAAATCGAGCAATAATGGCCTGCCGTCTATTTTTGTATAGTTTTCAGACGGAAAAAAGTTCTTTGCCAGATATGTCATGTCTGTTCGGGCTTCCATCACTGCATCACTACCAAGATTAGCATCCTCATAGCATATTGACAATTGCATTCCTGCTTTTTTGATTGCAGTGAAAAGTGCAACAGTATTGCTAGTATGTTTAGCAGTAGAATTATCAGCATTAGACCCATACCAGTCAACTATCACTCCGTCTATACCCGAATATTTCATCAACAAACACTGGTAGTTAAGTATATCTACATCACCAGAGGCGTATGCCCCTGTAAGTGGATGATAGTGAGAGGCTATATCACCGTTGCTAGGATTTAGAGATGTATTCATTGTCCAGTGCCATCCCCATTTACCTGTAGTGCTCGTTTTATTTGTTTCAAACCAAATCATGAAATGGGCAAATACTTTCATTGAGTTGGTCTTCGTAGGCAACTGCACTGTGGGTATCTCTGTATTCGTATTCCCGCTAGATGATTGGTAGTTAGCGTCACTGCTACTACATGACGAGAATAGCAGTGACGTTACAATTAGATATAATAGGATTCTTTTCATTCGATAAATATTAGTAACCTGGATTCTGCTTCAGATTTGGATTTTTGGATAGTTCCTCTGCAGGAATTGGATAGATTCCTGTATGATGGTCTGAAGCATCTTCTCCCTTGTTCCACCATGACTTATAGTATGTACCGAAACGAATGTTTACAGTACGGCGGTTACCCTCGTATGCAAATTCATGTAGCCATTCCTTGTCAAGAGTGGTATCGTCAAGTGTTGTAAGGTCGCCTAGTCCTGCACGTTCACGTATCTTATTTACATATGTAAGTGCAGTCTGTATATAACCAAGTCGATAATAAGCCTCACCTTCCATCATCAGTACTTCAGCATAGCGCATCAGCACCCAGTCATTATCTCTCTCCCAAGAATCGGTAGCGTTCCACTGGTATTTATCAAGACGTGCACCTTCATTCTGTAGGGCGTTGGTATAATCCTTTATTTCTTCTGTATAGTTAAGCGGTTCACCGTTATCCATATTTACTACTGAACCATCCTTTGCACTGTACTGCTGACCAATCATCAGCGTTTTGTCGCGACGTTTATCTCCATTTTCATATGATGACCATACACCTGGTTGGGCACATATTCCGTTACCACACCATTGGTATGAACCGTCAGCCGAGAAGGCATATTTCTGATTATAATGGTATGTCATAGAAGCGAGGTAATTACCTACTGTTCCTTGCTTATGGTCGTAAGGGATAGCAAAAATTATCTCCTTAGAGCCTTCGTTAGCAGTATAGAAGTTTGCTTTGTAATCTGACATTAGGGAATATCCTGAGACCTTTTCGCAGGCATCAATACATTTCTGCCATTGTGCTGTACCGGTGTACACTTCAGCGTTAAGATACAAACGTGCCAGCAGCGTATGGGCTACATTTTGGGTGAAACGGCCATACTGAATACCTGTAGGCAAATAACTCATAATATCAGTCAATTCACTTTCCACAAAGTTATATACAGTTTTACGATCTGAGTTGGCTGGAAGTTTAGTTATTGTGAAATCGGTAGATATTGGAACATTTCCAAACTCATCTAGTAAAAGATAATAGTAGTAGGCACGTAATCCACGGAGTTCAGCCTCGACCTCTTTCTTTGACTCGTCAGAAAGAGTACTCTTCTCTACTTGATAGATAATGGCATTTACCTTTGAAACCCCTGTAAAAGCATATCTCCATCCAGCCAGCACGCATTGATTGCTAGCATCATATGTGTGGTATTGTAACTGCTGGTAGCGCCCACCGTCATACCAGTCGCTGCCACGTGTCGGAATGCAAGCTTCGTCACTTACACATTCGTTAAGGAAGAACACATATTCACAAGTAGGATAACAGTTTACGCCATTGCCTTCGTCAGTGCTTGAACCATAACCACGCAAAGTAGAATAGGCTCCGCCGACGATAGTTTCTACTTCTGATGCTGTCTTACCATAGTCGTTCATTGATACAACATCGAATAAATCTTCATCTAGATTTGTACAACCTGTCATTGAGAATGTCCCTAAAAGTAATGGGGCAACAATATATTTTATTTTCATTTTTATATATTTTTTAATTAGAATGAAATATTAATACCTATTGAGAACGTACGTGGGCGCGGAGAATATGTTGCCCCATCACCTGTTTCGTTATCGGTAATCAGACGGTCAATACCCGGACCTTCAAGTACATTATCGGGTATATATATTTCTGGGTCAGTTCCTTTATATCCTGTTATACAAAACAGGTTCTCACCCGTAACATAAAGACGAATGCGTTCAAAACCCAACTTTTTCACACAAGGTATGGAATAACCTAAGGTGAGTGCCTGTAAACGAAAGAAACTACCATTTTCTATATAATAGTCTGAGAACACAGGGTCTGCTGTAATGCCACTGCTGATAAAGTCATCCAGTGTATTCTGCGCTGGCAGACGAGAAGCATCGAAGAGTTCCATACGGGTTGCATTAAGTACTTTCTGACCAAACATTCCATAACCAGATACTGTAAAGTCGAAATTCTTATAGTTAGCGGTAATCGAAACACCGAGATTCCATTTTGGCATTGCTGAACCTAGATAGTATCCCTTGTTGTCTTCTCCGTAATCGAGAATATATTTGCCGTTTGCATCAATACCTGAACATTTTGGTCCCCAGAAAGCTCCTGTAGGATATCCTTCCTTAATAACCTGTGAATAAACACCAGATAGACCACGCAGCCCGTGTAGTGAACCAGCTTGCAGACCTACTGCTTCATATGTGTCGTTAGACAGTTTCGTTATTTCCTGATGATTGTATGATAATGATGCGTTAGCATCTAGAGTGAAGTCTTTTGTACGTACTATATTTGCACCGAGTGTCAGTTCCAGTCCCTTGTTTTCCATATTGCCTACGTTGGCCAGCATCTTTCCTACTATGTAAGGAGGTTGAGGTACAGGATAGGTCCAAAGCAAGTCGGATGTTTTCTTGTTGTAGAATTCAATACTTCCGTTGATGCGGTTAAAGAGACCAAAGTCAAGACCGATATTCCATTGTGCTGTCGACTCCCATTTCAAGTCAGGGTTTGTATTTTGCGTCTGTGTATATGAATTTTTCCATGTTCCGGTAGACGAATCATAATATACAGCTCCTGTAGCACTTAACACAGCTATTGACTTGTATGCAGATACACCGCTTTGGTTACCTGTAACGCCATATCCGGCACGCAGTTTCATATTGTCAAGCCATCCGCTTGTACCTTTCATGAATGCTTCGTCACTGATACGCCACGCTAGCGATACAGAAGGGAATGTACCCCATTTATGATCTTCACCAAATACAGAAGAACCGTCATGGCGCAATGTCGTAGTAAGCATATATTTATTCATTAGGTTGTAATTAGCACGACCAAAGAACGAGATAAGTTTGGTTTTGCTCTTGTAAGAGTATACATCCGTCTGACGGTAGTCTGTACCTGCAGCGAGGTTATTGTAACTAAAAGCATTGGTCTCGAATCCGCTACGAGTGGCACCGAAACCTTCGTTTACATTATCTAAATATGAATAACCTGCCATTATATTCAAGTGATTATCCTTATCTATTTTTTTGTCGTAAGAGAGATATGTCTCTATCTGACGATTTGTATATTCTGCATAAGTACGCTGTGCCCAACCGTTTTCACTTTGACCTTCTAATTTTGCATAAGTGGGCTTATATGTTCCGCCTGTTGTATGCTGGAACTCATATGAACCATTGGCAACCGCTTTCAGACCGTCAATTATTTCCAATTCCACCTTGCCATAACCGAGGAAGCGATGGCGCTTATTTTGTTGCTCACGGTTGGTGTTTATCTCTACGGGGTTTTCTGTATTAGTTCCGTTAAGTTGCGCAAAACTTCCATCTTCGTTGTATACAGGAAATGTTGGGTTGATATTCAACTCACGCTCGAAAATACGTGAGTCAATAGGATGCCAACTGTCAAAGTTAGCATTTATACCAGTTTCCATGCGCAGACGTCCGTTTAGTCCGAACTGGTATGAACTGACAGAGATAGCTAATCGGTTCATTTTGTTGTTTACAATTACACCTTCGTTATTGTTATATGTAACACTGGCACGATAGCCACTGGTTTTACGTGAATTGCTAAAACTTACATTATGAGAGTGTGAGATAGCTGTGCGGAGCAGTTCATCTTGCCAGTCGGTATTAGCACCATAGTCAAGAGCATTTGCCACTTTGTTTTCGCGTACATAATCGCGCCATTGATTAGCAGATAGCATATCCAGTTTCTTGGCCACACTGGCGAAAGCAACGTAGGCATTATATTGCATTGTTTTCTTCTCTACATCTGTTGCTGTACGGTTTGTTGTTACTATTATCACACCATTCGCACCACGACTTCCGTATATTGCTGCTGCTGAAGCATCTTTCAGTACGTCAATACTTACTATTTCTGATGGTTGTACTGAGTTAAAATCAACTCCTGCAATACCGTCTACCACTATCAAGGGACCGTTACTAGCTGATAGCGAAGTACCTCCACGAAGACGTAGTGACGCACCATTTTCGGGAGAACCACTGCTTTGTACTACCGACAGTCCCGCAACTTTTCCCTGTAGCATTTGTTCGGTACTAGTTATAACACCTTGTTTCAGGTCTTTTGCATTAACCGAAGCAATGGAGCCTGTAAGGTCACTCTTGCGCATCGTACCGTAACCAACACCTACAACAATTGTTTCGTTAAGTGTCTTGGCATCTGTTTCCATCTTGATGGTAAGATTTTTACCTGCTTTCACCTTTTGGGATACATAACCTATATATGAGATTTCCAGAGTAGCGTCCTGACTGCAGTTTACGGAAAATTTACCGTTCAAATCAGTAATAGAACCTCCGTTAGCCTTTAATACTTTAACTGTGGCACCAACTAATGGTTCATTTTGATCGTCTATTACACAACCCGTCGCCATGTTATTCTGTGATGACACTGGTAAACTGAAGGCCATTAACATCATTATGGCAATGACCGATAATATATTATTGAATGATATTTTATTCATAATCGTTCTTTATTTTTAGAATTATTCGTCAATGGTAAACAATGGAATTTCTGTTGAAATCAAAGTTGCTCCTGTTTCGTTTGTAATAGTCAGTGTCATACTGCTAGCACTTACATTTGCGAGTTGCTCAAGCAGGTTTACGGATACTTGACGCTTGTCACGTGTACCGTCTATTGTACCAGTAAAGGTTTTGTTTCCTGCATCTATCTTATATTTCAGAACACCATCGCGTTTGCCGTTATATTTACGTATAAATGTAATAATATCTTGAGAGCTGACCTTTGTGGGGAAATAAGAAAATACGGGATCGGGATACACTTCTGCTGATCCAGCTTTGTTCAAATAGTTTGAACTTGTTCCACCCCAATCGTTGTTTAGTATTCCTACAACGAGCCATGCCAGATTGTCTATCTGTTCATCTGCTTTCAGAAGTGTTGATGCTTGCGAACCATCATCAGCATAGTTCCAACTGTAATAGTCGTAGGGACTTGTCATGCTTATTTCGTAATAGCCGTTTGTTAATTTATGTATGTTCGTCTTCTTCATACAACCGTCTACCCATACTTTCACACCTTGTTGAAATGTCCAGTCGTTCAGTCCTGAGTGGAGCTTAAAACCACCGAAACCAGCCTGTTTAGCAAACTCTGTCATGGTTTTTCCTCCTACAGTAAACAAATCGGGATTAAACACTACAGTAAGGGCCTTATTGAGTGTGAAACTCTCGGTCAACGTTAGTGTGTTTCCTGTAAATGAAGTAGCATAAAATTTGCACGCATTATTACTTTTTGCAAATTCTTTCCATGTAGAACGACTGTCTGGAGCCTGGAATACATCACTTTCCTCTGCTCCGTCTTTTGTTTTTAATCGACACCAGAAGCCTGCCCAATCATCAGTTTGGCAAGTATTATAAACATCTGTTTCACTCATTGTAGATGCACCTTGCGAGAAATACTTAGTAGGAGTAATTGTCATTGAATAAACATTGTCACCTTCATACTTCAGTTTTGCGAAATCTGATGAGTTCTCCCAGTTACCTGCATCAGGTTCACTTGGATTCCAACACCAAAGATACAGATCAATACCTTCTTTGAATCCGGCATCGGTCATATCAAAATAGAAGGTTACAGGTTCGTCAACCGAAAATACAGTAGGAACAGTCCACATTCGTTGTGGACCACCATGGTCTACGGTTGCAAAGGCAATCATGGATTGCAATATCATAACTAGTAAAATAATTAAAGTAACGAAAGTTTTTTTCATAATATTATCTCCTGTTTATTTTTGTGCAGTTAGGTTATATGTATAGGATACAAATGATACGCCATTGTTCTTTCTGGTCAGTTTGTACTCAAGAATAGCATTTGTTCCCGGTACAGCAGTTATTGTTAGGTCTACATTGTTATTGAGTAGAATCTTTGCAGATGAACCGTTACTGTTTACAAAAGCATTAGCCAGTTTCCATGTACCGGATGTTGGTAATAGGGCTGGAGCGTTACCTGTAATAGTAAAGGTCGTAGGATTGTTCTCACTGTCAAGGTTAAGACTGATGCCAAATGAGTTGAAATTGAACACGTTGGTAAGGTCCATTGTACTAGTTGTGGTCTCATCGGTCTGTGTTATCGAATTGAGAATCCAGTTTCCTCCTATCTTCTCATACTGTGTGATAGGGGCCACATAATTCCCGTCTTCAGTGCTTGCGCACGAACATATTAATAATATGCTGAGCACTAGTAATGAAGACTTCAGGACATTTGAAATTCCATTTTTTCTCATAGATTTATTCATTAGGTTTATAATAAAAAATTAATGCTGCAAAGTTATTACAGATAATCCGTGAAAAAAAAATAGCATATAAAAATATAACCCAAAAAGGAAACTACATTTTATAACTATCTTATAATAAATAAGTTATAAAATATGAACTTAAAATTTGTATAAAGAAAATATTACGTTTATATCTTCATAATCCGCTGTTCAAACTCATCATTACTTACTATCGACTTGTTTTTCACGCGGGTCTTGTAAGTATTGATGGTATTTACTGAATAATTAAGGAACTGAGCTATACGTTCTGCATCATTGATGCCAAGTCTTGTAAGTGCGAAGATGCGCATCTCTGTTGTTAAATTTTGGGCATTCTCAGGTAATTTACGGTCTTTTTTGTCAAAGAGTTTATTGAAGTTTTCTATAAAGTCGGGGAAAAGCTTTAGAAATGTCTCGTCAAAATCTGCAAACATAACTTTACGATCAGCAATAAGAGTCGACTCTTTCAAGCTCCTTCGTAATTCTTCGTACTGATGTGTTGAAATTTTATGGTCGATAGTATGGTATAGCTTTTCAACTTTATTTATATAATCTGCATTAATAGTAAATGATTTGCCTATATATTCTGTCTTTATCTTATTGGCTTCTTGCAGCTCTACGACCCCTTCCTCTAGTTTCCTATTACGGTCTTCTATCGTATTACGTGCCTCTTGCAACTTATGCATCTGTTTACGAATGAAGTAAAACGAACAAATAAGCACAAATACGAGTAACGATACAGCAATTATAACAGCTAGCATGGTATTTCTCTGCCTGCTGATAGCATTATAGCGATCTTGCTGAATGATAGGTAGAATATTGCCAATCTCTATTTTTCGCTGACGGGCATCATACATATTCGCGTCATCAAGAGCTTTCTGCAAATAAAATATAGCATGGTTATAATCACCATTTTTATATAGTATAGCTCCAACTTCACGCAATGCTGTCGTTTCTTTCGTAGACGATTGAATATCACAGATAGCAGCTTCTGCCAAATAATGAAGGGCATTTTGATTATCACCATTGAGCTTATAAATCCAACCAAGGCTAGATGTGGCAATGGCCTTTACATGATTACTCAGATTCTTATCCTTGAGCAGTTTTTTAAATGAATACTCAGATTCATCATATTTGTATTCCTTCATTTGCTGCAGTCCATTTATATAGTACCACTCCCACGAGGTCCTCTTAAGATGAACCTTCATAGAGTCAACCAATTCATGAGCCTTTTTTACATAGTTGTTTTGGTATGGTTTTGCATGATTATAATCTGAAATATCAGCAAGTAGACGCCATTTCGTGAAGAAATAGCGCATTCTCGCCTTCTCATTAGCGTGAGAAATATCGATAGCATCGATCCCATCAAAAGCCTCCTTATATAATCCTGCTGAGAGTAGACAGAATACCAAATTACATTTAGCATTTGTTATAAGACTAGGATTTTTAAGTCGTTCAGCTTGAACTAAAGTCTTTTGAGCATAGATAGAAGCGGAATCATATTTAAAAGAACTATACGATTCATACATGTTATTATAAACATTATAGAGAGCCATGTCATTATGCGCTTGAGCAACCTTTTTATGCAGCATCCTTATCCTATCCACCTTCTGTCTGTCGTACGTAGCGCTCTTACGCAGATACATATCCAACGTGTCGAGAATTTCCACATCCGCGAAACAGTGAACGCCAAAAAGGTTAAATAGCAATAAAAACAAATATAATTTCGGCATAATAGTTTAACTAGTATTGCAACATTGAAGGTGTAACTATTCTCTTTATTTATATCGAATATGCTGCAAATATAATATTAAATTTCTAAAATCGGAATTATTTTATTGAAATAATTCCGATTCACACAATTTTAATAATATAATGGTACACGAATAATTAGCAGGCTCTTCATAAGGTAGAACTTGTTTTTTTAGAAATCTGATTAGCAAATATGAAGTATTTGCTATCGCCATGGCTAAGAATGTCTATTTCCAAATGCCTCGTAGCTATGCTTTAACACATCCTAGAGATTTGGATAGAAAAATCTAAATAAATTGGTGTATCAGAATATTTGATACGAAGCTTCTTAATGGCATTCCTTAGTATAGGGAGGTCGTCTATACTGGTATATTTAACATTGCACAAGCCAACATCATATTTTTTTATTGCCATTTTGTCGACACAACACTTTGAGCAGGTATAATAACTTTTATCGTATTCTCGCCATTACCGATTGATATATTTTGTTGCATATCAGAGGTGTTGCACAATACCATGGCGTATGAGCCGTCTGTATTTTTAAATGCCGAATAGATAATACCATTTATAGCCATACTCTTCTCAGAAGTGCCTATACGTACAGCTCCGGGTTTTATCACTGAAGCGAGATGAGCTATTACATAGTAGTGTGAATTAAGACTTATCGTTTTGTAGTCATTCTTATTTATATCAACAGCACCATAGCAGGTCTGACAGCCTCCATCAAGATTTGGCCCCATATTGCTATCAAGCATAAGGTTCCATACTATCACAGCTGTACAATATTTATTTACGGTACCTAAGGCTATATGCTGCATGTCGTCTAGCAGACGAGTCCTTAAGTTTCTGCCATCATTCCATGTTCCTATAGATGCCTCTGAAAATATCAATCCTTTGTCAGGGCGGCTGTTGTGCATAGCATCCAGTGAACTCTCATCGCCAAGATAGTTATGAAATGCGGCACCTACTACATATTCTGAACCTTCGTAGCCATCCATTGTCTTATATACATTGAGTGGATATGAATAGGCATCATAATTATGATCGTATGCATAAATCTTGGTTGTCAACCCGTTCTTTTTGAATGTTGGAGTTAATACCTTCAGAAAATCAGCCTCTTCAGACCAAGGCATATATAGCGATGCACAATTGCCTTTGTTGAGTGGCTCGTTTTGTGGAGTAATGGCATATATAGGTACGCCGGCATTTTGATATGCATTGATCCATTTTACAAAGTAGTCTGAATATGTCTGATAATAATCAGGGTTAAGATGGCCATCAGTCCAACTATTATGAGGAGTCTTATTATTAATGTCTTCCACTTTCATCCATTGTGGGCATGTCCATGGTGATCCTATAACCTTTAGATGTGGGTTGATAGCAAGAATCTCTTTCATTACAGGAATAACATAATTTATATCGTCTGATTGGAGTCCGAAGTTTTCAATTCCCGGATTATCACAACAAGTGTATTCCTTGCTTGAAAAATCGGAACATCCTATAGATATTCTCACATAGCTGAATCCGTATCCGTCTGTATCAGAGAATGTCTTGCGTAGAAAATTAGTTCTGTCGGTCTGCGACATCTTCAGAAGATTGTATGCTGTACTGTAAGTGATGGCTGCTCCAAAGCCATCCATAGTCTGATAAGTCTGTGAAGGATTGACCTCTATATCAGCACTTTTATTATTGTCACCTGATACTATATCAGCATTTATTTTAGTTAATGAATACATGCCGGTAGCAGATGTCATATATACAGTTGCTTTACCTGTGACAGTGCCACCTGTTGTTCCGCCATTAGTTCCGGATGGATCATCGCTTACAGAATTGCTGCTTCCACACGATACTAATGGTATGAGTCCTATCATTGTGATGATTAGCAATTCTCTTGTCTTTTTATTCATAGTCTTCAATTTTATAAAAGTTATTAATACAATTAGATATCACATTATTAGATTTTCATTCTGAATCTAGTGCAAAATTATATATTAAATGTGAAACCAAATTTAAGACAAAGGTCATAATGTGGACCAATATTGTGAATCGTAAATCTTAATGTGTTGATATGTAATCAGATACAATAATTACAATAAATAAAAAATGTGGATTATTGAATATTAAATATAAGTCAGACTACGTACATTTATGTAAAAAATAGAGAAGTGTATTCCTCGATATTAAAAAAAGATATTATCTTTGCAATGTAACTATTCAAAATTTATTATGAAAAGGACTTTCCTTCTTTTATTTTCTCTATGCCTGGCTTTTGGCTGTAATGCCCAAAACCTGGATTCGATGTATAGATGTCTGGATAAAGCGATAGCCAATTCAAATGAATACATGTGTAATAAGCAACATAGAATAGATCAACTTAAGAATAAGTACAGATACTCAGATAACCAAATAGAAAGATATAATATAGGTATAAAACTCTATGATGAATATCATGCTTTGATGAATGATTCAGCCATATCATATCTAAACAGATGTATTCAGATCTCAGATAATCTTCATCGTGAAGATCTTAAGGTTAAAGCCTATATATTGATAGCTCATCAGTTTGCAGTAGCAGGTTTTTATGCTGAGGCGCAATATTATTATAGTCTTATTGATAAAAATAAAATAAAAGGAAACGACCTTGTAGACTATTATTATGGTCTATGTCATCTGTATGGTGATATGGCTTTTTATTCAAAAGACGATAAGATGAAACAACTTTATTTTAAGGCATCCGACAAATATCTTTCACAATTATATAAAATTCTTGATACCAATACCACTACGTATTTATATCAAAAGTCAGTACAATTCTGTAATGTAGGTAAGTACAAGGAGTCATTGATGTTCAATGACAGATGGATGAAAAAAGTAAAACCGGGAACACACGATTATGCCATAGTTGCCTTTTATCGTTCTGAGATATATAAGAATATGAAAAATCAGAAGATGCAGAAATATTGGCTTTGTGTGTCTGCTTTGTATGATATAAAGTGTTCTGTTATGGATCAGTCATCACTATGGAGTCTGGCAGATCTTGTAAATAGAGATGGAGATGTGGAGCGCTCCTATAGATATATAGAGTATTCATGGTCGTGTATCTCCACATTCAGTACTCATATGCGGGGATGGCTTGTTTCTCCTATTCTTACAATGATAAGTAACAAGTATAAGGAGAAACTTAAGACAGCTAATCATTCGTTGTCTAGTATGATAGTGATTGTAAGTATCTTATCTTTTGTGATGCTAGTTTTGCTGGTAAGTGTATTCCGTAAAGAGATGCAACTAAAAGTAGCTCGTAATAACTTGAGTGATACGAATAGGGAATTGGAATCTCTAAACGGGAAACTAAATGAATCGAATGCAGAGCTATCCTTAGTAAATAGAAGACTTAATGAGTCGAATATTGTTAAGGATGAGTACATTGGTAAGTTCCTTAGTATTTGTTCAGAGTATATTGATAAGTTGGACAACTATCGTATCAAAGTAAGGCGTATGGCCAAATGCAATCAGTTTAAGGAGATTTTGTCTATGACGAGTTCACAAACTCTTAAGGACAGTGAACTAAAGGAGTTGTTTGACAATTTTGACTCAGTATTCTTGCATTTGTTCCCTAATTTTGTTGATGATTTTAACTCTCTTCTGAAAGAGGAATATAGAATAAAGCTTTCTGACAGGAGTAAACTTACTACCGACTTGCGTATTTTTGCACTTATCAGATTAGGTATAGACGAGAGCTCACGTATTGCAGAGTTCTTAAGATATTCTCCTAATTCGATATATAACTATCGTGCCAGAATAAAGAAAAACGCAATATGTGGCCGTGATGATTTTGAGAAGAAAGTAAAAGAAATAGGAATGGAGATGGGTAGCCCGGATTAAATACATTATATAATTATATGATGATTCCTATTGTTAATTTATGGCTATTATACTTATTATTTTCAATAATTAGTTTATATAACATCCACTTATTGTTTTAAGGTATTATTATATTAATACATTGATAATAAGATACTTATGAATATAAGGTGCATAATGAAATCCACTTTCATTTTTTATGAAAGTAGAACTATTATTAATTTACTTTATCTTTGCAGCCATGAACATTAACCCAGTTGATCATATTTTAAAAATCGTTCTATTATGAACGAAATTAATATGATGTGATTTAAAATGTTTAAAAGAGAAAATTATTATGTTAATCTAAAAAATTTAAGTATGAAACAAATTAGATTCTTAATTTTGTTTATGGTTACTCTGATTTCAACGATTACTTACGCACAGAAAATAACTTGTAGCGGTGTAGTTGTTGATGCTCAGAACGAGCCTGTTATTGGTGCTTCTGTTGTTCAAAAAGGAACTTCACAAGGTTCTGTTACTGATTTGGATGGAAAGTTCACACTATCAGTAACTCCAGGTAGCACTCTGGTGGTTTCCTATATAGGTTATGTGTCGCAAAATCTTAAAGCGACTAATAATATGCACATTGTGCTAAAAGAAAACCATGAAGCATTGAACGAAGTCGTAGTAATAGGTTATGGAGTTCAGAAAAAAAGTGTAGTTACGGCTTCAATAGCAAAAGTAAGTGCTGAAGATTTGGAAGGTAAAACTCCTGTCCGTGTTGACAATGCACTAAAAGGTCTTGCAGCCGGCGTAAATGTAACATCTTCTTCCGGTCAGCCTGGTGCCTCCCCAAGGGTACGTATACGTGGTACAGGTACTATAAATGATAGTGACCCTCTATACATCGTAGATGGTATGCCAATAGAAGGAGGTCTTGATTATCTTAATCCTAGTGACATTGAGAGCATTGAAGTATTGAAGGATGCCGCTTCAGGTGCAATTTATGGAGCTCGTGCTGCTAATGGTGTTGTTTTGGTTACAACAAAAAAAGGAAAAATAGGTAAGACAAGTATAAATTATAATTTCTCTTATGGTTGGCAAAATGCATCTCGTAAAAGAGATGTTACAAGTGCTACTGATTATGCAATATTGCAAAATGAGAAATATGTCAATGGCGGTCAAGCCCCTCTTTATGCAGATCCATATAATCTTATAGATGCTAATGGTAATAAAATCACTGGATTTGGTACCGATTGGCAAGATTTAGTATTTGATAAAAATGCACCTGTCATGAATCATGATGTAACTATTAGTGGTGCATCAGAAAAATTGAACTATTTTCTTTCTATGGGATATTATACTCAGGATGGTATCGTAGGAGGTAATTATGGTCAGTCTAATTATGAAAGATTATCTTTGCGTTCAAATAATATATATAATGTTCTTGATGTATCAAAAGACCGTAATTGGTTGAACAAAGTAGATGTGACAGTAGATTTAGCATATTCTCGTATAAAGAATACTGGAATATCAACAAACTCTGAGTTTGGATCTGTACTAGGAAGTGCTCTTTATTTATCTCCATTACTTCCTGTAACCCTTACAGGTTCTGCTGCAGATGCGATGAGAGCTAACTATAGTAATTATACCTTACTTTCAGATGCTAATGGAAATCCTTATACCATACCTAACTATGTTGGTACATATCAAGAAATGAGCAATCCTCTAGCTATGCTCTCTATACCCCCACAACAGAATTGGTCACATAAGTTTGTACCTAAATTCAAGTTCGATGTACAGCTTTGGGATAATTTGAAATATCATTTTACTTATAGTGCGGATATGTCATTCTATGGCAATCAGAGTGCAGTAACATCTTTATATTATCTGAATGGTAACAATAAACAGGAACATACCAGTGCCAGTGAATATAAGGGAAATACAACAGTCTGGCAGATAGAAAATACGATTACTTATGATAAAACTATAGGTAAGCATTCTTTTGGAGTTGTTCTTGGGCAGTCGGCTTTTAAGAGTCAAGGTGATGATTTAGGAGGAAATAGATGGAATCTTATAAATCCAGACAAACCTTCAATTAATTATGCTAACGGTAATATTGCTTATACAACGGATGCTAATGGTAATATTACAAGTGCAATAGTTCAGAAGGATATTTATGGTGGTCCTTATGTAAATCATACAATGTCTTCATTATTTGGACGTGTAAGTTATAATTATGCTGAGCGTTATATGTTTCAAGCAACTGTACGTCGTGATGGTTCCAGCCGTTTCGGTGCCAATCATAAATATGGTACATTCCCATCGGCATCTGTTGGTTGGAATATTATGAATGAGAGCTTTATGAAGCCTACTCAAGATTGGTTGTCTAATCTTAAAGTTCGCGCAAGTTGGGGTAAGAATGGTAATGATAATATTGGAGATTTCAAATATACAGTAAATAGCGCTATGGGTGACAATGTATTGTTTGGTCAACAAGCTACAAAGTTCATAGGTTCTAAGGCAAGTGGACTTGCTAATCCTGATTTGAAATGGGAGGAAAGTGAACAGACAGACTTTGGAGTTGATTTTGGCTTCTTTAATAATGCTTTGACATTTACAGCAGATTATTATATAAAGAAAACAAATGGAATGCTAATAACACAACCAATTCCAAGTTACGTTGGAGAAACAAAACCAATTGGTAATGTTGGTAGTATGCAAAATAAAGGTGTTGAGTTTGAACTTGGTTACAAATGGAATGTTGCAGATGCTAAGTTTGCAGTTAAAGCTAATGCAACTTATACCCACAATGAACTAACAAACTTAGGTAATGACACAGGATATATGGATCTTGATGGTATCACCGGTATTGCAGGTGGTGGAACACGTGCTATGAATGGTCAGCCTTTCCCTTACTTCTTTGGTTACAAGACTGATGGAGTATTCCAGAATTGGGCAGAAGTTAATGCATATAAGAATGCTGACGGAAAACTTATAATGCCAGATGCAAAACCAGGTGATGTTCGTTTTGTTGATGTTAATCATGATGGATCTATAACTAGTGATGACCGTACAAATATTGGTAATGGTACACCAGCATGGAACTTTGGTCTCAACTTTAATGCAGACTGGAAAGGATTCGACTTTAACTTGTTCTTACAGGGCGTATCAGGATGTGATGTGTTTGATGCTACATACCGTACTGATGTATATTCTGGAAATTATCCTACATGGATGCTAAGCCGTTGGACGGGTGAAGGTACAAGTAATAAATACCCTATCTTAAAACTTGGTGATGATAAGAACTGGCAAGTATCTGATCTTTATGTACACGATGGATCATTCCTTCGTATAAAGAATATCTCTCTTGGATATACATTGCCACGTAACATAACAAATAAAATGATGATAGAACGTCTACGTTTCTTTGTAATGGCTGAAAACCTTGTAACATGGACAAAATATTGGGGCTATGATCCTGAAATTTCTTCTGGAGGAACATCTCTCGGCATTGATCGTGGTGTATATCCTCAGGCCCGTACATGGACTATTGGTTTTAATCTTTCATTCTAATTATTAAACCTAAATAAAATATGAAAACGAATAAATATATTACAATAAGTCTGTTTGCTGCTTCTATCATGTTTACAACGGCATGCAAAGACAGTTTTCTAGATGTCACGAACCCTACGGGTGAACCTCTGGAAGAATATTATACAACAGATGCACATATACAGGAAGCTCTTATTGCGGCCTATGATCCTATACATTGGCCTGATTGGTCACTAGGTCAGTATAATGCGCTGAACATTGATGCTGAGATAATGGGCGATAACTTCTGGGTTGGTGGAGCTAATAAAGCTGATAACATACAATGGCATAAGTTATTCAACTATGAAGGTGATGCTAATAATACACTTAGTTCTCTTTGGACAGTTGATTATTCAGGAGTAAAGCGTTGTAATGACCTCTTGAAATATCTAGGTTGGGGCAAAAATCTCACTGATGAGAACAAGAAGAGTTATGAGATGCAAGCACGTACTTTACGTGTATACTATTATAATAATCTATGGCATTACTTTGGCAACATACCTTTCTACCTTGAGAATCTATCAAGCCCTTATACTGCACCACAGTTAAAGGCAGATGATGTATACAAACAACTTATAACAGAGTTAGAAGCTGTTATAAATTCAAATGTATTACCTATGGAATGGCCTTCAAACCAATATGGCAGAGTATCTCAGGCAATGGCCTATATGATGTACGCAGAAATGGTCATGTATCAGAAGGATACGTCACGTTATCCTCAGGCATTAACTTTTATGCAAAAAATTATAGGAGACCAGCACTATGGCTTGATGGACAACTATGCTGACATATGGAAAGAAAGTGGAGAATGGTGTAAAGAGTCTATATGGGAAATAAACTATGATGACAATAATAATGAGCGTGGATGGAGTAGCCCTATGGCTGTAGGTGGTACAGTATTGCCAACTCTTATATCACCTAATGGTTTCCATTATTTAAAGGATTACGGATTTGATGGAGATGGATGGGGATTCCTACCTGTACGTCTTGAAACATACAATATGTTTAACCCTGCAGATAAGCGTCGTGCAGCTACATGCTGGGATGTACGTGGAACAACTTACACAAATCGCTATCAAGATACACATATATGGTTAGCAAAGTATATAGCACAGAATGCTAATAATAAAGATGCAGGTTTTGATGCCAACCTCAATTACAATAACAACTTGCGTGTATATCGTTTCTCTGAGACATTACTTAATGCAGCTGAACTAATACTTGATAAAGATCCAACAACGGCTCTTGGATATTTTAACCAGGTACATACACGTGCTGGTCTGCCAGCAATGACTAGTATTACATTAGATGATATTATTAATGAACGTCGTCTGGAATTTGTTGGTGAAGGCAAACGCTATTGGGATCTTGTTCGTACAGGAAAAGCAGCTTCAGTACTTGTACCTGACAGCTATGGCTATCGTACAAATACATGGACAGAAAAGAAAAAGTACATTCCAATTTCACAAGGAGAGTTGGATTCAGATCATAACCTTGTACAGAATGATTATTAATTGTTATCATTAAGAATATAATAATATGAAAAAGAATTTTAAATATATAGCAGCACTTCTGTTTGTAGGATTTTCCATCGTGGGATGTTCACCTGAGGAATTCAGCGGAGCCGACCAGAAAGGTATACCTACTGTTGACGGAGTAGACTTTACCGTCAACGTTGATCAAACGACAAACACGGTATCGGCAACGACACCCGAAGTAAAAGGGCAGTATCCTTTGTGGTATTTACCAGCTATGCGTACAGCAGATACAGATAATCCCAAAGAGACTAACTTCTATTCTACACTTTCTAATATATCGAGAATCTATGCTCTTTATGGAGATAAGACTGTTAGTATGCGAGTTGGTAATAGAAATGGCTTCAGTCAGGGTGTGATAACAAAAACTGTACATGTTAATAACTCAATAAAAGATCTTGATGGAATTAAAGCATTCCTAGCTTCTGATGGAGGTAATATGTGGCATATAGCGGATGCTGAGGCTGCTCATCTAGGATATGGAAATACAGGTACAGATGGAACTGGTACATGGACAGCTAAGGCTGATGAATTATCTGATCTTTGTCTGTATGATGATTCTATTATGTTTTATAATAGTGGTGTATACACATACAGCCCAGGTCAGGATGGAAAGGTGCTTCGTGGAGGTATAACAGCTGATAAAGAGCAATCTGTACAGCCACAGACATCTGCATGGGCTCTAAGTGTGAAAGGTGATGATGTGCTTCTTACATTAAATGACAATACGCTATTCCCATTTATTGCTGATGACGCGCAATATGCTAAACCTGTATTCCGTGTAGAGAATATAAGTAAGAACATGCTTACTCTTGTTTATGATAATGGAACAACAGCATGGCATATAATCCTAACTAGTGCTCCTTTCGGTTCAGACAAAGATAATGTAGGTTTCCAAGGATTTGATGCAACTAGTGACTTCAATATGTTCAAGAGTTGTAAATATACTAATACATTCTATTATGCTCCGGGTTGGAGTCAGCTCCCTGACCCTACTATGACAGTGGATGGTACTAAGTTTAAGTTGTCTTATTCTAAAGCAACTGCTGCTCAATGGCAGAATCAAATCATGTTTAATACAGATATGGCTACTTCTGCTAGTAAAACTTATGATTTCTCAGCTAAGATAACTACCTCAAATGATGTTCCAGCCGCTACAGTTAAAGTTTGCAGTGCTGATGATAAGACAGCTATAGTAGATTATGAAAAATCTGTATCTCTTAAAGCTAATAAACAATATGTCGTATATGGTTCTGGTGTAAAGGGCGCGGATATTAATAACGTAAAGCTAGTATTTGATTTTGGTGGCAACCCAGATAATACAAATGTAACAATTAGTGATATTGTCTTGAAAGATAATGCTAATGATGACGGTACTGTTGCTCCTTTAAATTATGATGATCCTAACAACCTTTGGAAAGATATAGATGCAAATCAGTCATATGATATGACTTTCTGGTGGAGCAATGCAAATTGGGGCCAGATAGGAAATCCTGATTTCAAAGTTAGTACAAAGGCTTATGGTGGTAAGGTATACACAATCAAAGCGAATGATGCTACATCTCTAGAATGGCAGGCCCAGAATACGTTTACTCCTAAGAGTTTACCTGTTGCTGCTACAGATCTTGTAGACTTCTCTTGTGTGCTTTCTTGCCCTACTAGTGTGCCACGTGCAACAATAAAACTATGTGAGTCAGGAGGTAAGGATGATAATAACCTACTTTTCTATAAGAATGATATTAGTCTGAAGGCTGGTGAGAAAAAGGTTCTTAAATTTACTGATACAAAACTATCGGGTGCAACGGATGTTAAAAATATAAAATTAATATTTGACTTTGGCGGTTGTAAAGCTGGTGATGAATTTACGATTACAGATATTACTTTAATCAAGAAATCACCTAAATAATAATAAACAAAGGAGACCACTCCCTGAATAGGAGTGGCCTCTTTTAAAATACATGATATATGATAATAAAGAAACTGTTTTTTGTTACAGGCATATTATTAACATCTGCATTAACCGCTTGTAGTGGCGGTAATGGTGGTGGTGAGATTACCAATGCCGATGAGATAAGCTGTACTCCTGATTCGATCTCCATTGATGGTGCAGGTGGTTCTGCATCATTAACTGTAAATGCAAGTCATGAGTGGGGAACTATTATTTCAGACTCATGGATTAAAGCGGATAAGATAAGTGCTGGTTCAGGACAGAGTACTATTAATGTATCAGCAGATGTAAATCCTGTTACGCAAATACGTAGAGGAACTATAACATTTATGGCGGGAACTGCACGTAAAACAATTAAAGTTATTCAAAAAGAAGGTGCCGCTAATCTTGATCCTAAAGGTCCTGATGGTTATAAACTGGTATGGCATGATGAATTCAATACCGGTACTGTTCTAGGTAGTGACTGGACACATGAGGTGCAAAGTTCAGGTTGGGTGAATAATGAACTTGAGAACTATGTAAATGGTGATATTGATGGTCACAGAGTCACCGAGATTCAAGATGGGAAATTACAAATACATTGTTTTAATTACAATGGTAAAATCTATTCAGGGCGTGTTTATGCCAATGTAGGAACAGGTTGGAAATATGGATATTTTGAGGCAAGCATTAAACTTCCTAAAGGTAAGGGCACATGGCCTGCATTCTGGATGATGCCTGCAAATAATAATTTTACTACCAATCCATGGCCTGGATGTGGAGAACTTGATATTATGGAAGAAGTGGGATATAATCCCAATGTGATTTATTCTACTATTCATTGTAATAAATATAATAATGGAGGTACTTCAATAGAGAGCGGGAATAAAAAGGTGGATACTGCTGAATCAGATTTTCATGTCTATGCCATGAAATGGACAAGTAGTGAAATCACTTTCTATGTTGATGGAGATACAATACTTACGTATAAAAATGATGGTACAGGCGTTAGTTCATGGCCTTTTAATAATCCATTCTACGTAATACTTAATCTGGCTTATGGTGGTAACTGGGGTGGCGCACAAGGAGTTGACTATAGTGCCTTACCTCTCACGATGGAGGTAGATTATGTGCGTGTCTTCCAGCAACAATAAAAAATAAGAGGTAAAAAGTATATTATGAAAAGAATCTATAAGTTTGCACTTTGCATAAGTCTGGCATTTACATTATTTGGTTCTGTAAGTGCTATGGCTAAAGGCAAATTTGTTACAATTGATGGTAAGAATCTGGTACAGCCAAATGGGAAAAAACTGTTTATCGTAGGTACAAATCTGGGTAACTGGTTGAATCCTGAGGGTTATATGTTTGGTTTTAAAAAGACTAATAGCTATTGGATGATAAATAATGCTATTTGTCAGATGGTAGGTCCTGATGCAGCTGATGAGTTCTGGCGTAAGTTCAAGGACAATTATGTTACACGTCATGATATTGACTATCTGGCATCTATAGGAGCCAACACAATACGTGTGCCATTTAACTATAAGTTGTTTACAGACGAAGACTACATGGGCTTAAACGCCAATCAGGATGGATTTGCACGTGTAGACTCTCTTGTAAATTGGTGTCGTGATAATCATTTGTATATGATACTTGATATGCACGATGCTCCCGGAGGACAGACAGGTGATAATATTGACGATAGTTATGGCTATCCTTGGCTTTTCGAAAGCGAAAAGAGCCAGTCGTTGTTCTGTGAAATCTGGCACAAGATAGCAGACAGATATAAAGACGAGCCTGTGATATTGGGCTATGAACTTCTGAACGAACCTATCGCTCCTTATTTTGATAACATGAAGGATATCAATACTAAATTGGAACCATTGTATAAGCGTGCCGTAAAATCTATAAGAGAAGTAGATAATAATCATATTGTACTTCTTGGCGGCGCTCAGTGGAATGGCAATTTTGATGTCTTCTCTGATTGGAAATTTGATGATAAGATAATGTATACATGTCACAGATATGGTGGTGGTACAGACACCAAAGCCATTCAGAATATAGTTTCTTTCCGTGATAAGACAGGATTACCAATGTATATGGGCGAAACAGGTCATAACACAGATGAGTGGCAGGCTAGTTTCTGCAAGATGCTTCGTGAAAACAATATAGGCTATACTTTCTGGCCTTATAAGAAACCTGAGAATTCTTGCATAAATGCTGTGCAGCTCCCCACAGAGTGGGATAGCGTTGTCGTAAAGTTTGCTGAGGCTCAACGAGTAATATACAAAGATATTCGTGATGCCCGTCCTAATCAGGATAAGGCAAAAGATGTGCTAAACCAATATCTGGAGAAAATCAAATGTGAAAATTGTATTCCACAGATTGGGTATATTAAGTCTATCGGACTAAAAGCCCCACAAAAATAATAATCTGTTTATTAAAGATAATATATGAAGAATATAATAATTACGTCCTTATTCTTTATGTCTGTTACGCTTACGGCTAATGCTCAGACACCGGTATATCAGGATAAATCTAAACCAATAGAGCAACGGGTAGAGGATGCTTTGAGTAGAATGACACTAAATGAGAAGATCGCAGTAATTCATGCGCAAAGTAAATTCTCATCACCGGGTGTTAAGAGACTGGGATTCCCTGATTTCTGGACCGATGATGGCCCACATGGAGTTCGCCCCGATGTACTTTGGGATGAATGGGAACAAGCCGGACAGACTAATGATTCGTGTGTTGCATTTCCGGCACTTACATGTCTTGCTGCAACATGGAACCCACAGATGTCAAACCTTTACGGCAGGAGTCTTGGTGAGGAAGCTCTGTATCGTGGTAAGAATATGATATTGGGTCCGGGCGTAAATATTTACCGTACACCTCTGAATGGAAGAAACTTTGAATATCTGGGCGAAGATCCTTACCTTAGCGGTAAGATGGTAGTACCTTATATTCAGGGACTTCAGTCTTGTGGAGTGGCTGCCTGTGTCAAGCACTATGCGATGAACAATGATGAGGAATTCCGTCATCAGGTTAACATTGTTGTAAGCGACAGAGCACTACATGAGATTTATCTTCCCGCTTTCCATGCTGCTGTAGTTGATGGTAAAGTATGGGGTGTGATGGGAGCTTATAATATGTATAAGAATCAGCATAACTGTCATAACGAAGAGCTGCTGATGAAGATATTAAAAGGTGATTGGAAATTTGATGGAGTCGTTCTTAGTGATTGGGGTGGATGTCATGACACAGACCAGGCTGTTAAGAATGGACTTGATATGGAGTTTGGTACATGGACCAATGGACTGTCACAGGGTAAGACCAATGCTTACGATTCTTATTATATGGCAAGTCCTTACCTTGAAGCAATACAGAAGGGTAAATATACAACCAAAGAACTTGACGATAAAGTGCGCCGCGTGCTGCGCTTGTTTTTCAGAACCACTATGAACAATAACAAACCTATGGGTTTCTTATGTTCAGAGTCTCATTACTCTGCAGCCCGTAAGGTGGCAGACGAGGGCATCGTGCTTCTGCAAAATAAGAATAATGTATTACCAATAAAATTCAATAGGACTAAGCATGTTCTTATAGTAGGTGAGAATGCTATAAAGATGATGACTGTCGGTGGAGGTTCATCTTCGTTGAAAGTTCAACGTGAGATATCTCCTCTCGATGGTCTGAAATCACGCTTGGGCAGTAATGTCCGGGTAGATTACGAACGTGGATATGTGGGCGATACTACAGGCTCTTATAATGGAGTTACTACAGGTCAGGATCTCGCAGACAAACGTACAGCCGACCAACTTATACATGATGCTGTGGAGAAAGCTAAAAAGGCAGATTATGTTATATTCTTTGGCGGTTTGAACAAAAGTGATTATCAAGACTGTGAAGGTCACGACCGTAAGTCATATGATTTGCCTTACAATCAGGATCGTGTCATTGAGGCATTATCTAGGGCAAATAAGAATTTCATATACGTCAACATCTCAGGCAATGCCGTTGCCATGCCTTGGCATAACAAGGTGCCTGCTATTGTTCAGGGATGGTTCATCGGCTCAGAGGCAGGAGAATCTTTGGCAGATGTACTCACAGGAGACGTCAACCCATCGGGTAAACTTCCTTTCACGTGGCCCGCTTCTTTGCAAGATGTAGGTGCACATAAGTTGAATGCATACCCCGGAGTATGGCGCCCCGACCATAAGATAATAGACGAGGAGTATAAAGAAGGTCTGTATGTAGGTTACAGATGGGTAGATAAAGAAAAGACACATCCGTTATTCGCTTTTGGACACGGACTAAGTTATACCACCTTCAAATTGTCTAATTTACGTGAGTCGTCAGATAAAGTATCTCGTGATGGCAATATAACGTTTACCGTAAACGTTAAGAATACAGGTAAATATGATGGTTCCGAAACTGTACAACTGTATATCCATGACGTGAAGTCTTCTTTGGACAGACCTTATAAAGAACTTAAGGGATTTAAGAAGGTAGAACTTAAAGCAGGTGAAAGCCGTGATGTGGATATTACTATTGACAACAGTGCCTTGAGCTTTTATGATGACCGGGTACATGCATGGACATCAGAAGATGGCTACTTTGAGGCTTTAGTCGGTAATGCATCAGATAACCTTCCACTTACGATAAAGTTTAAATTACAGTAGATATGAGAAAATTTTTAATGACTTTCGCATTAGTTCTTACAGCCTCTGCAGGCATGGCACAGCAGAAGCCAATGGATCAATACATCAATGACTTGATGTCTAGGATGACCCTCAAAGAGAAGATAGGTCAGCTTAATCTTATGGTAGCAGGAGACATCACCACCGGAGGAAAAGTTGATACTAAGGTAGCAGGAGATATCCTCAACGGCAATATGGGAGGAGTGTTTAATGTAAAGGGCGTTGACAAGATACGCGCCTTGCAGGACATTGCCGTAAAGAAGAGTCGTATGCACATACCTTTGATAGTAGGAATGGATGTGATACATGGTTATGAAACTATTTTCCCCATACCCCTTGGCGTATCTTGTTCATGGGATATTCCGGCCATAGAGCGTAGCGCCCGTACAGCAGCCAAAGAGGCCAGTGCCGATGGCATCAACTGGACATACAGTCCGATGGTGGATATAGCATTAGACTCTCGTTGGGGCCGTGTATGCGAAGGCTCAGGCGAGGACCCCTATCTTGGTTCACGTATTGCTGAGGCTATGGTACGTGGATATCAGGGCGACTATAGCAGCAAAGAGAATATAATGGCCTGTCTCAAGCATTTCGCTCTTTATGGGGCTGTAGAGGCAGGAAAAGAATATAACACGGTGGATATGAGCCGTGTAAGGATGTACAATCAGTATTTCCCGCCATACAAGGCCGCTGTTGAGGCTGGGGTAGGCAGTGTCATGTCATCGTTCAATCTTGTCGACGGCATACCTGCTACGGCCAACAAATGGCTTCTTAATGATGTGCTGCGCAATCAGTGGCATTTCAATGGCTTTGTTGTTACTGATTATGGTTCAATAGGAGAGATGATAAATCATGGTCTGGGCAATTTACAGGACTGTTCGGCCATGGCCTTAAAGGCAGGTACAGACATGGATATGTGTACACAGGGATTTGTTGGCACATTAGAGAAATCATTGGCAGAAGGTAAGGTCTCTTTATCAGATATTGATACAGCTTGTAGGCGTGTACTTGAAGCTAAATACAAGTTGGGCCTGTTCAAAGACCCTTATAAGTATCTCGACTCCAGCCGCCGTAAACGCGACATCTTTACTGCTCAAAACAGAGCCATTGCCCGTAGCCTGGCTACCGAGTCATTTGTATTGCTTAAGAATGAAGGCCGTCTGCTTCCTCTTCAGAAGAAAGGCAAGATAGCATTGATAGGTCCCCTTGCCAATACAAGGGCTAATATGGCAGGTACATGGTGCGTATCGTATACCCCCGACAAGTATTCAACCTTGAAGGAAGGTCTTGAGCGTGCTCTAGCCGGAAAGGCTGAACTGCTCTATGCTCAGGGCAGCAATCTTACGGCCGATGAAGCCCTGCAGAAGGCAGCTGAGTTTGGCAAGACCATCCCTCGTGGTGATGATCAGAAACTAAAGGCCGAAGCCTTGCAGATAGCAAATCAGTCTGATGTGATAATAGCAGCCATGGGCGAGTGTGCAGATATGTCGGGCGAGAGTTCAAGCCGTTCTAATCTGGAGCTCCCTGATGTACAGATGTCATTGCTTCGCGATTTGGTAGCTACCGGCAAACCTGTAGTTCTTCTTAATTTCTCAGGCCGTGCTACTGTTCTGAAGTGGGAGAGTGAGCATGTCAATGCCATCATGAATGTATGGTTTGGTGGCAGTGAGACAGCCGATGCTATCAGTGATGTGCTCTTCGGAGATGTAAATCCAAGCGGAAAGCTCACCGTCAGCCTGCCTCAGTCTACAGGTCAGGAACCATTGTATTACAATCATCTTCCTACCGGCCGTCCAGTTCCGGATGGCACTAAAGAGTTTCACAAGTATGCAAGCAATTACCTGGATGTGCGCAATGATGCGCTATACCCCTTCGGATACGGCCTCAGTTACACTACATTCGAGTATGGTGATATCCACCTCAGTAGTGATAAGATGGCATCAGATGGCAGTATAGATGCAACTATAAGCGTAAAGAATACAGGTAGTCGTGACGGAGATGAAATAGTACAGTTATATATACACGATCAGATAGCGGGAATATCGAGACCCGTAAAAGAGTTGAAGGGATTTCAGCGTGTTCACCTTTCCGCAGGAGAGAGCAAAGACGTTACATTCCATATCACTCCCGATCTGCTCAAGTATTATAACTATAATCTCGAGGATGTATTAGATCCCGGCACCTTCGATCTTATGATAGGGCCGAATAGTAGTAATTTTAAGATTGTATCTTTCACAGTGATGTGATTAGAGTTCCGCCGTATCAGATTATATGATTAGAAAGTCAGTTTGATAGGTTAATGTTGTCTGTCGTAGTCGTCTTGATGACGCCTATGGCAGACGGAACTCATTTAGTAACCATCTCACCGCCGAAACTTATGTATTGCCTCTGGGTAGATGATACATCAATCGTTGTGCTACCATTATCGAATATGTCCAAAGAGTACTTGTAGGTATCCTCATCAGTCTTCACGTTGAATATTATCCGTGTCATATTCTTCTTATTGCGTACAGCAGTGTAGTTATATATCTTGCCTGTGAAGTTCAGGGCCTTTCCCCCTCCATAAGGAATGTTATATGCCCTGCCGTAATAAGGCAGATAAGATATAATGCTGTCACCGGCCACCCTTACAGAGTAAAGACTGGTAAGATTGATGGCACGCTGAGATTGTGGATATGCCATGTTTACATTTACAGTGAAATGCCTGTTGCTGACAGAGTCCTTGACCTGTGCAGCCAGCTTATTATATTTCTCAATCTTGGCCTGCTTCTTGTTCTGCGCACTGCAGGTAATACTGTAACCGTTTATAGATAATAAAACAGTCAATATAAGATAGAATACTTTTTTCATGTTACCTCCTTTTTCTTGCGAATATACGATAAAACAAACACAAACAGAAAAATAGATGCCCGAATTAAACCTATTTTGTAAATATTTACATTCAATATATTCATGAATAACATAATAAAGTCTTCGTTTTATTGAAAATATTGTAAAAATGCTTTATATTTGCAGACATAATAAAAAACATGAGAAATATAATATGAAAGTCTTTTTCCTAACCGTCATTTTACAATTTTCATTTGCCCCAATCTTTGCCCGTAGTATAAACCTAGAGCAGATGTACGATAAATTGGATAATCTTATAGATCATTCTTCTCAATATATTCAAAATCATGAAGATAATATAAACAGATTACGTAACTATCTATCCAAGGCACAAAATCAAACAATAAGATACGAAGAGTCTTTCAAACTGTACAGCGAGTACAAGTCATTTACCAACGACTCTGCCATCGTGTACCTTCAGAGGTGTATAAGCATAGCCCAGAAGATGCATCGCAAAGACCTTGTTGGCAAGTGCAGATCGCTTATGGCTTTTCAGTGCTCATCATCGGGTCTGTACACAGAGGCACTGCAGATACTCAGACAGGTATCCACACGCGATCTCACCCGTGCTAATGGCCTGAGCGAGTATTACATTGCCTACAGTCATGTATATCAGGAACTGGGCTATTATACCAGGTTAGAAGACCTAAAGCGCAAGTATATCATCATGTCTGATATATACCGTGATTCTGTTTACAGCGTATTAGACAATAATACCGAAGAGTATCTCTTGTGTAAGGAGAGCTACTACTTCTCGCACAAGTTGTATGCCGACGCCATGAACATCAATAACAAGCGCCTTGCCAAGGTAACACCGGGCTCCCGTAACTATGCCATCGTGGCTTATTACAGGTCGCGACTGTATAATATTAACGGCAATATGCCGATGAAGAAATATTGGCTCATCGAGTCGGCCATGTCTGATATTAAGAATGGTGTTATGGACCAGGCCTCTCTGTGGGAGCTTTCGGATATTCTAAACAAAGAGGGAGACATAGACCGCTCACTTAAGTATATAAGATTCACCTGGGAGTGTAATAACAAGTTCGGCACCCGTATGCGAAGCTGGCAGATATCCCCTCTGTTGTCTATTATCGACAGCAACTATCAGAAACAGATCAACCGTAAGAACCAGACGCTCACCGTCTTCATTACCATCGTCAGCCTGATGTCATTAATGCTTCTCAGCTCGTTGTTCTTTGTATACAGACAGAAACGCAAGCTTTCTGACGCCCGTAACGAACTGAGGCGGATAAACGATAAGCTGGTCATGCTAAACAATAAACTGTCTAATGCCAATGATAATCTTGACATATCCAATCATGAACTGTCGGCAACCAATCAGAAACTGGCCATATCCAACCGGCGTCTTAACGAGTCGAATAGAGTAAAAGAAGAGTATATAGGCCGATTCCTCAGCATATGCTCTCAGTATGTAGACAAACTCGACGAATTCAGAAAGATGGTAAACAAGAAACTCAAGAACAAAGAACTGCAAGACCTTTTTGTCATAAGCAAGTCTACTGAGTTCAAGGATAAGGAACTCGACGAGCTCTATGCCAACTTCGATTCAGTGTTCCTGCATCTCTTTCCCAACTTTGTGAACGATTTCAATGCCATGCTCAAGCCTGAGTTTCAGATACACTCCAAAGATTCCGAACGCCTGTCTACCGACATCCGTATTTTCGCACTCATCCGCCTTGGCATCGACGACAGTTCCAAGATAGCCGAGTTCCTGCATTATTCGGTCAACACGATATACAACTATCGCGCACGCATCAAGAATGGAGCCTTGACAGACCGTGAAGACTTTGAGCGCAGAGTCAAATACCTGGGATTGAACAGCTAGCACATCCTTACAAGTACAGATATGAAAGTAAAAGTATTAATCGAGAACAGTCCGTCACCTACAGATCCCGACATCAAGTCAGAGCATGGCCTGTCTATGTATATTGAGTATGGCAACAGCAGATACCTCCTTGACGTGGGAGCTACCGGCAGATGGGCCAATAATGCAGAAATACTTGGTGTAGATATAGAGAATATAGATTATCTGATGCTCTCTCACGGCCATATAGACCACACAGGCGGCCTGTCTGCCTTCTTTGATAATAATACCAAGGCCACAGTGATAGCATCGTCTAAGATAGCAGACTATCATTATTCATCATACAGGCATGCCGGCAAAGTTCACGACCTCACACCCGATGTGCAGACATTATATAGGTTTACAGACAGGATGCATTATATTGACAGTAATTGCCGTATTGCCGATAATGTAAATCTGGTATTCAACAAAGCATCATCATATGCCGTACCCTGTGGCAACAAATACCTCCGGGTCAGTAAGTCAGACAATATCCCCCACAAGTATACCGCCGACGATGAGATAGCCCTTGCCATCTCTACATCGTCGGGCCTTGTCATCATATCCTCATGCTCTCATAGCGGTATGCTCAACATCATAGAGTCATGCAGGGCATACACAGGCGTCAGAAATGTTATAGCCTATATAGGCGGCCTTCACCTCGTTGATTCAGACACAGCGGAGAATCTTGACAATGTAGAAGGAATATCAGGCACAATAAAAGAAAAATACCCTGATATGAAACTATATGCAGGGCATTGTACCGGAAATCATGCAAAGCAAATACTTTCGTCAGAACTCGGTGATAAGTATATCACAATATATAGTGGCAAAGAAATCGAGCTCTGACAAAAAGTATAAATCTAGTTCGTCTCATGGCATTGATGATTGCCATCATGCCCTGTGCAACCAACTCCCGAATCAGAAATAGTATCTTCTATATAAGCCTTTACGATATCATCTGTATTGCCCTTACACCCCCTTATAACAGATATTCCACATCCGTTTAGCTTATCCTTGGCTCCCTGACCCATGTTTCCTGCCAGCATAACCGTAACCCCCATCTCTTTGAGTGTGTATGCTATATTTGATTTACAGCCACATCCTTGTGGCGAAGGCAATGTAACCTTATCTGTCACGATATTGTTCTCAATGTTATAGATTGTGTAATGATCACAATGTCCAAAGTGGTCATCTACCATGCCATCACGTGTAGGAATTGAAATTTTCATAAATTATTCTTATTAGTTCATTAAATTATTTTGCAAAGATATAATAATCTACTATATTAATCAAACAGATTTTTTCTATCTTTGCATTGATAAAATCGATATATAAACAAATACATTCGTATTATGACCTTACAACAGATGGAATATATAGTGGCAGTAGATAAATACCGCCATTTTGTTAGAGCCGCAGAAGCATGCAAAGTTACACAGTCTACCCTAAGTTCGATGATACAGAAACTCGAAGACGAGCTTGACATAAAGATATTCGACAGGAACTCACATCCCATCACTCCCACAAAGGCAGGAGAACAGATTATCGCCAGAGCCAAGGTAATCCTCTATAAGACCTCACAGATAAAAGAGATGGTGCTGAATGAGCGCGAACAGGCCACAGGAGAGATCAAGCTCAGTGTGATACCAACGATAGCTCCATATATACTGCCCGGATTGTTCAAGGTGGTGCATCATCAGCACCCAGACATAACCCTCCGTGTGTCTGAAGCCCGTACGGCAGATATAGTGAAACAGTTGGAGCGTGCAGAGATAGACATGGCTCTGCTAACAACCCCGTTGCATAACCCCGAATTACTTGAGATACCTGTGTATTACGAGAAATTTGTGGCATATGTGTCTCCTTCCGAAGAGTTATACCGCCAGAAAGAGATCGAGAATCATAATCTGCCTGTAGAGCATCTCTGGGTATTACAGGAGGGCAACTGCCTTAGAGACCAGGTGATGAAACTCTGCGAACTTAAGTCTGGCTATTCCACCATATATGAGGCCGGCAGCATAGAGACACTTGTGAAGATAGTGGATGAGAATGGTGGATATACTGTTATACCCGAGTTGCATGTAGAGCTGTTGCGCCGATGCCAGCAGTCTAAAATACGCCAGATAGTAAACCCGGAACCTGTAAGAGAAGTCTCACTTGTAGTGCGTAAAGACTATGTGCGTGAGCGCCTGCTTAACATCATGGCCGAGTGCATCCGTGATATAATACCCGAACATATGATAGACTCCAGATTGAAGAAGTTTGCCATCCGGCTGTAATAATTTAGATATCCGTCCGGACTTTTTTTGATTTTCCGGGTTAGGAAAATCAAAACTCATTCGTTATATAGACAACGACAGCAAAATAAGTATGCAGAATAAAGAACGATTTGAAGAGCTTTTCAGAAATAATTATGGGCCGATGCTTAGATTATCAATGCTCATAGTTAAGGATGAAGACGAATCCAAAGACATTGTCAGTGACATCTTCACTGAGGTCTGGGATGGAACCATCAATCCCGATGTAGACAAGCCCAAAAGTTATCTTATGATGTGCGTACGCAATCGTTGCCTTGACCTGCTTAATCACAAGCGTATCAAAGAGCGTGTGTGCCGTCTGCTCACCCTCGACTCTTCACTGCCCCCTGTTGCCATTAATAATGACAGCCCCGACATGCAGAGACTCAGAGAGATAGTAGACACCCTTTTGACGCCCAGAGACAGACAGGTGCTTATTATGAAATATGAGCGTAAGATGAAGTACAGAGAGATAGCCCACGAACTTAATATAAGTCAGGTGGCTGTATACAAGCATCTTTCACAAGCGCTTAAAACACTTAAGGCCAATTTCAAATAAAAGGACGAATATGGAAACGAACGACAAAATAGAGCGGTTGCTTGATATGACAGAGCACCCTGAGCATTATTCTGAAGAGGAGATGCAGAAAATACTTGAAGACGAAGAAGCCCGCGAGTATTATAATCTTATTGTAAAGACAGATGAGGCCTATACCAAGACAGATGATGTAGATGTAGAAAAAGCCCTGCAAGAGTTTGAGGCCAAACATATCCATCATTTCTCATGGAGCAAGATAGCCGCTGTATTTATAGGAATACTATTGGTGTCGGGCATAACCTATGCCGCAATCGTGTTTAATCGTAGTTCGTCAGAGAGACAAGTCAGCCAGAAGGCACAGACAGGCAGAGTGATGTCATACACGCCTGCCAAGAGCACTGATGCCCAACCTGCCGATACAGCAGCAACACAGAAAGAACAGTCGTTCGATAATGTAGAGTTACAGACCATACTCGATGACATATCCTCGTACTACAAGCTAGAGGTAGTCTATCAGTCAGACAAGTCAAGACACCTGCGCCTCCACTTCCATTGGGATAAGACTAAGGATGCAGCATCCATTGTAGAGTCGCTAAGCCACTTTGAGAATGTGAACATCACATTAGTTGACCGTAAAATAGAAGTAAAATGAAAAGATATATATTACTATTGGTTGTATCTTTCATTGCTGTATCAATCCACTCACAGAAAATCACACATAATTTCAGAGACGTCCCCCTGTCCAAGGCACTTAAGATCATAGAGGCTTCTACCGGTAAATACAAGATAAACTTTATCTATAACGAACTCGAAGACTTTACCGTCACCACCAGCATCGACAATAAAACCATTCCCGATGCCGTCAGAGAGGTGATAGGCTTCTATCCCATAAAGATGACCGTAGATGGAGATAACATCTTTGTAGAGTGCGTACAGAAGGAAAACACGAAACTGATAGGAGAGGTTGTCGACAAGAAAGGACAACCGATAATTTACGCCAACATATCATTGCTGTCTGCCAAAGACTCCACATTCATTAATGGTGGAGTAAGCAATCTGGCAGGCAAGTTTGTCATCCCCTGTGGCGTCAAGCATGTCTTGGTCAAGGTATCCTGCATAGGATATATGACGAAGTATGTAGAATGGACCTATGGAGAAGAGTGCGATGTAAAAATGGTTGAGAACAGCAAAATCCTTAATGAAGTTGTTGTGAAGGGACATCGTAATTTCATTAAGTCAACCAATACGGGACTATCTATATCAATGGACCACAATCCTCTTTCCAAACTCAGTTCTGCTGTTGATGCTATCAGACAGATGCCGATGATTGATGGTTCTGGCAACGATATATCTGTTCTGGGTAAGGGTACTCCGGAAATATATATCAACCAGCGTAAGATCAGAAATATGAGTGAAGTATCCCAACTGTCACCTCAGGAAATCAAAAGTGTGGATATCATTACTAATCCCGGTGCGCAGTATGGTGCTGATGTGACATCTGTTATTGTAATCCATACAAAGCGACTTGACTCTGGACTTGCCGGTGTCGTGAAAGTATCAGGAAGTCAGTCTGAAGTTTTATCTGCATCTACTGATGCCGATATATCATGGATGGGAAATAATGGTTGGGGACTGTATGCCGGTGCCAATGTGGCTGATGACGGATTCAGACAGAAAAGAATATATACAGAGAAGTTCAACGAGAACAGATATGAAACTATAAATCACGGTGCATATAGAAACCGGTCTGAAAGCCTTAGACTTACTGCAGGCACAAGCTATGACTTCAAGGATAATTCTCTGGGCATAAGGTATGAATTCAGTAGAATTCCGGAAAGCAAATTCACTTCAACCGGTGACATCATGACAAATGTAAGTGCCCGACTTGACAGTATCTCATCTTCCAGTACGGATAACAGCCGTAGCTTCCGCCATTATGTAAATGCCTATACTCTGTTCAAGTTCGGTATCAGAAAGAACTACGAATTTACGTCAGATATGGACTATCTCTATGGAAATTCCCGCTCTAGCTCTGAAACAGAAGAGCAGGCTCAGTCTTATCAGCAGAATATTAATACAGGGAACAGTAGTATCTATCATCTTGTTGCGGCAAAGGCAAATTTAAAAGTCGTGTGGAACAGTGTCACCATGAATCTTGGAGGGCAGTATTCATACACAAAGAACTCTCAGAACTTTGCAGGCAGCACTTCAGATGGCAGCAGTTTCTTCGAACCGTCACAGGATAACGAAAAACAGCATCTCTCTGCCGGTTACGCTTCTTTGAACTATAAATACAATAATTACTGGAACATTGATGCAGGACTGCGATTTGAAAGTACCGATTTCAATTATGAACAGAATGGAATCATTGTTCCCGCTCAGTCAAAGACATATACAGACTGGCTGCCTTCTCTTGGAGTCAATTATAGTAATAACGGTTTTGGGATGGGAGTCTCATATAATACTAACATCAGTCGTCCTAGTTATAATATGCTTAATAATAATTACTTCTACGTATCGCATACTTCATGGGAGACAGGCAATCCACTTCTGCAGTCATCCAAGGATCATAATATAGACTTTCGCCTTTCATATAAACACACATATATAACAGCCTCATTTACACGTAGAAAAAGAAATATCAGCACGACATATACATACCTTGAAAGTCAGAATGTGAATGTACGGCAAGAAATAAATCTTCCTGATTATGATAGATTTCAGATAGTGGCATCCCAGAGCTTTGACATTGGCAGATGGCATCCCACATTGCAGGGACTGCTCCAGTTCCAGAATCTGAAAAACGGCAGTCCGGAGAAACGCTATGATAGCGTGTTGGGAAAGCTGGAAATGAACAACCGTTTTGATTTGCCATGGAACTTTTATGCGTATCTGTCGGGAATGTGGCTGACAAAAGGCAATGATGCTACAGTTTACAGCAATGGTGGAGCCATGCTTTATATGATGCTAAACAAGAGTATAGGCAAATGGTCATTCAATCTTCTGGCAAATGACTTTGTTTCTTCATGGAGACAGAAAAATCTAGTGGAAACCAATGGCGTTTATTATCTTGACAATAGGAAAGGAGCTTCATGTTTTGTTCGCCTGAGTGTTACATATTCGTTTAACCACAAGAACACATTCAAAGGCAAGGGCGCTTCAAAAGAAGAACTTAACCGGCTATAGTTTATGGGTGACTGTAAGATTTTAGCTATCCATTCAGACTTTTTTTATTTTCGGGGTTAGGAAAATAAAAACCCATTCGTTATATAGATAACAAAAGCAAAACAATTATGCAGAATAAAGAACGATTTGAAGAGCTTTTCAGAAGTAATTATAAGCAGATGATGAGACCATCCCACCACTTCTCCTTGGGCAAGATAGCAGCCATATTCATTGGTATACTATGGGTGTCGGGCACAACCTATGCAGCAATGGCATTTAATCGTAGTTCGTCTGATGTACAATCCGCTCAGAAGGCACAGACAGGCAGAGTGATGTCATACACGCCCGCTAAGAGCATCGATGCCCAACCTGCCGATACAGCAGCAACACAGAAAGAACAGTCGTTCGATAATGTAGAGTTACAGACCATACTCGATGATATATCCTCGTACTACAAGCTAGAGGTAGTCTATCAGTCAGACAGGTCAAGACACCTGCGCCTCCATTTCCATTGGGATAAGACCAAGGATGCAGCATTCATTGTAGAGTCGTTAAACCACTTTGAGAATGTGAACATCACATTAATTGACCGTAAAATAGAAGTAAAATGAAAAGATATATATTACTATTGATTGCTTCTTTTGTTGTCATATCAATCCATGCACAGAGAATCACACATAATTTCAGAGACGTCCCCCTGTCCAAGGCACTTAAGATCATAGAGGCATCTACCGGTAAATACAAGATAAACTTTATCTACAACGAACTCGAAGACTTTACCGTCACCACCAGCATCGACAATAAAACCATTCCCGATGCCGTCAGAGAGGTGATAGGCTTTTATCCGATAAAGATGACCGTAGATGGAGATAACATCTTTGTAGAGTGCGTACAGAAGGAAAACACGAAACTGATAGGAGAGGTTGTCGACAAGAAAGGGCAACCGATAATTTACGCCAACATATCATTGCTGTCTGCCAAAGACTCTACATTCATTAATGGTGGAGTAAGCAACCAGGCGGGCCAGTTTGTTATTCCATGTAGTGCAAAGCATGTGCTTGTCAAAATGTCTTGCATAGGCTATAAGACCATCCTAAGGGCATTTGATGTCAGGGATATCGGCAAGATAACCATGACAGAAGATATGCAGGTCATCAAAGGAGTGCTTGTCAAAGGTTCACGGCCTATGACCCGCCTCACCACAGAAGGGTATACCACACAGGTTAGTGGCACGCTCCTGGCCAATGTAGGCGACGCTCAAGATGTGCTCAAAGAGATACCACGTGTTCGCGAGAATAATGACGAGTATACTGTTTTTGGCAAGGGGAAACCTATAATATACATCAATGGCAAGAAGGTTACCGACAATACAGACCTTAAACGCATCACCTCACAAGAGGTTAAGAGTGTGGATGTCATCACAAGTCCCGGTGCGCAATACGATGCAGAGGCACGTTCTGTGATAAAGATAAAGACCATCCGCCAACAGGGCAACGGACTTAGTGGCAATCTGCTTGCTTCGGCCAACTTCGCCAAAAAGAACTCGATGAATCAGATTATTTCTCTCAACTGGCGACATAACGGACTTGATCTTTTCGGAACATTCTATGCCCTTAGTAGGGGATGGTGGACCGACCAAGTGGCGACCAGTCAGAAATATTTTACAAAAGACAAGGTAGATATGATCCAGGCTACTAATATGCGTGCACGCACAAATATGGTTGTAGGCAATTGGGGCTTCAACTATCAGTTGGATGATAACAACTCACTGGGTGTAACATATTCAGTAAACAAACGGCTGCCATCCTCTAAAGGGTTTGGCTGTCAGAACTATACCGTATACACCAATGGCATATATACAGGCGCTGTTAAGTATTATGATGATGAGAGCGCATCGTCTGATGGCCCTAACCATGAACTCAATGCATACTATTCGGGTATCATAGGCCGCCTGCATCTCGACTTTAACGGTACCCTATATTGGAAAAAGAACATCACCATTCAGGATGCCACAGAGCAGAGTGCCGAGTTTGCCAACAGAGCCATCAATGCAGACGCCACAAGCCATAACAAGATGGCAGCCGCCAAGATAGTAGCCACTTATCCACTAGGCAGTAAAGTAAGCCTGAATGCAGGTACAGAGTATACCAACACCAATAGCAGGTCTGTTTATGTTAATCAGCAGAACTTTATTACCTCGTCAGACGATAACATAAAAGAGCGTAATATAGCTGCCTTTGCCGGTGTGGATATCCAGTGTGGCAATTATAAGTTTAATGGAGGCCTGAGATACGAACATGTAAAGTCAGATTATTATTCATACAATGTCTTTCAAGACGATGCCAGCCGTAAGTACGACAATCTTTTCCCCAGTCTTAGTCTTATGTATTCAGACAAAGGGCTGAATACAAGCCTTAATTTCACAGAGAAGACCCAGCGTCCTAATTATAGCCAGCTCTCCGGCTTCATCCGATATGATGATATGTATACTTACGAGGGTGGCAATCCATTACTCCGCCCAATGAAAATCTATAACATAGAGTGGAATCTTCAGTATAGTTGGCTAACTCTCTCGGCCGACTATACTTACGATAAAGATCAAGTGATGTACACATCCTCCATTTACAACAATTCTGATATCATTCTTGCCAGCTATTCTAACATTGACCACCGTCAGGAACTGGCTTTCTCAGCCACTGCATCTCCAGTCATAGGCTTTTGGCATCCTGTATTTGAAATGGATTTTCTCAAGCAGTTTCTTGATACAAAGCAGTATGGCATAGACATAACCCTACAGAAACCTCATTATGATTTTTCGGTAAACAACCGTTTTGTATTCAAGCACAACTGGACAGCAGAGTGCAACTATGAATACAGCACCTCTTACGATGATCGTTTTGAACGTAATAGCAAGTACTCCCAATTGAATTTGGGTATAACCAAGTTGTTCCTTAAAACTCTGCTCATGACCCGTCTGGAAGTTACAGATGTATTAAATACCAACAGAGGAGACGAATTCAATCACTACAGTCCATGTTTTAACTTCCAGAAATCCGTAACTCCCAACTACCGTGGCATACGTCTCACCGTATCATATCGCTTCAATTCAGCGCGCAGTAAGTATAAGGGCACAGGAGCAGGTAATGAAGAGAAAAAGAGACTCTAATATTAAGGTTCTGGTTCGGCCGCCATATCAATATTATCAGGTAAATCCTTGATGATATCCCTATACGACTTAATCTTTCTGTCCTGCAAGAAAATATGATTTAGGGTGAATACAAGTGATAGCAGTGTCTGTTCCCTTTCCTTAGGACTTAGCTGGCATTCCCATACTGTAATCACATGCCATCCCATCTTCTTGAGCTGTTTCTGTTCCTCAATGTCACGCTCCCTGTTACGGTTTATCTTCTTGCTCCAGAACTCAACGTTAGTCTTAGGCATAACAAACAGCTTGCAGTTATCGTGTCCGTGCCAGAAACATCCATTTACAAATATGCAGGTACGATACCTTGGCAGTACGATGTCAGGATGCCCGGGCAACCGCCTGTGATGCAGCCTATACCTAAAACCAGCCGCAAACAAGTACTTGCGAACCATCATCTCCGGCTTAGTATCAGTGGATTTGATGGCAGCCATACAGCGATGACGCTGTGAAGAGGTTAGAGGGTCTGGCATTTATTTATCTGATAAAATAGAATTAACTTCATCGAGATTATTTTCTTTGAGAGCTATATAGATCTTTTTTGCTTGTTCGTAGGTACACAATATACCATAATGCAGACGATTTTTAATTGCGACCTTCTCTGTTCCAAACTCAATAAAATCACCTAGCATAAAAAATAATCTCATTTCATCGTTAGAATTATTACTATTAATCCCCTTTTTTGATTTACGGGCTGAATTAATGGCTGTAATATCATAAACACCTTGTACTTTATAATCAACGATAGGCATCAAATAACCGATAGATTGTACATCCGTGTTTTTATCGACTTCAGGCCCTGTATAAAACATACTTGCAGTATTATTAACGAAATCAGTTATAAACTGATTGTCATTCTTTACATTACCAATAAAAACAAGCTTTTCTTTAGGCTTGGTATCTGAATAATATAAGCCCTTTTGAGGAACAGAATCGATGATTTGCTCTCTTATGCTTTGTCCTTTAATTATTTTTTCTAATTGATTTTTCAACAATAATCCACTATTATTGTTAGGCAATAAAGGGTAAGCGCCAATATTAACATCATGAATAGATCTTATATAATAAGGTAAATCTGTGAAATCATTATTATCTATTTTAATTTGAGCCGTGTTCTCGTTCATTCTTCCTGGAAATAATATATATGCGCCTATTACCTCCTTTGCAAAATTATTATTTTTCCTGTTACCATAATATATGGCATCACGATATCGATGCATTTGATTCAGCGTTTCCTGTTTCGGATAATCTATGACTGATTTATTTTGAGCCTCATTATCATCACCTTCAACTCTGTATTTTGCATCAAATAAGTAAGTAAGACAGAATCCTTTGTCTTTTTTATGTATATGCATAACAATATCAGGCTTCTGCTCTACAGTCATCGAATGAATTTTGTCACAGCTGTCATCTAAGACATAACTATATTGATAGCCTAGTTCTACCTTATCTCCATTGTCTTTATTTTCATAGACTACAGTATCATTCATGTTGCTACCTGCAAAAGGCTCAAACATTGTGTTTGTATTTTCATGAATGTAATGGAAATCTTCTTTATTTTTGGTATCTATATTGAGAATTTCCCTAACAAGCTGTTTGATCTTTAAGAAACACCACAGTTCGTATAATTTCCATATTGGCAATACTCCCACGGATGTGTTACCATCAATTAGATTAAGTCCATTTTGAAGTATTATCCAGTAACGATATACCTGTGCATAACCAGTACGCTGCTGTAGTATAATGCTTTCCTGTCTGAATCCATCAAAACGTCCTATGGTTCTAAATAGAGATGCCCTTTTCAACTTGTCAAGTTCCTTTAACTTGTCTTTCAAGTCGTTTTTCTCTTCATCTGATATTCTGCCTCCATTACTTGCTTTAATTTTCATTATTACAGAATTCAGTTTTGAACAAATTCTGTCTATTGTGTATTTTACGAAACGGTTCTCTCTAGTGTCTTCAGTAGAGTCTATTTCTGTTATTTGGTAAAAATTATGTAATGCTTTATTCTTGTTGCCATAATAGTCATTATAAAATTTTTCTGATAAGTCAGACGGCCATCGTTTTATCTTTTCAGCACGTAAATAATTTTCAGTTCTTGTATCTTTAAGATGCGGTCTGTGTATTATATATCTTACTGCGTTTATGTATCCATCTATTATCTTTTTAAATACTGAAAGCCATATAATATCGTTGTTAGCTTCTCTTCCAAGTGAGAACTGTTGAAATGTTAATGACAAGTATCTGAATACAAGGTCGTCGTATTCAGCCTTAATTTGCTGTATTATTATATTAAGATCATTTTTCGTATCCAATTTAGGAGATACAACATCAAAATCTAAATTATCCGTAATATCTAGGCCCTCTTCTGTAGTATATGAATATTTCAGGCTGAAACGACCAGGCTCATTGAGAAAGTTTATAGATCCACTAAGAATCGCCTTATTGTCGAACATATCACAACTGAACATTTCACTTACATTCTTGTCAGGATGTATTATATGTGGCTTATACCCTTTCTTTATATGGTAGAAGTATATCGTTATGTTATAACAGTTTGTCTCAAAGAATACAGGGCGCATTTTTTTCCACTGAGTCTCTTCTATTGGTTGCAGTGATTTTGAACTATAATCATACAGGGATAATAATCCATCTGTATTCGAGGTATATTCGCAATACTCATCCGGGGCAGTTTCCTTTGCCCTTACACGAAACTTCTTCCACGGATTTGTTATATCTGTAGTACTTACTTTTATTTTGTATGAATCACGAACTTTATACTCCAAAACCTCCATAAGGCAACAGTATTTTATGAGAAAAAGCTTGTAAAGTAAGATTTTTTCAAGCGTTCATTCATTTCCTCAAGTTTTTTCTTATTCAGAGAATAAAGCGTTTTGTTATAATCTTTCTTTTGACTTTCATCCATCGTGTTAATGTCTGTATTCTCAGGCTTTCCGCAACTATCAAGGAAAGCAATAAGCTTATTAATAATAACAGATTTCCCGTCATCGCCACATTGCATCATCTTATCGTCTCCCTCCACTCTAGGAAGAATCTTCTCAAGTAAGACAGCAAGCGTAGCTTCGTTTATAATGTTGTCAATGTCTACTCCTGTATCTTCACCTTCTTCTGCCAACAAACTTGATATGTATAATATAAGTTCATTAAGCACACGGTAGCTAACGCAGAAAGGAGTATCTTCAAGGATGTTATTAATTATATTAAGTTTATCTGTTGTTTGCTTGATTATATCATCTTTATATTTAGGATAATAATCCAATACTTGATCTGCAGCAACAAACTCAGACCTAAAGTTTTCTATTCCTATAGGGTCAGACCTGTAATCAAGATTATCTTTCTCATCAAACATTTTCATTAGATCAGATCCATTCATCTCAATAGTGAAAGCACGATCAATAACTTTACGTGAAAATTGATGTGTAGTGTCATCCATATTGACTGTGCCTATAACGAATAAATTCTGTGGAAGGCGCATTCCGTTTCCTTTAAGGTATAATATTACAGCCTGGTCTTCAAGATTATATAGAGCATCTGATTTATACGTTATCGCGTCATCTTTATTAATAATATCATTGTTTCTTTTCTTCTTGGATGTTTCACAATTACTGAATATTTCTTTCTTAAGTAATTCAGCAGACTGTATTTCTCCGCCATCCATTCTTTTCCTTGTTTCAAGCACACTTAGATATTCAGCGAAATATTGTTCAACGGGCGCAAGATTCATTTCGTCAAGGCATACAAAGAAAGGAACATCTGGATTCATTATAGCTTTATAAACAAATCGTATAAACGGAGTTAGTTCATAGCGTTCCGTTATTGCACTATAATACCCTAATAGTTCTGTCGAATCATGCCAGTTAGGCTTAACTTCTATTAGGCAATAATTACCAGGGGCAGTATCGTCAGCATCAAGTTTGCCATCTCTAGGGCATGACATATATGCTAATTCCTGTACGAGACGGGATTTTCCTGTACCACTAATACCTGCCAATAGAAGGAATGGTTTCGTTTTTAAAGCTGTAATATAATTTTTATATTCTGAAATCTCTTTATTTATGGGTACTCTATGAATATTAAAATTATCGAAAAATTCTTTTCTATTATCTCTATCCATGTTATTAAATATTTTATTGGGGTTAAAATCAGTTATGTTAAGAAAGCCGACTTTTGAAAAGGTAAGAACCTGTGAAAAATTATTTATATAATTACTAATAATGTCATTATTATTTTTAGCGTCTTCTTTGAAAACATTCTTATAAGCTTCTTTATACTGACAATTTGGATGCAATTTTGTGTAGTCATATAATGATTTCAAAAAATATGTAGGGCAATTAATATTTTTGAATCCATCTTTTCCTGTGTATGGATTTGGTATGTAGTATTTTGGGAACCAAGATAATAAATATTGTTCCGCCTCCTCCTCAGTTATGTCATGGTCAAATCTAGGATAATAATATCCATCTTCTGATTCATAATATAAGGCTAATTGACATGCTAGTTGATATGGGGTATGAAAAAAATCTCCATCATAATAATTAGACATGAATTCTCTAAAATCAGAAGATAACATCTTCTTATGTGGCATTGAATTCACCAATTCCACAACTGTTTTTGGCGTACCGTTTCGCCATCTACAAATCGCATCTGCCATAATTTATATATTAAATATTCCCTTTATATATTTTTTTCCTATGATATTCCAGGTATTGTTTGCGCTTGTCTGTTAATGGAAAGTCTGCTTTTGTTCCATTGTGTAAGTTCAGACGTTTGCAATTCGCAGGAGATAGCCATGAAGACAGTTCCATTTCCTTATCGTCGGTGAATGTAATAAGACCTCTATCAAAGAGCTTATCATATAGAGGTGAAAGTATAATTCCATTTGATGGGTCAATTTTTTCTTTTCCCCTTGATAGATAGTATGGCTTTATATGACTGGCAATTAATAAATTAGGGTCATCCGTACCTGTTATAGCACATTTATTATCACATTCAGCAAGTAGCCTTTCTCTATAAATATTTTGACCTTTTCTAGCACCACTTTTTTTATTTCTGAATCTTGAATTACCGTATTTAAAAACTAATGCATCTTTTCTTTCTTTATCGAACAACTCAACATAATCAACAAATAATTTCCAATAATATAATATGTTATCGGGATTACTTTCATCTACTAATTTCATTACAGATAAATAGCTGAATAGAGGTAATGATATTTCTCTAATTAGTTGGTATAAATTGTCATTACTGTTTATATAACCACGTGAACCTTGTATTTGATCCTGGCTATCAACTATAAAATCATTAAGATCTTCAAGTGCTTTGATTTTCTTAATTCTGTCTGAGTATAAAGATGGAAGTTTGTCCTTCTCTTTATATTCTAATTTCGGATCTAGATACTCGCTTTCACAGTCATCCATGTACTGTAATAAGTCAGATTTCATTATCAAACATCTTATATTTTTAGATTTTTCAAAAAGGATCGTATTGGCTTTTTTCTGACCTATATATAATTTAGCTTCACCGTGTCCGCTACCAAGTTTGTTAGACGTAATAACCCAACTATCAGGTATGGTAATTAAATTATTATATGTATCCTCTATTTTATATTTTATGCCCTTATATTCCATATTTTGTTATGTCTATTTGTTTTAACAATGCTATTAATACATTAACAACGATACTATTACCAGATTGCTTGTATGCAGAGGTATCTGAAACTACAATATTGAACGAGTCATCAAATCCCATTAATCTTAGACATTCTCTAGGCGTAAGTTTTCTATATAGTCCTTTAGTTTTGTCTAGAATAGACGTTTCGCATACCATACTTGAATTATCATATGGATTATATACAAACTTACTTATATTTTTATTTATATAATAGTCTTCTTCAGCGTCTGATACTTTGTGTATTAAAGGCTTATATTCATCTGCATCAATATTTTCCGTGTATGGATAAAATATAAAATCACCATGCCAGTTAAATTGCTGATTACGTTTTTGGCAAAGTTGTATTTCACCATTTATTTGTGTATAACTCTTTTTGTGATTAACAGATTCTGTAATAAAGTGGAATCCTTTTTCCTTTAGAAAGTATTTGCTGTTAACCTTTTCATCGAGAAAATCATACAATCTCTTTTTAAGTGGTATTGATGCAGGATATTTAAAATCTGTTTCTTTCTTGAAACCAATACAGTATATGCGCTCACGATTTTGAGGTATACCATAATCTTTGCTATTTAATACTTGGAAGTAAACATCATATCCACAATCTTCTTCAAATGTTTTCCTAATTATTTCCCATGTTCTTCCTTTGTCATGATATAGCATACCACGCACATTCTCAAAAAGGAATATTTTGGGCTTACATTCGATAACGACTCTTGCAAATTCTCTGAAAAGAGTGCCACGAGTGTCTTCGAATCCACCATGTTTACCTCTTAATGAAAAAGCCTGACAAGGTGCACCGCCAACAAAAAGATCTACTTTGCCTTTATATGATTTTGCATTTAATTCATGAATGTCTGTATGCCATTGTTCTTCTTTTATATTATAGTTCGCAAAATATGATTTCTTGCAGTCTGGGTCAATATCACCTGCAAATTGAATTTCAGTATTTAGTCCCAAACGTTGAAATGCATGCTCTATAGCCCCAATACCACTAAATGATGTCGCAAGTCTTATCGTCCTTTCAGGATGAGAGAACTTCAGCTTTCTCCAATCTTTACCTGAATCATCGATATTCTGTTTCGTATTTTGTATGTCTTGGTATTTATTTTTCATCTATTCCATATTTTGTTATGTCAAGTTGTTTAAGTAAGGCGATCAGGACGTCTACTACTATGCTGTTTCCTGCTTCCATATATGCAGATGTATTGGAAACCACTATATTGAAATCATCTCTAAAACCCATCAAGCGAAGACATTCTCTTGGAGTGAGTTTCCTTAATCCATTAATACCTTTATTTTTATTGTATGTTACATAGTTATCGACGCCAGCTCTATGCATTTTATGCATAGACTGCAGTAGAGGTCTTGCTATATCAAGATCAGTTTTTGTTGATGTCTTAAATGTTTTTGTTCCTCCTGCAAGCACATATTTTGCAACTTTATCCGAAAGATAATACTTATCTTCAACTTCATTTACAGGGAACGTAATATCAGGTGCTAGTAATTTACAATTACTCTCTTCGTCATAATATGAGCTATCTTTATAGTCTTCTAGAAAGTCATACATTTTGTACTTTAATGGTATAGGAGCTGGGTATTTAAAACTTGTTTTGCGCCTGAAACCGATACAATATAAACGCTCTCTTGTTTGAGGTATTCCGTAATCTCGGGCATTAAGCAATTGATAGTGTATATCGTAACCACAATACTCTTCAAAAGTATTTTTTATTACTTCCCATGTACGTCCGTTATCATGTTTGAATAATCCTTGGACATTCTCAAAAATAAAAACTTTTGGCTTGCATTCTTTAACGACTCTTGCAAATTCGCGAAAAAGCGTTCCGCGCGTATCTTCAAAACCTAACTGGTCACCAACTATAGAGAAAGCCTGGCAAGGAGCTCCTCCAACAAATAAATCAACTTTGCCTTTGTAAGGTTTTGCATTAAAATCATGAATGTCTGTATGCCATTGTTCTTCCGTTATATTATAATTTGCGAAATAAGACCTTTTGCAATTTTGGTCTATATCTCCTGCAAACTGGATTTCACAGTTTAGCCCAAGCCTTTTAAAAGCATATTCGATGGCACCAATACCACTAAAAGATGTTGCAAGGCGTATTTTCCTATCAGGATAAGAAAATTCTTTTTCTAACCATTTAGGCTTTTTTTCAATATTATCGTTTGTCCTTTTTATACTCATTTCTTCATTCTAGTTAAATCATTAATTAATAAAGAAGATATCTTTTTTATTAATATTTCTAGAAGATTTTGATAATTCTGCAATTGAAATATATTTCTTTAATCTTATGTGATATTCTATGTTCTTATTACAGTTCATATTATTTTTTATTTTATAATTTATAGTAGCAAATATTTATTTTAAATATTTTGTTTTTTCGATAAAGTAAATATTGTCGTAAACAAATCAATTAATGTATATTTCTTAGGTATGTTTTTACAAAACATTATTAGCCTACAAAATTACTCAATTATTCTGAAAATAGAATATATGAAGGCTTAAAATTATCCAAAAATATATCATTTATGATGAAATAAAAGAAGTGTTGAAGAATACATATTTGTTTAGTAATATATATATAAATAAATAGTTTTACATATTTAAAGAATCCTTAGACTTTAAATTCTTATAAGAACTTCTATATTGAACAAACAATATCCTTATCTTTTCAATTTTAGTCCTCCAAAGATTCAAAGACCTATTCCGCTCCTTTATTTCATCATTACTTTTATGAAGGGTTCTGTCTTTTCTTAGTCCATCCATTTAGCTCCCACACTCGTTTCCTTGCTTCATATTGCGATTGGCATACTTCGTGCAGCACCATATAGCCACCGGCACGTTTCATCACGTGCCAGTGGCCTCCCTGAGCCTCCTGATAGCGGTATCTGTTTGTTGTATAGTTCATTGTCTCCTTTCCTTTTACTTGGGAGCTACTTGCATGTGTCCCCTGTTTTATAATCTGTTTCGCTCGGCATTCGCCGCTTGCCGTATAAGATGCTGACCCTTAGGCACTTGGGTGATATTGTGGGCACACCTGTCTACGCCCGAGGGCGAAATCACTACGCTGCTGTTGTGTTACGGCTACGGCTCATTCTCTATCACCATATACATGTTGGCCGTATGACCCCTGAAGTGCTCGAACTTGCGCTGTCTGAGCATCTTGCCCAGCTTGCGGAGATTGCCCGCATCGGCCCTCACGTATGGGAATTTGGAGTGCATCGTGTTCAACAGGTCTGTTACGCTTATCTTGCGGCCGTTCTCTGTCTTCATCGGCCTGCGATACAGCGAGAAGAATGCCTCTTCCAGATCGTCAAACTGCTGGAAATCTGCGTTTGACAGTTGGATGATACGCTCCTGCTCGTTGTCGAAATAGGTCTTGTCGCCTCTTAGTATCTCGGCCTTTGCCTGGGCATACAGCTGACTGTAGTCTGCTGCTGTCACCGTATCTATCCGGCCCTTGCTCTGTATGCAGAGATAACGCCTGCTGCCCGTTATGTCGGTCAGTGGCGACGGGTCGTTCGTCGTTCCGATAAAGGCTGCGTATCGCTGCCTCTGCTGTATGAGCGACTCGTACAGATTGCGCATCTTCACGTCTGCCTTTTGCAGGATGTGCTTCAAGAATGCGTTCTGACGCTTCGTTATGCTGTCGTACTCATCTACATTGATCAGCGCGAAACGGGTGAGCGACTTCTCTGCATCGTTCTTGTTGGTGAAGTCTATCCGGTCTGTGTAGTAGCTCTGCAGCTCCTCGGGCAGTATCATGCGGCAGAATGTGGACTTGCCGTCTCCCTGGGCTCCTATGATAAGGGGCACCATGGCGTTGCCGTGCATCGTGTTACGGCCCATCCACTGAGCCACCATGCCGATAAACCACTGGTGGAAGTTCTTTGCCCAGTCACGGTTGTCGGTCTGTATGCGTGTGGCAAACTTCTCGATGTGGTCGTCTCCGTCCCATTCGGGCAGTGCCGAGAGATACTCCATTATCGGGTCGTAGTCTTGCACAAAGGTGGACTCCACGTAGCGCCTTACGTCTTTGTCCCATGCCTCTATGCCTTCAGAGAGGGCGTTGATTGTGATACGGTTGATTACCTCCTTGGTCAGTGCCGACCAGCTTGAGATGTATGTGCCTTCTTCGGTGTACTCTATTCCGCCGCTGATGCTGTTGCGCCTGAACCTGTATCTCGTGCCCAGGAATGATTTCAGCCTTTCTGTGTCTACCGTGTACTTTGGTATGCTACAGTCTGCTGATGCAGCAGTGGTCTTGTATACATTGTTGAAACAGGTCCTTACCAGCAGCTCGTACCTGTTGTATGGTGTGGTGTGCAGAAGGCGCTTTATGGCGAACTCTTCGGCTAGTCCGTTTTTCTGGCATGTCCTGGCAAGTGCCATGATGAAGAGGTCTATGTCGGCCTCGCCTTTTTCTACGGTATTGTTGTAGCAGAACTGGTATTTGGTCATCTGCATCTCCATCGCCCCGTATCCGGGCAGCATGCCTGCACACCCTGCATCCGGTGCCGATGTGCTGAGCCCCTTGCGCAGGGTGGTGCTTACCGACCGGCTCTGCGGCTCCATTATCATGGGCTGGGCTGTCTCGTCTATGTAGATGCTGCTGTCGCTCGACATCCGGCAGCCGTCTGTGCAGGGACGTACCTTGCGACTGCTTTTTATGCCCAGCTGCGATTCGTAGTATTGACTGGCTTTTACGAATGCATGCTGGTTGAAGTACTCCTCGTTCTGTTCGGGCACCTTGCCGTCGGGCAGTGTGAACGATACCACTATCTTGAGGGTCTTGCCGCTTGCGCCTGTAAAGCTCATCATGGTCTGGGGCAGTCTGTTGGCCTCTGCGCGCATCAGTTCACGGTTGCTGTCGCATGTGTCGAAACTTAGCAGCACCAGTCCTGTATACGATGGCCTTGCTCCTGTGTCACTGTCTTGGGCCAGCTGCATGCCGAAACGTACAACGGGCAGTTTCTCGCTCTCTTCTATCGTGGTGTTCTCCAGATTGATGCAGCTGCCCAGTTTCCAGCGCAGAGAGTGGATGCGGCGTTCGTACCGGCCGTCGCGTATCTGCTTGTAGAGTTCACTCAGGGCGATGTTCCGGCTTTTTATCTCATCCCTTTCGAGAGTGTCTATCTGTACCGATTTTGTCATATCCATCTATTTACGGTAAGTTTGATGGTGATTACCTGTGCAGGAGCTGTCCTTTTGAGGTGTCAAAGCTATGCTCCTTACCCGTTTTCCGGCCATATTCAGTGGCGAAAGCATAGCTTTGCGGGGCGATTTTATCGTTCCGTGTATGGCTTTGCCCCATTCTCCCTGACAGTGGTTGGTCATTAGCAGGGCCGATACCATTATCAGCGCATTTGCGGTGCGTTGTTGTTTCGCCCTCGGGCGTAGTGGTATGTACCTTAGTATTGTTGCTATCTTATTCATATTCAGTTGTTTAATAATTATATCTTGATGCGTTTAGTAATTGTCCCCCCTTTGCAGGGGGGCAAATTCTCAGTTTTCAAGGTCGCGCAGTATCTTGCGCATCCTGTATGGCTCTTCGTAGATTATCCAGCGGCAGTGGTTGCATACGTGCCTGTATGTGCCCGTCTTGTACCGTCCGAACTTCTCGATGGGCAGGTCGTGCCGGCAGTGCTGGCATACCTGGTGTGTAGGGATCGTGTCCCTGTCAATGTAGCTTGGGTTGTATCCGTTTACCTCCTTTCCTTATTAAAATGGCATATCCGATTCTTCCTCGAAGTTCATCTGCTGCTGTATCACCTTGCCGTCTATCCAGTTGGTCTTGTCGAAGGGTTCGGGGGTGTACTGTATGGCATCGCCCGTGAGGCCTATGTGCACCTCCCTGCAACCGGCATAGCGACCTGTCTCGCGATCGTACTTCAGGGCGCATCTGCCTATCTGCCCCAGATGGTCGAATCGCACCTTCTGCACGCAGACGTATACCAGTCCGTTCTTGAGGTCGCGCTGCAGCACCACCCCCACGTCACATTTGTTGGCATAGTCGGCCGAGCCGGATATGTCGTAGATGCTCAGCGAGAGGTTCTCCATGGTCTTGCTGTCGGTCTTCTTGGGGTGGGCAACGAGGAGCACCAGTATGTTCATCTGCTGGGCTGAGAGTATCAGAGCCTTGAGCTTTGCCGATATCAGCTGCATCTCGGTGGCTCCGGGCTCGTTGTCGGGCGTCATCCAGTTTACGGGGTCTATCAGCAGCACGTCCACGCCTTCACGGGTCATCTTCATCTGTTTTATCAGACCGATGATGTCGGTATAGTCGGTTATGCGTGTATGGTCTACGTGCGGGAAGTTCTGCGATACGTATCTCATGATGCGGTGTTTCATCTCGACCGTAACGTTGCCCTTGCGGAACTTGCGGCCCAGGATGAGCTCGGCCAGTTCGGCGAAGTGATACTGTACGGGACTCTTCTCGGGCGAGAAGACCAGTGTGCGCCACTTGTGCTTGACGTAGAGGTTGGATATCACGAAGTTCATGAATGTACTTTTACCTGTTCCGGCGTTTGCCGTGAAGATATAGAGTCGTCCTTTCTCGAATTTGAGAAGGTGGTCGAGTCCTTTGATGCCAAGCATCTTGCCTTCTTGTATGCCGTTGTCGTAGAGATTGTCCATCTCTTCGGGTATGTCTTCGGCGGTTATTATACCGGGTATTTTTGGTTGTCTGGCTTTTGCCAGGCAATCCATTATGTATTGTTTTCCGTATTTTACGAGCGACTCGTTTGCATCTTTTGATTTTATCTTTTCTTCCATATTCCTTCTTTTTTTATTTTCTTGTCCAATGAAGTCTTATTTATCAATTGATTTTCTTTCTTCACAAAGTTCTCTTCTTTCCCCACCCAAGGCTCCTTCTTTCCCCACCCAAGGCCCTCCAATGGAGGGCTGTCGAATCCCTCTAAATCTCCCTTAGGCGCTAAGGGAGACTTATAAAGGTCCTCCCCAAGCCCCTCCTCGAGGAGGGGATGTTCGGCTGGCGCTGTTATCGCATCGCTTTGCTCGCTATTTTTGGGCGCTTCTTACATTCAATCATTTTTATATATCTTCTGTTGTCTTGTAGGATACCGCTGTTTAGGTAGAGACATTCTGACTATGTTTAGATGACACAATACGATCAAAATGAAAGACCAAATAAGACACTCGCAACTATGTTGCGTAAAGAAGTAAGGTCTGCCCGTAAGGGCGAGAGCTTTGCAGACCTTGCCAAAACTCTGAGCTTTGCTCAGTTAAGTCTCCCCTAGCGTCTAGGGGAGATTTAGAGGGATTCGACACCCCTCCATTGGAGGGGCTTAGGGAGGGAAATGCTCCATAGATATGATTCCATATAGATATGTCTAATGGAGATCTAGAGGGATTACCCCTCCCTCTCCATTGAAGAGCTTAGGGAGGGAAAGAATTTCACTCCCATTCCACCACCTTACACTTTCCGACTCCGAAATAACTTACCAGCTTATCCCGGAGCTCCAGTCCCGGCTTGTCGTTATCCCCCGCTATGATGATTGTCTTCAACCCATCCAGATGCGACTCCCTAAAACGGTCGAAACAAGCATGCAGGTCGCTTTGAGCCCCATTAGGCACACTGATGACATTACGTATGCCGCACTCCATTAGCGACAGCGCATCTATCGGTCCTTCGGTGATATACACTTCCTTCTCGCCAATGCAGGCATCAATGTTCCATGGTATATACTCACACGCCTTCTCAGACTGGAATCGTTTCTGCATCCAACGGTACTGGATGTTGACCATCTCACCGGCCTCGTAGTATACAAAGGCCATCACGTGGTCCGAACCACGCGTGCACCACTTTACACCCGCATCCATAACCGTCGGCATGGAGATGCCGCGCGATGCAAAATAATCCTGCAGGTCCTGCGGAAACTCATCATCGCTTACCTTACGCCTGTCGGGCTTGCTGTAACTGATGTTCTTCTGCTTGTAGTACGACTCCTTACGGGCCGTATAGTCGTTGTAGGCCGATCGCAGCACATACTTGGCCCCGCATCTGTAACAGTGGCCGAAACCGGTAGTCATGTTGATGCGTACGGTCTCGTCGTAAGAGTGCCCCTCGCTGCACTCAGTACACAGACTGCGCATCACACCGTCAGTCTTGTGGTGCCTGCTCACCAGTTCAGAAGGGTCTACCACAATGTAGCCCCTGTTTGTCATTTCTGCCATAGCCGTCTGTTATTTTGTTTACACCATACTCTTACCGCCTTGTTCTCTTCGGGAGCATTGTATTCTGATACATGCACCCACCTGTTCTGCGTGTAGCTCCAGCAGCAGTCCATGTTGTCCTGCCTGGGGGCGGAGTCGGGCAGGGGCTCGTGATGATATCCGAACCTGCTGCCGCCCTGCATGCACTCGTATATCGACTTGCCGTCATGATGGCTCTCTGCATGCGGTCGGGTGCTGCGGTAGATATACTCGTCGTACTCGGTACGCGTGTGGTGCTCACGGTTCAACAGCCGTCTGAAATACTGCTTGGCCTCTTTTACGCTGAAGGCCGCATCCCCGTCGCATCCGTTGGCTATGATCTTGCCGTGTAACCACTCCTTAGACAGCGAGCGGACAGTGGCGTCAGAGTATACCCTGGCCATGGTGTCCTTCTCGATGGCATTGAGCCAGTTGGTATCAGCGAATATCTTATTAAGAAATAAATCTACTGCTGCTGCTGACTCCTCTTTTACTTCTTCAGCAGAAGAAGTTTTATCTTTATTGTCATTATCATTGTTATTGTTATCGTCTGTGCGCGTTATACAAGGTGGCGCAATTGATTCATGACGCGGTCCGGCTTCACTCCTGACAGGATTCCGGCCCGAATCCAGAACGTTTTCGAGCACCATTGTCTGGCAGAGCAGCTTGCTCTGGAAACAGTCGCTCCTCACGTTAAACAGATTGTAGTCGCAGATTACGTGATTAAGATATTTCTGACTCTTGCGGCACACGGTGGCGATAGAGCGCAGCTGGGTGAACGGGCATATGCCGTCAGGGCATTCGGCCGCATGGAATGTTATGATCATGTATGCTCCCACACCTTCGCTGCCCTCTTCGGCAATCAGCTGCGAGAGTTCCTTGGTGCGGAACAGGTTCTTACGCACCTTTACGTATGGTTCTATTCTTTTCTTCATTCGTTGTTTTGTTTATTGTTTGATTATCTGTCGGCGGTTACGTGGTGAGTAGCTCACGTGTATCCATTTGTTGCCCGAACGCTTGTTGTGCTCTAGTATCAGCTGGTCGAAGGGTGTGCCCAGCAGGGCGTTCCACAGGGCGTCGTCGTACTGGTGGTTGCCACTCAGTATCAGGTCGGCAGCCTGTCCTGATATATGCTGCGATACGTGAGAGCCTCCAACCATATGGTTGAGTGTGCGGCAGCGATAGCCCGAGGATATGTGTATGGGCTGTCTGAGCACTGTGCGTGCAGGCTCTAACACATTGGTACATAGAGCCTTGAGGTTGATTACAATGTCTTGGGATGTAGGGGTGTTGTCGATACAGTTGAGCACGGCTCGGTCTGAACGGATCATTTCGTCTAGTGAGAAATGCTCAGTTAATTGGGTTTTGTTCATAAAGTTTTTTCCTATTTTATTATTGGTCTGTCTATTAATCAGCACGGCACCATCTGCTGCATTGAAAACGCAACCCTTACCGGACTAAAAGAAAATATCGCTATTGAGATCTCTACTCTGTTACAGCAGCCTTTAAGAGAATTTCCAAATGAGAAATTCCCCCCACCATCATGAGCTGATGATGGGGGTAACGTGACTGGCTCTTCTCTGACAGATGTGCAGCTTAGAAGAGCATTAATTACTGGATTTTGTACCATAAGCAAAAATATGAATTACAGGAGAGGTTAGCCTGTAACTCTTATGCAAAGGTAGTGGTACAAATGTTAAAAAACAAGGATGTGGTGTGACAGTTGCCACCGATAAGTGTTAAAATACACTCGTCAGAAAATAGTCTACATATCCACGGATAATAAGTGACGGTTCGCGACTTCGGTACAGGCACATCTTCTTGTAGAAGAGTTCGGGGGCGCCAACCTTGAACAGCTGCCACATGGCCGAACAGTAGTCTTTGAACGAGAAGATGCTTGTGTCAATATATTTGCACTGATATAGTTTTGCGGCAAAGGCATATAGGTTCACCATACTGCCACCTTTCCATACCAGACGGTCAAAGGCGCCGTTGGCATAGTATTGGTATTTTAATACTTCATCCTTGTTCATTATCTTCATGAGCTGGCATAGTCTGTTGGATATGTCGTCGTTTAAAACAAATGTGTGCATGTGAGAGAACACATGGATTTCTGCCACAGCGAGTGGGATTGGTACCGACCCGTCGGAGAGGGTGTTGCTAATGTTTTCCATAAAAAATATGTTGTTGTCTTTTCTTGTTAATCAGTCGCTTTAAGTTTGCAATAAGGTTGTGTACCAAGTCAATGTCATGCTCGTTGGTTGTGAGTCCCAGGTCGATTGATAGCCGATTCCACATCTGTTCTTTCTCGGTAGTGATACCAAAAATGACATCCGTACTTATGCAAAGTTTGGTGGCCAGATTATATACTTGCTCAGATGTCATGGCACATTGCCCATTAACCAGTTTGCTCACTCTTGCTGCATCTATGCCGATAAGGTCGGCAAGCACTTTGTTGCTGATTCGCCTGTCCTGCATTATTGCATTTAAATTATTTGACATCTGTTTTGTTAATTCTTCGTTTTTCATTCATTTACAAAAATAAATATATATTTATAATTAGTCTATGCTTTAGGTGATTAAATATCGTTTTTAAAACAACATTTCATTACAAATATATAAAGATTGTTGTTTTTAAAACAACAAAACGGTTAATTAATGTTCAAAACAGGTGTAATGATACACTTATTGTCATGATGATGAATTATGCTGAGATTGAAAATATTTTATAATGTCAGATCGTGCCGAGGCAGTCACCTTATTATAATTAGCAGAAATATATTTAGTTCAACTGCCCGGAGCCGTTTCTCTTGCACCGGCAATACAAATGCATTACCTTTGCACTCGCAATCAGGAAACAAGCAACTGATTGCATTAGCGTTCAGGAAACTCCTGAGCCATGGCGGTCCCGGTTAAGCGCTTAGCAGAGTCACCATGATTGTATAACCATTTAACGAAAGGATTGTAATATGCCTATTCTTTACAAATTAGCAAAAGACAACCGAAAGACCAGTCGTACTGCGGGTCAGTATTTTGGACGTGCCATCGTAACAAGCGTTATAGACACAGAAGGACTTGCTGAAATAATGCAGCGTAACAGTACAGTGAAAAAGAGTGATATCCTGGCTGTACTTACAGAGCTGGTGGAGACGATGACCGACCAGCTGCAGAACTCGATAAGAGTGAAGCTCAACGGTTTCGGCAGTTTCAAAATCGGAATCCGGGGTACAGGCAGCAAGACCATCGACGAGTATTCGGTAGCGAAGAACGTGAAAGGTCTGCATGTCAACTTCACACCTCAAAGCATGAAGGATGCATCAGGTACAAGAACCAAGAAGTTCCTTACCAATGCCACAGTGCAAGAAGCTCCTAAGAATGCCGTAGTGGGTGAGAAAGAGACTGCGAAAGCCAAAGCCGGTGGTTCTCCCTCTGCTAAATCCTAACAAGGGCTGCCTGGAATAGGCAGTTGCAGGAAAGGAGGACACTATGTCGAAGATTTCATCCACCACGTGGGGCAAGCTGATACAGGTACTAATAACCATACTCAGCGCTCTGGCGGGAATTGTAACAGGAACTGCAGTGGCAGCTAGCTGAACATAATGAAATGTCTGTAACGGCATCTGCGAATAATAGTAGCGGATGCCGTTATTTGTTTTGTACTAAAATGCGGATTCTTTTATTATACCTTAATGCAGTAAGAAAAATATAAAAATGAATTATTCTAAACTTTAATTTTGATGGTGTAATTTATATTCTATTTCGGCAGTTTTTTCTATTCTTTCAGACAGTTTCCTACCACCTCGTATATTTATTTTTTGCAATTCAGCCTTATCGTCTGCTTGTATTTCATAGGCATGATACTTTTGAGTTTCCACATTTTCATCACAAAACACTATAATTTTATTCTTTTCCAAATCTTTAAAATATAGTATTTTAGATCCGTTTTTTGCTATTACAGCCTTATGCAAGAAGTCAATAATCTTACTTTTAGGATATGTAATTGCTGATATTGTTTTTCCATTTTTGTCAATTTTCTCGTTTTTGGTATGTTTTTTATAATTATCATCAAATTCTCTTTGAGGATTACGATTATTGACAAGCCATAGATATATATTCTCTGAATCACAGTCTAGTGCATCAACATTAGTCTTTTTTCCATCCCAATACTCTATCACAATACTTTGATCAATATTGTTTTTGGCTTCCCTATTAATTAAAGTATAAGCATTAGATAATCCATCTTCTACATATGCGTTTAGTAACCCTTTATCAACTTGTATACCATTTACCTTTATTGGTTTATTCCCGATTCCTTCGTCCTGTATTGCTTTTATGTCATTCATAAATACAAGCAGATTCTTCAAATTTGGCATACCCTTGTCGTTAATGCCTTTAAGAAGATTCTCAAAATGTTTAGAATCATAATATATTTCAATATTTTCTTCAGCTATTAATTTTTTACTTTGATTAATTTTTTTGAATATATTGATTATGTCTTCTTCTTTTATTTCACCAAGTAATTTTAGATAAGCGATATCCTGACCAGCATCTTCTTCTTTAATAGCAGGGAAAAGTACAAATAGTTTGTTCATAGAATTTTATTTATAAATCGAATAGAATTTCTAAGTCCATACTCATTTGGTCAAAGAAACCTTCTGGCGCATTTTTTATACGTCTATTGTCACCAATTTCCACTTTTTGGGGGTTGGCATTGAGGTTTTCATCATGGTCAAAATAATAAATTGATAGTAATTCTTTATTTATGTCTCTTTTTTTGAAATTTACTAATGCACCATTAATTATATGATCACTGTGTGTTTCAAGTATGATTTGTATCCCATTTTCTGCTGCCAAAGTTATTAAATGCATTAATGAAGCCTGACCTGATGGGTGAATGTGTGCTTCTGGATTTTCTATAAGTATCAATGCTCCCGGTTTTGCTGAAAGAATAGCGACGATAACAGAAAGAATATATGAAATACCATAGCCTGTATTTATAGCATTATGGTATACAGTCGTTTTTCCTGCTTGCTCGTAACCAAAATTTAATTTTATTTTTGTGTCATTCTGGTCAATCTTTAATCGAATGCCATTTGAAATTTCGCCCATCCATTTTTCTGTCTGATTGTATAAAGTTAATGATTCCGATCCTTCATATTTCATTTTTTCTACAGGGATATCCTTGTTACCGTATCTGTTTAGATAATAAGCAGTATACTCTCCCATGCCCATTTTTAGTGAAATTTGATGATGTCTGTCAACAACAGAAGTGTTAGAGTTATAGGATACTTGTGGACCAGTTCGAAAAGCACTTAGGTATTGAAAATCATCATTAAATAGAGAAATCTTTTTTAGAGCTTCAGTATTTAGCCTTTCCATCTTTTCATCTGCTTCTAGCTCATTCGCATTTTCAAGGGGATATTTGTAGCGAAAATCTAATTTATCGGAATCAGTTTGAATGGTTAACTTAAGAATATCTTGTTCATTCTTAATATTACAATTAACAAGCTCAGCAGTACGGCCTACGCTAAAAGAATCCCCCTCAAGTATAAGATTTTTTAAATCTTGACTCTTAGAAAAAGATTCGCGTAGTATAAGCATAGACTGCATAACAGATGATTTTCCCATGCCATTAATACCTGTTAGAATATTTAAATTACTCAATTCTAAAATAGAATCAGCATGGTTCTTGAAATTATGTATAGTATATCTTTTAATCATAAACGATCATCTTTAAGTGTTTTATTAACAACTTCTTCCATAGTTGAAAACCTTATATAAACAGATTTATATTTATTAGTACCACTAGATATATATTTTTTTATAGAATCATCCTTAAGGGCATTGTCGTATATTTTTTTAAATTTTTCTTTGCGTAAAATTAATATATTTATTTTTTCTTCATCATTATAGTATTTTGCTAGAGCATACATTGTAGATTCAAAAAGTGCAATTGACATAGAATTAGCTTTGATATCTTGATTTTTTTTGTCTTTTTCACTTAAAGGTTGACGAAAAACCTTTTCTCCTAATAATTCATGACAAATGTATAATGTTTTATAGAAAACTTCACGTAAATTATGTACATCATTATCTGTATATTCTTCGTTTATCTTTTCTAAAGCATCACCAATGAATTCTTCCATTTTGTCGCTTTCATATATTTCGTAACCTTGAAGGTAAAAAGCTATAAATCTAGAAATGTAGTCTAGGTTTAGTAATCGTTTTTCTGATACTTTATTATCTGTAGCATCTTTGAATTCATTGCTTCTTCCAAGTTCTTTTATAAGCTCCATGGATTTTCCATGGAAAAGGGCATTACGTATTTCTGCAGGTCTTAATGGAGTTCCTTCTGAATTGATTCGTCGAAATATTATATATTTAGCTTCTGCTGAGGCATTTCCCGAAATAACATTTAACGTAACAGATTGCATAGATATGTTAAGTTGTTCATAATATGAAAAGTCTTCGAACCCTTTGTTTGTATGCGTTTTTTTTAAAAATTGTAAACCAGAAAGTCTTAATGTCTTTTTAACCATAAAATCATTGATGGCACATAGTCTTTGGAGACCATCAATAATTACCCATTTTTTATTATCCTCGTCAATGTAGAAATAGAAACTAGGCAAAGGTAATCCGAGAAGAATAGACTCAATCAATCTGCTTTTTTTCTTGTTATTCCATAAATTACCATTACGCTGAAAATCTGGTTGTAAATCAATCAAATCGTTTTTCAGCATAAGATAGAGTTGCTGAATAGAAGTGTTTTTCACCTCAACCTTGAGAGACGAAGGATCGAAAGGCTTCTTTATAGGTGTTGAAAACAACGATGGCATAATTTCAAATTATTCTTGCTAGTGTGCACTATTGCTTTGTAAAATTAATAATATTACTTTAACTATTCAAAAAAAGACTTATCTTTTATGGATTTTTTACTAATTAAAAAAGATTTACATCAAAATTAAGCGCGATATTAGTTAAAGAGAACCATCTTCCTTTATATATGTTTCGTTTTAAACAAAAGTGTTAAAGTTTAGATTTGATTGTATCATTATAAATATCATCTGTTGTTGAATCAATTGTAGATTTATTTTGACTTATTGAAAGATTTTTTTTTTAAGATCAATCCACTTAAAATAGTTTCTTTAATTGTCTTGATTCTTCTTGTTATTATAATGCAGATTTTATTATGCTTTAATGCTGTACGAAAATGTGTTTTGTGTTTAAAATATAAGGTGGAAACCTTTATTCCTTGAAGATTCGTATTTTTCTATTTCGGATGCTAAAGACTTCTTTAGCTGACCGGCCATAAAATCAATAAACGGGGTGGTAGTATCCTCTTCCCTTGATTGAACCAGAGCATCAATATACTTTGCCCTGTCCTCGTTAAAGACTTTCGCGGGGAATAAATCGTAATACATCTGTATGTAATTCATCAACAGGCGTGATGTCCTGCCGTTGCCATCAACCCATGGATGAATGGTGACAAGGTTGAAATGGGCACTGAAACTTAACTCATACATCTCCCTGAATGATGTTATCTCGCTTTGTCTCTCTTTCAGCGTATTACACAACTCTTCGATATGAGGCACTATCTTAAGGAAATTCATATACGAGGGACCTGCATAGCCTGCTGTAACTCCTATTTTGCGCCATTCACCCTTAGAACTGTCGAATGTTCCGGACAGGGTATTGTAAACTGAGCCGGTTGAACTCATTACCAGAGAATTCATTTGCTGCAGGAAAGAAGGTGTTACGGGGGTTTTCTTGTTTGCTTCAATCCCAATGAAATCGTAAGCCTTCTTCAGGTCTTCATTCATCTTGTAGTGAAGCATTGGCCTTTCGCCTGTTGCGATGCCCTCATCAAATAGCATCTGGGTATCTCTCTCGGTCAAGGTGGATCCTTCAATGGCTGTAGAGTGGGTAATAAGAGAGTACAGATAGTATTTTTTATAATCTATCTCTTTGCTGATGCCAAGATCATTGAATCTTTTATTCAGCTCTTCTATTTCTACCCAGATATCTTCCATATTATATATGATTACGTTGCAAATATATAAAATATTATTCAGTGTACCAAATCTATGTAAAAATTAGGCATAAATACAAATATCATAAAGATTCTTCGGCAATATTTATATATCTTTGCGCATTATATAATAAAAGAGAACAGTATGCATAGAGTCTTTGTAAGTCTTTATCATAACAAACAGTCAGTTAAATTGTAGAACGTGAAGAATTTAAGGATATTTTTAACCGTTTTGTTGTTGTCGGTGATGCCTGTAGTCAGTATATCTGGGCAGGTGATTATGCAACATCCACATGAAGAGATAGGCAATGGTGTTGATACAGTAGGTTTTAAGAAAGTATTTCTTGCGGGTACCATTGATATGGGCAATAGTGTAGACTGGCAGAAGAATCTGGCCACCTATTTAGAGTCAAGAGGCGGTAAATGGTTACTTTTCAATCCAAGGCAAGACTCATGGAATGGTGAAAAGAAAGGTGAAATGGATTATCAGGTGAATTGGGAACTTTCACATCTGGAGCAATCTGATTTTATCATCATGAATATTCTTGAGACAAGCAAATCACCTATATCATTGTTAGAACTGGGGCTCTTTGCCCGTTCCGGGAAGATAGCGGTAGCCTGTGATACCAAATTCTACAGATACAATAATGTTAAGATTACATGTCAAAGATACGGTGTGCACTTGTATCCTAATCTGGAGGCATTGCTCCGGAGTGAATTCAAATAGGCAGATGCATGTACGAGAATGTCTCTATTGTACACTTGGATGATATACTTTCTTAGCCTTTATACGTGATTTCATCGACCTTATGGTAACATTGCTCACTCCCATTATTTTTTCGGCAGTAGCGTCGTCTTTATTCATAGCGTTCACCATGATCAAGTATAGATATTGTTTAGGACTTAGATTTTTGTATTCATCATCAAGCGATGAAACGAATGGAAGGTCTTTGTACTTATAATAATCTATGAAGTCTTCAATAATGTATACAGGGCTATATTTGCATCTCCGTCCAGGTTCTCGGGATTAATATGCTTTAGAATATTGTATGCTGAATCAACCTTGTTTCTGTCCAGACATCCGTCGGCCATTTCCAATTTCTTGTTTATATTATCATGGCATGATGCTAACATCATGATGATATATAAGGGAGTTAATATTTTTACGCCGATTTTCATTATGGATCGAATTTTAATTAGAATCATTAAAAGTGATGCAAAAATACTAATTTTATTTGAAAACATTAGATTAACCTTGTAGAATTTAAACTCATAAAATCATGTCTCTAATCATTTTCGCCCTTTTTATCGGCATTTGTGAGTGATGATAGAGTGACCTCAATATTTATGTATGGTGGCAAAGTCAATACTGGACTTACCATTACAATTTCAGGATAGACAAAGGTTACGATGAAAGAAATCGTGCTAGACAGTATAACAGATTGGGCATATGATGACAGAGATATAGTTGGCATTATAACTTTGACCGTAAATAGCTTATAGATTTAGTATAAAAACAAAAAATCTCAAGATGACTCTTGAGATTTATGCGCTTCAAGATGGGCTTGAACCAACGACCCCCTGATTAACAGTCAGGTGCTCTAACCAACTGAGCTATTGAAGCATTTAATGCGTTATCATTTCTGATTTGCGTGTGCAAAAGTACATCGTTTTTTTTATTCCACCAAACTTTTTATGGAAAAATTTTATTTTTAATGCTAAAATGCATTTTTTTTCAGACAAAATGAGTGGATTAAGGGCATAAACTTGTATTTTTGCACTCAATAATTAATTAAACTTGATATGAAGAGAATAATCTTTCAACTTGTTCTGTTGCTACTGCCGGTTGCAGCGTTAAATGCACAAGACGTGAAAAGGCATAACTTTGAGGTGACAAAAAACCTTGATGTGTTTAACACCATATATAAGAATCTTGATCTTATGTATGTGGATACGCTTAATGCCGACGAGGTGATAGGTACGGGTATAAAGGCTATGCTTAAGAGTTTAGACCCTTATACGGTATACTATCCTGAGAGTGATGTGAAGGATCTTAAACTTATGCTCACAGGATCGTATGCGGGTATCGGGGCTTTGGTACGCTATCACCAGAAACTGAAACGGGTGGTGATAGATGAACCTTACGAAAATACCCCTGCTGCACAGGCAGGACTGAAAAAGGGGGACATCATACTGGCTATTGACGACAGTTCGATGGTAAACAAGAGTGTAACGGATGTCAGCAACAAGCTGCGTGGAGATGCCGGTACAAGTTTCTTGCTGAAAGTGAAACGGCCGGGAGTTAACAAGGATATCACATTCAAGATAACCAGACGTGCCATACAGGTGCCTTCTGTACCTTATTACGGCATGCGCGAGAACAATATAGGATATATCAATCTTACTAGCTTTACGGAAGACTGTTCTAAGGATGTGCGCCGTGCATTTATCGACCTTAAGAAGCAGGGCGCAAAGGGACTGGTGTTCGACTTGCGTGGCAATGGCGGTGGATCTCTGTCGGAGGCAATACAGATCGTGAATATGTTTGTACCAAAGAATCTGCTTATCGTGAAGACTATTGGCAAGCTGAAACGTGTAAACGCTGAATACCGTACAAAGGTGGAGCCGCTCGACACGATAATGCCGGTAGTGGTACTGGTTAACGGCGAGACGGCCAGTGCGAGTGAAATAACAAGCGGATCGCTACAGGATCTGGACAGGGCCGTAATAATAGGAACGCGCACGTATGGCAAGGGACTGGTGCAGGTGCCTCTGGATATGCCTTACAACGGAAACCTGAAACTAACCACCAGTAAATACTATATACCAAGTGGCAGATGTATACAGGCTATCAACTACAAGCACAGCGAAGGCGGATATAAGGAGCATATACCCGACAGTCTTACACATGTGTTCCACACTGTAGGCGGACGAGAGGTACGCGACGGAGGCGGTATAAAGCCCGACCTGGAAGTAAAGCCCGACTCATTGCCCAATATCGTATATTATCTGTCGGGACAGGGCAGAGACTCTACCGAGGTGATGTTCGATTACGAACTAGACTATCTGTCGAAACACCATACGATAGCACCTGCAAGAGATTTTGAAGTATCGGATGCAGATTATGAAGAATTTAAACAAAGGGTGATCAATAGCGGATTCACATACGACCGTATAAGCGAGGCTGCCTACAAGGAACTGGTAAGGGCTGCTAAGTTTGAGGGCTATTATGATGACGCAAAACCTGAGTTTGAAAATTTGGAAAAGAAACTTACACACAATACTGCAAAAGATCTTGACCGAAACAAGGAGATCATAAAACAGATGATGGCATCAGACATCGTGGCTGCGTATTATTATCAGAAAGGTTCTATCGAGAACGGACTGAACAAGGACAAGACTCTGAAAGAGGCGATACGCGTACTTTCCAATCCTGCCGAATATAGTAAAATATTACATCCGACAGTAAAAACAACGGTGAAAAAGTAGTACTTATCATATAAAAACATCGATTTTTATCAAATATTTCTATAAATACTTGGTAAATACTGAAATTATTACTAATTTTGCAGCGTTCAGTGGAATGAGGGGCTTTCAAAAAGTCCCTCATTTTCATTTTAATAATCATAATTTATGATAGATAAGAAGGTTGTAAAACAGTTAGTAGATGAATGGCTTCAAGATAATGATTATTTTCTTGTAGACATTACAGTTAGTCCTGATGACAAGATTGTTGTTGAAATAGATCATGCAGACGGTGTTTGGATTGAAGACTGCGTGTCTTTGAGTAAATATATAGAAGACCGCCTGAGCCGCGAGAAAGAAGACTATGAGCTTGAAGTAGGCAGCGCCGGCATAGGTCAGCCGTTCAAGGTAATACAGCAATATCAAAACCATATAGGCAAGGATGTAGAGGTCCTTGATAATGAAGGCAATAAATCTAAGGGCATACTCAAATCCATTGATGGTGACAGCTTTGTTATCACTGTAAGGGAGAAGATAAAGAAAGAAGGGTCTAAACGTCCTGTCCTTACAGATATTGACAAAACATTCAATATGAATAATATAAAATATACTAAATACTTATTAAGTTTCAAGTAAAGCTATGGCAGCAAGAAAAATTGAAGAAGATGCACCGAGTATGATCGACACCTTCAAGGAGTTTAAAGATACAAAAAATATTGACCGTACTACTCTGGTAAGCGTTTTGGAAGAAAGTTTCCGTAACGTTATAGCAAAGATATTCGGCAGCGACGAAAATTTCGATGTCATTGTAAACCCTGACAAGGGTGACTTTGAAATCCACCGAAACCGTATCGTCGTGGCTGATGGCGCAGTACAGGATGAGAATAAAGAAATATCTCTTACAGCAGCTCAGAAGATAGAACCCGACTATGAAGTAGGCGAGGAGGTATCTGAAGAGGTGAACTTCACAAAGTTCGGTCGTCGTGCTATCCTTAACTTGCGACAGACACTGGCATCTAAGATACTTGAACTGGAACACGACAGTCTGTACAATAAGTACAAAGACCGTGTGGGACAGATAGTAAGCGGTGAGGTATACCAGATGTGGAAACGTGAAATGCTTCTCGTAGATGATGAAAACAATGAGATGCATATGCCTAAGACAGAACAGATACCGGCAGACCAGTTCCATAAAGGTGAGACGGTACGCGGCGTGGTGCTTCGTGTAGACAATGAAAACAACAACCCTAAGATTATATTGAGCCGTACAAGTCCGATATTCCTAGAGCGCCTGCTTGAAGCAGAAGTTCCTGAAATAGCTGACGGACTGATAACGATAAAGAAAGTTGCCCGTATGCCTGGTGAGAGAGCCAAAATAGCTGTTGAGAGCTATGATGAGCGCATCGACCCGGTTGGAGCCTGTGTAGGTGTGAAGGGTAGCCGAGTTCACGGTATAGTACGTGAGCTGTGTAATGAAAATATAGATGTAATCAACTATACATCAAATATTAAACTATTTATCCAGCGTTCGCTGAGCCCTGCTAAGGTGACTCGTATAGAGCTGGACGAAGAAAGCCGTCATGCTGATGTGTTCCTCAAACCAGAAGAAGTATCATTGGCAATCGGTCGTAGTGGACTTAACATCAAACTGGCTAGTATGCTGACAGAGTATACTATCGACGTAATACGTGATGTACCTGAAAATGAAGGTATGGACGATGAAGACGTAATGTTGGATGAATTCTCTGATGAAATTGATCAATGGGTTATAGACGCTATCAAGTCTATCGGATTGGAGACTGCAAAGGCTGTAATCAATGCTCCTCGTGACATGCTTGTAGAAAAAGCAGACCTGGAAGAAGAAACCGTTGACAATGTTTTACGAGTATTAAACGCAGAATTCGAGAAATAAGAGAAAAAAATAATAAATGAGCATCAGATTAAACGTAGCATTAAGAGAACTAAACGTAGGACTTCAGACGGCAGTTGATTTCCTACAGAGAAAAAACCTCGGAGAGGTTAAGGCTGACCGAAACTCCAAAATTACAGATGAGCAATATAAGGCGCTCGTTGATGAATTCAAGGGAGACAAGGATCTTCGTAATCAGGCTGAAAGACTCTTTCCTAAAAAACAGAAAGAGAAAAAACAGTTTACTGATAAGAGAGAGAACGGTTCAGGCAACATGACCACTCTTAACAAACCTAAGTTTGTCGGTAAGATAGACTTGGATAACTTGGGCAAAAAGCCGGCGTCACAACCGTCTGCTGCTCCAGCAAATACGCCTGTGTCTCAGCCAAAGGCTTCTGCCGTAAGCCCGACAACTGAAAAGAAACAGCAACCGGAGGTAATAACTCAGCAACACAAAGTAGAATCGATAGAACAAGGTAGTGAAAACAATCATAAAGAGGTGCATAATATGAAACCGTCGGAAGAACAGCCAAAGCCAATACAGAAACATGAACAACCGGCCGTAGCACCGAAACAAAAGCCAGTAGAGCAGCAACCTGCAAGTGTTCAACAGCCTAAAAAGGTTGACTATCAACCTATAACTGTTCCGCAGCCCAAGCCGGCTCCGCAACAGTTTAAGAGTGTCCAGCCACAAAAGGAGGAACCAAAGGCTCATGAGCAGAAAGAGGAACCGAAAGTTGTTGAGTCTAATGATGAACTGAAAGACAATAAGCTGTTTACTCTTAAGAGCGAGGCTAAACTTGCACCTAAGGTAAATGTTCTTGGAAAGATAGATCTCTCTACTCTGAACCAGAGCACTCGTCCTAAGAAAAAAACTAAGGAGGAGCGCCGCAAGGAGCGCGAGGATAAGATACGACAGAACCCCAATGGCAATGCTAATGGTGGCGAACGTAAGAAACGCCAGCGTATCAATAAGGAGCGTGTGGATATTAATGCTGCTGTACAGAACAATAATTCTAATAACGGAAACCGTAATAATAACGGTCAGGGTAATAGGAATAATAATGCTCCAGGCAACAGGAACAACAATAACAACAATAGCAACAACAATAACCGCAAACGCAACAAGAAACATGTTCAGCGTACCCTTGAGGTAAATGAGGTGGATGTTGCTAAGCAGGTTAAGGAGACTCTGGCACGTCTTACAAGTAAGACCCAGAACAAGAAAGGCGCAAGATACCGTAAGGAGAAACGCGAAGCTGTTCAGGAGAAACTGAACGAGGAGATGAAGGAGGAGAGGGCAGACAGTAAGGTACTTAAGCTCACCGAATTTGTTACTGTAAGTGAACTTGCAACAATGATGAACACTCAGGTGAATAAGGTTATTGCTACCTGTATGAACCTTGGTATCATGGTATCTATCAACCAGCGTCTGGATGCAGAGACCATTAATATTGTTGCAGATGAATTTGGATATAAGACAGAATATGTAAGTGCTGAGGTGTCTGAAGCTGTAAGCGAAGAGGTGGATGACGTGGAAGACTTGATGTCTCGTGCTCCTATCGTAACTGTGATGGGCCATGTAGACCACGGTAAGACTTCTCTGCTGGACTATATACGTAAATCGAACGTCATAGCCGGTGAGGCAGGTGGTATCACCCAGCATATTGGTGCATACAACGTTACGCTCGAAAGCGGACGCCATATCACATTCCTTGATACCCCTGGACATGAGGCCTTTACAGCCATGCGTGCCCGTGGTGCTCAGGTGACTGATATCGCGATTATCATTATCGCGGCTGATGACAGTGTGATGCCTACAACACGTGAGGCTATATCGCATGCTCAGGCAGCCAATGTACCTATGGTGTTTGCAATAAATAAGATTGATAAACCGGGAGCTAATCCTGACAAGATACGTGAAGACCTTGCTAATATGAACTTGCTTGTGGAAGAATGGGGCGGTAAATACCAGTGCCAGGAAATCAGTGCAAAGAAGGGCGTAGGAGTTAAGGAACTGCTTGAGAAAGTACTGCTTGAGGCAGAAATGCTTGACCTGAAGGCTAACCCTAATCGTAAGGCTACAGGTTCTATCATCGAGTCTTCGCTAGACAAGGGCCGTGGATATGTATCTACACTGCTTGTCTCTAACGGTACTCTTAAAGTTGGCGATATCGTAATAGCAGGAACTTATTTCGGACGTGTAAAGGCTATGTTCAACGAACGTAACCTGCGTATGGATGAAGCTAAACCGGCAGAACCGGCTATTATACTTGGTCTTAACGGAGCCCCTCAGGCAGGTGACTCGTTCCATGTAATGGATACAGAGCAGGAGGCAAGGGATATAACCAACAAGCGTATGCAGTTGCAGCGTGAACAAGGTTTGCGTACCCAGACCCGTCTTACTCTTGAGGAGATCGGTCATCGTATTGCACTTGGTGAATTCAAGGAACTCAACCTTATCGTTAAGGGTGATACCGACGGTTCTATCGAGGCACTTAGTGATTCGTTCATTAAGCTTTCTACAGAGAAGATACAGGTAAATGTAATACATAAGGCTGTAGGACAGATATCTGAGAGCGATGTATCACTAGCTTCTGCATCAGATGCCATTATTGTAGGATTCCAGGTGCGCCCATCTGCAGCAGCCCGTAGAATAGCTGATCAGGAGGGTGTTGAAATCACTACATACTCTGTGATATACGATGCTATAGAGGATGTGAAAGCTGCCATGGAAGGTATGCTTGACAAGATTAAGAAAGAGGTCATCACCGGTCAGGTTGAGGTTCGTGAAGTTTACAAGATATCAAAGGTCGGTACAGTAGCCGGAGCCTTTGTAACTGAGGGTAAAGTTCACCGTGCTGACAAGGCCCGTCTGGTACGTGACGGTATCGTAGTACACACAGGAGAAATCAATGCTCTTAAGCGTTATAAAGACGATGTAAAAGAGGTTGGTGTCAACTTTGAGTGCGGTATCAGTCTTGTCAACTTCAATGACATTCAGTCAGGGGATATCATAGAGACATTCACTGAGATTGAAATTAAGCAAAAACTGTAATGACAATGTGACCATGTGCACATATATACAATAAAAATATGCTATTTTGCCATCTCCAGATGGCAGAATAGCATATTTGGCATAAATATTGTAGTAGGATTTGTATGGAGAATAATAATAAAAACGAATTTGTAAAACAGGTTGCAGAGCAGAAGTATGAGTTCGGCTTTACGACTGATGTACATACCGATATAATAGAGAAGGGTCTTAACGAACAGGTTGTTAGACTTATTTCTTCTAAGAAAGGAGAACCTGAATGGCTTCTGGACTTCAGAATCAAGGCTTATAATTATTGGATAAGTCAGACTCAGCCTACATGGGGCCATGTACATTTACCCGAGATAGACTATCAGGCTATCTCTTATTATGCTGATCCTCTCGCAAAGAAGAAAGACGATGGCAAAAAGAAGGAGATAGACCCTGAACTGGTAAAGACCTTCGATAAGCTGGGTATTCCTCTGGAGGAGCGTCTGGCATTAAGTGGCACTGCCGTTGATGCTATTATGGACTCGGTATCGGTAAAGACTACCTTTAAGGAGAAACTGGCCGAGAAGGGCATAATATTCTGTTCGATAGGCGATGCAGTAAAGAACCATCCGGAATTGGTAAAAGAGTATCTTGGTTCTGTGGTGCCTTATCGCGACAACTATTTTGCGTCACTCAACAGTGCCGTGTTCAGCGACGGATCCTTTGTATATATACCTAAAGGTGTACGCTGTCCGATGGAGCTGAGCAGCTACTTCCGTATCAATGCCCGTAATACGGGTCAGTTTGAACGTACGCTTATCATTGCAGAAGATGACTCGTACGTATCATATCTGGAAGGATGTACAGCCCCGATGCGAGATGAGAATCAGTTGCATGCGGCTATCGTAGAGATTATTGTGAAAGACAACGCCGAAGTAAAATACTCTACAGTGCAAAACTGGTATCCCGGAGACGAGAATGGTAAGGGCGGTGTGCTCAATCTCGTAACAAAGCGTGGAGACCTACGAGGCATAAACAGTAAATTATCATGGACACAGGTTGAGACCGGTAGTGCCATAACATGGAAATATCCATCTTGTATATTACGTGGAGACAATTCTCAGGCAGAGTTCTATTCTGTAGCTGTAACAAACAACTATCAGGAGGCTGACACGGGTACCAAGATGATACACATGGGTAAGAATACCAAGAGTACAATCATAAGCAAGGGTATCAGTGCCGGTCACAGCCAGAATTCGTATAGAGGATTGGTACGTGCCACAGCCAATGCAGACAACGCCCGCAATTACAGTTCGTGCGACAGTCTGTTGCTAGGCAGCGACTGCGGTGCACACACATTCCCTTACATGGATATACATAATGATTCGGCTATAGTAGAGCATGAGGCAACTACAAGTAAAATAAGTGAAGACCAGCTATTCTACTGCAATCAGCGTGGCATACCTACAGAGCAGGCTGTTGGTCTGATAGTAAATGGATATGCAAAGGAAGTATTAAACAAACTACCAATGGAGTTTGCTGTCGAGGCTCAGAAACTATTGTCTGTATCACTCGAAGGAACCGTTGGATAATAAAAAACGATATATATGTTAGAAGTTAGAAACCTTCACGCCAAGATAGGCGATAAAGAAATACTGCGAGGTATTAACCTCACGATAAAAGATGGTGAGATACATGCTATTATGGGACCGAATGGTTCGGGTAAGAGTACACTGAGTGCTGTACTTGTAGGCAATCCTCTGTATGAGGTAACCGAAGGTGAGGCATTCTTCAACGGTAAGGATCTTCTTCAGATGAAACCGGAGGATCGTGCTCACGAAGGATTGTTTCTTTCTTTCCAATATCCTGTAGAGATACCAGGTGTGTCGATGACAAACTTTATGCGTGCGGCCATCAATGAGAAACTTAAATATGAGGGTAAGGAACCACTCAATGCAGGTGAGTTCCTTAAACTGATGCGCGAGAAACGCAAGATTGTAGATTTAGACAGCAAACTGGCGAATCGCTCTGTTAACGAAGGATTTAGCGGTGGTGAGAAGAAACGCAATGAGATCTTCCAGATGGCTATGCTAGAGCCAAAACTGTCTATCCTTGATGAGACTGATTCGGGACTTGATGTTGACGCGCTGCGTATTGTGGCTGAGGGTGTGAATAAACTGAAAACCCCTGAAACAAGCTGTATCGTAATTACCCATTATGAGCGCCTGCTCGAGATAATAAAGCCTGATGTCATACATGTATTATACAAGGGTCGTATCGTAAAGACTGCAGGACCGGAACTATCAAAGGAGATAGAGGCACGCGGTTACGACTGGATCAAGGAAGAAGTAGGAGAAGAATAATATGGGAAGCGAAAAACAATATATCGACTTATACGGTGAATGTCGTGATATGATCTTCAGTCATAGCGCTGCTCCGCTTAATGCTGTGCGCGACAAGGCTTTCGAAGACTTCAAGCGACAAGGTTTCCCGTCTCGAAAAGTCGAGAGATATAAATATACTGATATGCAGGCGCTGTTCGAGCCTAATTATGGTCTTAACATAAATCGCCTTGATATACCTGTAAATCCGTATGATGCATTTAAGTGTGATGTTCCAAATCTTAGTACATCATTGTTCTTCGTTGTGAATGATGGCTTTTATACCAAATCGTTGCCAAAGAGCCTTCTGCCTGAGGGTGTTATAATAGACTCATTGAGCAATATTGCAGCCAAGAACCCCAGTATGATAGAGAAGTATTATGCACAACTGGCAAAGACAGATGAGGATGCAGTAACAGCTCTCAATACGATGCTTGCACAAGATGGCCTATTGGTATATGTACCCAGAAATGTGATAGTAGAACGCCCTGTACAGGTCATTAATATATTACGTTCAGATGTAGACCTTATGACCAATCGCCGTGTGCTTATTATTGTAGAAGAAGGTGCTGAAATCAAACTCCTCTTCTGCGACCATTCGGCAGATGACTGCAATTTTCTAACAACACAGGTAATAGAGGCTTATGTTGCTGACAATGCCGGACTAGACTTGTATTGTCTCGAAGAGACTCATGCAAAGAATGTACGTGTAAGCAATCTGTATATTGATCAGCAGGCTAATAGTCGTGTAAATCACAATATAATCACTCTTCACAATGGCGTTACGCGCAATCGTACAGACCTTGTGTTTAATGGAGAGGGTGCTGAATGTAACTTATGCGGATGTGTTATTGCTGATAAGGACCAGCATGTAGACAACAATACTCTGATAGATCATAAAGTAGGTCATTGCGATAGCCATGAACTGTATAAGTATGTACTGGGAGATAAATCAGTTGGAGCTTTTGCCGGTCGTGTGCTGGTACGCCATGATGCCCAGAAGACAACTTCGCAGGAGACGAATCAGAACCTCTGCACTACTAAGGATGCGAGGATGTATACACAGCCGATGCTCGAAATATATGCCGATGATGTGAAATGCTCGCACGGCAGTACTGTAGGGCAGTTAAATGATGCGGCCATGTTCTATATGCGTCAGCGTGGAATAAGTATGGATGAAGCCAAACTGTTGTTGGAGTTTGCATTTGTAAATCAAGTAATAGACAGTATCAAGCTGGAACCTTTACGCGACCGCCTGCATCATCTTGTAGAGAAACGATTCCGTGGAGAACTGAGTAAGTGCGAAGGTTGTAAACTCTGTAAATAAGAAACATATGTACGATATAAATAAGGTAAGAGCTGATTTCCCGATACTGTCACGTACGGTCTATGACAGGCCGCTGGTATATCTGGATAATGCCGCTACCACACAGAAACCACGTAAGGTAGTGGATGCAATGGTCAGTGAATATTATTCTGTAAATGCCAATGTACATCGTGGCGTACATTTTCTATCGCAGCAGGCTACAGACTTGCACGAAGAGGCTCGTGAAAAGGTACGCAGTTTTATCAATGCAAAATCTACCAATGAGATAATCTTCACCCGTGGTACCACAGAAGGACTTAACCTTATCTGTTCTTCATTCTCAGAAGAGTTTATGGAGCCGGGTGATGAAGTCATCGTATCTGTGATGGAGCATCATTCTAATATCGTGCCTTGGCAGTTGCAGGCAGCAAAGAAAGGTATCGCTATACGTGTAATACCCATGAATGATAAAGGTGAACTCCTTATTGATAAGTATAAAAAGCTATTTACCGAAAAGACAAAGATCGTAAGTGTTACTCAGGTAAGTAATGTTCTTGGCACGATAAATCCTGTAAAGGAAATGATACGTATAGCTCATGATCACGGAGTGCCTGTTATGGTAGACGGAGCTCAGAGCACACCTCATTTCAAAGTAGACATGCAGGATATGGATTGCGATTTCTTTGCCTTCAGCGGACATAAGATGTATGGTCCTACAGGTGTGGGCGTACTATATGGCAAGGAAAACTGGTTGGAGAAACTACCTCCTTATCAAGGTGGAGGTGAAATGATAGAGAGTGTAAGTTTTGAGAAGACTGTGTTTGAAAAGCTCCCGTTTAAGTTTGAAGCGGGTACCCCCGACTATATAGCGACACATGGACTGGCCAAGGCTATAGACTATATCAAACATCTGGGCATTGATAATATACAGACACATGAATCTGAACTGACTAGATATTGTATGCAAGAAATGCAGAAGATTGATGGAATGCAGATTTTTGGACAATCAGCGCATAAGGATGCTGTAGTATCTTTCCTTATGGGAGATATTCACCATCTGGATATGGGGACATTGCTAGACCGACTTGGTATTGCTGTCCGTACAGGTCATCACTGTGCACAGCCGCTGATGATTCGTATGGGAATACAAGGTACAGTACGTGCATCGTTTGCTCTATACAATACAAAAGAAGAGATAGATGTGCTCGTAGAAGGCATAAAACGTGTAAGTAAGATGTTCTGATCATGTTGGAAAGTAATTTCTACAAAGGAAAAATTGAAGCGGGTTGCGATGAAGCCGGAAGAGGTTGTCTGGCCGGTAGTGTGTATGCAGCAGCTGTAATTTTTGCTCCAGACTATAACAATACTGAACTTAATGATTCAAAGAAGCTGTCGGCAAAGAAACGTTATGAGCTGCGTAAGATAGTAGAGCGCGATGCTATTGCGTGGGCTGTGGGTATAGTAACAGCTGAGGAGATAGATAAGATTAATATACTAAATGCAAGTATACTGGCTATGCACAGAGCTCTTGACCAACTCAAGGTGAGACCTGAGGCTGTGATAGTAGACGGTAATCGTTTTAAGAAATATCGTGATTTGCCTCATACTACTATTGTAAAAGGTGACGGCAAATATCTGTCAATAGCGGCGGCCAGTATATTGGCAAAGACTTTCAGGGATGATTATATGGATGAACTTGCCGAGCAATATCCTCAGTATGACTGGAAATCAAATAAGGGATATCCTACAAAAAAGCATAGGGCTGCAATAAAGGAATATGGAATTACTCCATTCCATCGTAAAAGTTACAACCTTCTAGGAGATGGACAACTGAGTTTTGAATTCAAATGATAGCAGGCTGATTATATATCGCCTGCAATAATATATAATGATTATGAAAAAGACATTGTTCCTGTTGTCGTTTATGGTAACAGTATTTGCTGTTTCAGCCCAAAATAAGTATCGTCAACAGATAGATCTGCAGGGCAAATGGCAGTTTGCACTCGATCCTGATTCTACAGGAGTATCTCGAAACTATCCCATTTCAACGTTTAATGAGGAAGTAATCCTACCCGGAACTACCGATACAAATAAGAAAGGCGTAGCTTTAACAAATAAAGAAGAGACGACACACCTTTCACGGCTGTTCTCTTATTTTGGTAAGGCGTGGTATAAAAGGGATGTAGTGATACCTGCCAGCTTTAAGGGCAGGGAAATAATACTTTATCTTGAACGTACCAAACCAACGACCGTCTATGTAGATGGCAGGAAAGTAGGTCATAATGATGATATCACAATAGCCCAGACTTATAATCTTACTGACTATATGAAACCAGGTAGCCATACCCTTGCCGTGATGGTGGATAATGGTAACTCAGTACCTAAACAACTACTGAGCAACTCACATGCTTATACTGAAGATACCCAGACCAACTGGAATGGTATTATCGGTAAAATGTATATAGAAGCTTTAAGTAAACAGCATATTAAAAATCTTGTGGTTATACCAACTGCTTCTGATGGTGGCGTATCTGTTTCTTTCTGTATTGATGGCAATATAAAGAAGAACAGACTTATTAGTTTGAAGGTATTCGACCCTGATGGTAAATATGCCGTCAAACCTATTGAGATAAAATGGTTAGCAAATAAAAATAGCGGGAATGAGTTTAAAACAAAGTTGACGGTTACAGATCCACAGTTGTGGAGTGAATTCCATCCATCACTGTATCTACTTAAGGTTGAGATAGATGGGGTAGACAGTATCTCGTCTACATTTGGATTCTGCGACTTTAAGGCTAATGGGCATCATTTTTATGTAAATGGACATGAAACATTCTTACGTGGCAAGCATGATGCATGCGTCTTCCCCCTTACAGCCTACACGGCTATGGATGTAGACTCATGGCGCAAGTACTTCCAGATAGCCAAACAGTATGGCATCAATCATTATCGCTTCCATTCATGGTGTCCACCCGAAGCCTGTTTCGAGGCGGCTGATATAGAAGGCGTGTATCTGCAACCGGAATTGCCTTTCTGGGGAGATTTTAATAAGAAGGATAATTATCTGATGTCTTTTCTTAAAAAGGAAGGCATGAATATAATCAATTCGTATCGCAATCATCCTTCGTTTGTAATGATGGCTTTAGGTAATGAACTCTGGGGCGATATACCTACTATGAAGAGTTTCGTAGATTCGTTTAGGGTCATTGATAATAAAATATTATATACATTCGGCTCTAATTTCTATCTGGGATATCAAGGATATAAAGAAGGTATGGACTATTTTACGACATGCCGAGTGGGTGGAGAGAAGTATGGCGAATATAATACACATGTGCGTGGCTCATTTGCTTTCTCGGATGTAGCAGATGGCGGACTCATAAATCATGAATATCCAAATACGACAACTAACTTTGACAAAGCTATAGGTGCTTGTCCTATGCCGGTGATAAGTCATGAGACGGCACAATTTCAGACATATCCTGACTATAATGAAATAAAAAAATATACAGGGGTTCTATATCCTTATAATATGGAGGTGTTCCGCTCACGACTGGAAAAGGCCGGAATGCTATCACAGGCGGCAGACTTCCATAAAGCATCTGGCTTGTGGAGCGTGGAACTGTATAAAGCAGATATAGAGATGGATCTTCGTACTCGTAATATGGGTGGATTCCATCTTCTTGACTTGCAAGATTATCCGGGGCAGGGTTCTGCTTATATCGGAATCTTGGATGCTTTCATGCAAAGTAAGGGCATTACCACCCCCGATGAATTCCGTCAGTGGTGCTCTCCGATAGTTCCTTTGCTAAATGCAAAGGGTTATACTTATAATGATGGAGATGTCTTAGACTTCAATATACAGATTGCAAATTACACTGAACAGGCATTAAAAGATAAATCAATGTCATGGAGAATAGCTGATACTAATGGCAATATATATGATAAAGGTAGCTTTGCAATACCCAATGATAGTATTGGACTGTTTAATGCCGGTAAAATATCGTCAAAAGTTTCTGTGAAGCAACCCGGTAGGTATACACTTTCTTTAAATATAGAGGGAACTCAGTATCGAAATACATATCCTCTATGGTTCTATCCGATGCAGACTGATACAAAGCAACTTGAAAAAGGTATAATAATAACATCTAGAATTACTGACGAAATAGGGAAGAAACTAGAAAGAGGTGCTAAAGTACTATTTATGCCCGATTCTACACAGTTTGCTGGAAATACCGTAGGTGGACTCTTCCAGACAGATTATTGGAACTATCGTATGTTCAAGACAATCAGCAATAATAATAAGAGGCCTGTATCACCGGGTACACTAGGTATACTTACAGATCCTTCACATCCTATATTTGGCGATTTCCCAACAGAGATGCATACCAACTGGCAATGGTTTCCCATCATAAAAGAAAGTAATCCACTTATCCTTGATGGACTTGATACATCATATAAGCCAATTGTTCAGGTAATAGACAATATAGAGCGGAATCATCGTCTGGGACTTATTTTTGAGTTCTCTGTAGGTAAAGGCAAATTGCTGGTTTGTATGTCACAATTAAGTATGAAATCTGAATATAAAGAGACAAGACAATTATATGAAAGCATTTTAAAGTACATGCATTCGGATAAATTCAATCCTGGTTATAATGTTACTTTTCATTCATTATTGAATAGTCTGACGAATAGAGTGAATTCAGAGAAAATAAATGAATTGAAGAATATCTCTTACGAATAATCTTTTAAATGCTATTGTCTAATTTGCTTTCAGCCTTTGTTTAAGTGTCTGACCTTCAATCGGTTCAGCTGAAGGCAAATTAGATAAGCATATAATTTAATATTGCTATATCGAAATTTACTGAATTACTTTAAGCACATCCAATAATATTAGTTTACTGAGTTTTATCTATTTATTGTTACCAATTTAAAGAGGGCGATAGATATTTACCTTTTAGCCTATTTTTGACATATAATAGCTATGCTATTTATGCCTATTAGTAATGCTTTACTACTGTTTTATCTATGTAAGAAGAGCTTTTGACCTAGGTCGAACGATCGTTCGACCTAGGTCAAAAGTTATAAACGTATTGCTTTTATGAGCTATTTTCAGTAGTTTCTCGCTTTAAAATCAGGCGTTTTGTAAGTTTCAACTTACAGTTTATTATAAGGTTGATATTACAGACCTTTCATTTGCAGTAAATTTATTGCTGCATTTCAGCTGTAATACTTAATTGTGGACTTATCTGATTTGCCTTCAGCTGAACCAATTGAAGGTCAGATACTTAAGTGTAGACTGAAAGAAAAATAAAAATATTTTTCAAATAGAATTCTGCTAAAAACTAAATATTAGATGGTCGCTACTTTAATAAAATCGCAATATGACCAATAAATCCAATAAAAAGAAAGACTTAATGGCAGTCCAATTTTATAAAGAGTTTCATCGCTTTTAATAATATTTAGTTAATAACAATCTTTACAATTTTACGTTCATGCAGACAAAATGGAATCATAGTATTATATTATTCAAAAAATATGACGAAATAGATATTATTATGCAACAAATATACATATATTAAACTACCAATTCGTAACTTAAAATGATTTTTAGTTATCAAAAAGTTGGTAAAATACCAATGATGTGGTATTTTTAACATAAAAATGAGCATAAAAATGCATTTTTTTCAAATTATCCTTGGTCGTAGAATAAAAATTATATAATTTTGCACCGAAAATAATTATTTAAGGTAAAATTTTTAAAAGAGAGAGAATTTATGAAGAAAAAAGTTTCACTTTTGTTATTGGTATGTCTCCTCGTCTTTGCAGGAAATGCAATGGCACAAACTCGTACAGTTACGGGTACAGTCATTTCTTCTGAAGATGGAGAACCAGTAATTGGAGCCTCTGTTGTCGTTGATGGCAGCAGAATGGGCACGGCAACAAATGTAGATGGAACATTCTCTATTACAGGAGTTCCAGCTAATGCAAAGAATTTAAGAGTGTCTTACCTAGGTTACAAGACTAAAGTTGTTGGAATTGCACCTAACGTTAAGATAGAGTTACAGTCTGATGCGAATCAGCTTAATGAAGTTGTAGTAACTGCAATGGGTATTACTCGACAGCAGAGAACTTTAGGTTATTCTGCTACAACATTGAAAAGTGATGAGTTGACCGAAGCACGTAATACCGATGTAACTAGTTCATTGGCAGGTAAGGTCGCAGGTGTACAGATCCAGTCTACATCTTCACAGCCTGGTTCTTCAAGTAATGTTATAATTCGTGGTTATGGTTCTATAAACGGAAGTAACCAGCCTTTGTATGTCGTTGATGGTGTGCCTATGCAGCAGACTACATTTGATGCTGAAAACGGCGGAAATGTACGCCAGGGCTACGATGCAGCTCTCGGTGGTATATCAAACGTATCTGCAGATGATATAGAATCAATGACTATTCTTAAAGGAGCTGCAGCTACTGCACTTTATGGTAGCCGTGCTTCTAATGGTGTAATTGTCATAACAACTAAGTCTGGAAAGAAAGGCGATGGTCGTAATTTCACCGTAACTTATAATGGTGGTGTTCAAGCCCGCGTTGTTTCTTATCTTCCTGATTTTCAGAATGAGTTTGGTCAGGGATGGAATGGAAAGCAGACTTTCACAGAAAATGGTTCTTGGGGACCAGCTCTAGACGGTTCTACACAGGTTTACGGACCGGTATGGAATAACCAACAGATGTTACATTCTTATTCTGCAAAAAAGAATAGCATAAAGAATTTTTTTGATACAGGATGGTCACAAAACCATGATATAGCATTAAGCGGTGTATCTAATGATAATAAGACCACATACTATTTGTCATACTCATATGCTGACGATAATGGTATCATGCCTGGAAATGTAGATACATACAAACGTAATACGTTGGCATATCGTGGAAGTTATGAAGCTACAAATTGGATGAAACTTTCATCTTCTATTAACTTCGCTAAAACAAGTACAAATATGGTTGGCGCATTCCAAGGAACATCTGTTATTGATGGACTTTATGAATTCCCACGTGATATTGATACAAGATACCTAAAGGACACACAATCTGCTTTTGGTACTCCTGAAGCTTATTTTACTCCTTATGGAATCACAAACCCATATTGGTCTTTGGAAAATAATTATAACCATAATGACGCTAAACAGGTATATGGTAAAATACAGGCAGATTTTAAGCCGATCAAAGATTTGACTCTTACGTATCGTTTCGGTTTCGACTACACAGATTATGATATGAAGATTGGTGTACCAAAGATAGACATTGATGGTTCTTTGTTGGGCTCAGACAAAATATCATCTAGCTACAAATCAAGTGCAATTGGTAGTATGAATCAGGAAGGTTACGTTTATACAGAGTATATGCGTAAGTATGAGCTTAATCATGATTTCCTTGCTAATTATGCAAAGAAGTTTTTTGGTGGCCGTTTAGATTTGAATGGTACTGCTGGTTTGAGTATTAATGAACGTTATAGCACGGTTAGCAGAAACCAAACAACAAATCTTACATTCCCTACAGGATTTTGGGATTTGAGCAATGGTGCCACAAAAAAACTTATTGAAGAACAACAGTCAAAACGCCGTCTTGTAGGTCTTTTTGGAGATGTTACTTTTGGATGGGATGAGATGTTGTATTTAAACCTTACAGCACGTAACGACTGGTCTTCAACATTACCAATCAATGCTAATAGCTATTTCTATCCAGGAGCAACATTGAGTTGGATCTTTACAAAGGTATTACCAGAAAACAATGTCTTGACATTTGGTAAAGTACGTATGGCATACGGTAAGACCGGTAATGATGCCAATCCTTACTATACATCAGCACGTTACGTACAAGCTTTTTCTGATGGATACTATATCAGCGATGTTTCAAAGTTCCCAATGAATGGTACTAATGCATTTCAGGCATCTAGTGTAGCAGCAAGTAATACATTGAAACCGGAGATGACATCTGAGACAGAACTTGGTCTTAACCTTCAGTTCTTTGGAGGTCGTATTGGATTGGATGCAGCTTATTATAATAGAACAACTAAAGATCAGATCTTTCAGTTGCCGGTAGATCCATCTTCCGGATATCTATATAAGGTCGTTAACTTTGGTGAGGTTCGTAACCGTGGTGTCGAATTATTGTTGACAACTACTCCTGTTAAGACTGCTAAATTTAAATGGGATTTGAATTTTAACTTTGCTGTTAATAAGAATAAAGTATTGTCAATGCCTGCAAGTCTAGAGGGTGGGAAGACAACAATTTATAGTTTCTCTGCCGGAAACCATGCAGTATATATGTATGCAGAAGAAGGCAAACCTATGGGTGAATACTATGCATATTTACCACAAACAGTAACAGACAAAAATAGTGCTGATTATGGAAAGGTAATAGTTGATGCTAATGGTCAGCCTGTATTAAGTACATCAGTTCAAGATACTGGCAAGAATATGAATAATAAGTGGACAGGTGGTGTTACAACAGCTCTTTCTGCTTATGGATTTACACTGAGCGCAGCTCTTGATATTCGTGCAGGCGGTTACATGTTCTCACGTACTAAAGATTTGATGCAGTTTACAGGTAATGGTACAATCTCTACATATAATGATCGTCGTCCATTCATAATACCAAACTCTGTCGTTGCTAATGGTAATGGAACATATTCAGAGAATACAACACCTCTTTATTTGACAAATTCAAGTTATCAGTCATATTTGAATGATTATGGTAATGGACAAGGTGATGACTTCTATCTAGTTGATCGTTCTTATGTTAAATTGCGTAATATAACTTTAGCATATGCATTCCCAAGACATTTGGTTCGTTCTTTATCTTTATCAGATATCACAGTGTCTTTGTTCTGTAATAATGTATTTACATGGACAGCTAAAGATAACTATTATATTGATCCTGAGACAACAACAACAGGTACAGATCTTAAGGGCCAGTTTGGCGAACTCTATGCTAACCCTTCTTGCCGCACATTTGGTTGTAACCTCAGCGTTAAATTCTAAAAATGAAATGATATGAAAAAATTATTGATAATATCGACAATATTACTAGGACTTGTAACAACGTCTTGTAATAATTTCTTGGATATTAACCAAGATCCAAATTCACCTTCGGAGGGTAATGTGACATCTTCTATGTTGATGCCAGGCGCTGAGATGAATTTAGCTGGAAGTTATGGTTGTTTCTTAAGAATGGCTGGTGGATTTTATGCGCAGCAATACACACAGCAATTTGGTAGCAGTAACTATTTGGATTTCTCGCAATTCCAAATGACTGCAACTCGTAGTAATGATGCTTATGATCAGTTGATGAGTCGTGCATTAAAGAATCTGGAGACAATAAGAACGAAATCTTCTGCTAAAAGTGAATGGGGAACATATCTTGCAGCGACAACTTTGCGTGCATTTATTTTCCAGACATTGGTAGACTGTTATGGTGAAGTTCCATATACAGAAGCCTTGAATTCGGATAATGCTACACCAAAATTCGATGATGGTCAGACAATCTATACGGGTATATTAAAAGAACTTGATGATGCATTAAGCAAAGCATCTTCTTCAGATATTGTTTGCACAAACTTCTTATTCCCATCTGCTAAGGCTGACAGCTGGATTAAATTTGCTAAAGCTTTGAAGTTGAAAATCTTGATGCGTGAATCAAATGTAGATGATGTAAAAGACCAAATAGCTGCTCTTATTACAGAAAATGATTTCCCTACATCAGATGTAGCATATACAAGTTGTTGGGCAAACCAAAGCGGTAGTTATAACCCATATTTTGCTGAAGAATTTTCTACTTCAGGTAAAGCTACAAATAATACAATCGCTAACTTAGCAATTGTTGGAACAATGCAAGTAACTGATGCATCAGGTGATATCACTTATACAGATCCTCGTTTGTCAAAGTTCTTTGCAGTTAATGGAAGCTCAAAATACGCTGGTGGTATTTCAGGAACAAGCCTTAGCACATCAAAGGCTTATAATGCGACTTCTTTCAGCCGCCCTGCAATAACATATAATTCTCCGGTTTATCTTTTGACTGTATCTGAAATTGAATTCTTTAAAGCTGAGTATTATGCTCGTTATGGAACAGCCGGTGATGCAGAATCTCATTATGACGCTGCTGTAAAGGCATCTTTCCAATCAGCAGGTGTTAGTAATCCAGACGAGAGTCTTGCGGACTATCTGAAGGTTTACCCTTACGATAACGCAAATTATAAAAAATCAATTGGTATTGCCAAATGGGTCGCTCTTTCCGGCACAAATAACTTCGAGTCTTGGTGTGAAATGCGTCGTTTGAATTTCCCAACATTTGGAACTGTTAAAGGTGATGGTCTCTATGATAGTGCTAAAGATGTGATCAATACTTCTAAATATGTACCGGGTACTTTGTATACACCTATTATGGTTTACGGATCTGTAGGCGAAAATAAAATTCTGGAACGATTCCCATATGCAGAACATTCTTCTGCAAGAAACACTGCTCCTGATTTCCCAGGTTATACATCACCAGTATTTTGGGGTAAGTAATATAAGTTTCAATATTTAATTGGAAAAGAAAATGAAAAGAAAAATATTTTATTTAATGATATTCGCATTGACTGTCGTAGCTTTTAGCAGTTGCAGCAAAGACGAATATAATGATACCCGTATTACATATTATCCTACTTTGACAATGTCTGGTGATAATTATATGTCTTGGGCAAAGGGTGCACAATTTAAAGATCCCGGTTACAAATGTATCTTGAATGGAGAAGATGTAACAGGTCAGGTAACAATTAAATCAAATGTTGATGTTACTAAGTCTGGACTGTATACTGTAGTCTATTCTTTTACTAATGCAGATGGATTTTCTTCAAGTTTAACTCGTACTGTATTTGTAGCTGATGCAAGCGATGCTGTAGAGGGATTATATAAAGTTGATCCAAGTAGCTACCGTATGGCTTCAGGTAAACAAACTCTTTATTCATCATTTGGAAAGGATATGTACATAGAGGTTCTTAAGAATGGTTCTAATTATAGTGTAACTGACTTCATAGGAGGTTTCTATGATCAGGGTAAAGGATATGGAACAGACTATGCTCTGTCAGGACAGATGACAGTGGCTAATGATGGAAAAATTTCTATATTAGACAATAATTTACCTGGATTTGGAGGTTCTGCAACAAGTTTCACAGGAAATTTTGATTCAGCAACAAGCAAATTAACTTGGAGTGTTGTATGGTCTGGTTACAACTTCAATCTTATACTGAACAAAAAATAAAAGGATAATTATGAAAAAAATTATATTTTCAGCTACATTGTTGTTATGTTTGGTAATGGCATCATGTAGCAAAGACGAGATAGGTGGTACAGCTACTAAGTCTGTTGCAGGAGAGTGGTATGTAACAGTTGAAGGTGTTGATGCATCAAACAAAGTCGTACTATCTGATGGTAATTTGTATGGACTTGGACATCAACTTATGAAAACTTATAATACGGCAGCTAATACAACCGATGAGATTTTTGTAAATATGCCTTTCGATTTAAGTAATCATGGCTTGCCTGACTATACTTTTGCACAGAAAGTATCATGTGATATTAATAATATGACATTCCAATCTAAAACTGGAAGTACAGAGACAGCAAGTATTTCAGGTGGACAAATTCTTCCGGGTCAAGGCATTCAGCCTAATGGATCAAAATCGGATTCGATTGTATTCTATGTAACATTTAAGGGTGATGCAGTACCTTCAGGAAATGGTTTCGTAAAATACAAAGTCAGTGGTCATCGCTATTCAGGTCTAGTAAATAATGATTAATTTTTATTATTGCTAAATATAAAAATAATGGTGTGTCAATTATGGCACACCATTATTGTTTTAATATTTTTGTATGGAGTTTCCCATCATATAATCGATTAGTAATGATTATATTGTTTTATTATCAGGTCGTAATTTTTGCAGAGCTAATGTCTTTTAAGTCTTAAATATTGCCGGTTGGTATAAAATTATTGTAGATAATAAATATAATGTAGTACCTTTGTACCTTCACTGAATAACTAATACAATGTTAGATATGAAAGTATTATTTATTGCAATTGCGCTGTCGCTTTTCTCTATAGCAACAATGGCTATTGACAGAGACAGTACCGAGATGCAATCGATTGCGAATAACTTTTTTAGTAGTAAGTCATCTTCTAAAAGCAGAAATGGTTCTGAATATGCAAAAACTGTAACTGTTAGAAAACGGCTTTCTATGAATAAATTGGATGTTTATCAATCTGATGATAATAGATTCGTAGTATTGGCAAGAGACAATAGCTATAATGCTGTTATAGGTTATTCAGATAAAACGGCCTTTCCTGACACTCTTCCGGATGGTCTAAAATGGTGGTTGGCAAAGGCCGATTCTTCGATGCAAAGTAATATCACACGGGGCGTGGTTAAGATGTCCTCTTCTGAAATACTTAATAGTATGACTGCTAATGCTAATGTGGCAACATCTGTTGCCCCATTTGTAACTACAAAATGGGGACAGGATGCACCGTATAACCTTTTAACACCGAAAATAAATGGGGTAAGTACACCAACTGGTTGTGTAGCTACTGCTATTGCACAATGCCTGAAGAATATTGGATACCCATCAACATCTATTGGTAAAGGTTCGTATTCTGTATCTGTTATAGACTCGAAGAAAGATACAACAACTACAAAATATCAATATAATTTTGGACAATATACATATAATTGGTCTGTCATGACAGACTCATATGATGGTTCTTATTCTTTAACGACTTCAAAGTTAGCGTCTGCAAATGCAGTAAGTCAATTGATGATGGATTGTGGAGCTGCAGCTAAAATGAATTATATGTCGGATAGTAGTGGAGCATTGATATATGATATAACAAGGGGCTTGTTTGATAATATGCAGTGTGACAGCAATAGTATTAGGTTTTATGATCGTGAATATTATACGGACTCTGAATGGTCTGGCATGATATACCAAGAACTTAATGCGCATTATCCTATATTTTATTCAGGACAGGATACAGATGACGGAGGGCATGCTTTTGTATTTGATGGTTATGATACTAGTGGAAATGTTCACGTAAATTGGGGATGGGACGGAGTGGCTGATGGATATTATGATATTACATTGCTAAATCCAAATATAACAGGTTATGATATTAAGTTTTCTGAATATCAGATGATGACTACCGGAATACGGGCAAAGTCAGACCTCAGGGATTATAAGTCTCAATGGTTGCTTTATAAGGATCTTAACGTTACTACTAGTGGAACAAATATAAACTATACAATAGGTGCTGCATGTAATTATGGCACCATGTATTTTAAAGGACTTATAGCTTTGGTGGCAAAGAATACATCAGGCTCATACACAACCTTGAGTATACTGACAACAGGTAACAGTTATGTGGCTACAATGTATGGGATATCTTATTCATCGTCAAAGAGTATAAGCCTAAGTGCATTGAGTGATGGCTCGTATACTATTATGCTTGCTACAGAAGGTTATTCGGGTAGCGGAGCATTAGAGTCGACATGGCAACCTATGCTGGCATATAATAATATTACAAATGCCTATACATTAGTTAAGAAAGGCAATACTATAACGATTAATCCTATAACGAATGTGCTGACCGGAATTGAAGAATTGAAGCCGGACATTAATAACATCGGGGATGGAGTAACACGTGTGTATAGCACTCAGGGGCAAATGATATATTCTGCGCCGACATCAACTTTCTCTGAGAATAATATTCCATCAAGTACAGGCCTTGTGATTATAAAACAGGGTAAGGATGTGAAAAAAATAACTGTAAAGTAGCAAAAAAGGTGGATTATAGTCCACCTTTTTTACATTGAATTACAGATGTGGCAAACCAAACGATAAATAATACTCTTAGTATGATTGAATAATTTAATGGGAATATAGCAAACACAGCTGCAATCTGAGCATTTAACAAGAGCATTGTCTGCCTCGTACTAATTTTTTCTCCAATAAGTTTTGTGTAATACTTACTTAATGACACAATGGGGCGTGCTGCATATTCTTTAATGCTTGATATAACTTCACTGATATTGTGCGTACCAGGGTTGTTTGTGGTCAAAACTAATTCTTTTTTCATTGTAGTAATTATTAATTTATTATTGTTTATGCTGCAAAGAAACTGCTGTTTTGTGCAAGATCAGTTCAATTATGAAGTTTTTTTGTTAAAAGTATGATGTTTTTTAATTATATTTGCAGTGAAATAATATAAATATGCGTTTAGACAAATTTGATAGGCAATTACGACTCATGATTCTGCTTACACAGAATCGTGAATATACACTTGATCAATTATGTGAAAGACTAGAAATATCACGGCGTAATCTTTATTATTATATCGAAGGTTTCAAAGAAAATGGTTTTATTGTTGAGAAGAAAGGACAGATATACAGATTGGACAAAAGTTCTCCTTTCTTTAAAGAAATAACAGAATTAGTCCATTTTACCGAAGATGAAGCGATAACACTAAGGTATGTGCTGGAATCGGCCAGCGATACTAGTATACAGGTACGTAACCTTAAAAATAAGTTGTATAAGCTTTATGATTTTGAGATTCTTTCGAATGTGGAGGTCCGAAAGCAAGTTTCAGAGAATATATCTACATTATATGATGCAATAAAGGAGCACAGGCAGGTCGTAATAAAAGGCTATTCTTCGCCGCATAGCAATACCACGTCTGATAGAGCGGTGGAACCATTCCTTTTTATGAATGGAAATAATGAAATCCGTTGTTACGAACTTAAAAGTGGAATGAACAAGACCTTTAAGATTCCACGTATGGGTGGCGTTAAACTTTTGGATTTGCTGTGGTGTAATGAGAAAAAACATAAACGTATTTACACTGACATCTTCCAGTTCAGTAGCGAAGAGAAAAAGCCAATAAAGCTGCGATTAAACCGACTGTCGTGTAATATCCTGAAAGAGGAATATCCTATAACTGAGAAATATATATCCCAAGATGATGAGCAACACTGGATATTTCAAACGGATGTATGCAGTTATAAAGGCGTAGGTAGATTCGTATTGGGCATGTTCGATGACATTCAAGTACTTGAGTCCGATGAATTCAGAGCTTTTCTAAAAGATAAGATACAAGGTATGGCTAGTTTAAACCTTTAGAAGTCGCTATCTGTAAATTAGTGTTGTAAGTCTTTCTTCGGCGAATATGTCTTGAGCCACCTGTTGTATTATATCGGGAGTGAGTGCATCAATATGATTAAAAAGATTTGTTATATCACGCTCCCAGCCATAATGTAGATAACTCTTTCCAAAGTCAAGGGCAAAGTTCTCGCGATTGTCACATGCAACGCCAATCTGACCTTTAATTTGTTTTTTTGCAGCGTTCAGCTGTGTTATTGTAAGTGGCTCTTCCATAAATCTATTTAGCTCTTTACGAGTGAGTTTGAGGCATCTTTTTATGTCCTTTGGATCGCAACCGAAATAAGTACACCATATACCTGTATCAGAATAGCTTCCCATACTGCTTTCTACGGTATAAACTAATCCATTACGTTCACGCAATGAGAGGTTAAGGCGGGCGTTCATTCCCGGTCCGCCTAATATATTGTTCAGAAGATAAAGAGCCATACGTCGTTTATCGTATACAGAATATGCTCGGTTGCCAATCATCACATGAGCTTGGTGCGTACCTTTTTCCTTCTCTATATGTGTAGGTTCGTATAATGGCAAAGTATAGTCTGTTTTTAAATCAATGAGAGGACTATTGTTTGCAAAACCATTCGTAGACTTACTTAAAAATTTGACCATTTTATTGAAGTCTAAATCACCATAGGCAAAGAAAATCATATTCTCCGGTCTATAGAATTTACGAGTGAAACGCAATGCATCATTCGTAGTATAAGTACGTAGATGATCTGCATTACCAAGTATATTATGACCTAAAGGATGGTTGTTGAAGATAATATTTTCAAATTCATCGTATATAAGTTCTGAAGGTGAGTCATTATAACTCTCGATTTCATCGCATATTACTTCTTTCTCTTTATCAAGTTCTTGCTGCGGATAGCGGCTGTTGAACACAATATCTGTAAGTATATCTGCTGCACGATAGAAATGATCTTTAAGGATTGCTGCATAATATACAGTGTCCTCTTTATTGGTGAATGCGTTGAGATCTCCACCAACGCTTTCCAGGCAGTTTAAAATGTGCCATGCCCTCCTGCGCTCTGTACCTTTAAAGGTAACATGCTCGCAAAAATGTGCCAGTCCTTCCTCGCCATTAAGTTCATCTCTGGTACCGGCGTTAATTTCATATCCACAGTATACAACAGGGGATGTGGCAGGCAGATGGATTATTCTTAATCCATTAGTAAGAGTATAAGTATTATATTTCATAACTGAATGCAAAAATACCAATTTTTAGTTTGTTTTTTGCTAAAAAATTCAGATATTTGCAGAAAATTTGGGTACATTAAGAATATGAGAAAAGTAATAGGTATCGGAGAGACTGTTCTTGACATAATATTTAAGAACGACCAGCCTGTAGGTGCTGTACCGGGAGGTTCTGTATTTAATGGTATAATATCATTGGGCCGTTCAGGTATTAATACAACGTTTATTAGTGAAACAGGTAATGACAGGGTTGGAGAGAGCATTATAAAATTTCTGAAAGACAATAATGTTAATGCTGATAATATAAATGTCTATACTAATAGCAAATCTCCAATATCTCTAGCCTTTCTGAATGAACATAATGATGCTGAATATATATTCTATAAAGATCATCCGCATGATCAATTGGATTTTACATATCCAGATGTACAAAGAGATGATGTAGTTATTTTTGGATCGTATTATGCTGTAAATCCCGTAATACGTCCACAGGTATCTGCTTTTCTAGACTATGCCAAAAGTAGAGGCGCGATACTTTATTATGATGTAAATTACCGCCCATCTCATAAGAATGAGGTTATGAAGCTCACGTCTAATATACTTGAGAATCTTGAGTATGCAGATATCGTAAGAGGCAGTTATGAAGACTTTGATGTAATGTTTAATATTAAAGATCCGGAAAAGGTTTATAATGCAGAGGTTTCATTCTATTGTAAAAAGTTTATATATACGAATGGCAAGGATCCAGTATCACTGCATGCGGAAAAATTACAGAAAAATTATGATGTAATAAAGACCGAGACCACAAGTACAATAGGTGCCGGGGACAACTTCAATGCCGGTTTTGTATATGGATTAATAAAATATGGCATCAATAAAGATATGATTGATGACGGAATTGATGAGGAAATATGGGATGAGCTTATGGCTTGTGCCCAGTCTTTTTCGGGCGAATGTTGCAGAAGTATAAACAATTCTGTGGATAAATCATTCGGTGATAGAATGAATAAAGAAATGATTGAATACAAACTTCAGCATACTGAAGAATAATATTTGGAAACTATGATAGAAATTAAAGACAAAATCTACTATGTAGGTGTTAATGACCGTAATAAATCTCGTTTTGAAGGTCTCTGGCCTTTACCCAATGGCGTATCTTATAACTCTTATCTAATAGATGACGAAAAAGTTTGCCTTATAGATACTGTTGAGGTTGACTTTTTTACCCAATTCATCGAAAATATACATGAGGTTATAGGTGATCGCCCAATAGATTATATAGTTATAAACCACATGGAACCTGATCATAGTGGATCTTTAGGACTTATTAAAAAGTTTTATCCTAATGTAACGTTCATTGGTAACAAGAAAACCTTTGGCATGCTTTCTGGATTTTATGGCATAAATGGAGAAACAATAGAAGTAAAAGAAGGCAGTTCTATCAGTTTGGGGAAACATAATCTTAGTTTTACAATGATACCGATGGTGCATTGGCCTGAAACAATGGCAACTCTGGAAACAAATACTAATATTTTGTTCTCAGGTGATGCTTTCGGCAGTTTTGGAGCTCTTAACGGCGGACTTATTGATTCTGACATCTGCTGTGATTATCTTTGGTTGGAAATGATACGCTATTATTCTAATATAGTTGGCAAGTATGGCGTACCCGTGCAGAACGCCTTAAAAAAGTTGACAGGGATTAAAATAGATTATATTTGTTCTACCCACGGCCCGGTATGGCATGAACATATTAAAAAGGTTATGAACCTTTATAATATGATGAGTAAGTATGAGACAGAAGAAGGTCTTGTGATATGCTATGGTACAATGTATGGAAACACTGAACGTATGGCCGAAGTTATAGCTCGTGCTGCAAGTAAAGCGGGTATAAAAAATATTGTGATGTATAATGTATCAAAAACAGATCACTCTTATATACTTAGAGATATTTTCCGCTATCGTGGACTAATAGTAGGTGCGCCTACATATAATACAGGCCTATATCACGAAATGAATACATTGCTTAGTGAGATAGGTAATAGGGATGTGAAGAATCATTATATTGGCTGGTTTGGAAGTTACGGATGGGCAGGTAAAGCTGTTGCTAAGATAAAGGAGATAAATGAAATGCACTTACACTTCGAGGAAATAGGGATGCCTGTAGAGATGAAACAAAGTATGACACCTGAAATTGCTGCTCAATGTGATGCCCTTGGTAAGGCTATGGCAGAACGTCTTAAAGCAGACAGGCCTGATAAATAATGCCTCAATAATATGAGCAATATATTGGTCATTGTTGGTAGCATGCGTAAGCATGGCAATACGGAAGTCCTCGCTTCTGCATTTGAAAGAGGAGCAAGAGACAGCAATAATGATGTGACAGTCATTTCGGTTCGAAATTATAGTGTAAATCCATGTACAGGATGTAATGCATGCCATAGACGAGAGAATAAAGATTGCATCCTAAATGACGATATGCAAAAAATATTTCCGTTATTGGTAAACGCTGATATCATAGTTATTGCATCACCTGTATATTTTTATGGATTAAGTGCCAGATTAAAGGCAATAATAGACAGGTTGCATCAACCTGCAAGATCTGCCATAAAAGTAAAAAGGCTTGGCCTTCTACTAGTTGCAGCAGATACACAACCTACAGTATTTGATGCAATAAAGATGCAGTATAATCTGATCTTGGATTATTTTCATCTTGATAATATTGGCGAAGTACTGGCTTACGGTGTAGAGGCGATAGGTGATATAAAAGAAAGGCAAGTATTAAATGACGCATATCAGTTAGGTAATAAGTTGTCTTAAAATATACAGGAAATAAATACAAAGAAAATGGTAACACAAGTTGTATCATATATCTGTAAAGAAGGTCAGAGAGAAATATTCTGGAAAGATATAGTATCTGCCGGAATAGATATTGAAGGAGGAAAGGAAACAGGTAATACTCACTATGAATTCTTTCTTTCACTTCAGAACGAGAACGTTATTCTATTAGTTGAATCGTGGGAGAATGAAAAATTATTGGAATGTCATTATCAATCGGATAATTTTAAGAAGTTAGGTGCTCTCAAAAAAATATATGTCATGCGAACTATAATAGAGAAATATACTAATAATAACGAATAATTTAAGCCTTTGAATTAGAATGAAATGATTGCTGAGAATTCGCCATCACCATTTATGATGTATAGCCTTTTTACAATGGTAAATTAGTAACACATGATATTTTATCAGAAAGCAAATTCAAGAAAATAATTAAAGATATACTATAATTATAGATTTTGAAATCAGAAAACAGAGATGACAGAAGAAGAGAAAATATTTGCAGGTAGATTGTTTGATGCACGTACTAAAGAATTACGTGACATTAAACATAAAACGCATGAACTTTGCCGTAAATATAATATGATGGATGAATACGACAAAGAAAGAATGCCGATTATAAAACAATTTATGGGGCACATCGGTAATAAGTATTATCTTCAGGGTCCGATACAGTTTAATTATGGTACCCATACTTTTATAGGAGAGAATTTCTTTGCTAATTTTAATCTCATGGTTATGGATGATGCCCGCATATTCATTGGTGATAATGTTATGTTTGGTCCCAATGTTTCTCTTATGGCTACTAATCATCCATTGATAGCCAGAGAACGAACAGCAATGAAATATCCCGATGGGCATGTCTCTGTATCTGAATATGCCGAAGAGATACACATAGGTAACAACGTGTGGATTGCTGCTAATGTTGTGATATTGGGTGGCGTATCAATAGGTGATGGTACTGTAGTTGGTGCGGGAAGTGTAGTTACCAAAGACATCCCGGCTGGCTATGTAGCCTTTGGCAGTCCATGTAGAGCTGTCAGAAAAATAACGGATGCAGACAGTAAAATGGGACTCCTATAATAAAATGAATATAAGCATTCTTTTTGTGGCTTCCTTGCCTATAGTATATATGTTGCACGACTTTGAAGAGATCATTGGAATGAAACCATGGGCTAAGTCGAATGAGAAGTATTTATACAAAAAATTCCCAAGACTTGCTTCAAAGTTGGTTCCACATCTCAAAAGTACATCTACGGAAGGATTTGCTCTTTGCGTTGCAATATTGTTTACGATAATAAGCTTCGTAACTATATCAGCATTATATACTGGTTTTTACAGAATATGGATGGGCATCTTTATGGTTTTCTCAATACATATTGTTGTGCATATTATTCAGTGGATAGTATTTAGAAAATACATTCCGGCTATTATAACATCATTGTTGTGTATCCCGTATTGCATTTTTGGAATAATTTATATAAATGATACGTTCGCTTTATGTGATATATTTGCCTATAGTATTCTTGTTTTAGTTGTTAGCATTATATTACTATATGTTGGTCATCGCTATCTTGCAAAGTTAATATAATATTTTATTTGTGCTTTGAGATGTTTGCCTCAATAGATTTGTAAACAAGGATCTGTTTGGATTATTATTAATATTGTCTACATATTGCATTGCAGAATGGATTATATTGTTTACTTTTGCATAGAGTATTGAAAAAGTCTAAGCCCTATAAGCATCACGGTAAGCTAAAAAACATGATAAAGAATAAAGCATTGTTTATTGGCTCAATAATAAATTTTATCATTGGCATAGGGCATTTAGTATGTCTTGCATTCCTTAACATGGTGTTTGAAGTTTATGGTATCAAGGATATAATGAATAGAATCGCAGCATATTATGGACACTGTTTCCCATATATAATTACCGTGATTATAGCCTTATGCTTCTTTGCTTGTGGAATATATGGATTGTCTGTTTGTGGTATAATTCGCAGACTGCCTCTTTTGAAATTAGGTATATTCGTAATTTCATCAGTGTTCCTTTTTCGTGCTTTATGGGGCATTTTGATAATGATAAGCAGTTTTAATTGTATAGAGCTATCGTCTACCTTTGTTTCTGCATTGGTGGGATCGCTATATTTGTGTGGTGGAATAAAAGCATTCTCAAAAAGTAATAATAAAAAATAATATCATGAAAGAACGAGACTTAGATTTCGCAGTAGAAATAATAGGTACTGTTCTGGGTGGTGATGACAAATGTACATTCAGAATAACGGTAAATAGATAATTTAATATTAAATTATAAAAAATGAATTCTAAACAAATATATCCCCGTAAGGGGAATAACTCTACAGAAAGTGTTTATCTACAGTCTGTAGTTAAAGATCCTAATATAATTGTAGGCGATTATACAATATACAATGATTTCGTTAATGATCCTCGTGATTTTGAGAAAAACAACGTACTGTATCATTATCCATTGTGTAACGAAGAAAAGCTGGTGATAGGTAAATACTGTTCTATAGCCTGTGGAGTTAAATTTATGTTCACAGGTGGCAACCACACATTAAAGTCTCTTTCTACATATCCATTCCCCGTATTCCCAGATGAATGGGGGCTAGACGAATGGAAAGTAGCACGTGCATGGGATAACCATGGTGATATAATTATAGGAAATGATGTTTGGATCGGTTATGAGGCTGTTATCATGCAAGGAGTGACGATTGGCGATGGCGCAATAATAGGTACTAGGGCTGTAGTTAGCAAAGATGTAGCTCCTTATTCTATTGTTGGTGGAGTGCCTGCAAAGGAGATTCGCAAGCGTTTTGATGATGAAACAATAAAAAAACTACAAGATAAGCAATGGTGGAATTGGCCAGATGAGAAGGTCAAAGATAATATTGACAACATAATTAATGGTGTGGTATGACAAGAATAGAAACAGAGAGGCTTATTCTCCGTAATATAACAGAAAATGATGCTTGTGATATTTTCGAATATGGAAAAGAGGCTAATGTAGGTCCTAACGCAGGTTGGAAACCTCATAAAAATATTGATGAGACGAAGGATATAATGAAAAATGTCTTTATTAATCAGCAATATGTATTTGGTATCGTTCTTAAAGAGAATAATAAGATGATAGGATCTGTTGGTCTAATAAAAGACCCTAAACGAGAAAACCCTCATGCTTTAATGCTAGGCTATGCAATATCTGAGAAATATTGGGGACAAGGAATTGTACCAGAAGCTTCTAAAGCTATTATAAAGTTAGGTTTTGAAAATCCGGAAATTGATATTATAACCTGTTGTTGTTATTCATTTAATAAACGTTCACGCAGAGTTATCGAAAAATGTGGTTTTATGTATGAAGGATGTCTCCGTAATGGTGAGATGAGATATGATGGCGAGGTTTTTGATATTGAGAGCTTTTCATTATTAAAGAAAGAAACATTATGAAATTAGATGGATTTGGTATCCTTGTTAAGGATATGCCGGCAATGGTTAACTTTTATCGTGATGTATTAGGATTTGAGATAAAACAAGATGAGAACACCACAAATGTCTATTTAGTTAAGGATGGAACACTGTTCCTTCTTTACAGAAGAACAGATTTTGAAACAATGACAGAGAGTAAATTTGAATATGCGAATGGAATAAATGGTCATTTTGAGATAGCTTTGAGTGTCGAAAATTATAATGCTGTAGATGATGCTTATAAAAAAGCATTATCAAAAGGTGCAACTTCTGTAATGAAACCTACCACAGAACCTTGGGGGCAACGTACATGTTATATATCTGATCCTGAGGGGAATCTTATAGAGATAGGTTCTTTTATAAAGTGATTTTTATTTTGTGTTAATAATAGGAGGACTGTTTAATGGATATAAAAGAAGAAATAAGGAATATTGCTTTATTATTAGGGGCTGATGTTTGTGGTTTCGCAAATATAGACAGATTCGAGAGCGCTCCAGAGGGTTTCGCACCAACAAATATCTACAAGGATTGCCGTTCTGTACTTGTATTGGGAGTAGCTTTGCCAAAAGGCTTGTCAAAGGTAAATCCTCAACTAATATACAATTATTTTAATGGCAATATCGTAACAATTGTTGATGATATACTATTTAATGTAGCTAAAAAGATAGAGAGTGCTTTTGGTGGATTTGCAGTTCCACTTCCTAGCGATATGTCAGGTTCATGGAATGAAGAGACAAAAACAGCTCATGGTATATTGTCAATGAAGCATCTTGCTGTGCAGGCCGGAATTGGATTTATGGGTAAGAATACAATACTATGTAACGAAAGATATGGGAATCTAATGACTATAGGGGCTGTCTTGCTTAACATCGATTTGCAATCCGATGAGTTATGCATAAACCATTGTCCTCCAAAATGTCATATATGTATAGATAACTGTCCAGCTCATGCCATAAGTGAAGATGGAACAGTAAATCAGACTTTATGTAGACCTGTTGCATATGGCACAACATTTCGTGGCTATGGTACTGTAGAATGTAACAGATGCCGAATGGGCTGTCCATTGAGATTCGGCGTAAAAAATAAGAAATGAACAATAATCCCAAGAGACTTGGTACTGAGAAAATAAGCCGGTTATTAATAAGTTACGCACTACCTTCGATAATAGCTTCGGCTGTAATGTCTGTCTTTAATATAGTAGACAGTATATTTATAGGACATGGCGTAGGAACTCTAGGGTTATCAGGTTTGGCTATATTGCTTCCATTTATGAATATGATGGTAGCTCTTTCTTCATTGATAGCTGTTGGTGGAGCAAATCTAATGTCAATCCGCCTTGGACAAAAAGATTATGATAGCGCAAATTTTATATTGGGAAATGTAGTAACATTGAGCATCATCTATGCAACATTAATGAATATCGCATGTTACATATTCCTAGATAAAATTCTTGTCTTTTCGGGAGCATCATCTTATACCTTACCTTATGCTCGTAATTTCATGCAAGTCTTTCTTGCCGGTAACATTTTCACACAACTTTTTTTTAATTTAAATGCTATGTTGCGGTCATCTGCAACACCACAAAAGGCAATGATAGCAACTGTAGGCATGGTTATTATTGTCATAATATTGAATCCTATTTTTATATTTAAACTTAAGATGGGAATGAGGGGTAGTGCTCTAGCAACAGTCTTATCACAGGCTATAATGTTGTGCTATCAATTGCATCATTTCTTTAATAAGAAGAACTTTATTCATTTTAAAAGAGGTACATTCAAATTAAAAAGATCTATTGTATTGAAAGTTATGTCTATAGGCCTTTCTCCTTTCTTTATGAATTTTACGGCGTGTTTGGTAGTCATACTTATAACAAAGAGTCTTAACCGATATGGTGGAGACATGGCTGTAGGGGCGTATGGAATAATCAATCGTTTTTTATTTTTATTTTTAATGATTGTTATCGGTCTGATGCAGGGTATGCAACCTATTGTAGGTTATAATTATGGAGCAAAATTATACGCAAGGGCTTTTAAAACTTTAAAGATATCGCTATTGTTCGCAACAATAATATCAATTACAGGTTTCTTTTTAGGTGAGCTTCTCCCTAATATAATAACCTCAATGTTTACTAATGATAGAATTCTTATGTCGATATCAGTATTTGGAATGAAAATAGTAATGCTTGCAGTGCCTTTACTTGGAATCCAAATAATATCAACAGGTTTTTTCCAAAGTATTGGTTATGTTAAGACAGCCATCTTCTTGTCTTTACTCCGTCAGCTTATATTAATAGTTCCTGCCCTTATTTTATTACCTATGTTCTTTGGACTAGAAGGTATCTGGATGAGTATACCGATAAGCGATACTTTGGCAACGATAATATCTGCAACTTTATTAGCGTATAATTGCATACAACTTAGAAAAAACATTTGATCTAGTTCCTCTTTAGATTAATCTATTATTCATATTTAGCCTATTAAGAATGCTGTTGAATAAACCTGATAAAATTAAACAAAAGTAGGATATTTATGACTGTTGTTATAAATCATAGATTTATGATTATTAAAAGTTTATATCTCTATTAAGAACGTGAAACACAAGGAAAACTATTTGACACATTTGTAATATGATCTTTAAAAGATTACTTGTATTTTTGTGAATTCTTAAATCAATTATAATATGAATGCAAAAAGGATCTTATTATCATTTCTTGCCATTGGGTCGTTATGCTTATCGTATGCACAGAAATTGAATCTTAACGAACAAGGGTATTATGAAAAGAGAGGCGTAAATGTATTGGTATATAGTAACCAGTACAACGGAATGTTCTTTGATGAAAAGACTGCCGGAGTAGAGATTATCCATCATGGTGTAAGAACCGTTACAGGTGGAGCTGTGAGATTGCAGAATACACCAGAGCAGTGGGATCTGGTTCCTAATGTTATTTCGCGTACTATTAATAAAGATGGTAGCATAGATGTGGTGCTAAATTATGCAGATTTTGATTTTACTTCGTCTATTAAAGTATTTCCTAAAGATAATGGGTTCGTGGTAGATGTCATACTTGATAAACCTGTACCAGAAAAACTTGTTGGTAAAGCTGGTTTTAATATGGAATTTTTGCCTTCGGCCTATTTCGAAAAGAGCTATATTGCAGATAACAAACCATATTATTTTCCGCGTTACCCAAGTGGAAAGACAATGATGAAATCTTCAAATGATAAAGTTCATCAGATATTCAATCATACTACATTTGATGATAGAGGCCGTAATGAATATATAGTGCCACTACCACTTGCAACAGGTAAAGATATAATTCTTGCACCTGAGGATATGCAGAGAACTATAAAGCTGCAGTCAGATAGTACAATTTCTCTTTATGATGGGCGCAATCTGGCTCAAAATGGTTGGTTTGTTGCTCGTTCAATATTACCTGCAAATAAAACTGGCAAGGTTCTTGAATGGTATGTTGAACCATCATCGATTTCAGATTGGATAAGAGAACCTAATATTGGCTTTTCTCAGATTGGTTATTACCCAAGTCAGAAGAAGGTATCAGTTATAGAATTAGATACAAATGATAATCCTCTGCAAAATGCAACTCTTTATAAAGTTAATAGTAATGGAGAGTCGACCGCTAAGTTGACGGCTGATTTAAAGAAATGGGGCAAATACTTGAGATATAATTATTTAACTTTCGATTTTTCTAGTGTTGAGGATGAAGGTGTATATTATATACAATATGGAAACCATAAAACTAATACATTCCTTATTAGTAAGGATGTCTTTAAAGATATATGGCATCCGACACTAGATGTTTGGTTCCCTGTGCAGATGGATCATATGGAGGTAAATGAGGCATATCGTGTATGGCATGGTGTACCTTATCTTGATGATGCACTTCAGGCACCGGTAAATGAAAAGCATTTTGATGGTTATAGTATGGGACCTACTACCGATACGAAATATAAACCTTATGACCGCATCCCCGGCTTGAATGTTGGTGGATGGTTTGATGCCGGTGATTTTGATATCCAGACCGGTTCACACGACAGTGCTTTGTTGAGTTTCACTGATGCATGGGAAAACTTTAAAGTAGATCGTGATGAAACTTTTATTGATCAGGAAACACGATACGTTGATATTCACAGGCCGGATGGAAAACCGGATCTAATACAGCAAATTGAGCATGGAGCTCTCAACGTTGTGGCTCAGGTAAAGAATATTGGCCATCCCGTAAGAGGAATTGTAGTGCCAAATCTGCATCAATATCATCATCTTGGAGATGCTGCCGACATAACAGACAATCTACCATACAATCCAAATTTAAAACCTTACGAAAGTGATGGAAAATCTAGTGGTACTATGGATGATCGTTGGGCTTTTACTAACCGTATGCCAATGCTTGATTTACAGACAGTAGCTGCTTTGGCTGCATCATATCGCGCATTAAAGGACTACAATCCTTCATTAGCAGACGACTGTCTGTCTTGTGCTAAGAAACTTTGGGAAGAGTCTAAAGATGCTCAGGTGTCATTTCCTCGATTTCAGGGTATGCCTTCATTAAGGCATTTCAGAATGGATGCACAGGCCGCACTAGAATTATATATAAGTACTGGTGAGAAACAATATTTAAAACGATTTACAGATCATATTTGGGAATCTCTAGATGCAGCCCCAAGCTTTACGATATCTTATGCATTGCAAGCATGCCCTTATATGGATAAAGGCTATATTAAGAAACTGCGCAAGTATGTTCTGAAATATAAGGTTCAGCAAGATAGTATATGTAATGAAAACCCTTATAGAGTACCTCTTGGTAAAGGTATGTGGGCTGGTAACGAAAGTATTATAGACTGGGCAATAACTAATTATTATGCAAATAAGTATTTCCCTGATGTAATTAATAAAGATAATATTTATACTGGAATAGATTATATAATGGGTTGCCATCCTTATTCAAATTTATCTTTTGTGGCATCTGTAGGGACAAAATCAAAGAAGATAACTTATGGTAATAATCGTGCCGACTTTAGTTTTATTGCAGGTGGCGTTGTTCCAGGAGTAATGTTATTAAAACCCGATTTCTTCGAGAATAAAGATGATTGGCCTTTCTTTTGGGGAGAAAACGAATGTACTGTTGGTGCATGTGCATCTTATATATTTCTAGGTAATGCATTAGAAAATATGAATAGATAATAACATCTGTTTTTCGCTAATTGATAGAATATCTAAATTCAAGGATAGAGATATCTTTGAATTTAGATATTTATAGTATTTGCATTGTACCTTTATTTTCGAATACTACAGTCTTATAATGTTTAAAAGTGAGATGAAATAAAGTTCATTTCACCGATATAATACTATATATTCACCGATAAGGTATTGTATGGCATCTGTATAATTAATATCTTTGCATCGTCAAGTCAATCAAGCTGTATGACTTGTGGTTATTTGATATGTTTATATTTTAATAAAAATAATATGGAAAGAAATGGTTTTAGAAGTTTCATCACTGGTGGCGTAATTGTATTGATAGGTATTGTATACTTATTATTTAATGTTGGAATATTGCCTGCAGATTGGAGAGGTATAATAATATCATGGCAGTCTCTGCTTATATTATTAGGAGTAGTCGGAATATGCAGGCGTAGTTATATTGGCGGTACAATACTCTTGGCTCTTGGCGTTTGCTTTTTGTTACCAGACCTATCTACTGTAATGGGATTCACTTATTCATCAGAAACCCTGCACTCTGTAATGTGGCCGACGGCAATAATAATAATTGGAGTGATGATAATGTTACATAGACATCATCACCATCAATTCAAACATTGTCACAGAGTAAAATATAGTAATGGGTCTAAAGAAGGGAAGATCGATTATAATCTTGTAATGAATGGTATTGATGAGGTATTTTTAGATCCTGAATTTAAAGGTGGTGAGATTAATACCATAATGGGAGGGGCTAAATTAGATTTGCGCAGGACTTCTTTGCCCGAAGGTGATACTGTATTGAAAATTAGTTCTATATTTGGAGGCGTTACATTATTGTTGCCTTTAGATTGGAATGTAGAGGTCCACAGCGACTCCATATTAGGTGGTTTTGCCGACCATAGGCGTACCAATGGAATATACACAGATCGTCGTCTTATTATTGAGGCGAGCTTCATTTTTGGAGGAGGCAGTATAGAATAATGGAGAATCCAATACTACATGATACGTTAGTGCGTCAACACCATATAGTTTTATGTGTGTTAGTAGGTGCGGCTTATGCGGTAAGTTTTGGATTATCCTTTAATATAAAGCCACAATATGTTGCTGTTGATTCATTGGCGAGCATCTTACTCTTTTTTGGCGAAGCTGTAATGTTATGGACCATATTTAAATATAGTCGTATAGAGTTTATCGATTTTTATCAATCAGTTGCCATACATATCGTTTATGCAATTGTGGCTGTTGCGTTAATGCTTGCATTAGAATATGTGATAATTGATACAATAGTGCCGGGATATTCGGATCCATTTATAAAATCTTTTGCTGCTAGAGCATTTTGCTTGATAATAATTTATATATCTTATCGTAAATATTATACCAGCAGTATATCTGATGATGTAAATTATGGACATTCTGATATAATTGATAATAAAACTGATATAGAATCTGAGGTTAAGGCTGATGCTATAGAGCGTATTACCGTAAAAGTGGGGACTAAGATAAAAGTGATACCGGTAGATGAAATAGTATGTCTTAAGGCAGAAGATGATTATGTATCAGTTGTAACAGCTGAAGGGCATTGGCTTAAAAGTGAACGTCTTAAAGATTATGAGATGTCATTACCAACAGATAATTTTGCACGAGTTCATCGCTCTTATATAGTCAATATCAGTAAAATATCAAAGATAGAGCGTTATGGTCAGAAGCAAATGCTTTCAATGAGTAATGGCGAGCAAATCAGAATAAGTATGACAGGCTATAAAGTGTTAAAGGATAAATTAAACTTATAAGAAATAAAGACTGTATGCAAATTCTAATTACCCACTTAGTGGGTAATACTATATTGTAATATTCAATGTGAGTTTACATATTACTTTTAAAAATAATATATTAATAGATAATGTGAAATGGGAAATAAAATTTTATTATTCACTACATCTGCACAAAAAAGGAGTGATGCAATACGAATAGAAAAGTTGCTCGATAGAAAATATAATATATCCAGTTTTAACTTAGATCTAGAGGATTGGGAAAGAATCTTGAGAATTGAATGTGATAATGCTTCTGAATCTGAAATAATATCTTTGCTTAAAACGATTAATATTAGTGCCGCAGTACTTAATCATTAAATCAGCAGATTTTTCACTGAATCCATATGATAAGAACAAAGAAATATGCCGAATTAATTTTATTTAACTCAAAATATTCGATTGTTACTACACAGTAACTTATCTTTGTTCCCAATTAGTAACATATGCATATGATAACAGAAAGAAATCGTGAAGCTACAGAGAAGCGCTTACTGGATACGGTAAGCGAGATGATTGCCGAAAATGGTTTTGAAACAATTGGTGTTAATGCTATCGCGAACAAATCTGGAGTATCTAAAATTCTTATTTATAGATATTTTGGTTCAGTAGAAGGCCTATTGGCAGCCTATTTGCATCAAAACGATTTTTGGATTAATTATCCAAAAAAGATATCACAAAAAGAGGATTTACCAGAGTTTATAAAGACAATGTTTCATGGGCAGCTACGCAAACTTAGAGAAAATCCTGCACTAAGAAAACTCTATCGTTGGGAATTGTCAAGCAGTAATGCTATTATTATAAATCTTAGAAAACAGAGAGAAACAGCAGGGATAGGCTTGATAAATGAAGTAAGTCGTGTTTCAGGAAGAAAAAAAGAAGATATTGCATCAGTTGCTACCATGCTTAGCGCTTCTATTGCATATCTAATGATGTTTAGTGATGTATGCCCTGAATATAATGGGTTACGTCTTGATGAAGACAATGGATGGAATAGTATTGAGAAAGGTATGGATGAACTGATAGATAAGTTTTTTAGTTAAGATACAATTTATAATATAATTGCCTGTATATTTATTACAGGTATTTTTTTAAGGTAAGATGTTCCCAATTAGTAACATAATATAATATAAAAATGAGAAAAATGATAATTATGACATTGATTATCTTGAGTTTTATGGGATTTTTTTCTTGTCAGGATAATTTGGTAGACTACTCAAGTGGTGATGTAAAAGTCAGTATTGAACAGGGAGATGAATGGCTTCATGATTTCCCTTTGTTTCTTGGTCTTAAAAAGAAAAATCCACCTCAGATAGCTATTTGGATTGAAGATACATCGGGTCATTATATTTCTACCGTGTATGCTACATATAAGATAGCTACGCAATCATGGCAGATGAATAATGGTAATAGAAGAAAAGAAGCTCTTCCGTATTGGTGCTATTCTCGAGGTGTGAAATATAGTGATGGACTCTATCTTCCAACAAAAGATCATCCTCTAGTAGACGGAATGACTGGAGCTACTCCTCATGGAAGTTTTAATGTAAAATTAAAGCCTACTGATAAGTTGAAAAAGTTCGTTGTCAAAATTGAAATTAACCATTCTACCGATTTTAATGACTCTTATCCAAAGTCTGCTAAGGAGGGAGACCCTAATTATTCAGGAGGTAAAGATGGCAGTGGTCAGCCAGCTGTTGTATATGCTGCAGACGTAGATTTGTCTTCAGGGAAGAAAACATTTGAGGCTAAATTGATAGGGCATAGTAGTCCTGATGGAACATCTGGCAATTTATATACAGATATGTCCGGATTAACAACGGCATTGCATATAGTAAAAAACATAACAATAAGCATACAATGAAAAAATCATTTTTAATAATAATACTATTTTTTTCTTTGCTGTCGATTAATGCACAGCAAAATAATAGATTTTCTTTAGTTAGTGATGTCTCTTTATCCAAATCTATAAGCGTTCCATCATGCACTCCGTTTGAGTGGCATGCGGGAGGCCTGTATAATATAAATAGCCATTTAGCATTAGGAGCCGGTACAGGTGTGTCTTTTTATGAAAAGACACTTATGCCTGTTTATGGAGATTTTAAGTATGTTATTTCAAGAAAGCATTACCTAATGCCATATATTGAGTATCAAATAGGTTATGGATTCAATTTTGCAGGAAAATCAAATGGTGGACTTTATATGAATCCTTCTTTTGGAGTACAACATTCACTAAATCGTAATCTTGCACTTACGCTTTCTGTTGGATATGAAATACAAAATCTAGAGAGACTAAAGACGTATGAGAATGAATATTATGAATCTGAATTTGCAGAAAAATTAAATCATAATTCTATTTCGTTCAGAATAGGATTGGTTTTTAATTGACAAATAGAATTTTTTACTATATTTGTAGCGAGAATAATCTTAAATGTATAGATGAGAGTATTGGTAATTAATGGGAGCCCCCGTAAAAATGGTAATGTGGCTAGAATGCTTCATTCAGTATCAGATAATATAGATAAAGCTGAGATTCATTGGTTTGATGTGAATGATCTTAAGGTACATCCTTGTACAGGTTGTATGTGTTGTCGTAAAACAGGTAAATGTGTATTGCCTCAGGATGATGCACATATGATTGCAACTGAAGTTGAGAATTGTGATGCCATTATTTTAGGTACGCCTGTTTATTGGGGTAATATGAGTGGACAGATGAAGCTTGTGTTCGACCGTATTGTACCTTCATTGATGGATGAACCTCAAAATGGATTTCCCATACCTCTTCATAAGGGTAAAAAGGCCGTTATCGTAACAGCCTGTACTACAATTTGGCCTTTTAGTTTTATATGTCGCGAAACCACTAATACATTACATGCGATGAAAGAGATACTTGGTTATTCTGGATTTAAAATAATTGGCAAGCTCGTCTTATCCGGAACAAAAAAGAAAACTTCAATTCCGGCTAGTATATTAAATAAAGGGAAACACTTGGCCCGTAAATTCTAAACAGATTTATTATGAGAAAAATAAGCATCCTGACTATTCTGATTGCATTGATAACCCTTAATGTTAATGCACAGAACTATTTGCCGTTGAAATGGAACATTTCGTTTAAAAACAATTCTTGTTTCACTTCGCGAATGGCAAAACAAAATTCATCAGTAAATACATTGCTTTCTTGGGAACGACAAGGATATTTTGCCGGTGATGGCGACTGCCGACTGTTTAGCAGTTTCATTATACCAAATTCAAAATCTGAATATGTACTGTATGTCAGGATGGCTTGTTATATAAACAGTATAATAATAAATGGACATGTCATTGCTAAAAACATTAAGAAGAATTCTATTGTTGAAAGTTTCAATATTAGTAAGAATATCTTATTAAAAGGCAAAAATAAAATAGTATTGAATTGCTCATCTTTGGGATATACCGGTGGCGTTAGCAATACTATTATCGCCATTAAACCAATTGCAGATCACAATGTAGAGTATTTAAAAATATCGTTACCTACAGAAAATCATGTATGTCTTAAAAATAATAGATACATTAACTTGCATTATCTTACGACAAAGAATACTTTCATAAAAATTAATATAGAGAATGATTTTCATAAATTAATACTTGATAGTACTATTGCAGTTAATAATAAGGATTCTATTATTAACCTGAATCTGAATAAAATATGTAGTAAGGCTGGATTTTATCAGATAGTAGCAATGATGCATGGAAAAGGTTATAGTGGCGATGCACAATGGATGGCTGTAAAGCCAGAAGAAATTAATTGCAGTAACACTGTTGCCGATGGATTCGATGATTATTGGAATAAAGCCAAATCAGATTTGTCGGCAATAGCACCTGATTATAAAATGTATAAAGTTGACTCACTTTGTCGCAAAAGTAAGAGAGATGTTTATATCGTTGAAATGAAGTCTTTAGGTAATATTACCATTCGTGGTTATTATTTTGTTCCACGTACCTCCGGTAAGCATCATGCTGTGCTGCAGGTGCCTGGTTACGGATGGGGATTTGAAAATATAGATGGTATGCTCAACGATGACACTAACAGAATCGAGTTGGCTTTATGTGTTAGGGGTCATGGTATAAGTGCTGATGTATTCAATCCCGGATTTGGATTGCCCGGTATATGGGGATATAAGTTGTATGATAAAGATAGCTTATCTTATCGCGGTATATACATGGACTGTGTCAGAGCTGTAGATTTTCTTTGTAGCCGTCAAGAAGTTGACAGCAACCGTATAGGTGTAAAAGGTGGTAGTCAGGGTGGTGGACTTACACTTGCTACAGCTGCTTTATGTTCAGGGCGAATCGCTGCTTGCGCATATTTTGATCCTTTCCCATGTGATATGCGGCATCAGATAAAAATACGCACTACATGCCAGACCGAACTAAAAAATGATTTGGCTTACTATCATAATCCATGTTCTTTTGATAAAGTATTGGATATTCAAGACCTTATTGATACGCGTTCCTTTGCACCCAAGATAACGTGCCCTGTATTATTTACCACTGCATTGTTTGATGATGATTGCCCTATGCATGTTGGCTTTTCTGCATTCAACCTTATTAAATCAGAAAAACTCTATAGGGTATATCCGTATGATGGGCATATACAAGGGTTCACTCATGATGACTTTATAATGAGATGGTTAGATGAAAAACTTAGTTCAAACTTAAAATAAAAGATTATGATTTTATCAACAACTCCAACTTTAGAAGGTAAACGCATCACAAACTATTATGGTGTTGTGACCGGTGAGACAATTATTGGTGCTAACATCTTTCGTGATTTTTTTGCCGGTATCCGTGATATAGTAGGTGGGCGTTCTTCATCTTATGAGACAGTGCTTAGAGAGGCTAAAGATGTAGCACTGAAAGAAATGAGTGAGCGGGCTGCTGCACTAGGAGCTAATGCAATTGTTGGCATAGACCTTGATTATGAAACTGTAGGCAGTAATGGCAGTATGCTTATGGTAACGGCAAGTGGAACTGCTGTTAGTGTAGAGCCTTTATTGTAAGTGTATGCAGATTCTGATATCTTGTGCTAAGATAATGACCGGTAGGGTTACAAGGGAGATGCCATATGTAACAGAACCATCGTTTCAGCTGCAGGCAAATGATAATGCTATGCAGATGGTAACTTATTCTGTGGAGGAATTGCAGGATATGCTACATGTAAATCATGAAATAGCAGCAGAGAATTGGAATAGATACCAGACGTTCCATGTAAGAGATGACAAACAACCTGCTGTGTTTTGTTATGACGGCATGGTCTTTCAGAAGCTTGCACCTGAAACATTTTCGGATGATGATCTTATATATGCTAATGATCATTTACTGATAAGCTCTTTCCTGTATGGTCTTCTTCGTCCGCTTGATATGGTAAAAAAATATCGGCTTGAAGGTAATGTTGTGCTATCAGAAAACGGTGGTAAGTCAATGTTTGACTTCTGGAAGCCTATTCTTACAGATTGGTTTATCAAAAAGATAAAGGCAGATGATGGAATACTTGTTAATTTGGCAAGTGACGAGATGCGTAATCTCTTTGATTGGAAAAGGGTTAAGAAAGAGGTAAATATAGTTACACCTGAATTTAAAATAGAGAGGAACGGGAAACTTAAGACTATCGTAATCTATACTAAAATGTGTAGAGGAGCTATGGCAAGATATATCCTTAAGGAAAGGATTACAGATGTTCAACTTCTGAAACTATTTGAATATGATGGATTCAAAATAGATGAATCTGAAAGTGATTGGATGTTTACATTGAGATAAAAATAGTACGAAGTTTGTTATAACCGATGTAAATGTGTATCTTTGTCGCCGGATGTTAAAAACAAATTTGGATATTGTGAAGTAAATAACCTTATGACCAGTTGGTTATAGGTTATCCCTAAGATTTCTCAGGTGCATATAAGTGTCTGAGATTATTCCTTATATATTTACGAACAATAAAATTTTAACGTCATGAATAATGATAAAGAACAAACAATTTATGATTTCGACTTTAATTTACTATGTGAGTACTTCTCAAGTATAGAACGTCAAGGTCCTGGAAGTGAAGAGATGACAAAATTAGCTCTGAGCTTTATTGATGGACTAACAGAAAATAGTAAGATAGCCGACCTTGGGTGTGGAACAGGAGGACAGACTGCTACATTGGCACAGAATACAAAGGCATTTATTACAGCCTTGGATCTGTTTCCCTCTTTTATTGATAAACTGAGAATACGCTTTGCTGATCAAAAATTATCAGACAGAGTCAACGGTATTGTAGGTTCTATGGATAAACTACCATTTACAGAAAATGAGTTTGATGTAATTTGGTGTGAGGGTGCTATTTACAATATAGGCTTTAAAAGAGGAATGGAATATTGGCACAAGTTTATCAAGACTGGAGGTTATATTGCTGTTACAGAAGCATCATGGTTTACAGATCATCGCCCAGAAGAAATAAATAGATTCTGGAATGAGGCTTATTCTGAAATAGATACTATACCTAATAAGGTGAAGCAAATGCAGGCAGCAGGATATATTCCTGTAGCCACGTTCATACTTCCCGAAAAGTGTTGGACAGATAATTTCTATATTCCACAAAAGAGCGCACAGGATATATTCCTGAAAAAATATTCAGGAAACCCTACTGCAGAGAACTTGATTAAGTATCAGCGGCATGAGGCTGAATTATATTCCAAGTTCAAACAATATTATGGGTACGTATTCTATATAGGAAAGAAAATATTTATATAGAAATAATATCTAAGTCCATAAAATTAAGGCGTGCCATTTCTGACACGCCTTTTTATTTCGAGTTAGGAAATATCATGAATTTTAATCAGGAGTCCTATATTATAATAACTTTATATCTTCTTTGCCGGAGCACCAATATATCTATTGTCTGCAGACAGAGTTTCATTTTTCATCAATACAGACAGCGGATCAAGTATAGCATTCTTTTCCATTTTAGAGTCGTAAAGCACAACAGACATACCACCAACAGAACAATTCTCCTCCATGGTGACATACGACATCTTCATCACACGGTCTTCAAATAGGTGCGTCTGCATTGTACAATTGTCGTTTAGTGCTGTATAGTCATCCACATGAATAAGATCGAATTCTGTTATCTGCGTTGTAAACAGACAGGTGCGTTTGCCTATTTTACAGCCTAACAGACGAAGTGGGTACGTTATAAATGGGGTACCGGTAAGAATGTTAAGGCAGAATAGGACGAGGAAATTTTCATACAAACCTGTGATAAGTTCGCTACGCCATACAAATCCACTCCATAAAGGTTTGTTTTGTGGCACATATTTACCTATGATAATCCACTTTAGCAGCGCCGTTACAAATATACCTATTATAGATGCACCTATATATAATAAAGGGAACCATAAAATTAGCTCGCTAAGATCTCTCTCTATTTGCATGCGTGCAGTTACATCAGTAATAATACCAGCCATAAGAATAAAGAATGTTGATGGCAGTACAACTCTAAAGAACTCAATAAAATAGCGATAGCAAAATAGCTTCTTTGTAGGTTTATAAGTACGTTCTGAAGAAAAGTCGTGATTCACATCTCGGCGTGGCAGGAATACGGCAGGCGATCCAAACCAGTTAGTACCATCTTTTACAGGTAAATCCTCTTCTTTCATCTTTGAAAGCACACCAACAAGTACATCGTCTCCTATTTTGGTACCCGGACTCATTACGGCACTGTTACCTACAAAGGTGCGGTTGCCAATATATGTTTTTGCTATTTCTATATAACCATTGCGTACATACGAAGCACCAACAGACACGGAATCGGCTAGGAAGCATTCATCCCCGGTAACAAGCAAATCCGGTGATATGAATTCTACAGTGGATATCTCGACACGCTTGCCCATCTTTACGCCTAGCATCTTGAACCATTTCTGAAGATATAATGTAGTATAAAGGGTTCCGATAACTTGTAAGCTTAGTTTCATCAATTGGTCAAAGAACCATTTCTTATAATAGAATAGACTGTTTACCTTGTAACGTCCATCTTTTATATTACCCAAAAGTAGCCATTTGAATATTGCTATGATTACGGTTAACAACACTACAAATGATACGCCAATGAATAGCGTAACCCATGCAAAACTCCATATACTGGATACATAGTTGATATGAGCTACTGCTAGCATTCCAGGGAAGAATGCAACCATTGTGACAAGTGGTATTATGAATACACAAGCTAAAGATAATAAAGTGAATTTTGGAGACCAGAGTCTAATGGTTTCTTTCTTCTCGTTTGTCCCTATTTTACTAGGAGGCGAACCGCCCCAATTCTCGTTTTCAGGTATAGTTGTTCCTTCTGGTATAAGGGTAAGGTCTTCGATCGAACTGTTCTTGCACATCTTTGAGTTGTGAGCAAGGCAGCAACGGGTACCTACAAAGGCGTTGTCTTCAAGTTCTATAGTACCTATTTTTAGCCAACCGTCTTCTATTGTGTATCCTCTTAAGTGTGTGTCGGTACAAATGCTTACATTATCGCCAATCTTTACTAAATCGAATGTGTCGATTGCAGATGTATTGATATAGCAGTTGTTTCCGACTTTTGCACCCATTAATCGCATAAACCAGTTCATGATTGATGTTCCTGTGAAGTACATTACAGGGCAGATAGCCGTAACTTTTCCTACCAACCAGAAACGGAAGTAATAACTGCCCCACAGTTTATACTTTCCGGGACGTATTTTACCTATAACAATCCATTTGAATATTATAGAAAATACACTCAGACAAGGTAGTATCAGGAAGTAGGTAAGTAAACTTATGTAGATGGAGTATAAGATACCATAGTCAGCAGAATAGAAATAAGAATAAAAGAAGAACGGACCTAACCATTCTAGTCCAAATAGCAGTGTAAGGAATACAAGTGATATTCCCTGACATATAGAACAAAGATAATAGTTTAGTGTAGAGACTTTATATATATCACGTTTCTCTTTTTTCTCGTCTTTTGCAGGACGTTTCTTTTCTAGTTCTTTAGCCAGATCTGAAAGTACCGGATATTTGTATACATCTACTACCGACATATTCTCAAACATCTTCTGCTCCCTCATTTCAGACACAACAATAGCTGCTAGTAGTGAATGGCCTCCCAGGTCATTGAAGAAATGGTCGTCCATTGATATGTCATCGCGATTGATGTTTTTGGCTATTACTTTAACCATAGCTTTCTCAAGTGGTGTTGAGGGCTGTATTATCTTTCTGTCGTTAGAGAAACTAAGTGGGGTCTTAGGGGCAGGCAGGCGTTTACGGTCTATCTTCTGACTTGACGTCATCGGTAACTTATCTATTTCGTCAAGTGTAGATGGAATCATGTAATACGGTAACAGTAGTCTGAACTGTTTCGCTATTGCAGCACGGTCTATTGTCTCTCCGGCACGTAGTACTACAAAGGCAGCTAATTGCTGGGTATCCTTGTCAAGTGTGACGGCAGCTGCCTGTACGGCCTCGTTCTGCATAAGCAGTCCTTCTATCTCAGCTAGTTCTACACGGAATCCGCGAACTTTAACCTGAGCGTCTGCACGACCGATGAATAAGAACTCTTTGTCTTGATTATATTTAGCCAGATCGCCGGTGCGGTAATACCGTTTGGTATGTCCACAGTAGCGTTCGGTGGTGATGAACTTCTTTTCTGTTAGATCGTTCCTGTTCAGATATCCGCGAGCTATACTGTCACCACCTATAAGTATTTCGCCTTCTTTGTCTATCTCATCTATTATGTTCATGTCTTCGTCTACAAGAAGTACATCATATCCGTCTAGTGCCTTACCTATGGTGACTTCTTGACATGGCTTTAGTATGGAGTATGTAGCTATTACGGTAGCTTCGGTAGGACCGTAAGTATTGTATACCATACGACCTTCTTTACACCATCTGTTGGCTATGTCGCGAGAGCATACTTCACCTCCGAATATCAGAATCTTGAGGCTTGGGATATCGTCTTTTACCATCGACAGAAGGGTAGGTGCACATGATAGGAATGTGATGCCCAGATTTTGTAGTATTGACGAGAATCTGTCGCCAGAGCGCATAATGTCGAATGTTCCAACTACTAGTGTGGCTCCGGCTGATAATGGAACCCATATCTCTTCAACGGATGCATCGAATGATACTGAAAATCCTTGCAGAGCTCTGTCTGTCTCGGTTATAGGATATATTTTACGTGCTCCCTTAACGTAAGTGATCGCATTTTTGTGCATCAACAGTACACCCTTGGGTTTGCCTGTGGTGCCTGATGTATATATCATATAACAAAGATTGTCTTCACTACGTCCTTCAACAATGGGTTTGGTATCGGGATAGTTATCCAATTCTGCGGTCTGTTTGTCTATATTGAATATAGGGAATGACGATAATTGTCCACCTATTCTGTCAAGTATTTCGTTAGATGTTATTAGAATCTTGGCATTCGCATCTTCCATTATAAAGTTAACTCTGTCGGCCGGGATTTCCGGGTCGAGTGGGATATATGCTGCACCGGTCTTGAGTACTCCAAGCATTGAGATTGTCACTTCTGCGCAACGTGGCAAGAGTATCGTAACTTTATCCTCGGGGCCTATTGAAAGACCTTTAAGATAGTTGGCCAGCTTGTTTGCTTTCTGTTCAGCCTGAAGATAGGTATACTGTTTTTCGCCCTCTTCAATTGCTACATTATTGGGGAAAGTCTTTACTGAGCCTTCAAAAACATTTTCTAAAAACATAAGGTAAGATTCTTATCAATTTATTTCAATTGCATGTAACCATAACTATAATAGTCACAACACAGATTTGTATTATTTATTTACTGTAAATCTCAATGATGAAATTTGAATTGTCGCAAAGATAAGAATAAATATTAGAATGCATGATGCATAATATATATTTTTGAGTTAATTTATCTTATGTATTAAAAATACTTTTTTGGGGATAATGTGATATTTTAATATTTACCATTTCCTCTTTTTATTCAGTTAGCAGAAATTAAGGTGTCTGTTCATTAATATTTTTCAATGTCATCAGCAGTGAAACGATTTATTTTTTTATAAAATAATACCACTATGCCACTCTCCCTTTGTTCATGGACTTTTACATCCCATTTATCTACCACTTTTCTACCACCTAAATACCACTTCAATTATAGGGTGGTATTTGGGTGGTAGATAAGTGGCATGTAAATTTAGGTACTGTTCTGTATCGTGCTTATATTCAATCATTTGTGAACGTAGTGGTATTGTGACACTTATTATTTGTTTTTTCGTTCGATATTAATCCTGTTTATTGCTGGAGCATAGCTATGATACCATTGAAGCTATGCTTTGACTTACTTAGATCAATGCTTTTGCATAGTAAAAGGATAGTTATTAGACCCATGGAGCTATGCTTTGACAAGGAGGGAGCTATGCTTAGCCTATACCTGAATTTGGTATATATCATTGTCGTTGGTACTTACTGAATTACTATACAAATTATTAAAATCTTTACTGATCCACTTTACACAAACATAAAAATCTTTATGATCACTTGATATACGCTTTAATAAAGTTATGCTTTTATCATATGCAAAAACATGAATTGTCCAGAAATAACTAACTTATAACCATATTAATTTACTTTTGCATTATATTTGCAGAGAAAAACATGAAGTTAGCAAGATTGGAAAAGTATATGGATATGATTACGGCTATCTTTGCACTCGTGATATAAATAAGATTATGCAACAAAGACTATCAACAAGAGAAGACTATTCGAGAAGGATAAACATTATCGTCGAATACATAAACAATCATTTGGCTGATGATATAGACTTAGAAGTGCTGGCCGGCATTTCCAATTTTTCGCCTTATCACTTTCATCGAATACTAAAAGCTTTTCTAGGTGAGCCAATCGGAGCATTTATTACAAGAGTAAGAGTTGAGACTGCAGCCCGACTATTACGGTATTCTGATATGTCTGTTCAGGAAATAGCATACAGCGTAGGGTATGATGTGCCGTCTTCTCTGTCTAAAGCCTTCAAGCAATTTTATAGTATCACACCAACAGATTATAAAAACAATAAAAAGTATGTAATTATGAAACCGTTGAAAATCAATCCCGGTCTGGAATTAAGTGAAAGAATTGTCAACTTGGAACCTAAGCAGGCTATATACATCTGTATGATTGGCGACTATAAGAAAAATGATTATGGTATGGCATGGCAAAAGCTATGGCAATATGTAGGCACATCAGGAAAGTTCAAAGATGAAATGGAAAAAATATGTGGCTCTACTGATAAGTCTGATATAATACATCAGTTGCTTATTGAAGGTAAAATTGCCCATATTGGTATATATCATGATGATCCTAAAGTTACAGAATGTGATAAACAGAGAGCAGATATATGTTTGGCATTACCTTTTAAAATGGAGCCAAAAGGTGAGATAGGAGTTAAGGAAATAGCCGGTGGCAAGTATGCTGCATATAAATATCAGGGATCGTATGACAAACTTGATGAAGTATATGATACTATATATGGAAAGTATATACCAGATGGAGGCTATCAGATAGATGCACGTCCCGGTTTTGAGATCTATCTAAATGATCCCGAATGCACAGATCCTAATAAGCTGGAAAGTGAAATCTATGTTCCTATAGTATAACTATCGATAGGCTGTGGTAATATCGTCACAGCCTATTTCTTTTCTTAATATTTGGAAACTAATTTTATTAATACTATCTTTGCACAATAATATAAAACTATGGATAAAGAAGTGAGAGTTGATAAAGATTTGATAGCCTGTTGTGGACTGTATTGTGGCTCTTGCCGTAAGTATATAAGTGGCAAGTGTCTGGGTTGCAGAAAAAATGAAAAGGCTGCATGGTGTAAAGTAAGAGCTTGTTGCATGTCGAATGGCTATAATACGTGTGCGGCTTGCGATATGAATCCACATGACTGTAAGAAGTTTAATAACTTCTTCAGTAAAGTGTTCTCTTTTGTATTCAGATCAGATCGTGAGGCTTGCATCAGAAGAATAAAAGAAGTGGGAGAGGAAGAGTTTGCTAATGAGATGGCTGAGAAAAAGATTATGACCATCAAGAAATAGAATGCATACTTAATATTAATAAGACTACTAATATAAATATATTATGAAATTATCAAGGAAAATCTTCATTATAATGGCAGCAATGGGAGTGTTCATAGGTACTGCACATGCCCAAAAACAAAAGAAGAGTAGAAATAATGTTAAGGTCGTAACTGTTATGGATTTTAAATCGCTTTTGCAGACAGATAAAGATGCTTACCTTTTGGATGTACGTACAGATGCTGAGTTTGCTGCCGGACACCTTGACGGAGCTCATCAACTGGATTGGCTAAACAGTGAATTGTTTAACAAAGGAATAGAACATCTTGATAAAACCAAAACAATTTATGTTTACTGTCGCAGTGGGCACCGTAGTAATCTGGCTGCACGCAAGCTTGCTGATAAGGGATTTAATGTTGTAGATATGCAAGGCGGATATATTGCATGGACAGCAAATAAACTTGAAATAGAAAAATAGAAGCTATTTCATGATATCATCTAACCATTTCTCTTGTTTTTTCTCTCGTTTAGAATAGACAATATTCATTATACATCCAAGTATAAGACCTATTATGACAATGAATATTACTGTTAAGGAGAATTTACATTCAAAATATAATATTAATATCAATAAAGCTATAGCCATGAAATAGCAGATAATATTGAAAGATCTCTTAGTCTTTTTATATCTATAAACATTTTTTTTTAGAAGTTCAGTCTCTCCTTGGATGTCAAATTTTGAAATAAGAATCAATTGAAAGAATAATCCAATGGTTGTTAAAAACAAAACTAGTTCTTCAGCTATGAAAACAACAATATTGAATCCACGATAAACTTGGTATAGTGGGAGTACAAGTCCTAATAAAAGTATACAAGAAAACATTTCGTGAAGTCTACGGCTATAAATTTTATCAAGAACAGATTTAAATTGATGGCTTTGTATGTCTTTGACAATTTTAGCATTGGCCTCTTCTGTAATATCAATCTTCTGATCAAGATTGCTCCATATTCTTTTCATTTCATCTAAGTCATTCATATGCTATAAAATTAAAAGTTAAATGTCTTTTTCTAATTTAGATTTTATCCTGTTCAATCTAGAGGCCACATTTGATACTGACATTATCAAAATTTCAGAGATTTCCTTATAACTTTTACCATCAAGCCATAAAAGTACTAGAGTTTTGTCAATTGAGTGGAGCTTATTTATAAGTTTGTACATCTCTTTTAGATTTTCGAAATATTCATTACTATCTTCAGCTGGTATACTTAAAGCAGGGGTGAGAATGTCGTATTTAGGTCGTTTGTATTTTTTTCTTAAGAAGGATATACATGTATTTATAGTTATACGGTATACCCAAGTGCTATCTTTACTATTACCTTGGAATTTAGGAAAACTTTTCCATAAGTTATAAATAACTTCTTGGTATAAATCATCAAAGAACATTATGCCATCAGAGTATAAATAACAGAACTTAGATATCGTTCTTTTGTTTTTATCTATTAATGATAAAAAGAGTTCCTCTGTAACTTTGTTTCCTTTTTCCATTCCGCTTTTTATATTTTTAGTCGCTAAATAGAGAATTTAATTACATTTTAAAATGTTAAATACATATAAATATTCCATGTGATGTTAAATGGATTTATTATATGAGGTCATTTGCAATACATTAATATAATGACAATCCGTTGGCAGAATTAAATGAATGCGTATTTAATTTTGCCAACGGGTTAATAATATTATTTTATAGATATGAATAGGAATATACTTAATTTGGTGAATTCTTGTAAGCTTTTTATTATGTAAATAGCTAGCAATTTAAGAATTCTCAATCATATCACATAATTCTTTGAATGTCTTTGCATTCAGGATATGTTCAGATACCGGTTCGCGCATAAACTTGTTTTTTTCCATAGCTGCCAGCATTATTAAGAGATCATCCCAGAACCCATTGATGTTATAAAGTATAACCTTCTTGTTTGTATATCCAATAGTGGCTGCTGCCGCAACTGTGAAAATCTCATCCAGAGTACCCAGACCACCAGGCAGAGCTACTATTACATCACTATGAGACATCATAAGCTGTTTGCGGTCAGATAGATCTTCGCATGGAATCTCTACATCTAAGAATTTGCTTATATGGCCATTCTTTTCTATTTTCGAAGGAACAACACCAATAACCCTTCCTCCGTTTTCGTGGGCTGTCTTCGCAGTGCATTCCATGAGCCCCATGTCGCATCCGCCATTTACCACTGTGTAGTTATTTTTACCAATCCATTCACCCAATTCCTTAGTCTTCTCAGCAAATATAGGGTCGATATTATTATTAGCTGAACAAAATACTGCAATCTTTTTCATGCCGCGAAGTTACTTCTTTTTGATAAAAACACAAAATATATTGCACATAATTTTGATATGTGCATAATTATGTATACCTTTGCACCCCAAAATCAGGAATAAATGACGGGCAGCGAGAACCATTGTATGGTTGGGAAGGTTTTCAAATTGCCCGCTTTATGCTACTCCACGGTGGAGAAGAGCAATATTTACATAAAAAAGTTAATTTGAAAACATTTGAAGAATTGGGTGTGAACGAAGAGATTCGCCGCGCCATCAGTGAAATGGGTTATGAGAACCCAATGCCCGTACAAGAAGAAGTAATCCCTTATTTATTAGGAAATGGTAATGATGTTATAGCTTTGGCTCAGACAGGAACAGGTAAAACTGCTGCCTATGGACTGCCTTTGCTACAAAAAGTAGACCCTACATGTAGAGACACTCAGGCTATTGTCTTGAGTCCTACACGTGAATTATGCCTCCAGATAGCAGATGATCTAAATGATTATTCTAAGTATATGACAGGAATGCATGTACTAGCCGTTTACGGTGGTGCCTCAATTGAGACACAGATTCATGCCCTTCGTCATGGAGTACAAATCATAGTAGCAACTCCTGGTCGTCTTATCGACCTTATGAAGCGTGGCGAAGCTAAGCTCGGAGCTGTTAACAATGTGGTGCTTGATGAGGCTGACGAGATGCTTAACATGGGATTCTCAGAAAGTATCGATGAGATATTAAAGGGTGTTCCTAGAGACAGAAACACATTGCTGTTCTCTGCAACAATGAGTAAAGATATAGAGAAAATAGCACACAATTATCTTAGTGACCCTAAAGAAATCGTAGTAGGTAGTCGTAATGAGGGTGCTGAGAGTGTAAATCATGTTTATTACATGGTTAATGCTAAAGACAAATACTTGGCTCTAAAACGTATAGTAGACTATAATCCACGAATATTTGCAATTGTGTTCTGCCGTACAAAGCGTGATACACAGGAGATTGCAGATAAACTAATACGCGATGGATATAATGCAGAAGCTTTGCATGGTGACTTGTCTCAGCAGCAGCGTGACACAACTATGCAGAAATTCCGTGAGCATGTAGTTCAGATTCTTGTAGCTACTGATGTAGCAGCTCGTGGACTGGATGTTAATGACCTTACACATGTTATCAACTTTGGTTTGCCAGACGATATAGAGAGTTATACTCACCGTAGTGGTAGAACAGGTCGTGCCGGCAAGAAAGGTACAAGTATAGCTATCATACATACTCGTGAGAAGGGTAAGATGCGTGCTATTGAGCGTGAGATTGGTAAGGCTTTCGTTGAGGGAACAATACCAACATCTAAAGAGATCTGTTCTAAGCAGTTGTATAAGGTGATGGACCAGATTGAAAAAGTGGATGTGAATGAGGAAGAAATCGCTCCGTTTATGGAAGAGATAATCCGTCATTTTGAATTCATGGATAAAGAAGACATCCTAAAGAAGATTGTAAGTCTTGAGTTTGGACGTTTCCTCTCTTACTATGCTAATGCTCCAGAGATAGAGAAAGCTAATGGTAAAGGAGATCGTGATCGTTCTGGTTCAGACCGTGGTGACAGAAGACGTGGAGACCGTAATGACCGTGGCGATCGTGGTGGAAGAGGAGGCCGTGGTGGAGACCGCAATCATAAGCCTGAAGCCGGATACAAGCGTCTTTTCCTTAACTTAGGTAAAGCCGATGGATTCTATCCTGGTGAAGTAATGCAGTTCATTAATAAGAATGTAAATGGCCGTCAAGATATTGGCCATATAGATTTATTAAATAAGATATCATATATTGAGGTCCCTGAAAAGGATGCTGATAAGGTTATGACTGCACTTAATGGAGCTGATTTCAAAGGTCGTGGGGTACGTTGCAACGATGCTGAAGATTCGAGCAGATCTAATTCTGGAAGAGGTCGCCGTGGCGATCGTGGAGACAATGGCCGCAATAGTGACCGTAGGGGAGGCCGTCGTGGTGATCGCAGAGATGGTGGCTTCAAGTCTGAATCTAGTAATAGAGGTGAAAATAAAGAAGATTGGCGCCAGTTCTTTAAGGGCAATGATAATATCAAGTTTAAAGATGAAGAACCTGACTTCTCTGAAGAAGGCTGGGCTAGAAGAAAGCCAAGAAAAAAATAATATGGATAAATAGACTTATTAAAAAGTCATTGATATAAAAAATGTCCCAACCAATAAAGGTTGGGACATTTTTTATTAGTAGTGTTCTATTTATTTTTTAATCTCGTTTATAAGTCTGTCGGCATGTCCCCATTTATCCATCATATAAAGTACATAACGGATATCTACACATATAGTACGGGCTAACTTTTTGTCGAAATGGATATCACTGCTCAATGCATCCCAGTTGCCATCAAATGCTAAACCGATAAGTTCTCCCTTGCCATTGAATACAGGACTACCGCTGTTTCCTCCTGTAATGTCATTATTAGTTAAGAAGCATAGCTGCATTTTGTTGCTCGTCTTATCTTTATAATCACCAAAGTCATTTGACTTCAGAAGAGACTGTATTTGCTGTTCTGCAAAATAGTCTGGATTATCAGAACCGTTCTCCATCTTTTTCAGAACGCTCTCTGCATCTGTGTAGTAACCTGAATTGCGGCTGCCCATATTATATCCGCCAACCTGTCCATAGGTTAAACGCATAGTGAAGTTCGCATCGCTATAGTGAGGCAGATCTTGTTCCATTCGTAATATTGCAGCACAAAGATAGCGTTCCTGATCATCTATAGAGTCATTGATATTGGCAATCTTGCTTTTCTCTGCATTAATATAATCGTTAAGTTGACAGCCCATAATGTATCCAGGATCTTTCTTGGTGCTCTTCTTATTGATATATATCTTTATGTTTTTCTTCATAATATTAGACTTACTATAAAGATAATCAACATATTTGGAATAGTCACCCTTAAAGTCATCCTTTATAGTTTTGTATACATCAGGAAGATATTCAGGTCTAACCTGTTTATCATAGTTTTGCAATGTGGCTAAAAGCATTTCTTTATCAACATTCTCATCGTAAGTGTCTGTTATATCAGGATATACAATGAATTTTAGACCGTCTTTGCTCTTTGATGCCTTTCTCTGACTCTGGCATACTTCGTATGCTCTTGAAGCGAAATCTGCACCACGGCGGAATGTCTCTATCCAGAATGTAAGAGCACGTTCGTGTTCAAATCTCTGAGAGTACCAAGTAGACATCTTGTCAAAGTTAAGTATTCCCTTAAGATACCCCGTTGAGTCTACATATGCCTTTATTTTCTTCTCGTAGGCTTGTTTCTCTGGTATGATCTCAAGGCTGTCAATACACTTGTTCATACCTATACTATTCTTCCAGTAATTCGCACTATGCGCAAACTTTGAATCATATTTAATACGTATAGCTTCGTCGGCTACCATATACTTTTTCATTATGGCTTGCTTAATATCTCTTACCTGTACACGAGGAGTGTTATCGGCATCGCGCATTTCCTTTATTCCATAAGAAGACAGATAGCGTTCTGTACTTCCTGGATATCCCATAATCATTGCGTAATCACCATCCTTGTATCCTTGTGTGGAAACTGGAGCCCAAACAGCAGGATGATAAGGCACATTGTCTTTATTATAAGCAGCAGGACCATTGGTTTTAGGATCCGCATAGATACGGAAAACACTGAAGTCGCAAGTTTGACGTGGCCACATCCAATTGTCTGTTTCGCCGCCAAATTTACCCATAGACTTAGTTGGTGCAAATACAAGGCGCAAATCATGGAATGTCTGATATACTGTCATATAATATTTGTTGCCTTCATAGAACGGTTTTACCTCTGCATACATTGTCGGATCTGCTTTGCTTACAGAGTCACTTAGTACATTTTCGATAGAGTCTATAGCTTTTTCTTTTTCCAGATTACTCATCTTTTGAAAAGCAGGAGTATTGATGCGGTCTGTTATATCCTTCTGAGAAATCATAAAACTTACAAACATTCCATCGTTTGGTAGTTCATCAGCTTGTGTTTTAGCATAAAAACCATTCAACATATAGTCATTCTGAACTGTAGAATGACTGCGTATTGCTTCGAATCCACAATGGTGATTAGTAAAAACAAGTCCGTCGGTAGATACAACAACGCCTGTGCAATATCCACTGAAATTAACTACAGCGTTTTTTAATGCATTATTGCTGTTGTATAATTGATCGTAAGGCATCTGGAGCCCTTCTGCTTTCATTTGCTCATACACAGCCTGTGGAAGGTTATAGAGGGTCCACATTCCCTCATCAGCCTTAGCCATAATTACAGCCATAAAGGCTAGAATTATAATTGATAATCTTTTCATATATATTAAAATAACCTTTAGTGTTTAAAATATTTACCTACTACTGGAATTCCCGATAAAGGAAAGTCTTTTTTTACAATGTAGGTTGCGAAGATAAATATAAGTATGGTATTTATACCAATAGCTCCTAAAGGAGCCATGTACTTGTTAGAAAAATACATACCAACATTTAATAGTATAGATAGTACTACATATTTCATCATTTCTGCAATAGGGTAGTTTATACGATACATTTTCTGCCCAACAAAATATGATATTAGCATAGATGTTCCATAACCTGTTATTCCAGACCATGCACAAGCCATATATCCAAAACGTGGAACAAATATAATATTACTTATTATCAATACTGTACATCCTATGCCCGAGAAGTAAGCTCCCCATATGGTTTTATCTATTAGCTTGTACCAGAAAGAAAGGTTAAAGTATATACCATACATTATTGTCCCAATCATAACAATAGGTACAACACGTAGACCTTCCCAATAGTCACGTCCTACAATATATTTAAGAATATGCATATACCCTATTACCACAAGATAAGCAAAAAGGGTGAATATAACGAAATATTTCATTACTTTGGCATACGTTTCACGGTTGTCATTCTCATTAGCTTTGCCAAATACAAAAGGCTCGTAAGCATATCTGAATGCTTGGGTAATAAGGGCCATTATCATAGCTATCTTACTTGCAGCACCATATATACCAAGTTGCATATTCATGTCAGAACCCTTGTATATATATGGGAATAAAATTCTATCAGCCGTCTGGTTTAATATGCCAGCAATGCCAAGTATAAGTATCGGCCAGCTATAAGACATCATTCTCTTCATGAGAGCTTTGTCAAAAACATATTTGAATCCCTTAAATTCTTTGTAGAAACAGAAGGTAATAGAACCTGTACAAAATAGATTTATGTAAAAGGCATATCCTGCACCTACTGTTGGATCGTAAATTTTGCCTATCAAATCTGGGTTAGACTTGTACAAGTCAGGTAAAATGATGAAGTACAATATATTTAACAAGAGACTCATGAAAATGAAAAGCAATTTTAGAGTGGCAAACTTGATAGGACGTTTTTTGTATCTAAGATATACAAAGGGGACACATTGGAATGAATCCAATGCGACAGTTATTGCCATTACCCAAATATATGAAGGATGGTCTGAATATCCCATGAAACTTGCTATCTGTGGTAAAAAAAGGAAAACCAGAGCGACAAAGAGTAATGAGGTAAAACCAACTGAAATTAATATTGTAGAGTAGACCCTTTCCGGATTCTCATTAGATTTATTGGCATAGCGGAAGAACGTGGTCTCCATACCATATGTAAGTATTACGAGAAGTAGTGCCGTGTAGGCATATAGGTTCGTTATAACACCGTAGCCGCCGCTAGCTGCTGATAATTTTGCCGTGTGAATCGGCACAAGAAGATAACTAAGAAAACGTCCTACAATGCTCGACATACCATATATAGCGGTATCTTTAGCAAGTGACTTTAAGTTTGCCATATTTTTATTTTAATTATTTCAATACTAATATCTATTAACGTCCAAAAAACATATATGCGATGGATATAGCGGCAATGACCCCTGCTAGATCAGCTAGGAGACCGCATGCAACAGCATGACGCGTGTAACGAACATTGACGCTTCCAAAATATACAGCTAAAATATAAAAGGTCGTATCTGTTGAACCCTGAAATATACAACTAAGGCGACCTACAAAAGAATCTGCGCCATAAGTCTTCATCGCATCTACCATCATGCCTCGTGCGCCACTTCCAGATAAAGGCTTCATTAGAGCTGTTGGTATTGCACCAACAAAATCAGTGTTTCCTCCACATTCTTGCACACACCATTTTATGCCTCCTGTAAGCATGTCCATCGCTCCCGATGCACGGAATACTCCTACTCCTACAAGTATTGCAATGAGATAAGGTATTATCCTTACTGCTGTAGAAAACCCATCTTTAGCACCTTCAATAAAAGCATCGTAAACATTTATCTTTTTTCGTACTCCAGCCAAGATAAATGATACTATAATTGTCATAAGTAGTATGTTTGCTATTGTAGTACTTACAATATTCATTTGGTCTTTATCCAACTGGCCGAATCCCCATATTATGCATGCTACTAATAAACATAGGCCTCCAAGAGTACATAACATAACCTTGTTAAAGAGATTTATACGTTGATAAATACTAGTAACGATTGTTCCTGTAAGCGTAGAAAAAAAAGTAGCCAGCAGAACAGGTATAAAAATATCTGTAGGTTGAGCTGCACCCATTTGTGCACGATAAACCATTATGCTAACAGGTATTATGGTAAGACCAGATGTGTTGAGAACGAGGAACATAATCATAGGATTAGTTGCCGTATCTTTCTTTGGATTTAATTCTTGTAACTGCTCCATTGCTTTAAGACCTAATGGAGTAGCTGCATTGTCAAGCCCTAACATGTTGGCAGCAATATTCATGAAAATAGAACCGGTAACAGGGTGCCCTTTGGGTATATCAGGGAATAGTTTGCAAAATACAGGACTTAAAATTCTTGCAAGAACATTTATAACTCCTCCTTTTTCGCCAATCTTCATTATACCAAGCCAAAGAGACAAAACTCCTGTAAGTCCTAAGGATATCTCGAAAGCAGTCTTTGCTGAATCGAATGTCGAATTCATAATATCAGGGAAGACAGAAAAATCTCCCAGAAAAATCAGTTTGACAAGCGCTATAACGAAAGCGATGACAAAAAAAGCGATCCAAATATAATTCAGTACCATATAACGTGCAAAGTTACAGCAAAGCTAGAAATAACCAAAAGAAAATGCATTATTTTTTCTTTTTTCATACAAAAAGAGAATATGCATTTGCATACTCTCTAGTGTTTTATTAGTTTATTAATTATTGGATACATTTTGACGCATCATGCTGAGTAACCCAGTCTACAGTTTTGTCTTTTACCCAATTAAGAAATTTAGGATATGCAGTATCTATCGGCACTCTTTCTAAAGGCCAATCCCATTTGCCTGCTATAACTATAGCTTGAGGAGCCATACCTGTAACTTTGTTAGTACTAATATTGTATGTGGAACTGGCACCATTAACTTTTATGCTGAATAGAGAGGCGTAATCGCTACTGGTTAGTGTGAACCCGGTTGGTAATGGTATGTCTGATTGTGATGCAATAACATTGCCTCTTGTTGTAGTGTTAGTAATCTTACCATCGTTTTTGGTGAATAGCTTATTATTCCCAAAGTATACGTCAATAGGCATAATACCTCCTGCAGCAACAAGATCTACTTTCATCTTCTGTGATTGTGTGTAAGGATAGACATATAAGACAATATCATTAAAGTCAAAATCATCGGTGGAGCCTAAATCTTCAAAAGCGATAGTATAAGCAGGAGCTGTTACTGGGATATCTCCTCCGTTGTTATTGGGATTATATCCAGATCCTGTACAATCTCCTTTAGGAATGCTGATGGCAGATGTACTTTCAGAAGTCGTATATTTTATATAATTGATTGTAGGATGGTTCCATGGATCATCATTAAGAATATACCTGACCAGTACTTGACTTTCATCAAAAGTTCCGTCATAATAAAGATAACCTAATGTGGAAAAAGTTCCTGCATTGTATTCTGAAATAGAACCTGTAAATTTAAATACAGCAGCATTACTAAGTTCGTTCGGCCCATAGAAGGATCCGCCGTTATCTATCCAGTCTCCTGCTGATATAACAGAGTGGTCTCCTTCTATTACGATTCCTCCATTTCCTCCTCCTGTATAAATCCCAGTTGGGCAATCAAGGCGGGAATTATTGCATAAAATCAATTTATAAATACCGGCAGCACTAATGCTTGCGTAGCAGCAATTTATTAGATTGAAATTGGAAGCTGCAGTACTTTGTCTTACTGTATTATAGTACAGCATTGATGTAGACAGGGCTGTGATACTTCCAAAATTAGTAAAAGTACAATTACCTCTAGCATCAAGGTATTTCATAGTCATTGTGCCTTTATTGTAAAGTTGTGAGTTATTACCTGCAACCGACAATCCACCGTTATTTAAGGTCATCGTTCCTGCATTGTAACAATCAGCCTTATTGCCCGACCAATTTTCGACATAAATGGTTCCTGTCTTAGTCTCAATAGAACCCTTGTTCATAAAATGAGCACCGCTATTGAAATGAGCATCTCCATCAAATATTATTTTTCCACCTTGATCTACGAGTATAATTTGATTATTTGAAAAGCTGACAGAATATGGTACTTCCCATGTACCTCTTACAAGTATTACGCAATTACCATCTGTAGACTGGCTATAGCCTAGATTTGCATTAACTGTTGCTCCAGCCGGAATTACATAGTGTTTGCCGTCGCCATAATAATAAGACTTAGGATGTGCGTTATAATTGATCTTATCCATATTACTCAAATCGTAAGAAGGAATAGTGGTCACATCATAATAATTATTATTATAAATGGATGATGGTATAAAAGATGATTCACTAATTTGATAAGCTGCTGGGTCTGTAGAAATGCCACTGTAGTTAGACCTTGTAATAGATTTACTTTTTGATGACAGAGTTTCACCTATTACACTATTAAGAACTCCATCCTTTATTGTATCTGATTTTACTACTTCTCTACCTTTAGAATCATAAACGCCAATATAGTAAATCTTAGAATTTGATCCCTCAAAAGAGGTCGTGAATGTACTTCCCTCTGATATATTACCAGTTGCTAGTGTACTGTAATTTTTGTCATAAAGAGGATTCTTGTCAAAAATACCTACTGTATAATCTGCATCTATGCCAAGTTTTACGGTTACGTTTGCTGTATATTTGTTTACATTAATCCAATTTTGATCGGGTGCAATGTCACCGAATTTTGAAATAAAACTAGCTTCAGATGCTTTTTTATTTGCATTAGCATCATAAACATTTTCCATTGCGCAACTAGTGAATAGTAATCCTAGAAATAGAATAGGTAATATATATAAATCTCTCTTATTCATTAATAATTATTTTTTTATGAAATTAGTGGCTGTTGCCTTTTTATGAAGGCTTCTAAATTTGGTTTGTCGTTAATTAATCTCTTTTGCAAATATATGAAAGAAAATATACTATTTGCATTTAATTTAAGTTAATTACGATTAACAGTTCTAATTTATTCCAAAATATACGCTTATTTTAGACAAACAAAAGCCTGATCTTGCATTTATGGAATTAAATTTATATATTTGCTGCTAGAATTATAATTAATACTTGAATGTGGCATAAAATTAGATTATATGTTCCTCTTGTTGTTTTGATATCTTGTATTACATCTTGTACTAGAGAATATTTTGACGAGAACGCTTATAATGATATAGTGAAACAGGCGTTCCCTGTCACTAATGTAGATGCCAATCATGATTGGCAGACTATAGAAACGTCTGATTTGAAAGTTGATGTTAATCAGATACCAGGTACCACTTATACGATAAGAGTTTATGAACAGAATCCAGAAATAAATAATTCTGTTACAGTAATGGCAGAGGGAGGTGCAAAGGATGGAGAAACATTTACTACATCACTTATTCATCCCACAGTTGATAGTACCTTTTATGTAGCAAGAATAGATTCTGCTGGATACAGAGAAGTGAAAGCTGCAAAAGTAGTTAATGGCACTGTATATGCAGACTTTACTTCATCTGATACTTATAAGTATAAAGAGTTTAATGATATATCTTATTTTAGTTGGCGGTATGTATTTGAAGATGCTTTCCCTCAGCCAGGAGATTATGATTTTAATGATATGGTTATGACTGTTACTAGGCAGGCTGATAGCAGAGATCCCACAATTTTATATTTAACAGTAAGCCTTGATGCGATTGGGAGTATGATGCCAATGGCAGCAGCAATACATATCAGTGGACTTCCCCCTGCTTCTGTAGAATCAATAAGTTCGTTTCAAAAATTTTTATTTTATAAATTTTCAAGTGTAGATAAAGTTAGTAGTGATGTTGACTATACCACCGGCTTTAATGGAGATGTCGTAATACCTCTTTTCAATGATGCGCATTATGCATTGAGCAGGGGTAGCGATGTAGTACATGGCAGCCCTTCCTATTATTATTACAATACGGTAAAAGATGCTTCGAGTCCTTATTATGCATATAGTAGGACAGTTGATCCGGCAAGGGTTATTTATACTATAAAATGTAAATCTGCTGAGGCTATAAATAATATAACTTCGAATACTATTGATGCGTTCATAATAACTCAATATAATGGTTCTTATTGGGAAACTCATGCAGCTCCATATAAGAAATATGAAGTATTATATCGCTATCTAAATAGCAATTATCAAACAGCTTACACTGATAATTTCCCATGGGCATTAAAGGTGCCGGGGAACTTTAAGTATCCTATAGAAGGAATACCTATTAGTAAAAATAAAAATGGTGTGACTTCTGGGGCATATTCTACGCCAAATCATTCTTTTGGAGAGTGGGCCGCAGACGAACATACGGCGCAGGATTGGTATAGTTATCCTAATTCAAGTTATGTATACGAATGAAAAAATAAATAAAAGAAAATGCTAAGCAAATTAATATCTTTTTAATGTTTTTATATTTCAGCGTAGATTTTGATTTATATATAATGATAAGAGATTTCTCAATATAAAAGATCCTTTATACCAACGCTTTATTTAAAATATTATCACATCCTGTCGGGCAGGAACAGGCCATTGCTAATATACCCACATATACTCGAGACTTATAAGATATATGTGGATCGGTTAATTTAATCCTGCACCGTTATATGTTTCCCTGTTATTTGCTGAACCCTTGATAATAGACACAAAAAAGCGGCATCTCTGCCGCCTTCTTGTGGGCCATCAAGGGCTTGAACCTTGGACCTCCAGATTATGAGTCTGTTGCTCTAACCAACTGAGCTAAAAGCCCGGCTTAATCATCCTCGATTAAGTTTGCGGGTGCAAAGATACAGTGTTTTGATCAAATCTCCAAATAATTCTTGCAAAAAGAATCTAAAAATTTAATATAAACTTGTGATATATGCGTAAATTGAATAACTTTGCAGATAATTATGAGTAAAGAATACAACAAGGATTTTGTCAATTCCAAAGGTCTTGACGATCAACAGGTAAAACGAAATAGGGCAGAACATGGTGAGAATGTATTGACTCCGCCCAAGAAAGCCTCGCTTTGGCTGCTGTATATTGAGAAATATAAGGATCCTATAATAAAAATCTTGATAGTAGCTGCTTTTATTTCATTGATCCTTGCTTTATTTGAGAAAGATTTTATAGAGACAATAGGCATATTCCTTGCTATATTCTTAGCTACTACTATCGGTTTTTACTTTGAAAGAGATGCAGCACGAAAGTTTGATGTGTTAACAGCTTTAGGCGAAGAGCAACCAGTAAAGGTAAAACGTAATGGTAAAGTTCTCCTTATTCCTAGAAAAGATGTAGTTGTTGGAGATGTTATACTTATTGAGGTCGGCGATGAAATACCCGCAGACGGTGAGCTTATAGAATCAACAGATTTACAAATAGATGAGTCATCTCTTACAGGTGAACCTATTATAACAAAACATGCTGATCAAGAACAAAATGAGGTAGAGACAACATATCCATCTACTAAAGTGTTGCGTAGTTCTATGGTTATGAATGGAAGTGGCATTGCTATAGTTACCGCTGTAGGTGATAAAACGGAGATAGGTAAAGTTGCATATAATTCTATGGAAGAAACTGAAGTTAAGACCCCACTTGATATGCAGTTAGATCGCCTCGCAAAAATGATAAATAAGATAGGTTTTTCTGTATCTGTTGCAGCTTTTCTTATATTTCTTATACATGATGTGATTACGAATGAGGTATGGCATGGTACAGAATATTTCAAAATGGCTGAGATAGTTCTTAACTATTTTATGATGTCGGTTACTCTTATCGTAATGGCTGTGCCTGAAGGATTACCTATGGCTGTAACATTGAGTCTGGCACTTAATATGCGTCGTATGCTCAAAAGCAATAATCTTGTGAGAAAATTGCATGCATGTGAAACTATGGGTGCTGTAACAGTGATTTGTACAGACAAGACAGGCACACTTACACAAAACCGTATGCAGGTAGCTGACATGCTTATAGCTGAAGGTGATGATGGTATGTTCGCAGATTCTCTTGCACTTAATACTACCGCATATCTTGATGACGAAACTAATGGTATTGGCAATCCAACAGAAGTCGCATTGTTGTTGTGGCTAAAAAATAAAGGCTTTGATTACAAGAATATACGTGATAATGCCAAAATCGAAAATCGTATACCGTTTTCTACGGAGCGTAAATATATGGTAACCATTGCTAATATAGAAGGAAGTCGCTGGTTATTTGTCAAAGGAGCTCCTGAAATAGTAATAGGACACTGTACAATAGATCCCGATACCCGTGAATCTGTGAGAGAAGCTCTTGTTGGATATCAACGTAAAGCTATGAGAACATTAGCTTTCGCATGTAAAAAACTAGTTGACAATACAGAAATAAATTCTATTGTGGGTAATCTTCGCTATCAGGGAATTGCTGCTATTAGCGACCCCTTACGTGTAGATGTTCCTGTAGCAGTAGACGAATGCTGTTCTGCAGGAATACAAGTTAAAATAGTTACGGGAGATACTTCTGCTACAGCTACTGAAATAGCACGCCAGATAGGTATATGGGATAAAGATACCCCGGATAGTGCTCAGATCACAGGGGCTGATTTTGCAGCCATGAATGATGAAGATGCATATAGAAAAGTGACTGAACTTCGTTTAATGAGTAGAGCCAGACCAACAGATAAACAGAGACTGGTGCAATTACTTCAAAAAAAAGGTGAGGTGGTGGCTGTAACAGGTGATGGTACAAATGATGCTCCTGCACTTAATTATGCACATGTTGGCCTATCCTTAGGTTCTGGTACGAGTGTGGCGAAGAATGCCAGTGATATAACTCTAATGGATGATTCATTCCATAGTATAGTGAAGGCTGTAATGTGGGGACGATCTTTATATAAAAATATTCAAAGGTTCTTGTTTTTCCAGTTAGTGGTGAATATTACGGCCTTACTTTTGGTTCTTGGAGGTTCAATAATAGGAACAGAACTTCCTCTAACAGTAACGCAGATCCTTTGGGTTAATCTTATAATGGATACATTTGCTGCAATGGCTTTGTCCTCACTTCCTCCTTCTCATGAGGTTATGAAAGAAAAACCTAGAAAACAGGGTGATTTTATATTGTCTCCCGGAATGCTTAGAGGAATACTTTTTATAGGATGTTCTTTTTTCGTTATAATGTTTGCGATGTTGATATACTTTGAAAGATATGCAGGTGTTTCAATTTACGAACTTACGATATTCTTTACTGTATTTGTCATGCTACAGTGTTGGAATCTTCTGAATGTAAAGTGCATAGGGTCAAATCATTCAGCGTTTCATCATTTCTTTCGCGATAGGGGACTACTTGCTGTATTAGCTATGATAGTTGTGGGGCAATGGTTCATCGTACAGTTTGGCGGTAAAATGTTCCGCACCACACCTTTACATGCAGAAGAATGGTTTTGGATAATATTAGGAACATCTCCGGTTATTATAATTGGTGAATTCTGGCGTTTTATAAAGAGAATGATATGCAGAAAAAGATAAAGAACATAGTATTCGATTTAGGAGGTGTGCTTGTTGGTTTAGATAAGCAGAGGTGTGTTGATGCTTTCTATAAATCAGGACTTGATGATATAGCATATTACGTTGATGAAATAAGATCTGAAGATTTATTTCATGAACTGGAGATAGGTAGTATTGATACTCATCAATTTTGTAATGAGGTGAGAAATCTTACTAAAAGAGAGATAGGTGATGATGTTATATGTTGGGCATGGAATCAATTACTGACTGATATTAAACTATCTAAAATAAAGAAATTGCTTGAACTACGTGAGAATTATAGATTATTTCTTCTAAGCAACACAAACCCCATACATTGGAATAAATGTTTAGAAGATTTATTTCCATATAACGGATATGGCGCTTGTGATTATTTTGAGCATACATTTCTTTCATATAAAATGAATGTTATTAAACCTTGTGATGAGATATTCGAAGTAATGATGCAACGTGGTGAAATGAAACCTGAAGAAACTTTATTTTTGGATGATTCAAAAGCAAATTGTGCTACTGCGTCCAGGCTTAAAATAAAAACATACAATGTAGTTGCTGATAGTGATTGGACTACATATATAGATAAAATATTAGATAGGTATGAATAAAATTGTTTTAGGAGAGGATACGATATTAAATCCATGTATCGCGACTGTTGGATTCTTTGATGGAGTTCATAGGGGGCATCAGTTCCTTATAAAAAACATAATAGATGAGGCTAAACGCGATAATATAGAATCAACTGTAATAACATTCGACAGACATCCAAGAGAAGTTTTGCTGAGTGATTATAGACCTGAGATGTTAAGCACTTATGAAGAAAAGTTGGCAATGCTTTCTTTGACAGGTATAACTAATTGTGTCACAATTCCTTTTGACTTAAAGATGGCTAATCTTTCTGCTCATGATTTTATGGAGAAAATATTGCGTGATCGTTTAAATGTCAGAACTCTTATCATAGGATATGATAACCGTTTTGGTCGTTATAACGAAAATGAGGGATTTAATAACTATGTAAATTATGGTAAGGAAATCGGTATAAATGTAATAAAGTCAGAGGCATTTATAATGCATGGAGTTAATGTAAGTTCATCTGTTATACGATCATTTGTGTCAGAAGGAGAAGTGGAAATGGCTGCTCAATGTCTTGGACGTCCTTATACTATTTTTGGAAATGTAGTGAGTGGTTTTGGTGAGGGGCATAAATTAGGATTTCCTACAGCTAATATTGATACAATGGGTGCTGATAAAATAATACCTGCAAGAGGAGTGTATGCTGTAAAGATAAGGATTGAGGGTAGTATAGAAATGAGGAATGCAATGATGAATATCGGTAATCGTCCCACATTTAATGGTAATAAAACGACATTGGAGGTACATATATTTAATTTTAATCAAGATATTTATTCCAAGAAAGTTTCCGTTTCATTCTTTCATCGTTTAAGGTCTGAAAAGAAATTTAATAGTATTAATGAACTGGTAAAACAGTTGAGGGAAGATGAAATATCAGTAAAAGAACAATTTAAAAAAGATATAGAAGAATGAAAAAAGCAATAATTTATTTAGTTACTTTTGTTGCATTGCAATTATTTGTTGCATTGCTTTTCAAACTCGGGTTTATGCTTTGGGGCAATTCGAAAGCTGCAATGGATATTACAACTCTAATCATTACTCAGGCATCTGTAAGTGTATTGACAATTGTAGTCTTTTTGTGGACAAAATGGGGCGTGGTTTCACGAGATTATCTTCTTAGTAAACCATACTTTACTCTGTTTTGGTGTGTTTTGGCATCTTTAGGTGCTATAATACCTTCCACATGGATTCAAGAGCAAATGCCTGCATTACCTAATATATTGGAACAACAGTTCGATATGATTTTAAAAGATCGTATGGGCTATCTTGTTATAGGATTATTAGCACCTTTTGCTGAGGAATTGGTATTTCGTGGCGCCATACTAAAGGCCCTTCTAGGTTGGTCTAAAAATCATTGGTATGCAATTGCAATTTCTGCTTTAGTCTTTGCTTTGGTCCATGCTAATCCTGCTCAGATGCCACATGCATTTATCATAGGACTATTACTTGGGTGGATGTATTATCGTACAGATAGTATAGTTCCTAGTGTAACATTCCATTGGGTGAATAATACAGTTGCATATGTGTTATATAATATAATGCCAAATCCTAATGCTAAATTGATAGAGGTCTTTAACGGCAACAGTAAAGCTGTTTTTCTTAGTATCGTATTCTCATTGTTTATACTGATACCTTCAATATATCAATTGAATATGAGACTTAAAAAAGCAAAATGAAATCAGTTCACAATAATAATTAAGGGCCGCAATTCATATATGAATTGCGACCCTTTTTCTACGTTAGTATGTTATGAAAAATTTGAGAGATTAGAAACTTCACAGTTTCGTTTTTTTTGTTTTAACTAAACATGATTTTATAGAGAAAGCATAGAAATATATCTTTTGAATTCATCGTCAATTTTACCAGTAAGATTTATGAGTATAAACTTTTTTGCTCTTACATTAGTATGTAATAGAATAAGTTCGACTGTCTGGCCTTTTACTTTTCTTACAAAGAAAGAACCATATGAATGACTATTATGATAATTTCCATCGCTTTGAAAGCGACTCGAATTTTTCTTTAGTAATTCATCAGCTATCTGAAAATATCCTTCACCATGTTGACTTGCTGTTACAATCCGTGCACTTTTTAATTTCTTTATCAGAGGTTTTAAATCCTCTTTATGGTGAGTGCCGCTTTTAAGCATTTGTGCCATCATTCTGGGACTAACAGTTATGCAGTGAACAGCTGTGTCACCTTTGCAGATTTGCATGTATTTTGATGCAAAATCCTGATTGCATATTGCATTAGCAAAAATTGTTACACAAGTTAGTAACAGTAAACAAAGAGCGCGTTTCATTCTGTCCTTGTAGTATCATTATTAATAACAGAATTGACTGAACTTACCGAATCGCTTTTTTGAGCCTGGTTAATACCTTCAGATACAAGCTCGAGAGCGTTTTGTACTTTATTATAAGCTTCTGACGGATCAGAATATGTGTCTTTATAATTAGAGTAATTTATATCGTCATTTTTATCTTTATTACCCTTAAAAGAAAACTGTGCTGCATTGCCTAACGTTAAAATGATAGCAACAATAGCGGCAGCTCTGAAAAGAGGCATAAGTCTACGTCTGAGGGTGATCGTACGTGCCTTTACAGGCATAGGTTCATCAATTATAGACAATATCTTTGAATCAAAGTCCTCTCCCAGTACAGTCTCCTTTTTATCGTTCTGCTCATAAGTGAATAGAACTTTATATTTATGGAGATTAGCCGGAACATCTTCTTGACTGAAGAAGGCTTTCAAAATTTCTTCTTCCGCTAGTGTTGTCTCACAAGCGAAGTAGCGTTCCACTAACTGTTCAATATACTTATAATCCATAGTTTTCAGTTTCTATATATTTTTGTTTGATTGCTTGGCGAGCTCTGAAGATATTAATTTTTACCTGCTCTTCGCTTATTCCAAGAATTTCTGCAATTTCTTTATAACTTTTATCCTCAAAATCCCTGAGCTGCATCACACTCTTTTGTTTTTCAGGCAGTTCATTTATTAGATCTCTTACCAATTTTACTCTGTCACGTTGTTCTGCTCGTTCTTCTGGATTTGAGTTATATGAGTCGTCTGGTGAATCTCGGCCTGTATCTTCAAGTGATGAATTCTTATTATCCATCCTTTTGTTTTTGTCAAGCGCAAGATTGCGACATATTGTGAGACAAAATGCCTCTATCGAATCTATCGTGTCCCAACTATCGCGTTTGTTCCACACTTTTATCATTGTTTCCTGCACAATGTCTTCTGCTTCCGCATTATTGAGAGTAATACGGAGAGCAAGCCTATAAAGTTCATCTTTTAAAGGCAATACATCGTTCCGAAAACTGATATTTTTCATCCTCTCTAATTATATGACGATTGTGAAAAGAAAAAGTTACAATAACGTGGAAATTTTTTATTCTATTATGGTTCCATGATTTCCGTCTATGGCTGTCGCAAGTGTAATATTAACTTTTTTTACTCCCGCATCTATCGCTGCAAAGGCGTTTTCAAGTTTAGGTATCATTCCTCCGGCAACCGTTCCGTCGTTTATATACTTTTCAAAATCGCGATGAGTTATTATGGGTATTACGCTTTCATCATCATCAGGGTTTCTTAATACGCCTTTTTTCTCAAAACTGTAAATAAGAGTAACCTCATAATATTTTGCAAGAGCCTTTGCTGTTTCGCTGGCAATGGTGTCAGCATTGGTATTTAATATATTGCCATTACCATCATGTGTCAATGGTGCCATTACAGGTGTAATTCCAGCTTCAATCAGTGCTTTTAATGATTTTCCGTCTACGTGGTCTACATCACCAACAAAGCCATAGTCTACTTCTTTTACAGGTCGCTTATGTGAGTGTATTACATTCATGTCTGCTCCAGTAAGTCCTATAGCGTTTACACCTTTTGCTTGTAATTTAGCGATCAGATTCTTGTTAACTAGTCCACCGTATACCATTGTCACTACTTCAAGCATAGCGGAATCTGTTATTCTACGTCCGTTTACCATCTTACTCTCTATACCTAGACTGGATGCTATTTTTGTAGCACGTCTTCCTCCTCCATGTACTAATAATTTTTTGCCATTTATTGCACTGAAGTCTTTAAGGAGTTGGTCTAATTGGTTATTGTCTTCAACAACAGCACCGCCAACTTTTACTATTGTTAGTTTTTCTGTCATGATGTGTTTAGTTTTAAACAAAAGGACGGTTATCAATAGATACCGTCCGTCATTGTTTTATTGTTCTAAATAAGTATATCCATATAGTCCGGAACGATAATTACTTAAGAATTCTTTTCCTTCTTCTAGTGATATCTTTCCTTGTTTTACGCTTTTCGTAACCCATATTTCTAATTGCCTAACTAACTTTTTAGGGTCATATTGTACATAGTCTAGTACTTCGGCAACTGTTTCTCCGTCTATAACCTGGTCTATATTATATGCTCCATCTTTTACACTTATATGTACAGCTGTGGTATCACCAAATAAGTTGTGCATATCTCCAAGAATCTCTTGATAGGCCCCAACAAGAAAGACTCCCAGATAATATGGCTCATTTTTGCGTAATGAGTGTATTGGTAGGATGTGTGATATGTTTCGGTTAGTTACAAAATTTGTTATTTTACCATCGCTGTCACAAGTGATATCTTGCAATGTCGCACTACGATTTGGACGTTCGTCAAGTCGTTGTATTGGCATTATCGGGAATAATTGGTCTATAGCCCATGAGTCGGGTAGTGATTGGAAAAGAGAAAAGTTACAAAAGTATTTATCAGCCAGCAACTTATCCATATTTGCGAGTTCTTCTGGTAAATGCTTCATTTGTTTAGCCAGTGAATTAATCTCACGGCAAACGCTCCAATACATTCTTTCTATTTCGGCACGAGTTTTGAGGTCTACTATACCATGACTAAATAAGTCTAACGCTTCTTCACGTATCTGTTCTGCATCATGATAGTCTTCCATCATTGTTCGCGGATTCAGATTATCCCATATCTCGTATAAGTCTTTAACTAGTTGATGGCTGTCTTCATCTGGCTCATATTCTTCGTCCATCTCCGGTAAGGAGGCTGTCTCTAAAACATCTATTACTAGTACAGAGTGATGAGCTGTAAGAGATCTTCCACTCTCTGTAATGATATTTGGGTGCGGAATTCCATTATGATCAGCGGCCTCTACAAAAGTATAAATACAGTCGTTTACATATTCTTGAATAGAGTAGTTCACTGAGCTCTCACTACTCGGAGATCTGGTTCCGTCATAATCTACTCCAAGTCCACCTCCACAATCCACAAAATTCACGTTATAACCCATTTTGTGTAGTTGTATATAGAATTGCGACGCTTCTCTCAAAGCTGTCTGGATACGACGTATTTTTGTGATCTGACTACCAATATGAAAATGTATAAGTCGCAGACAATCTTTCATTCCTTTATTATCAAGAATGTCAAGAGCCTCTAGCAATTCACTACTTGTCAGTCCGAATTTGCTGGCATCTCCTCCACTTTCTTCCCATTTCCCACTACCAGTAGATGATAGTTTAATTCGAATACCTAGGTTTGGTTTTACATTCAGCTTTTTTGCTTCGCGCGCAATTATTTCCAGTTCGTTGAGCTTTTCTACTACAATAAATATCCTCTTACCCATTTTCTGTGCAAGAAGAGCAAGCTCAATATAACTCTGGTCTTTATAGCCATTGCATATTATGAGAGCATCACTTTGACATTGAACAGCAATTACAGCGTGTAGTTCTGGTTTTGATCCAGCCTCAAGGCCTAGGTTAAACTTACGGCCATGTGTTATTATCTCTTCAACAACAGGCTGCATCTGATTGACCTTAATAGGATAAATTATAAAATTTTCTCCGTTATAATTATATTCCTCTGCTGCTTTTTTAAAGCAACTACTGGTTTTTTCTATACGGTTATCCAGAATATCAGGAAAACGTAGAAGAACAGGAGGAGTAACATCACGTAGAGATAGTTCATCCATAACATCACGCAAGTCTATCTGTGCATTATCCTTGCAAGGCGAAACATAGACATCTCCATTATTGTTGATGCCAAAATAAGAAGTACCCCAACCGTTAATGTTGTAGAGTTCTTTTGAATCTTCAATGGTCCATTTTTTCATTGATGGAAATTAGTTGCTTATTCTTAAATATTAATTAGTTTACGTATTCTTTCTACCGAAATCTTAATCTTTTCGTAGTTGTCTAGCAAGTTTACATCAAGTGTGTATTTTGCTTTTTTATAATAAGGTTCTCTTTTTGTTAACTGCTCGTTTATAAAGGTTTGCATCTCTTCTGCTGATTTATTCTTAAGCAGAGGACGTTCTGTTTTTCCCATTTTAAGATGCCCATAAAGCACTTCTGGTGTGGCTTTAAGAAAGATTGTATCACCTTGTTGATTCATATATTCCATATTGTCAAAGAAACAAGGTGTACCTCCTCCGCAACTTATTATTACATCTTCGAATTCAGCAACTTCATGTAACATGTTATGTTCAATAATACGGAAGCCTTCTTCACCTTTTTCAGCAAAAAGCTGGCTTACCGTTTTATGCATTCTGTTTTCTATATACCAGTCCAGATCATAAAAAGTCATGTTTAGATTTTGTGCAAGAGCCTTCCCTACAGTAGTTTTCCCGGACCCCATATATCCGACAATAATGATTCTAACCATCTCGGTATGTTATTTCTTCTTTACAGGAGTATTCTTAATTATTTCCATACATTCGTCAATGGTCAAATCGGCGGCTTTTTCATGTAGGTTTTTAGGAAGTCTGTAATTTTTTCCAGCATATGCTATGTATGGTCCGTATCTTCCGTTCATAACCTCAAGTTCAGGATCTTCTTCGAAAGATTTAAGATGCCTTTTCTTTTCGGCTTCTCTTCTTTCTTTGATCAGAGATACGGCTTTCTCCAGATTTACTGTCATCGGATTCTCTGTATCTGGAAGGGATACATATTTCTTGTTATGTAATATATAAGGACCGAAACGCCCTGCTCCTATTATAACATTTGCCCCTTCAAACTCACCAACAGTACGAGGTAGCTTAAATAGATCAAGAGCCTCTTCTAGCGTAATAGTCTCCATACTCTTGTCTGAAGGTATTTGAGCAAATTTTGGCTTCTCTTCGTCTTCTGCAGAACCGATTTGAACGACAGGTCCAAACTTTCCAATTTTGACAAATACAGGCTTGTTACTTTTAGGATCAGTTCCAAGTTCGCGTTCTCCAACTTTATGTTCAGAACGTATATTCATCGTTTTTTCTACAACAGGTTCAAATCTCTTGTCGAACTCTTTTATCATTTTTCCCCATCCTGCTTTTCCTTCTGCAATTTTATCGAATTTACCTTCTACATTAGCTGTGAAGTTGTAATCCATTATTTCAGGAAAATACTGTAATAGGAAATCATTTACAACAATACCTATGTCAGTAGGCAGAAGCTTCCCTTTTTCGCTTCCTACCATTTCTGTATTTTCTTTCCTGGTTATTTTAAGTCCTTTAAGCACATATAAGCTATACTTTCTCTCTTCGCCTTTCTTATCACCTTTCTGTACATATTCACGCTGTTGTATTGTACTTATAGTTGGCGCATACGTAGAAGGACGGCCTATACCAAGTTCTTCAAGTTTGTGCACTAAACTAGCTTCGGTATATCTTGACGGTCCCTGGCTGAAACGTTCTATTGCTGATATTTCGCGGCGTTGCAGCTCATCTCCTTTTTTCATTACCGGCAGCTGATGTGAAAATTCGTCTTGGTTATTATCATCGTCATCAATAGATTCTCTATATACTTTGAGAAAACCATCAAAAGTTATAACTTCGCCATTTGACATAAATTGTTCGTAAGCTTCACTTATCTTGATATTTACAATCGTCTTTTCTATTTGTGCATCAGACATCTGACTCGCTGCTGTACGTTTCCATATCAACTCGTAAAGTCTTTTTTCTTGTGATGTTCCTTCTACTGTAGCATTACTCATATAGGTAGGACGGATTGCCTCATGCGCTTCTTGTGCTCCTTTTGAGTGAGTTTGATATTGGCGTGGATTGCTGTATTCTTTGCCCCACAACTTCTTTATTTCTTCTTTGCATGCATTGATACAAAGTGAAGATAGGTTGACAGAGTCGGTACGCATGTATGTTATTAATCCGTTTTCGTATAGATGTTGTGCAACCATCATCGTCTGAGAAACAGTATATCCTAGTTTGCGTGCTGCTTCTTGTTGCAGTGTACTAGTCGTAAATGGAGGCGCTGGTGTGCGCTTAAGAGGTTTCTTGCTTATGCATAGAACCGAGAATTTTGAAATTTTGCATTTCTCAAGAAAAGTTTCGACTTCTTCTTGTGTGCTGAATCTCTTGTTTAATTCTGCTTTTACTTCTGTTGCAGAACCATCTTCGGCTATTAAAGCAAATATGGCATTCAGACGATAATATTTTTCAGTCTTAAAATCTTGTATTTCGCGTTCACGTTCCACAATTAGTCTTACTGCAACGCTCTGAACTCTACCGGCTGAAAGAGATGGTTTAACCTTTCGCCAAAGTATTGGAGATAGTTTAAAACCAACAAGTCTGTCTAGTATACGGCGTGCTTGTTGAGCGTTAACCAGATTCATATCCAAATGGCGTGGGTTCTTTATAGCCTCCAGAATGGCAGGCTTAGTAATCTCATGGAAAACAATACGGTTCGTCTTAGCTTCGTCTAGCCCAAGCACTTCACATAAATGCCAAGATATAGCCTCTCCCTCGCGATCCTCATCGGATGCTAACCAAATTTTTTCTACTTTCTTTGCATTACTCTTAAGTTCCTTTACTACTTTTTCCTTATCTTCAGGAATTTCGTAGGCTGGTTCCATTGAGTCAAGATTAATGCTGAGTTCTTTTTTCTTAAGGTCTCTGATATGTCCGTAACTTGACATTACTTTATAATCTTCACCTAAGAATTTCTCTATAGTTTTGGCCTTTGCGGGCGACTCGACAATAACAAGATTTTTTTGCATAATCTAATACGTACTTTTATTTTGGGCGCAAAAGTAAGCAAAACTTTTACTTATACCTTATTAATATGGTATTTTTTCTTTTTTTTTAGGTTATTTAGTCTTGTTTGATATATTTAAGTAGTCCGGCACGTATTGATCTTAGACCAAATTGTTCTGTATGTATATCCTTTATTGCTATCCATTGATATTCGGCAGCATCATCCATTGCTTTGATATTAGAGGTGTCGTTCACCTGACATTCAAAGAACATATCTAGAGTATGTATTTCTATTCCTGAATAAAGATATATATTGGGGATACTGAATATATATTTGGTTTTTGCTACAATAAGCCCGGTTTCTTCTCTTACTTCTCTTATTATGCCTTCTTCTCCTGTTTCGTTCATGTCAACAAAACCACCAGGCAAGTCTAAGGTACCTTTTGCCGGTTCTTTGCCACGTTTTACAACGAGGAGCTCTTTCTTGTCGTTAAATATTAATGCAACTGTTGCAGAACTGGGATTCATATAATATGAGAATCCGCAGTTACTGCACAATTTGCTTTTTTCGTTTTTTATTTCGAAATGAGAACTGCCACAGATAGGACAGTATTTGAATTTTTCTAATGGATGCATTATAATAAATACTTTTTACCAGTTATCAGAGCGGAATGGGAATAATGGAAGACCGCCCATGTTCGATAAATTCCCAATCTCAAAGTTCCTGAAACAATAACGTACAGCAACAGGATTCTTTACTTCCGGACATGTGATAATCAATCCTTTAGTCCAGTTGTAGGATGTGTTCGCTTTGTGGAATACTTTGTCTGCTCCGGCCAGCTCAAATCCTTTAATATCTTCGTAGCGGCTTACTCCTCCGGCTAGATTATCTAACTGTACAAAAACAGAGTCATTACTTATTTTCATACTTTTGTAGGTAGGGGCATCTGCTATTAGTCGTTTCATCCCATATTGTTTGTTAAGTGCTAAAAGTCCGAGACGTTCTCCAACTTTCTTTTTCTGACAAGGATGAATTTGTTGGGTTTCATAAGGATATACGGCATCATTTGTGCCTACAATGGCACTATTAGGTATAATGCCGGCAGCTTTGAATTGTTGTTCGCGTAGTCTTGCACCTTGATCACCATTTACATTATTTTCATAGTAGTAGGGGGCAATTTGTACAAAATAGAAAGGTATTTCGCCTAGTCCAAAACTTTCACGCCATTGTTTTACTAATAATTCAAGACGTTGTGAATACTGATCTCCCGGATCACCTACATTAGAACAACCCTGGTAAAACAAAATACCTTTAACTGTATAGTTCAATATAGGATTAAATGTTCCATTACCCCAAAGTAGAGGATAAAGATAATCACCTTGGAAGTTCGCTTTAATGTGATTTATGTTCAGATCTTCTTTTGTGTATTTTTTCAGATTCTCACGATTCAACCAACTTTCTACCCGGGTACCGCCTTTATTAGCCTCAACCAGTCCTATTGGAATATTAAGAGTACGACTAACTAGCCTTGCAAAGAAATAACCTGTTGCACTGGCTTCACCAACAGTATTACTGTCGCAAATTTTCCATTCGCATTTAGCATCCTCAAGAGGTGTCTCGCTCATTACACTCGGTATCTTTACAAAATGTACACCCTTTGAATTTGCTGCATCTATTACTACGTTATTATAATCTTCTAGTGGACAGTTAAAAAATCCTTTTATCGGCATCTCCATATTACTTTGTCCGGCACAGACCCATACTTCGCCAGACAATACATTCTTAATTACAGTTCTTTCACCGTCATCGAAAGTAATAGAGTATGGAGTGAATCCTGCTGCAGGAGTCTTAACCTTGACTAACCATTTACCATCTTTTCCTGTTGTGGTGTTGTAAGTGTCGCCAGACCATGATACAGAGACATTTACTGTTTTACCGGGCTCGTCAGTACCCCATAGTCGGGCATCACTGCTTTGCTGTAAAATCATGTTATCACTAATTAGATGAGGCAAGGTTACCTTTGCCTGAGCGCTTAAGGCAATTGCGGCAAAAGCCGAAATAATTAAAAACTGTTTATGCATAATATCTTTGATTAATAACAACTGCAATATTACGAAAAAATACCTATCTTTGCAACTGATTATCAAAATATTTACATAAAAAGTTATCAATTTATACTATTAATAAAAACAATGAAACAAATTAAATCATTATTGGTGTTTGCTTTAGTTGCAGTTTCTATGTCGGCTGCAGCACAGAAGCCTTTAGACATGAATCTCTGGTTGGGAGGAGCTCCCAATAATAATGGAGATGTAAACGATACAGCAAAGGTACGTATATATCTTCCTAATCCGCAGAAAGCTACTGGCCGTGCTGTTGTAATTTGTCCTGGAGGTGGATATGCCCATCTTGCAATGGATCATGAGGGCTACGACTGGGCTCCTTTCTTTAATAAAATGGGTATAGCTGCAATAGTATTGAAATACCGTATGCCACATGGAAATTATTCTGTTCCTATTTCTGATGCAGAAGAAGCTATAAAATTGGTCCGTCGTAATGCGGTGGCTTGGCATATTGATCCTAATAATGTTGGTATAATGGGATCTTCTGCAGGTGGTCATCTTGCTTCAACAATAGCAACTCATTCTGAAAAGGACGCATATCCTAATTTCCAAATACTTTTCTATCCTGTTATTACCATGCAACCAGGTTATACACATCAGGGTTCACATGATAACTTTTTTGGCAAGGATGTAAAGAAGAAACTAGAAGATGAATACAGCAATGATATGAAGGTAACAAGAAATACTCCACGAGCTTTCATTGCGTTAAGTGATGATGATAACACCGTACAACCTGCTAATGGGGTAAATTATTATTTTGAGCTTTATCGTCATGATGTTCCTGCATCTATTCATGTATATCCATCAGGAGGACATGGCTGGGGGTTCCGTGAAGGCTTTATGTATCATATAGAAATGGAATTAGAGCTAAAGTCTTGGCTGCAGAGCTTCTAGCTATAATATACTATTAATTAGAATAATAACCAGTAAAAATAATGTCCCGACCTTTTTCAAGATCGGGACATTATTTTTATAATCTATAGATTAATATCTATCCACAAATTATTATTCATTATTTTGAGAATTATAGCAACTTCTTTATCTCAGCATCAAGATCCTTGATTTGAGAATCACGTTTTACAAGAGAATTGTTTTTGTCTATTAAGAAGAATGCTGGTAGATTCTGAATGTTATATGTACTTAGGTATCGAGAGTCCATACCATCTGCATCTCTTACCGATATCCAGGGGAGGGCAGCTGTATTAACTTTCCAGAAATGTTCATCTTGGTCAAGAGATACTTGATAAATTTCGAAACCTTTATTATGGTACTTGTTATAAATACTACGTAAGGCCATAATTCTCTGTGTAGATTCTTTTGTAGCAAATACATGAAAGTCTAACATAACCACTTTTCCCTTTAGGTCTGTAAGATGACGTAACTGACCTTTATTGTCATACAGTGGAATATCAATAACACCTGACACGGTGACTTTGCTGGCGTCTATCTTCTGATTGTTCTGAGCTTCAACAATGCGGGTGTTCTTCATTCCCTCTATCGCAATGTTATGCAGATTTTTTCCTCTCATAGCTTTAGGATAATAAGTATCCCAACTAGTTGCTACTGCCGCAAAAACTTTGATGTCATCTTTGTTGTTACGTGGGTTGAAAATTAAAGAGTTTCCCAATGTCTGGAATAAAGCATAATAAGCGTAAGCTTTATTTGGCTCCTTAAAAATGTAGTCATGTTTTACTTTATTCTTATAAGCTTCAACTAATTTCATTATACTATCTTGAGCAAGTCCTCCTAATTGTGGGTCGTTTTCAAGTGCTGTGGCCTTGTTCGTCAAATCTATTTGCATAAGGGCCAACTCTTTTATCTTAGAACAGTTATAAGAACCACTTACAGTATATTTAGTAGGCATGGTAGGATAAGAAGCCTTTACAGTTACTGTCTCTGTTGAGTCGATAGATAAATTTATACATTGTCCGGCAATTCTTAGACGATAGAATTCTGGCGCGTCAGTTTTATTTGAACTAAAAGAGAATGAACCGTCTTCTGCTAATTTTACAGAGTCAATTACAACAGGGCCATTTAGTCCGACGTTTTCGAAATATAGAGTAGAATCTTTAGCATCTGTGATATTACCCTCTATATGGAACTTCTGTTTACCGCAAGAAGACACGCTCAATGCAGTAACAACTATCACGCAAACGTAAAATAATTTTAAAATTGTCTTTTTCATATTATAGTTATATTTGTTTTATTAACTGACTGCCTAAAAATACAGCAATAAGACCAAGAAAAACGCTGCCACCGGCGTACAGAGCCCCATAAAGAATATTGTCAGATCTGAAAAGTTGCAGACTCTCGTTCATAAAGGTACTGAAAGTAGTGAAACCACCACAGAAACCTACTGTAAGCAGTAACTTGAGATTAGGATTAAGTAGTGCGCCTCTGTCAAACAAACCATAGAATATACCGATAAGCAAGCATCCTAGAAGATTAACTACTAAAGTACCAATAGGGAACGAAGTAAGTATCGATCCCTGTATCACTTTAGAAAGTAAGTAGCGTGCTACTCCTCCTATACCGCTGCCAATAGCCACTATTATTATATTTTTCAACATCGCTGCAAAGTTATAAATTTTAATTGAGAATTGAGAAATAAAATCAAATGAAAGTCAATAGTAAAATGAGAAATTGTGTGATACAGCTGGAAAAAACATAAAAAAACCGAATTAAATATAGATTTAAGAAGAAAAAATCTTTTGTTATTACATTTTTGATTATCTTTGCCCGATAAAAACAAAGATGGGCTTGTCTTATCTTTGTAAGATATTTAGATGTAATCAAAACAATAAAGTTTTAAATTTAGATGAACGTAATTACGAAAACAGTTTCATTGCCTGACGGAAGAACCATCAGCATTGAAACCGGGAAAGTGGCAAAACAGTGCGACGGTTCATGTGTCCTAAGAATGGGCAATACCGTTCTTTTGGCCACAGTTTGTGCCGCAAAAGATGTAGTTCCCGGAACAGATTTTATGCCTTTGCAGGTAGAGTACAGAGAACAGTATGCCGCAGCTGGTCGTTTCCCAGGCGGTTTTACCAAACGCGAAGGTAAAGCAACAGACAACGAAATCCTTACTTGTCGTCTTGTAGACCGTGCTTTGCGCCCTCTCTTTCCTTCTAATTTCCATGCAGAAGTATTTGTTAATGTTATTGTATTCTCAGCCGATGGCGTAGACCAACCGGATGCATTAGCAGGATTTGCAGCTTCAGCCGCTTTGGCTTGTTCAGATATTCCATTAGAATGCCCTATATCAGAAGTTCGTGTAGCCCGTATTAACGGTGAATACATAATCAACCCAACAATCGCACAGATGAAAGAGGCTGATATGGACATCATGGTAGGTGCCTCTAAAGATAATATCATGATGGTTGAGGGCGAGATGCAGGAAGTGTCAGAGCAGGATCTGCTGGAAGCACTTAAGGCAGCTCAGGCAGCTATTGCACCTATGTGCGAGATGCAGCTCGAATTATCTAAGGAATTGGGTACAGACGTTAAGCGCGAGTATTGTCATGAGGTTAACGATGAAGAGCTTCGTGAGCAGTTACGTAAGGAAACTTATGATAAATGCTATGCAATAGCTGAAGCAGGCAATAAAGATAAAAAAGAGCGTGAAGACTCTTTCGATAAAATTAAATCTGACTTTGAAGAGGCTTACGCTGCAGCTCATACAGATTTAAGCGAAGAAGAACTCTCTGCAAAATATGCACTTGTAGATCGCTACTATGCAGATGTAATGCGCGATTCTATGCGTCGTTGCCTTCTAGACGAAGGCAAGCGTCTTGATGGCCGTAAGACAGACGAGATTCGTCCAATATGGTGTGAGGTTTCTCCACTGCCAATGCCTCATGGATCTTCTATATTCCAGCGTGGTGAGACAATGTCTCTTACAACATGTACACTCGGTACAAAATTGGATGAAAAGATGGTAGATGATGTTCTTAACAAGAGCTACCAGCGTTTTATCCTACATTATAATTTTCCTCCTTTCTGTACAGGTGAGGCTAAATCTCAGCGTGGTGTAGGCCGTAGAGAGATTGGCCATGGTCATTTGGCATGGCGTGCACTTAAGAATCAGATTCCAGCAGACTATCCTTATACAGTACGTCTCGTTTCTGAGATTCTAGAGAGCAACGGTTCTTCATCTATGGCTACAGTATGTGCAGGTACACTTGCACTTATGGATGCAGGCGTTCCGATGAAGAAACCTGTAAGCGGTATCGCTATGGGACTTATCAAAAACCCAGGTGAAGATAAATATGCAGTATTGAGCGATATCCTAGGTGATGAAGATCATCTTGGAGATATGGACTTCAAAACTACAGGAACAAAAGATGGTCTTACTGCAACACAGATGGATATCAAGTGTGACGGACTGAGTTTCGATATTCTTGAGAAAGCTCTTCTACAGGCTAAAGCAGGTCGTGAGTATATCTTAGGTAAACTTACTGATACTATATCTGAACCACGTGCCGAACTTAAACCACAGGTTCCACGTATTGTAGCTATTGAGATACCTAAAGAATTCATTGGCGCTATAATAGGTCCTGGTGGAAAGATTATACAGCAGATGCAGGAAGAAACAGGTGCAACAATTACTATTGACGAAGTAGAGGGTAAGGGTAAGGTTCAGGTTAGCGGTGCTAATAAGGATGTTATAGATGCTGCTCTTGCAAAGATCAAAGCTATTGTAGCCGTTCCTGATGTTGGTGAAGTTTACGAAGGAACAGTACGTTCTATTATGCCTTATGGCTGTTTCGTAGAGATCATGCCAGGAAAAGACGGATTGCTTCATATCTCAGAAATTGACTGGAAACGTCTTGAAACAGTAGAAGAGGCAGGTATCAAAGAGGGTGATAAAATTCAGGTTAAACTGATGGAAATTGATCCTAAGACAGGTAAGTACAAACTGTCACATCGTGCACTTCTTCCTAAACCAGAAGGATATGTAGAGCGTGAGCGCCGTCCTCGTCCTGAGCGTGGCGAACGTCGTCCTCGTCCTGATAGAGGTGATCGTCGTCCTCGTCCTGATTTCAAGGATGGAGAACAGCGCCATTTTGAACACAAAGATTATCATGATCCAATGGAAAACAAAGAGCCAAAGGATTTTAATGATTCATTAGACAAACAGGATTTCTAATTAATAATTAGATAATAATATTAATCCCCGCAAATTATCGTTTGCGGGGATTTTTTGTTCTCAATATAGCGTAGTACTAGATTATAAATACAGTGTGATTTTTTATAAAAGTTAATCTGGTTTTGCTTTCAGCGAATAACCAAGTGGCTTATTATCAAACGGTTAGACTGAAGGCAACTTTTATATGAATATTTTATCCCTTTTTGGGTTTTTCCTTAATTTCGTTTTCCCCTTTTGAATTTTATTCTACTATTAGTTGATCGAAACTTTATTATGCAGATTTTATAGCTTTATATATACTGATTTCATTTAAAACATTTCCATTCATGTTTATAAGGACTAGATAGAACGTTCTAAAAACTATACTTTTAGAAGTTTCGACCTAGGTCGCACGATAATTTGACCTTGGTCACACGATCTTTCGACCTAGGTCGAAAGGTTGTAAAAGATTGTTATTGTAACTACTAAGCATTGTTATTACAACTATAAAAACCAGCTTTTATAAGTATAAAATATCTTTATCTTATATTTAGTAAGAACTTCCTTGTCGTATGATAAAAAATGGAATACGTGTAAAAAATAGCAGATAATATGGATTGAGTAAAAGTTGCCTTCAGTCTAACCGTTTGATAATAAGCCACTTGGTTATTCGCTGAAGGCAAAATAGATTTTTGATAATGATTATATGATATTGTTGAGTTATTATATTTTGCCCAGTATATATCATATAATCATAATTTTATTTCAAATAAATAATTACTGTCTTAGCAAATTCAATACTTGCTGAGGCTTCATAACATCGTTAACTTTCTCTGTAGCTCCTGATAAAGTTGTTGTTGCCGATACCTTTATATCACGACTAGAGGCACCAATTCTGAATGTATATGTTCCTTTATCTACAACCCATTCACTCAGAGTATCATCGAACGAAGCCAAGTCCATCTTGTTAATAGACATCTTTAGAGTTTCACTCTCGCCAGGTTTCAAATCTCTTGTCTTGCCAAAAGCCTTAAGTTCTTTAGCAGGCTTTTGTAGCTTTCCCTTTGGTGCAGATACATATACCTCGGCAATCTCTTTACCTGCTTTGCTTCCTGTATTTTTGATGTTTACAGATACTTCAATCTTATTGCCGTTAACCTTGACAGAAGGATGGCTGTAACTGAATGTAGTATAAGATAAACCATAACCAAAAGGATATGAAACATTTTTGTTGAATGTATCAAAGTACCGATAGCCTACATAGATGTCCTCTTCATGGTTGGTGAAGTCAGAGCATTTCATAGGTGCTCCCCAGTCTTTCATAGATTTATAATCATAAAGAGACATATCTTGAGGGAAGTTTTTTGTAGAAAAATGATCTGTTGCTGATATAGGCCATGTCATAGTGAGTTTCCCTGAAGGATTTACTTTGCCTGTTAGTACATCTGCAACGGCATTACCTCCCTCTTCGCCCGGTTGCCAAGCAACAATTATAGCATCAGCTAAATCTCTCCAAGAGGCAGTTTCTATTACAGATCCGGAATTTATTATTACAATTAAAGGTTTACCATGTTGGTGGAATGTACTACTGACGTCACTTAATATCTTTCGTTCAGATTCACTTATGTTAAAGTCTGTGTCGATATCTCTGTCAAGTCCTTCGCCAGCCTGTCTTCCGATAGTGAATATAGCAGCATCAGCACTATTGATTTCAGAGTCTATACAACGTTTAGTTACATCCATCTCTGGTAATTTTGGCTGACCTTGGCTAAGAAACCACATTATAGGGTCTTTGTCTGCCTGAAACTTTATTTTTTCGTATTCTACATACTTTTGATATATGTCTGTAAGGGTCTTTGTCGTAGATATACCTGCATTCTTTAGACCGGTTACCATATCAACAACATAAGGAGTGTGAACACAGCCTGAACCTAATCCGCCTGAAAGAAAATCATACGAGTTTACTCCGAAAAGAGCAACTTTTTTGATGTTTTGTAAGGGTAGGGTGTTGTTGTTATTTTTAAGTAGTACCATACCTTCTGTCGAGCTTTGTCTTGTTATCATCGCATGAGCCTTAAGATCAGGAGTGTTACTGAACTTATAACCTTTGAATTTAGGCGATTTTACAACTATCTCAAGAATATGTTTCACGTCATTATTTACATCATCAATATTGAGATTTCCATCGTTTACACTTTGTATAATCTCTTTTGCTTGTACGGGATATCCGGGCATCATCAAGTCATCCCCGGCATGAACCTGTGCCGGAGTATCACGTTTACCAATCCAGTCAGTCATTACAGCACCTTTAAATCCCCATTCATTCCGTAATATAGTTGTCAAAAGATCATGGCTTTCTTGAGAGAAAGTCCCATTTATCTTATTATAAGAAGCCATCATGGTCCATGGCTGACTTTCTTTTACCATTATCTCGTATCCCTTAAGATATAGTTCTCGCAGAGCACGTTGAGAAAGTCTTTCGTCAACCTTTGTGCGATCAGTCTCTTGAGAGTTTACTGCGAAATGTTTTGCACTAGTACCAACACCTTGACTCTGTATGCCCTGTACCATTGCAGCACCGATTTTTCCTGTAACCAAAGGATCTTCAGAGTAATATTCAAAGTTACGTCCACAAAGAGGATTACGGTGAAGATTCATCCCAGGACCTAGTATTACATCACATCCATACTCTAGCACCTCATTGCCGATAGCTTTTCCTACCGACCTTATGAGATCGGTATTCCATGTACACGCCAAGGCCGTTCCGATAGGAAACCCTGTGGCATAAAATGTCTGCGAAGTACCTTCGCGAGTAGCGTCTATATGCACTCCGGCAGGTCCGTCTGTCAATACAATCGAAGGTATGCCAAGACGTGGTATTGCCACAGTTACGCCGGCAGCGCCTGCTACCAACTTCTTTTGTGCTCCCATCATTGCGCCGCTACCGGCAAATCCATCATTCCCTCCACCTACAAGCAAAGATGCTTTTTCTTCAAGAGTCATTGCTTTAATAACTTCGTCAATATTATTGGCGTTAAGTTTAGGAGCATTGGTCTGTGCCGAAAGTTCTGCGCTACAGATTATTGCTGCTAAAAAAACAGTAGTACTTTTTATAAATTTCATGATACTAAGTTAATAAATTGTTATACACTACAAAGATAATACAAATAAGGAGCGTAACAAAATAAAATGTGTTTTTATTCAATTTATACTATGTAATATCAATATAAATTTTATCAGCACATATTGATTAATAATACTTTTTAAGTATGGTTTTAATGTTAAAAATAGAGAAATCACTTTTATCTATATTTTATATCAATAGCTTTTTATATATCAATTTGCAGATAAGAATAAAAAGACGTAACTTTGCGGTCAAATTCTAGAATTATAATTATTACAATTATGGCAAAAAAAGCATTATTAATGATCCTCGATGGTTGGGGAATCGGGAAACATGGTAAAGGTGATGTTATTTATAATACACCAACTCCTTATATAGACCTCCTTTTCGCAACAAGTGCACACTCTCAGTTGCAGGCTAGTGGTGAAGATGTAGGCCTTCCTGACGGACAGATGGGTAACTCTGAGGTTGGTCACCTGAATATAGGTGCCGGTCGTATCGTATACCAGGATCTTGTAAAGATAAACCGTGCCTGCAAGGATGGTTCTATCATGAAAAATCCAGAGATAGTATCAGCTTTCTCATATGCTAAAGAGACAGGTAAAAAGGTCCATTTTATGGGTCTTACATCTAATGGCGGAGTACATTCTTCATTAGACCATCTTTTTAAGTTATGTGAGATATCAAAAGAATATGGATTAAAAAATACATTCATTCACTGTTTCATGGATGGACGTGATACAGATCCTAAAAGTGGTGCCGGATTTATTAAAGAATTAGAGGACGTCTGCGGAAAAACAGACTGTCATATAGCAAGTATCATTGGTCGTTTTTACGCAATGGATCGCGACAAGCGCTGGAATCGTGTAAAAGAGGCTTATGACTTATTGGTAGATGCTAAAGGAAAGAAAGCTACTGATATGGTTAAAGCTATGGAAGAAAGCTATGCTGAAGATGTTACTGATGAATTTATCAAACCTATAACAAACTCAACTGTTGATGGTACTATCAAAGATGGTGATGTTGTTATATTCATAAATTTCCGTAATGACCGTGCGAAAGAACTTACACAGGTGCTAACTCAGCAGGACATGCCCGAAGAAGGTATGAAAACAATACCGAATCTTCAATATTATTGCATGACTCCTTACGATGCTTCTTTTAAGGGCGTTCATATACTATTCCCTAAAGAGAATGTTATGGATACTTTAGGAGAATTCTTGAGCAAAAATGGTAAAAAGCAATTGCACACAGCTGAGACCGAAAAATATGCTCACGTAACATTCTTCTTTAATGGTGGCCGTGAAGCTCCTTACGAGGGAGAGGATAGAATATTAGTGCCTTCTCCTAAGGTTGCTACTTATGATCTGAAACCTGAAATGAGTGCTTTTGAGGTTAAGGACAAACTTGTCGCTGCCATAAAGGAAGATAAGTATGATTTTATCGTAGTAAACTTTGCTAATGGTGATATGGTAGGTCATACAGGTATATACAATGCCATAGCAAAAGCTGTATGGGCTGTAGACAACTGTGTTAAAGAGGTAATTAAAGCTGTCAAGGAAACCGGTTATGAGGCTATAATAATAGCAGACCATGGTAATGCTGATAATGCAATAAATCCTGATGGAACACCAAACACAGCACATTCTCTCAATCCTGTACCATTTGTTTATGTAACGGATAATAATAGTGCAAAAGTAAAAGATGGTCGCTTGGCTGATGTTGCGCCTTCTATTCTGCATATTATAGGATTGGATCAACCTGCAGATATGACAGGCGAAAATCTGATTTCAGATAAATAAAATAAGCTTATGGATGTAAAGATTGAAGATAGTTGGAAAGCCCATATCGGAGTTGAATTCGAAAAACAATATTTTGTAGATTTGACTAAGTTTGTGCGTGAGGAGTATATGCATAATACATGTTATCCTCCGGGTAAAATGATTTTCAATGCTTTCAATCTATGTCCATTTGATAAAGTGAAAGTGGTTATTATAGGTCAGGATCCTTATCACGAACCAGGTCAGGCACATGGATTGTGCTTCTCTGTAAATGATGGCATACAGTTTCCTCCATCGTTAGTAAACATTTTCAAAGAGATACAGAATGATTTTGGTACCCCTGCTCCCTTAAGTGGCAATCTAACTCGCTGGGCGGAGCAGGGAGTACTTCTCCTTAATGCAACACTTACTGTTAGAGCACATCAGGCAGGAAGCCATCAACGCAGAGGTTGGGAGGAGTTTACTGATGCTGCAATAAAGGCATTGGCAAAAGATAGAGAGCATTTAGTCTTTATATTGTGGGGCAGTTATGCTCAAGGAAAAGCAGCATATATAGATCCATCTAAGCATCTAGTACTAAAGTCTGCACATCCGTCTCCTTTGTCTGCATATCGTGGCTTCTTCGGAAATAGACATTTCAGTAGAGCAAATGATTATCTGATTCAAAATGGAGAAGAACCTATTAAATGGTAATTTTATATGGATACACCACCGATTATAGAAGTAGATAATGTTTTGATTTCTCTTGATTGTCTTACAGAGAAGTTTTGTTGTGATCTTGAAAAATGTAATGGAGAATGTTGTGTCGAGGGTGATGCCGGTGCTCCTGTTACATTAGATGAAATAGGAGGAATTGAAGATTCGTTAGATACTGTTTGGGATGATTTGTCAGCTTCGGCTCAGGCCGTGATAGATAAGCAGGGCGTAGCATATATCGATCAGGAGGGTTGTATGGTTACTAGTATCGTTAATGGTAAGGATTGTGTCTTTACATGTCATGATAATGGTTGCTGCTATTGTACCCTTGAAAAATCCTATCGTGCCGGTAAAACTAAATTTTGCAAGCCTATAAGTTGTTATCTATATCCAATAAGAGAGATTAAGATGGGCAATGACATGGTAGGACTTAATTATCATGTATGGGATATATGTAAGTGTGCAAGGGAAAAAGGTGAAGAACTTGATATGCCAGTCTACAAATTCTTAAAGCAACCACTTATAGAGAGATTTGGCGAAAAGTGGTATAATTCACTTGAAGAGGTTGTAAAAGAACTTAAAGTTAATGGCTATATCAAATAGCCATTATATAATTATCTTACATATTTTACGTAATCGCTTTTACGGGGTTTTGCCAATGGTGCATCTTTAAGCGCATATCCCAATACACAATGGGCAATACCTTCGTAATCTCCATCAATACCCCATTCTTTAAGCATAGCTTTGCCTTCTGTTGAATCAAATACTTCTTTAGCACGGTGAATCCAACAACTTCCCAATCCTACAGCATGGGCGGCATTCATAAGATTCCCCATAACAAGACTACCGTCGTAGATGTATGTTGGGCGTTCTCTGTTGGCTAGTACAATAAGAACTACTGGGGCTCCGTAAAATGGATCTGATTTTGTACCAAGTATGTCACCGTTCATCTTTGAGAGTTTGTCTCGTACAGCTTTATTTGTTACAGCTATTATTATAGGTGATTGCATTCCCTTTCCAGTTGGAGCATATGTTCCAGCCTCTATTACTTGGTCTATCAGTTCTTTTGCCGGCATTTTATTTGGTTCATACCCTCTTATGCTACGGCGTAATTTCATATTTGCTAATATCTCATTCATGATTATTTGTGTTAACGCATATAATATTGTCTTTCAGATTCGGAAAACTTTTCAATAGAGTATCTAAGCATAGTTCTTGGCATCTCTTTGCAGTGCATGTCTAGAAAATCCATAAGCATTGGCTTGTCGCGTTTACCAGTTTCTCTGAGCATCCAACCTATAGCTTTTTGCATTAAATCATGTTTGTGATTTATTAGTAATTCTGCTAATGAATAGATCTCTTTAAAGTCATTTTCACGGATGAATGCATAAGTAGATACTACAGCAATCCTTTGTTCCCATAAAAGTTGACTCTTAGCTAATTCGTATAAAACATCTCTGTTTTTATCCTTGAGGTATTCACCTACTATAGTTGGTGCTGTCAGGTCTACAAGATCCCAATTGTTTATTCTATCAGTATGTTTAAGATATAATTGGAAATTTTTTCCTCGAATGCTTTCACCTTCTTTTTCTGAATGTAATTTAATCCATTTAGTCTTTCTTGTAAGTTTACAATTTTCAACCATAATCATGAGTGCACACATTCGTATTTCGTGCCATTCTGAATATAAAAGAATTTCTATTTCTTTATCTTCAGTGCCAAGATGTAACATTGCAACACTTCTGATGTTAGGTACTGTAACTCCTATGAATTTATCACCTTCTCCATACTCACCTTTACCTGTTTTGAAAAATCGTGGTAGAATCACTCTCTTCTCATTGTCTGAAAGATATTCAAGTTCTGACTGTATAGTATTTGTTTCTTTCATATTAGTTATTCGTACTTAAGATGCTTGTGATGTGATTCTTTATGATTTCCTATATTCTGATGGTGACATACCTGAATGTTCTTTGAAATATTTTCCAAGGAAAGATTGATTTGGAAAGTGTAGATCTTCTGCTATTTCTTTTATGCTTTTGGCTGTATTTTTGAGTTGAACACGGACTTCTAATGTTACATATTTGTCAATCCATTCGTTGGGAGTACGTTTGCTAATCTGTTTTACAGTTTCAGAAAGGTATTTTGGAGTTATACACATTTGTTCACCATACCAACTTACTCTGCGTTCTTTTCTGAAATTACTTTCAACAAGGCGTATAAATTCTGTAAAAATAGTATCGGCACGACTTCTTTTCTTATCTGAGATTTTCATCAGACTATATATAATATTACTAACATCGTATATCATCGTATTGAACAATGAACGAACTATGTCTTTACGGAAATGATTATTAGACTCGTTTACCTTTATCTTTAGCATATTATAGTACCATGTTACTAATATTGCTTGCTCTTCATCTAGTTTAAATACCGGATGATTGCGTGTGAATATGAACAAAGATGAAATGTCATTGACACCTTTTACTGCATCATTGAAAAAATTATTCGATATTATCATAGCAATGCCCTGAAAATCAGGACTTATCATGTAATTGTCTGTTACTTGATTATCATTTATGATAATAACATCATTCTTAGTGATCAAACGTTCTTCAGTCTCAACAGTGTATTGAGCTTTGCCGTGAAGACATAGTCCAATTATCAAACCTTTTATCCTACTTGGTTCGTTCGGAATTGGCAAGTTTTGAAAATTGTCGAACATAGCTATGTCATTTTCTATATATCCATCATTTGAGAATGGTTCTACAGAATTCACATTGATGTCTCTAATTGTGGAATTGGTCATTTTTTCATATTTTTACGATGCAAATATATGAAAAATGTTCCAAAAATAGAAATTAATAGGTAAAAACGAACAATATTGTTTTAATATTGATAACTTATATTGAAAAATGGGGCAATTTCTATCCCTTCAATCTTCATTATTTTATCTACAGAAAAATCTGCTGGACCTGTCACTAAGGCTCTTCCTGATTCAGTCTCTGTGAATCTTCTGCATGCTTGTTCATCCATTTCACCTGAGCATATATATGAGAGACCATTTATTTCAATTCTCTGACCTCTTCTCATTCCTCTTAATGTAACTCTAGTCCAACCCATGAAAGAGGTCCCGAAATCATAGAGAATCTTATTGCCATCATTGTCAAAAGACCTGTATGAATAAATATGTTTTATCCGATTTGATATGCATGTAAGTGGTTCTACACTATATTTTACTTTTGAAGGACAACATATTTGGCTTTGTTTCCAATCGTATAGTGGGCAAGAATCATCTTTCCAGTCATATTTATACTCGAGCGAGTTTATGATCTCATTATTATCTGCTTTTATACACGCGTTGGCTTTCTTGCATAACCATGTAGAATTTGTAGTATACGAAAATCGTTCACCTTCTATTGTCTGTCCGTAGAAGTCTACTGCAATTTGTTTGTTTTCATTATTCTGGTTTGCTATTGGCGAGTACCAGATGGCAATAGTATTTATTCCTTTTTTTAGGAAACGTGATACTTCGAAATTGAGTATGCTGGTCGTATTGGAGTTCTCTTGTATGTTTGGAATTAATACATTGATACTGACATTACGGCCATTTATATATAGAATATACCTACCTGAAGATGCTATAGAGATAGATGCTCCTGTTGTTGTATTTGGTATATTATATTGTCTTCTAAACCATATTTGTGCTGTGTCTTCTGAATCAGGATATCTTATCCATTGCATGTTCCACCATGCAGGATATACATTATAAGCAAAAAGAATGAAGAAAAATACAGCAGACAATCTTCTTATCATGGTGGTCTAAATAAAAGAGTCGGTTTCCGAAAATATTCGAAAACCGACCATATCATATCTTATTAAATTTATGCGTCAATATTTGCATATGTAGCATTTTTCTCTATGAATTCACGACGTGGCTCCACATCGTCACCCATAAGCATAGAGAAAATCTCATCTGCATCTGCAGCATTTTCAATACTTACTTGCTTAAGAAGGCGTGTCTTTGGATCCATTGTCGTTTCCCAAAGCTGCTCTGGATTCATTTCACCCAAACCTTTATATCGTTGTGTATGAATCTTTTTACCGTCTTCTACACCATTACCATATTTGTCTAGGAAAGTCTGACGTTGTTGGTCTGTATAGCAATATTCTTTGACTTTATTATTGAATGTGCATAGATATAATGGTGGAGTGGCTATATATAAATGGCCTTCTTGAATTATTTCTGGCATGAAACGATAGAAAAGAGTCATTATAAGTGTGTCAATATGTGAACCATCGACATCGGCATCGGTCATGATAATAATCTTATCGTAACGCAGCTTTTCTATATTGGCATCTTTACTGTCAGAACCATCAACACCAAAACGGACACCAATACTCTGGATAATGTTCGTTATTGATTCACTCTCAAATACTTTGTGCCACATTACCTTTTCGACATTAAGAATCTTACCACGTAATGGAAGTATTGCTTGTGTATATCTGTCTCTGCCTTGTTTGGCAGAGCCACCGGCAGAATCACCCTCAACTAGGAATATCTCACATTCTTTAGGATCTTTGTTGGAACAGTCTGCTAATTTACCAGGTAAGCCTCCTCCGGACATAGGGTTCTTTCGTTGCACGCTTTCTCTAGCTTTGCGTGCTGCTATGCGCGCTGTGGCTGCTAAAATCACTTTATCGCATATCATTTTGGCTTCTTTCGGGTGCTCTTCCAAATAATCAGAGAGAGCTTCTCCAACAGCCTGTTGCACAGCACCTGCTATTTCGCTATTGCCTAATTTTGTTTTAGTCTGTCCTTCAAATTGTGGCTCAGCAACTTTTATAGATATAACAGCTGTTAGTCCTTCACGGAAGTCTTCACCTGCGATTTCAATTTTTGATTTTTCAATTTGTTTTGAAATCTGTGGATCTGAATCTGCGTATTTCTTTAGTGTTCTGGTTAGTGCCATACGGAAACCAACCAAATGAGTTCCACCCTCTATGGTATTGATGTTGTTAACATAAGAGTGTATATTTTCACTGTAATCAGTGTTATACATAATGGCAACCTCAATAGGGGTTCCCTGTTTCTCTGTCTTAAGATATATAACGTCATCAAAGAGATTCGTGCGGTGCCGATCAACGTAACGTACAAATTCTTTTAGACCTTCTTTTGCATGAAAAACTTCCTGACGGGTATTGCCTTCTTCGTCGGGACGAAGATCTGTCAATGTTATCTTTATTCCTGCATTCAGATATGCCAATTCGCGCATACGTGATGCTATTATATCGTATTTGTAGGTGGTCGTTGTAAATATAGTGGCATCTGGCCAAAACTGTTGGCGTGTTCCTTGTAAATCAGTAGTACCAACAACCTTTACAGAATATAGTGGCTTCCCCTTTTCGTATTCTTGCTGATATATTTTACCATCTCTGAATACTTGAGACATCATATGTGATGATAACGCATTAACACATGATACACCAACACCATGTAGCCCTCCGGATACTTTATAAGATCCTTTGTCAAATTTACCACCGGCGTGAAGTACTGTCATAACAACCTCTAGTGCTGATTTATGGAGCTTCTTGTGCTCATCTACAGGAATACCTCGGCCGTTGTCTTGTACCGTTATTGAATTATCTTGGTTTATAATAACCTCAATGTGTGTACAGAAACCAGCCATCGCTTCGTCGATAGAGTTATCGACTGTCTCATTAACCAAATGATGGAGACCTTTCTCGCTAATGTCACCGATGTACATTGCCGGGCGCTTACGAACAGCTTCCAAACCCTCTAGTACTTGGATGTTACTCGCGGAATAGTTGCTTTCTTTGTTTTGTTCTTCTGCCATATTTAAGATATATATATTTAGTTTGCAAATATACAAAAAATCTTTTATATACGAAAATTTTGAGCACTAAAAAAGGCTGTGACCAAAGAGGTTACAGCCTTTATATTTTGATGATTGAACAATCTGAATTTATCCCAGTTTGTTGATGTGAAGAGCTAGGCTTGATTTGATGTTTGCAGCCTTGTTTTTGTGAATAATGTTAGTCTTTGCCAATTTATCCAAAATCTTCTGGATACTTGGGTACAACTTAACTGCCTCTTCTTTGTCTGTTACAGCACGAAGCTTGCGTACTGCGTTACGCATAGTCTTTGCATAATATTTATTGTGCAGAGCCTTTTTCTTGTCCTGACGGATTCTTTTAACTGATGATTTGTGATTTGCCATCTGTCTTATTCTTTATATTTTTATTATTTGTAGTCCCTAGCAGAATCGAACTGCTCTTTAGAGAATGAAAATCTCTCGTCCTAACCGATAGACGAAGGGACCGATTGCTTTTTGCGGGTGCAAAGTTATGCGTTTTATTTCAACAAACCAAATTTTATTGAATAAATTTTCTGTTTTTGACGAAAAAAGTGTAATTTTGTCCTTATGTTGGTCAAAACTAGTGCTATAGTACTTCATTCTTTTAAATTCGGAGAATCATCGTTAATTATCGATATGTTTACCGAAAGTGGCGGGCGTATGTCTTTTATTACGCATGTCGGAGGTCGAAAAATGTCTAAAATTAAGAAACAATTTTTTCAACCTATGTCATTATTGGAAATCGAGTACGATGATAGGAGAGGGCATGGGCTCTATAATATAAAAGATGTAAGATGGATATATATATACTATTCTGTACCTTTTGATCCGATAAAGATGTCTATATCACTTTTTATTTCTGAGTTTTTGTATTATGCATTGCGTAATGAGCAATCAAATGTTCCTCTTTTCGATTATATTTCAAATGGTATGAAATGGTTGGACCAGTGCAATGAGTCTTACTCTAATTTCCACCTTGTGTTTTTAATGCGTTTGTCCAAATTCCTCGGTTTCTACCCTAATCTAGAAAATTATAAAGATAATTGTTGCTTTGATCTCAGAAATGGCTGTTTTTCAGAGACGACACCTTTGCATTCAGATTTTCTTAATATTAAAGAGTCTCAGAAAATACAACTTATTATTAGAATGAATTATGAAACGATGCACCTCTATACAATGTCGCGTTTTGATCGCAATCGTTGTATAGAGGTGATATTAAATTATTATAGAATTCACATTCCCGATTTTCCAGATATGAAATCATTAGATATACTGAAAGAAGTATTTTCTTAGGAAAGTAATTTTTTAACAATAGTTGATATCATTCTTCCATCAGCTTTTCCTGCCATATTTTTACTTGCTATACCCATTACTTTACCCATATCTTTCATGCTGGTAGCCCCAGTTTGGGAAATAATTTCTTTTACTTGAGTTTCAATCTCTGACTCGCTCATTTGTTTCGGAAGGTATTCTTCTATGACATTTACCTGAGCAATCTCTTCGTCAGCGAGGTCTTTTCTCTTCTGTTCGATAAAGACTTGTGCAGATTCTTTACCCTGTTTAGCTAATTTGGCTAATATTTTTAGCGCTTCGCTGTCCTCTAAAGTGTCGTTCGCTCCTGGAGCAGTCTTTGCTTCAAGAAATACTTTCTTAATGTTACGCAATGTTTCTAGACGAACTTTGTCTCTAGCTTTCATCGCATCTTTAATGTCGTTACTAATTTTATCAAAAAGTGCCATAATTATATATATTTATGCAAATTTTATTGTGCCTTGTATTGGACCCTTTTTGGGTTCTTCTTCATTTATATTTTCATCTCCATTACCACTTGCTTGGCTACGTATGCTATCTAGTACATCGCGTGTACGCTTGTAGGTAGGTGTAGACTCAACTGCCGAAATTACATCGTCGTTGTCAAGGTCTTCATTACGGAAAATAAATATATGTGGTCGTCTTTTGTATACTCTATTATCTGCTTCTTTTCCGTAGTAACGGTGGCGACGATCTTGGCGTTCAGCAGCTTTTTCTTCTTCTTCAGCTCTTCTATTAGCTTCTTCTTGTGAATGTTTCTTCAGATGAGAGTCCATACCTGAGACGTCTTTTATTCCAAATCCAGTAGCCAATATAGTAACCTTTACTTTTGCTCCAAGTTCAGGATCAGTCGCAAGTCCCCATTTTATTTCAAATCCGGTACCGAATTTTTTCATAAAATCGTCCACATCATTCATTTCTTCCATCATTAGGCTGCTCTGTCCTTGTTTTTCACTGCAGAATGATATTGATAAAAGAATTTTCTTTGAGTTGAATATATCATTGTCATTAAGTAGAGGAGAATTCAAAGCATCGTCTATGGCCTTTTTCACTCTTCCTTCACCTTCTCCGTATCCAGTACTCATAATGGCGACGCCACCATTTTTTAATACTGTTTTAACATCATTGAAGTCTAGGTTGATAAGACCATGAACCGTTATAATTTCAGCTATGCTTTTAGCAGCTACACTTAGTGTGTCGTCTGCTTTTCCGAATGCATCAAGTACTGTAAGATCTGGATAAATCTCACGTAATCTCTCATTATTGATAACCAGTAGTGCATCAACATGTTTAGACATTTCTTCAACACCATCTAATGCTTGGTCTATTTTTTTATCTCCTTCGAAACGAAATGGTATTGTAACAATTCCTACTGTAAGAATACCTAGTTCCTTTGATACACTTGCTATTACAGGAGCTGCACCGGTACCAGTACCACCTCCCATTCCTGCTGTAATAAAAGCCATCTTTGTTCCGTCACCGAGCATTGCACGCACATCTTCAATACTTTCTTCCGCAGCCTGACGAGCTTTTTCAGGTTTGTTTCCTGCTCCAAGTCCTTCTTTTCCTAATTGAACATGAACAGGAACAGGTGAGTCGTTGAGTGCTTGATTATCTGTATTACACAATACGAAAGAAACATCATGTATCCCTTCGCGGTACATATGGTTGACAGCATTACCGCCGCCACCGCCTACACCGATAACTTTAATTATGCTATGCTCTTTTTCAGGCTCACCGAAATCCAATACATCTGGTTTATTATTTTCTTCCATTTTAGTAAGTTTTCAATATTAGACAATATATAAATTTACTCGTCTTCTTTTATAATACTTTCGAAGAAGTTTTTGAGCTTTTTCCCAGCTTTGTTTATTATGCTGTTTTTCTTTTTTTCTTCTGCAATTCTTTTTCTTTCTTCTTCTTTTGCAATTCTATAGGCCTCATCTTCTGCTTCTTTCTTTCTGAGAGCTTCCTCTTCAGCCTTTTGTTTCTCGGCTTCTGTACGTACAACTCCTGGAGCTGTTTCTGTAGCCTGTCGTGCTTTGATATGGATGTCGTTTTGTATTGTCGTAGGATGTTGGGCTGCAAAAAGATCCCCATTGGCATTTATTTCATCACCAGCACAGTTAATATCACCCTTTGAAAGTAAGGCTAAGACTGTGTTCATCATTCCATTATGTTCGTTTATAATAGGATTTGTTGAGTCAATGGTTTGCGATACAAACTTTGCGATTCGAATTTTGTCTACATGAGAATGGTTCATAAAGGCTTTATCAATATTCTTTATATTTGAACCTCCACCTGTTAGTATTATGCCACCTAAAAGTTTATCATCATATTCAGATGACTGTATTTGAAACCAAACATTTTCGATTATCTCTTCAAGTCTGCCTTCGGTAATTTCTATGAACTTTCTACTTTCAACTGATCTGTCCTGATCAATAGGTAGCATAAGAGTACTATCTATCTCACTATTGTCTGTGAATGCGGAGGCATATTTCAGTTTCATTTTTTCAGCCTCTTCTTCTTCCATCTGCAGGGATGCTATGTCTTTTGTGATATTATTGCTTCCTAAAGGTATAACTGCCAAATGACGTAATATATTCTTGAAATAAACAGAAACGGTTGTCGTGTCAGCTCCTATATCTACAAGTGCGCAACCAGAACGTTTTTCTGCTTCAGTAAGTACACTGTCTGCTAAAGCATAAGGAGCAAGGAACATCTCTGCAACATTTATCCCTGCGGCATCAAAACATTTATTCAGATTGCGATAGAATGTTTTACGTGACATTATATTAAGAAAATTTCCTTCAAGATGAGTACATTCTATACCAACAGGATCTAATTGTAGCTGAGAGTCAACCATATATTCTTGTTCAGCAGCATCAAGAATTTCTTGTTCAGGATATTTCATATTCCGGTTGGCATCCATTAACTCAATAACCATTTCTTTGGTTACTTTCGTTTCTGCCGGTAAATCTTTTGCGATTGTGTTCTTGATGCTACGTATTGATTGGCCTCCAACACCAACATACACTTGACTAATACTTGTCTTTAGAGTATTAGTCAGTTTTTTGACTATATTGGTAAGACATTGTGCTGTCTTATCTATATTGTAAACCACGCCTTTGCGTATAAAAGAGGAAGACTCCTCTGTGGCAACAGCAAGCACGGTTATGCTGCCGTCAAGATTTTTCCTTCCGGCTATTCCTGTCATCTTTGATGAACCTAATTCAATAGCTACGATAAATTCCTTTGCTGCCATACTAGTTTATATATTTTGTTTTTTCTTGCATATTATTTGGTTGCTAAATTCAAGGTCTATATAGGAATATTTATTCCATCCAACTTTATTCAGCCCATATTTATAAAACTTTTCGAGTCGTGATAATTTGTCTTGTATATATGTAGGTCTGCCTAGATATACTATATGGTCTCCTACTCGGGGAACAATTTCAACACTAAAATCTGGTAAAATATTAATCTGCATTATCTGGTTCTTCCAGAAGTTATCATGATTGATATGATTTGCTATATGCTTTAATATTTTGCATGCATACCATCTCGGTATGTATCCAGTTGCAATTATTAAGTTCGAAACGTATCTCGTATTAGGCATAATGCCTCCTTGGTCGTCTAAATAATAATCGTCTCCATTTATACTCTTGATTCTTATTACTGGTGCCCTTTGTTTAATATTTATGCATACATGCCCGTCTTCTGTCTTATAGCATTGAGCAGATTTTACGAAAGGACTGTGCTTTAAAACATCTTCAATTGTTCTTATGTCTAAATTCTGCATAGGGCGGTTTAGTGGATATAAATTCTTTTTTATAAGTATATTCTTTATTTCCGCCGCACTTAGGAAACCATCAGTTACATCATCGCAGATATTGATGCCAACTTTTGTACATAATCTATTTTTGTCGCTTGGTTTATTAAACGATGTAATAGCTAATACTAAGTATATTGCAATAACAACATCAAGTACGATTATAATTGATTTTTTCCAGTTTATAGTCATTTACTTATATTTCTCTTTCAATATTTTTGTCATTTGTGGAACATAATTATCCAAGTCACCTGCTCCAAGTACTAAAAGCACTTCAAAATCATGATTTTTTATATAATCCAACACGTCTTCCTTATGAATCATTTCTTTAGCTATACCGTCTTTTAGATTGTCATATATGAGCTTTGAGGTTACCCCTTCAATAGGCTTTTCTCTTGCGGGATAAATATCACAAAGAATAACTTCATCTAAAATACTTAGACTTGATGCAAAATCTTTATAGAAATCTCTTGTACGTGTGTATAGATGAGGTTGAAATATAGCAGTAATCTTTTTATCTTTATATAGCTCGCGTATACTTTTCGCACTTTGATATATTTCTTTCGGATGATGTGCATAGTCGCTTAGGAATACAATATTGTTATTCTTAATCTTGAAGTCAAACCTACGGTCTACTCCTGCATATGTTTTCATTCCGTATTTTATCTCTTCAGCTGTACATCCATTCAATTGTGCTAATGCCATTGCTGCAATAGCATTCTCTATATTAATAGGTACCGGTTGTCCAAGGCAAATATTTTTGATAGATTCAACAGGAGAAATGAAGTCAAATGTAATTTCTCCATTCTCTATTACAATATTTTCAGCATGGAAATCACCTTCATCTCGACTGTAATCGTATTTTTTTACTTCTTTAGAAATATTGTCCTTCATTTCAAGTCCTTTATGTATTATTAGGACTCCACCATCTTGTATAAGCGTAGTATAATGACGGAAACTTTCAAGATAAGCTTCTTTTGTTCCATAAATATCCAAATGATCCGGATCTGTTGCTGTTATAACAGTCATATACGGGCGAAGCCAATGGAAAGATCTGTCAAATTCATCTGCTTCGATTACCACGTAATCACTTGTGTCACTTAATATATAGTTAGTACCATAATTTTTTGATATACCACCTAAAAAAGCATTACAGTCTACATGGCTTTGGTGCAATATGTGTGCTGCCATTGTAGAAGTTGTCGTTTTTCCATGTGTTCCAGCAACGCATAATCCTTTATGTGTGCGGGTAAGTGTGCCTAAAACCTGTGCTCTTTTTTCTATTTCAAAGTTTCCTTTCCTAAAAAACTCAAGTTCTTTATGTTCTGCAGGAATAGCGGGAGTGTAAATTACCAATGTGGATTTCGCATCTTTACAAGCATGTGGAATTACATTTACATCTTCTTCGTAATGTATAAGCATTCCTTCGTTTTCTAACTGTTTTGTTAGTTCAGATTCGGTCTTGTCATAGCCAGCTACGACCATCCCTCTATTGATAAAGTAGCGTGCTATAGCACTCATTCCAATACCACCAGCACCTACAAAATAAACTGATTTAATATCTTTAATTTCCATAATCTTATTTTTGCAAAGCCAATTCTATTACTTCATTAGCTATTATATCTGCAGAATTAGGTAATCCTAATTTCAGTATGTTGTTACTAAGTTGATTAAGTTTTTCGTCTTCTTTTACTGTATCTATGGCGATTCCAAGTAGTGACATTGATGCGTCAGAGTCTTTAACATATAATGCAGCATCTTTCATTACTAATGCAAGTGCATTCTTAGTCTGATGATCTTCTGCTACATTAGGTGAAGGAACTAAAATTACAGGCTTTCCAATTAGACAAAACTCAGAAATGCTACTAGCCCCAGCTCTGCTTATAACTAGATCGGCAGCCTTATATGCTGTTCCCATATCAGATATGAAATCTGTTACATGTAGCATTTTTAGCTCTTTGTATTTCTTCAATTGTTCCATTATACTGGCATTGTAATATTTACCTGTTTGCCATATGAATTGAACCCCTGAATTTTCAACTAGTTCAAGGTGATTTAGTATACTCTCATTAATTGTACGAGCTCCAAGACTTCCTCCCACAAGCAGTATCGTCTTCTTTGTTGGATTTAATCCAAAGCTTTTCACAGCATCCTCTTTGCTTATATTAGTCGTTAATATGGCTTGTCTAACGGGATTACCAGTCTTTATTATCTTGTCTGCGGGGAAGAACCGATCCATACCATCATAAGCAACGCATATCTTACTAGCTTTTTTTGCAAGTATTTTGTTGGTTACACCAGCATATGAGTTCTGTTCTTGTATTAAACATGGGATATTCATCTTCGCTGCTTGATTTAGTGTAGGTCCACTAGCATATCCGCCAACTCCTACAGCAGCCATGGGCTTGAAATCTTTGATAATTTTTTTTGCTAAATTTTGGCTTTTCCATAGTTTGTAAATTACTATGATATTCTTTAGTAGATGCTTTCTATCAAAGCCACATACAGGTAGCCCTTTTATTTCATATCCAGCTGCAGGGACACGTTGCATTTCCATGCGTCCAAGTGCTCCGACGAATAGAATCTTAGCGTCAGGGCGTTTTGCTTTTATAGCATTAGCAATTGATACAGCCGGGAATATATGTCCACCAGTTCCCCCGCCACTAATTATGATTCTTAATTCTTTGTCCATATTTTTCTCTTTTATTTCGCAAAAGTAACTATTTTTTTTCTCTTTTTATAATTTAAGTGCGATTTTATTGCATATTTGTGAGTTTCGCTCCACATCAGTTTGGCTATTGTCTGAATTTTCTTTCTCATCATCTCTTTTTACAGCTGACCGGCTAATACTCAGAATAACGCCAATATATGCGCAATTAATTATAGTAGATGTTCCTCCTTTACTTACTAATGGCAATGGTTGCCCTGTTACAGGTGCTAATCCAACTGCTACAAGCATATTGAATATAGCTTGTGTTACGAGCATTAGTGCAAGCCCCATTGCGAGGAATGCAGGGAAGTTGTTTTCACATCTATTTGCTATCCTCCCTGTTCTGAATAACAATACTACATAAAGGAATGCTACAATTATAGCTCCTTCAATTCCCATTTCCTCTATAATTATTGCATAAATAAAATCAGAGAAAGCCTGTGACAGAAAGTCTCTTTCGACAGAGTTTCCAGGTCCTTTACCTACAATATTTGATGATGCAATAGCTATATTAGAGTGAGCAACCTGAGCATCTTTATCCAAATCATAATCTTCGGGAGAAACTTCTTTATCACTCATAAATTTATTTATTCGGGATTTCCATGTGTCTGCTCTATGAAAGACCTTTTCAATTGTTGATGATTTTTTGTTTTGCGCAACCTGTTCTTCAAGATTTCTCTTTGGCGTTTCTTTTGATTTATCAGTACCAAAAATCATAATTGTTGCAAAAGCCATAGCTATTATTATCATTATGATGCCTAAGAGTTTTCCAATTTGGTATTTAGGAACTCTGCCTATTATCATCATCATTATTACAACCATGCAAAGTAGTACAGCTGTGGATAAATTTTCTACAGCTATTGGCAATACCATAAAACCGGCAACAATAAGTATATATTTAAATGCTCTTTTATCAGCCCCACTATATGTCTGCATGGCACTTAATATTTGAGCTTCGGCTAGTATCATAGCACCTTTAGCTATTTCTGAAGGTTGAAATTGCATTCCAAAAACACTAATCCAGCGTTGGGCACCATTAGTAGAGTGTCCTGTCAGAAATACAATAATAAGTGATGTAAATGCCAGAAATAGTAGAAACGGCGTAAATAGCTTGAAGTATTTACATTTTATGTTAAGGGTTATGACCATTACAAATAATCCTGCCGCCAGTATGGCACAATGGTAAATTATCGGTGATAGATAATTACCTTTCTTGTAAGTCAGTTCGCTAGATGCGCTATATACCTCAACTATACTAATCATACAAAGGAAAAAGAATACCATCCATATTACTTTATCACCCTTGAATATGTTATTTAATGTCTTGTTCAACTTTGTAAATTTTATAAGTCGTTACTATAGGTTTTTGACTAATGTCTTGAATTGTTCTCCACGGTCTTCCATATTATGAAAAAGATCAAAACTTGCGCAACATGGACTGAGTAACACGGTATCACCAGCTTTGGCCATATCATAGCACGCAGCAACACAGTCTTTCATGCTGTGAGTATCTTTTACGGGTATCCCCATTGGATCAAAGAAATTATGTAGTTTGGTATTATCTGCACCAAGATAAACTAATCCGGTACATTTTTCTTTAACAAGTTCTTTGATTGCATTATAATCATTACCTTTATCTTTTCCTCCGATGATTAGAATTACAGGAGTTTTCATGCTTTCTAGTGCATACCAGCAAGCATCAACATTTGTAGCTTTTGAATCATTAATATATTGTACTCCGCGTACTTTTGTAACTTTTTCCAAGCGGTGTTCTACTCCCGGAAAGTCACTAAGACTTTTTCTGATAATATCTTTTTTTATGCCAGAGATGTTAGAAGCTATTCCAGCTGCCAGAGAATTATATATATTATGCTTCCCTGTAAGACTTAATTCTTCTTGTTCCATATTGAATGGGGTCGGTTTTTCTATTTTATATTTTCCCTCTTCGATATATCCGATAGTACCCTTTTCCTTTATTTCAGCAAACGGACATCTTACAGCCTTGATATCATACTTACTAAGTTCTTTCTTAATTATAGGATCATCGTTCCAATATATAAATGAATCATCCTCTGTTTGGTTCTGAATAATTCTCATCTTCGCATCAACGTAATTTTGCATACAATTATTGTATCTGTCAAGATGGTCTGGAGTTATATTTAGTAAGATCGCTATATTTGCTCTGAAATTGTACATATTATCTAATTGGAAAGAACTAAGCTCTATAATATAGTATTCATGAGGCGATTCGGCTACTTGTAATGCAAGACTTATTCCTATATTACCAGCAAGACCTACATCATATCCTGCAGATTTAAATATATGATAAATAAGAGATGTCGTAGTCGTTTTTCCATTACTACCTGTGATGCAAATCATTTTAGAATCTGTATACCTACCTGCAAACTCAATTTCACTGATTATATGTATACCTTTTTCTATGACCTTCTGTATCATAGGTGCATTAAACGGTATTCCAGGACTTTTAATAATTTCATCAGCATTTAGTATCTTATCTTCGGTGTGATGTCCTTCTTCCCATTCAATGTTATGATCATTCATGAGCTTCTTATATTTGTCGCTGATTTTAGACATGTCAGAAACAAATACATCAAACCCTTCTTTTTTTGCTAGTACAGCTGCTCCAGCGCCGCTTTCACCAGCTCCTAGTACAACAATTCTTTTCATATATAAATATGTTTACTATTATTTATTTTCTTATCGCATCTTGAGTGTTATTATTGTCAGTGCAGCTAATATTATAGTCATAATCCAGAACCGTATTGTAATTTTTGATTCATGTACTGCACCCTTAGGTTTCTTAACAAGATACTTACACTCTGGATCTAATTGTGATTCTTGAGTACGGAAATTATCATGTATCGGTGTACGCTTGAATATGCGTTGCTTTATTCCACGCCTCTTACCTAGTTTATAGTAGTATACCTGAATTATGACACTTAGACTTTCTATGAAAAAGATTCCACATAATATAGGTAGCATTAGTTCTTTGTGGATTATAATAGCACATACTGCTATAATTCCTCCAATTGTTAGAGAACCTGTATCTCCCATGAATATTTGTGCAGGGTACGCATTATACCAGAGAAATCCAATAAGTGCACCAACAAATGCGCAGATAAACACAACAAGTTCCTGCGAGCCTGGTATATACATAATATTCAGATAAGCTGCATATTCGATATGACTACTTACATATGCGAATATTCCAAGGGCAACTCCTATTATTGCCGAATTGCCTGCGCACATTCCATCCATACCATCGTTAAGGTTAGCTCCATTTGAAACAGCTGTAACCACAATTATAGTCATTATTACAAATAATATCCAACCGGCTGCTGTTTTATATTTGCCACAAAATCCCATTAACTTTGAATAGTCTAGATTATGTCCTTTAACAAATGGTATTGTGGTCTTTAAAGATTTGACAGGCTTGCTTCTGTGTTTTACAACCATTTCTTGCCCTTGCTTTTGGATAGTAAGATTCTCTCTTACAACAGCGTCTGGACTTAGATACAAAACCATACCAACAATTAGTCCCAATCCTATTTGTCCTACAATTTTAAATTTTCCCTGTAGTCCTTCTTTATTTCTTCTAAATATTTTTATATAATCATCCAACCCTCCTAGTAGTCCTAGCCATAGAGTCGTAATTATCATCAATATTAGATATATATTTCTCATTCTTCCCAGTAGGATTACAGGAACTAATATAGCTACAATAATTATTATACCACCCATAGATGGCACACCTATCTTCTTTACTCCGAAAGGATCAATACTCGCATCACGCTGAGTCTCTGTAATTTGCTTACTTTTCAAGAACTTAATAAACTTTTCGCCAAACCAAGCAGAGATAATGAGTGATAAGATCAAAGCTAATAGTGCTCTGAATGATATATATGCCCACATGTGAGATCCGGGTATACCAAATTGGTCTAGGAATCTAAATAGATAATATAGCATTTTTTAATTTTCTATTTTCAGTTTTTGAATATTTCGTGTAAGATCTCTTTATCATCAAAATGATGCTTTACTCCTTTTATTTCCTGATAGTCCTCATGTCCTTTGCCCGCAACAAGAATTACATCGCCTTTTTGAGCAAGCATGCATGCAGTACGTATAGCCTCTTTTCTATCTACGATGCTTATTACTTTTTTCATTTGTTGTGCGTTAAGACCTGCTAGCATATCATTAATGATGTCTTGTGGTTCTTCAAATCTAGGGTTATCACTCGTTATAATAACCTTATCACTCTGTTTTACAGCCTCTTGTGCCATCAATGGTCGTTTTCCTTTATCTCTGTTGCCACCGGCTCCACAAACTGTTATAACATTTCCATTTCCATTTAGTACTTCATGTATTGCATTCAATACATTCTCCAGAGCATCAGGTGTATGAGCGTAATCTACAATTGCTGTAAATCCATTTGGAGAACTGATCGGTTCCAAACGTCCACTGACACTCTTAAGAGTACTTAATACTAATAGTATATCTTCTGGCTTCTTGCCCAACATTACAGCCGTTCCATATACAGCCAAAAGATTACTTACATTAAATTTACCAATAAACTGTACACCAACTTCTTTTCCATTAATATCAAGGTACATCCCTTCAAAGTGGCATTCGAGTAGTCTTGCTTTAAAATCAGCTATTGTTCGTGTTGAATATGTCTTTACTGTTGCTTTTGTATTTTGCACCATTACCATGCCGTTTTTATCGTCAGCATTAGTAATTGCAAATGCATTTTTAGGCAGTCCGTCAAAGAATGCTTTTTTTGCATTACGATAATTTTCAAATGTCTTATGATAATCAAGATGGTCTCTAGTAAGATTAGTAAATATTCCGCCAACAAATTTTAATCCGCCAATACGTTTCTGAGCAATAGCGTGACTGCTACATTCCATAAATGCATATTCACAACCCTTCTCAACCATCTTTCCAAGAAGTTTATTTAACTCAATAGGATCTGGCGTGGTGTGATCAGCAGGTATTGCTTCACCATCTATATAATTGCACACAGTAGATAATAATCCGCACTTATAGCCGAATTTCCTGAACATATTATATAATAAGGTGGCGATAGTTGTCTTTCCATTTGTGCCAGTCACTCCAACTAGTTTTAATTTCGAAGAAGGATCTCCGTAGAATATTGTCGCTACCTTTCCAACAGAGTCTTCTGTAGATTCAACCTTTATATATGTTATTCCTTCAGTTCTGTCATCCGGCATATCTTCACATAATATAGCCTTAGCACCAAGTGCAATAGCTTTACTAATGAACTTATGACCGTCAACTTGCGTACCTTTCATAGCAACAAACAGATGCCCCGGCTCAATTTGTCTTGAGTCAATGTTTACTCCTGTTATTTCCACCTCTACATCTCCAACGACATCAATAGGCTTAATGTTTTTGAGTAAATCTTTTAATTCCATATTTATTTTTATTTAAATTTTTATTCCATCTTTATTGTACAAACAGCACCTTTCGTTATAACTTTACCTGCAGGATAACTTTGTGATACGACCTTTCCTCGTCCTTGTATTTTTACTTTTATGCCTCTGCTTTCAAGCATATATACAGCATCACTTGCTCCCATACCCATTACGTTTGGTGTTATGTTATGTCTATACATAACCTGCCTTGATAAATTTACGGCCTTACTGTTACTGCTAGCTGTTCCCCATATTGGATTGCCATTTGCATAAGATCCGCCCCAACCGGTGTTTGTGTTTATACCAAGGTGACTTAATACATAATCAGCGGCAAGTATATTACCGTTCTTTACATTTGGAATTAATATAGAAGTGGAATCTCTGGCATCTGAAACATCGAGCTTTAGACTCCTTGCCATTATTCCTTCTGCAATATGATGAAATACAAGGCCACTCATACCACCTCCTGATGCAGGTGTCCCTGTCTTTTGTATGCAGACTATACAACTATATCTCGGTTGATCCGCAGGGAAATAACCTGCAAAACTTAGTAGATAATTTGTTCCACCTGTTTTATATCCTCCTAGACCTTTTGAAATCTGTGCTGTACCGGTTTTGCCTGCAACAGCAAATGATTTTGAACCAGCCTTTTTACCAAGTCCTTGACTTACTACATGCTCTAATATGGTCTGCAGTTCGTGTAGCGTTTTTTCTTTGCATATATGCGCCTTTATCATCTCGGGCGGAAATTCTGCTATAACTTGGTCACCCTTTAATATCTTTTTTACAAATCTCGGACGCATCATCTTACCTCCATTTGCAATTGCATTATAGAATGTTAAGGTAGATATTGGAGGAACCTGTGTCTCATAACCTATACTCATCCATGGAAGAGCAGTCTTACTCCAATTTACGTATTCTCCATGTCTGTTTTTCTTTGGCATACGTATTTTCGGCGGAGTTGCCCCTACAAGAGGGATATGTAAGTTTGTCGCAATTCCGGTACGATATAGACCCCTTACGAATCTCTCCGGATCATTACCATAATGGTCATCAATAATTCTACTTACACCAATGTTAGAACTGTACATAAGTGTCTGGGGCAGAGTTAATACTTGATATCCTCCTTTTCGCCAGTTATGGTCTTTCATATCGCGTCCATGCATATTCCATACGCCACAACCCGTATCAACGGTATATGTAGTATCAACAACTCCATCATCCAGAGCTACCATCATTGATGCTGTCTTAAAGACCGATCCAGGTTCCATGAGATCAGAAACAGCGTTGTTCTTTATTTCTCTATATTCTCCATCGTCACATTTTGACATATTGACAATAGCCTTTACATCACCTGTTTCTACCTCCATAACAATTGCTACTCCGACGTTTCCATTTATCTCTTTTAGTTCATCAATCAAAGATCTTTCAGCAAGATCCTGAATGTTTACATCTATTGTTGTTATGATGTCGGCACCATCAATTGGAGGAGTATCTGTAATACTTAGGAATTTATTCATCACCTTACGGCGATGTGTTATTCCATTCGTACCTCTAAGAATAGAGTCGTAAGATAATTCTAAACCGCAACGAGCCATATCTTTAGCTCCATATAGATCTCCGACTGTTCTTTGGGCAAGAGATCCAAAAGGTCTACGTCTTGAATCAAAGATTTCTCGGTGAAACCCACCTGCATAACCAGACATCTTGAAAATAGGGAGCTTCTTAACTTCTGTATATGTATTGTAATCGATACGCTTATCCCAAATAGGCCAGTTTTGACTCATGCTATTACGCCCTTTCTCAAGATCTCTTTTAAAGGCAGCTGCTGACTTTGAAGGGAATATTCTATGCAAACCTTCACATATATTATCCTCATTCTTACGCCATAGAGAATCCTTTTTATGTCCGCCTGCCTTGAAATCCATGTATATTTTGAATTCGGGTATAGAAGAAGCCATTAGCTGTCCGTCACAGCTCAGAATATTACCCCTAACAGGCTTCACACTTACACTGTCTTTCTTTTGCCTAGAAGCAACTTTCATCCAGTAATCACGTTTTGCAGTCATAATATAAAAAGCCTTGCCTACAATAAAAATGCAGACAAGCGTCATCACAATAGCGATGACAGAATAGCGTGGCATTATCTTTTTATTTTCAAACTTACTCATCAGGTACGTCTATTTTATATGGAGGTTGATTTGCAATGTGCAGTACACTGTCTTTATTGCTCTGCAATATTTCGAGTACATGACTTTCTCTGCATCTTTCGGTTAACTTACTAGAGCTTGATAGGGCTTTGTATTTTGCATCTTTCAGTTCACCTTCAAGTTTATCTATTTCTATTAGATCTTGCTGGCAACTATACCTGCTTGATATATAGAATATTGTAAATCCTACTATTAAGACGATTAACCATATCTGGCTACGAATCATTTGAGCAGTAAGAAAGTCACCGCCAATAATTTTGCGTAGAGAAAAATTTGTAGAGGATATAGGATCTTCTTCTCGAGCCTGTTCCTTTATCGCTGCTTTTACATAGTCTTCAGATTCCTCTGTTTCTTTTTCTTTAGCGGATACCTGTTTCGTTTCTTCTTCTTTACTTTCTGTCATTTCTTTTCTGCAATTCTAAGTTTTGCACTACGGCTGCGCGAATTTTGCTTCTGCTCATCTTGAGTAGGGACAATTACTTTGTTGTTTATCATGTTAAAAGGTGTCTCTATTCTACCGAAGAAATCTTTAGATATTTTACCTTCTACATTTCCGGATTTCATCATGTTTTTCACAATTCTATCCTCCAGACTGTGATATGTTATTACAACTAGTCTGCCTCCGGTACTTAGAAGATCTTTTGATGCATATAACATTTCTTTGAGTGCACTCATCTCATGGTTAACTTCAATGCGTAAAGCTTGAAATAACCTTGCCATTTCTTTCTTTTCTCTTTCTCGCACGAAAAGTTTTTCTGTTACATCAATAAAATCTTGTGTTGTGAGTATTGGTTTCTCCTCACGTGCTTTAACTATAGTAGATGCTATTTTTCTTGAATTTCTGAATTCTCCATAAAGATAGAAAACATCTGCTAATTTCTCTTCCTCGTAAGTATTTAGTATATCTGCGGCAGTTTTCCCTGCGCGCTTGTTCATTCGCATATCCAGCTGAGAATCAAATCTAAAAGAGAAACCTCGCGTTTCATCATCGAAGTGATGGCTTGAAACACCGAGATCGGCAATCAGCCCGTCAATATGATCTACACCATAGTAACGCATCCAATTCTTTAAATATCTAAAGTTACTTCTTACGAATGTGAAACGCTTATCATTTACAATATTCCTTTCTGCGTCAGCATCTTGATCGAAACCATATAGATGCCCATTCTTATCTAATCTTTCAAGAATACACTTACTATGACCACCTCCACCGAATGTGACGTCTACATAAACGCCATCCGGCTTTGTTATCAATCCGCTTACACTATCATTAAGCAAAACTGGTGTGTGATATGTTTGTACTTCTTCTAAAGGCTGCATACGTACATCTTATAAAAGTAATTTTGGGTTCAAAGGTACATAAAAATACTTATATACATTCACAAAATCATCAATTTTTCATTTTTTATTTAGTTCGTATTACTAACAAAGCTATTTTTATTAATATGTATATTTGACAAATATGCTACAAATATATTGAGATAGTATCAAAATATAGTTTTTTGAACATTTTTTCGGCAAAATAGTATCTAAATTAAAAGATTTCTGTTATTTTTGCAAATTGTTAGTATAAACAGAGATATGACTGAGGTTACAGAGAAGACAATAGACATCCGTAAAATACTGGAATCTAAAATTGGTACAAAAATAAAATTTGTTCCACGGTTTTTTGTCTCTTGGCTTAAACATATAGTACATCAGGATGAAGTAAATTCATTTTTATGGAGGAGTCGTAATCAAGTCGGTACTGAGTGGCTTGAAGAATGCGTTCGTTATCTTGATATGAGAATAACTATCGAAGGTAAGGAGAATCTTCCAGATAATAACGATGGTAAGTTTTATACTTTTGTAAGCAATCACCCGCTAGGGGGCGCTGATGGAGTTGCACTTGGCGCAATTATAGGCCATCATTATGATGGCCGTTTTCGTTATCTTATAAATGATTTATTAATGAATCTTCCTGGTTTGGCGCCTGTAAGCATTCCCATAAATAAGACTGGCAAAAAGGGGCGTGATTTCCCTGCAATGGTTGAGGCTGGATTTATGAGTGATAATAATATTCTTATGTTTCCGGCTGGTCTCTGTTCTCGTCGGATCAACGGCAAAATACATGATTTACCATGGAAAAAAACGTTCATTAGTAAAAGTGTGGAAACTCATCGTGATGTCATACCTATACATTTTAGTGGGCAAAATTCGAATTTTTTCTATAATCTGGCAAATCTGTGCTCTGTATTACATATAAAATTTAATGTTGCTATGCTATTTCTTGTAGATGAAATGTATAAAAACACACATAAAAATTTTAGAGTAGCTATTGGAAAACCTATTCCATGGCAGACATTCGACGATAGTAAAACGCCGTTGGAATGGGCTAAATATGTTCAAGATAAAGTATACGAACTCTAACTAATCAAACTTAATACAATTGATATGGAAGAAGATATAATCCAACCTATTGATAGGGAAATTATTAAAAGTGAATTGACCCAAGAACGACAGCTTCGTATGACTAATAAAAGTAATAACGAAATTTATGTTATTACAGCTCATAATGCTCCTAATGTCTTGAAAGAGATTGGCCGTCTTCGTGAAATTGCCTTTCGAACAGCAGGTGGCGGTACTGGTAAATCTATGGACTTGGATGAATTTGATACTATGGAAAATTGTTATAAACAATTGGTGGTATGGAATCCTGAAGCAGAAGAGATAATAGGGGGATACCGATATATATTAGGAACCGATGTCGATATAGATGAAAAAGGGCAACCTGTATTGGCGACAAGTCATATGTTCCATTTTTCGGATAAGTTTATGAAAGATTATATGCCACAGACGATAGAACTTGGTCGTTCTTTTGTTTCTCTTGAATATCAAAGTACAAGAAGGGGTGCAAAGAGTCTTTTTGCTCTTGATAATCTTTGGGATGGACTAGGGGCCCTGACCGTCGTTATGCCTAATGTTAAGTATTTCTTTGGGAAAATGACAATGTATCCTTCTTATGTGCGTAGAGGCAGAGATCTGATTCTTTATTTTCTTAAGAAGCATTTTGATGATAAGGATAATCTCATAATACCGATGAAACCGTTGATAATTGAGACCGACGAAAAGGATTTGCAGAAACTTTTTAAGGAGAAATCTTTTAAAGACGACTATAAGATATTGAACCACGAAGTTCGCAAATTGGGATATAATATACCTCCACTTGTTAATGCGTATATGGGATTAAGTCCTACTATGAAAATGTTTGGTACGGCTATTAATTATGGTTTCGGCGATGTTGAAGAGACAGGTATTTTAATTGCAGTTGATGAGATACTTGAAGAAAAACGAATACGCCATATTGATTCCTTTATTAAGGCTCATCCTGATGCATTGCATATTACTTCAGGCGCAAATAATGTTATTTATAAAGAAGACAATTGATAAACTGCCTATACAATAGGCAGACTTATCCCGTTAATTTTTTGATATACGTCTAGAGCGTATACGTCTGTCATACCGCTTATATAATCAAGTACGGCCATTATACGTGTCTCTATATCTTTAGATTCAATATCATATTGGCTACTTACTCTGTTTATTAATTGTTTTGAATAGAATCTTTCAGGGTATGTAACAGCTTCTATCATCTGATCCATAAGTGTTCCCATAATCTTAAAACCTGATAATTCCACGTCAAGTACAGGTTTACTTTTATATATCTTCTTAAAAGAAACTTCAGAGCAATGTTTGTATGCCATGCAAGGAATCTGAGATATGTTTTCTATGAGACATCCTTGAAAATTCCCTTTTAGTATTTCCTCCTCGTTTTTGACGAATACATTTACACACTCATTTTCCAATTTACTTATTATGCATGCGCGAAGATATACAACCTTTTCGTTTTCGTCAGAAAGTCCTTCGTCCTCCATGCGTTTTAAGATTCTCTGTTTGCTGTTGCCGTCAAAGAAATTCAACATTAACTCTTCTGTGTCTTTGTATGATAATATCTTAAGTTTAAAAGCATCTTCAATATCCATTATTTCATAACAGATATCATCCGCAGCTTCTACCAGATATACCAGTGGATGACGGGCATAACTCATTGGTTCATTATCTTTTGATTTGCAAATAATGCCCAATTCATCGGCTATTTTCTTGTATATTCCGGCCTCTGATTTGAAAAAACCAAACTTGCCGTGATCGCCTGCAAGAGCCGAAGCGAATGGATATTTTACTATAGAAGCAAGAGTAGCATAAGTCATTACAAAACCACCATCTCTTCTACCGTTAAATCTGTGAGTTAGTATCCTAAAGGCATTAGCGTTACCTTCAAAGTGTGTGATATCATCCCAACATTGGTTACTTAACTTAGATTTAAGACATGCGCCATTGCCTTCTGTAAAGAAAGTTTGAATTGCTTTTTCTCCAGAGTGACCGAAAGGTGGATTACCAAGATCATGTGCAAGGCATGCAGCAGAAACGATAGAACCTATCTCGCCTAAGTGTGTCGAACTGAGCTCCGGATGCAAGGCTAATATCTTTTGTGATGCATCAGTTCCAAGTGACATCCCCACACTTGCTACTTCAAGACTATGAGTTAGTCTATTATGCACAAAAACACTCCCAGGTAGAGGAAAAACCTGTGTCTTATTCTGAAGACGTCTAAATGGAGCAGAAAATATCAGTCTATCATAATCACGGCGAAACTCAGTACGATCGTCATGTCTTTCCATATGTCGGTGCTCTTGCCCCAACCTTTTATTCGAAATTAATCTTTCCCAATTCATCATAATGCTACAAATATAATGCAAATTTTGGTATTTTCTTACTTTTTAAACTGAAAAATTCAAATATGTGAATATTATTACTTATTTTTGCATCTAAAATATATAAAAGAAATCAGATGATTAAAATAGAAGTTGTAAATAAAGGTCATCAGCCTTTACCGGCTTATGCTACGCCACAGAGTGCCGGCATGGATTTGCGTGCTAATTTGGATTCCTCAATTGTATTGAAACCTATGGAACGCAAATTGATACCTACTGGTCTGCATATAGCTTTACCTGTTGGATATGAGGCTCAAATCAGACCGAGAAGTGGTCTTGCCTTAAAACATGGAATAACAGTCTTAAATACTCCAGGCACTGTAGATGCAGATTATCGTGGAGAGATAATGGTCCTCCTTATTAATTTCTCATCAGATGAATTTGTTGTTAATGATGGCGAACGAATAGCTCAGATGATTATTGCGAGACACGAAAATGCACAATTCATTGCTGTTGAAGAGCTGGACGAGACAGAACGTGGAGAAGGTGGATATGGTCATACCGGGGTGAAATAAAAAGTCTAATGAAGAATATCTGCAAATATATATTGTTAAGTGCTACTGCTATTACATTACTTACAGTGGTATCTGCCTGTTCTGTGCAGAAAATGCGGTTAGTAAAAACGGTTGTTGATAATGTAAACATACCTGTTGCAGATAATCTATCCCATAATTCCAGGTTGCGGTTTAATTATTTTCTTTTTGAGGCGGAAAATCAAGAACAGAAAGAGAACTTTGCCGGAGCATTCGACTTGTTAGACCATTGTAAGGATATCGATTCCACATCAGCAAATGTCTATTACAAGAAGGCCCAGCTTTATGCTCAGATTAAACAAGATTCACTGGCGTTATTAAATTTTGAAAAAGCAGCTACTTACGATCCTTCGAATAGCTATTATGAAGAGATATTGGCACAATTTTATACTCATGCAGCAAAATACGATAAGGCAATATCTGCGTATGAAAAATTGTACAGTACCAATAAAGACCGTTCTGATGTTCTTGAGATATTATTGCAACTGTATAACCAGAAGACTGATTATAACAATGTCATTAATACAATAGAGCGTTTAGAGAATGTAGCAGGCGTTAATGAGAAACTTTTGATGGCAAAAGTTCAGATATATTCTTTACAAGGAAAAAAGAAAGAAGCACTTAGCGTTATACGTCAGTTGGCTGAGTCTCACCCCAACGATTTGAATTACAGGGTGATCGAAGGTGATTGGCAGATGGAGAATGGCTTCCCAAAAGAAGCTTTAGCTACATATGCACGCGTGTTAAAACAAGAGCCGGATAATACTATGGCACAGATGTCAATGCTTTCATATTATAAAAATAGCGATCAAGACTCTTTAGCCAATAATCAGCTAAAGAAACTATTGGTAAATAATAATACTGATGATAGCGAGAAGTTGGATTTGATGAAACAGGCTGTAACTGATAATGAACAAAAAGGTGGTGATAGTACTCAAATATTGAATCTTTTCAAGGATATATTCAAAGAAAAACAGACGGATCCTAACATGTATATATTATGTGGCGTATATATGAACGCAAAGAAGATGCCTAAAGATAGTATTGCCGTTGTACTTAATAAAGTTCTTGATATGGCTCCTGATAATTCAGCTAACAGACTTCAATTGATACTGTATGCATGGGAAAAGAAAAACTATAATCAGGTTATAGAACTTTGTAAGCCTGCTTTAGAGTATAATCCGGATGAAATGGCCTTTTTTTATTATTTGGGGATGGCATATTATCTTAATAATGACTTAGATAATGCGTTGGAGATTTTTAAGAAAGGAACAAGCGCCATAAATGAACAGAGTGACCCTTCCATTATTTCAGATTATTATGGACTTATGGGTGATATATTGCATGCAAAGGGAGACCAGAAAGCAGCATTTGCAGCATACGATTCATGCCTTCAATGGAAAGATGATAATGCACCATGCTTGAACAATTATGCCTATTTTTTGAGTGAGAAAGGCTTGAATTTGGATAAGGCCGAACAAATGAGCTTTAAGACTGTCAAGGCTGAGCCTAAGAATAGTACCTACCTAGATACCTATGCGTGGATATTATTTATGCAGAAACGTTATGCCGAATCAAAGATATATATTGATCAGGCTGTATTGAACGACAGTACTAAAAGTAATGTCATACTCGAACATGCCGGCGACATATATATAAAGAATGGCGATGTCAAACAAGCCCTTAACTATTGGAACCAATCTGCAAAGACAGCAGATAAATCAAATACATTATTATTCAAAAAAATCAAACTAAAAAAATATTTGGAAAAATGAAGCCTGTATCTTTTTTTAAAATAGTACTATTGATTTTGCCTTTGTTGCTCTCATCATGTGCAGCAAAGAAGACCTTGGTCAATACTGAAAAGCCTGTCAAAATAGAAAACATAGAACAGCAGAAGGTCTTGCAGAAAGTATCTGATAACGCCATGTACTCTAAGTTTATTACTTCTAAAGTTAAATTTCAGATAGAAGTAGGTGCTCAGAATATGACTCTAACCGGAAATCTTAAGATGAAACGAGATGATGTCATTCGTCTCCAGTTGATGATGTTCGGTTTTGTTGAGGCTGGACGTCTTGAATTCACAAAAGATTATGTTTTGATCGTAGACCGTATTAACAAACAGTATATAAAGGCTACTTACGACCAACTTGATTTCTTACGCAATAGTGGGTTGAATTTTTATTCTCTTCAAGCTTTGTTCTGGAACGAACTCTTTGAACCGGGCAAAACTAAGATAACAGATGAGATTCTGAAAGATTTTACTACCTCTGTGGATGCTGGAAATACAATAATAACACTCTCAAGAGATAAAATGAACTATAAATGGTTAGCCGACAATAACAGCGGTCAACTTAATATGGCCAACATTCTCTATAAGGATAAGTTACATGGCCAGACCCAACTTAACTGGGATTATCGTGAGTTCAAACCGGTAGAGAATAAAACATTCCCAACTGATATGAAAATAGATTTTACTACAGCAAACAAAGAAGTAAAAATAAATCTCATTCTTAATTATGTTGGTCACGATAGCGAATGGGAACCACGTACAACTGTGTCAAGCAAGTATACCGAAGTAACTGTTAATGATATTCTTAGGAGGTTTATGGCATTATAATGAAACGATTTTATATACTTCTAATATTACTATTTTCTTTTATTACCAGTCCTTACGCTCAGAGCAGAAAACCCGTAAGGCAGAAGAGTCGTACAACTGTTACGGCGAAAAAGACTCGTAAAAAAGGTAAAGCTACAAATTACAGTAATCTTACTATAAAAGGTTTGCAAAGTCAGCGTCAGAAGATTCAGAGAGACATTCGTTTGCAAGAACAACGTCTTAATTCTAATCAGCGTGATGTTAAGGAGCGCCTTCAGAATCTTATGTTGATTAATAGTGAGATAGAGCAGCGTCGTCGTTCTATAGATACCATTCAGAATGATATCATTCATATCAATGGCAATATAGATAATCTTAACGATCAGCTGGCTGTTCTTAAAGCAGAGCTTAAAGACCGCAAACAGAAGTATATTAAATCTATGCGCTATCTGTATAACAATCGTTCTATACAAGATCAGATGATGTTCATCTTCAGCGCTAAAAACTTTGCTCAGATGTACCGCCGCATGAGATTTGTCCGCGAATATGCTTCATATCAGCGGGCTCAAGGTGAGATGGTCAAGAGCAAACAGCGACAGATAGATGCAAAACAGGCTCAACTCTTTCATGTCAAAGGGATTAAGAAAGTTGTGCTTCATAAAGGACAAGTAGAACATCTTAAGCTGCAGGGCAAGAAGACCGAACAACAACAAGTGGTAAGTACACTGCAAACCCAGCAAAAGACGATACAGACTATTTTGGCTCAGCAGCGTAAAAAAGATGCAGCATTAAACTCTCAGATAGATCGTCTTATTGCTCAAGAGGTAGCTAAGGCAAGAGCTCGTGCTGCCGCAGAGTCTAAAGCTCGTGCAGATGCTCAGGCCAGACGCCAGCGAGCTGCAGAACTTGCTAAGAAGAAAGCTCAGGCAGAGATGGCTGCGCGTGAGAATGAACGCAAAATCGCTGCGGCTAAGGCTGCCGAAGAAAGAGCAAGAGTTGCTGCCCGTGCTGCAGCTCAAAAGAGCGCTGCCGAAAAAGCAGCAGCAGATGCTGCAGAGCGTCAGGCTGTTGCTGATCGTAAGAATGCAGAACGCCAGGCCGAGAATGATAGAAGAACAGCTGCAAGAGAAGTAGCAGCAGCTAAGAAGTCGGCCGAAGAACCGATGCTCAATAGCGTAGATCGCCGTCTTAGTGGTGGATTTGAGAGCAATAGGGGCAGATTGCCTATGCCTATTACTGGTTCATATCGAATAGTAAGTCATTTCGGACAATATAATGTAGAAGGTCTTAAGAATGTTACACTTGACAATAAAGGTATAAACATCTTGGGACAGCCGGGAGCGCATGCTCGTTCCATATATAATGGAGAAGTTAGTGCTGTGTTCAGTTTTGGAGGTACAATGGTTGTGATGGTGCGGCATGGAGATTACATCTCTGTATATTGTAATCTGTCGTCAGTCTGCGTTCATCGCGGTCAAAGTGTGGGAACACGTCAGGTTCTTGGTTCTGTTGGAGCAGATAATATTCTGCAATTCCAATTGCGTAAAGAGACTGCAAAAATAAATCCGGAATCTTGGTTGGGAAGATAAAAAGAGGGCTGTGATCTTATATCACAGTCCCATTTAATAAATCAGAATAAGTCTTTATTGCTTGATCAATCTCACTGATTTTGATGAATTCATCGGCAGAATGCGATCTGCATGATTCACCGGGGCCAAGTTTAAAAGACGGGAATGGCATAAGAGCTTGATCAGACAAAGTAGGTGAACCAAAAGGTTTCATACCCATATCTATAGCCCGCTGAATTAGTGGGTTCTTGATATCAATATTAGACGAGTTCAGTCTGAAAGACCTTGCTTTAACTTCGCTCTTTATATTTTTGCAAATGAATTTGTATACAGATTCATTGTCATAAAATTCGTTAGTCCTAACATCGACTATAAAGCAACACTTGTCTGGTACTACATTATGTTGTGTCCCTGCGTTTATTACAGTAACTTTCATTTGCGTAGGACCTAAAAAATCACTGATTTTATCGAACTTATAGTCGCGGAACCATATCAGATCATCAAGAGATTCATATATGGCATTTATCCCTTCGTTTCTAGCTGCATGCCCTGATTTTCCTTTAGCTGTTACGTCTAGGACCATAAGGCCTTTTTCTGCAATAGCCGGCTGCATGCCTGTCGGCTCACCCACAATAGCTACATCAATCTTGGGCAAAAGGGGAATAACCCTGCTTATACCGTTAACTCCTGAAACCTCTTCTTCGGCTGAGGCCAGAAATATTGTGTTATATTTTTGCTTCTTCGATGTTATTATTCTGAAAACCTGTAGCAAAGATACCAATCCACCGCCACAGTCATTACTTCCCAGACCATAAAGGATATCACCATCAGTATCAGGAACGAATGGAGATCTCGTCCACGAGTCAACAGGTTTTACCGTATCAATATGGGCATTTAGTAGTAAAGTTGGCTTTTCATCGTCGAAATCATCAGATACGATCCAGATGTTGTTCGCTTCCCTTTTATACTCAAATCCCCATTCCCGGATAAATTGGGTAAAGACATTCGCCGCCTTCTCCTCGTCTCTGCTTATTGAAGGCGTGGAAATTAATGCTTTTAGCATTTTTATTGCATCGTTGGTATATTCTTTATAATCCATAACGATAGCAAAGATACCAAATTAATCTAAAACATCACATATACAATTGCAAAAAATTAAGAAACTTCCTTTTTTATTTTGTATTACGCCCAACTTGTGCTATCTTTGCATTAATAAATATTAATGCATATGCAGACTAACAGCCACCTTTCGGTACTTATTCACGATCAGGCTAAAAAATATGGCGAACGTGAAGCCTTAATTTATAAAGACTTCGGCGGTTCGCAGTGGAAGTCAGTAAGTTGGAATACTTTTTCCAAAACAGTAAAACAAGTTTCCAATTCATTACTCAATCTTGGAGTAAAGGTACAAGAGAATATCGGAATTTTCTCTCAAAATACAGTTCAATACGTTTATACAGACTTTGGAGCATGGGGTATCCGTGCAGTAACCGTTCCTTTATACGCTACTACCAGCGAGGAACAGATACAATACATGGTTAATGATGCACAGATCAGATTTATTTTTGTAGGAGAACAAGAGCAATACGACAAGGCTCACCGTATATTTGCGCTTTGTCCACAGATGGAACGTATAATTATTTACGACCGTAATGTACGTATAAGCACACACGATCCAAATGCACTTTATTTTGATGACTTTTTAAAGTTAGGCGAGAATCTTCCACGTCAGTCAGAGGTAGAATCTCTTTATAAGCAAGCCAGCTTTGATGACATTGCCAATATCCTTTATACCAGCGGAACTACGGGCGCAAGCAAGGGCGTGATCTTGACCTACGGTCAGTATTATGCAGCCTTGGTGGCCAATAATAAGTGCGTACCTGTTACAGACAAGGATAGAATAATGAACTTCTTGCCTTACACACATGTTTTTGAAAAAGGTTGGACTGCACTTTGTCTTAGCGAAGGAGCCACACTTATCGTTAATACCAATCCTCGTGATGTTCAGCAGTCAATGCGTGAGACACATCCTACAAGTATGTGCTCTGTTCCACGTTTCTGGGAGAAAGTCTATGTAGGCGTAAAAGATCAGATAGACAGAGCAAATCCAATACAGCGAAAGATATTTTTGAGCGCATTGAAGATAGGGCGCAAGCATAATATCGAATGTCTTAGCCGAAAGAAACATCCGTCGATAGCTCTCAGCTTGAAATATAAGATAATAAACAATACAGTATTCAGTCTTATCCGCAAAGAATTGGGATTGGAAAATGCCAACATATTCCCTACAGCTGGTGCTACTGTATCGCCCGAAGTAGAAGAATTTGTCCATTCTATCGGAATAAATATGGTCGTTGGCTATGGTTTGACAGAGAGCTTGGCCACCGTGTCTTGCGACCATCTTGACGATGTTTATACCGTAGGTTCAGTAGGCCGCCCTATAGAAGGTCTTGATATAAAAATCTCAGAACAGGGAGAAATCCTGCTTAAGGGTCCTACGATTACTCCAGGATATTATAAGAAAGAAGACCTTACCAAAATGGCTTTCGATGAAGATGGCTATTTCCGCACAGGCGATTCTGGATATATGCTCGATGGCGAGTTGTATCTTAAAGAGCGTATCAAAGATTTGTTTAAGACATCCAATGGCAAATATATAGCACCGCAGATGATAGAATCCAAGATGTTAGTTGATAAGTTCGTCGATCAGATTGCCGTCGTAGCCGATCAGCGTAAATTTGTATCAGCTCTTATCATACCAGAGTATCGTTTGCTTGAAGAATGGGCTAGAGAAAATGGCGTTAAGTTTGACAGCCGTGAAGACCTGTGTTCAAATGCCAAAGTATGTACTATGATGACGGAGCGCCTTGAAACTTTGCAACAGTCATTGGCACATTATGAGCAGATAAAGCGTTTTACTTTATTACCTCATCATTTTAGTATGGAAAAGAACGAACTTACCAATACACTTAAATTGAAACGTGGCGTAATAAATAAGAATTATGCCGATGAAATCGATAAAATGTACGTAGAATGATAACTAGCGACCAACTGAAAGATGTGCTTGAACGTGCTGACGCGTTAGATCATTATCTTGATATAGATAAAAAACGCGTTGAATACGAAGAGGAAAGTCTCCGTACTCAGGCTCCTGATTTCTGGAATGATCCTAAGTCTGCCGAGGAACAGATGAAAAAGGTAAAAGGGATAAAGAAGTGGGTTGATGGTTATGGAGATGTTCGTCGTTTGGCAGATGAATTGCAACTCGCTTTTGATTTCTTTCACGATGAAATGGTAACAGAAGAAGAGGTTGATGCTGATTATGCCAGAGCTATAAAGGCAATAGAAGACCTTGAACTTATGAATATGCTTCGCCAGAAAGAAGACCCGATGGATTGTATTCTTAAGATAAACAGTGGTGCCGGTGGAACTGAAAGTCAGGATTGGGCGCAGATGCTTATGCGTATGTATATGCGTTGGGCCGAAGCTCATGGTCATAAAGTTACAATCAGTAACCTTCAGGATGGGGACGAAGCCGGAATTAAGAGTGTAACCATGGAGATTGAGGGTGGAGATTATGCTTATGGATACCTAAAAAGTGAAAGCGGTGTTCATCGCCTTGTACGTGTATCTCCTTTTAATGCACAAGGCAAACGAATGACTAGTTTCGCAAGTGTTTTTGTCACTCCTTTGGTTGATGATACAATAGAGGTTTATGTAGATCCGGCCAAAGTTAGTTGGGACTTGTTCCGGTCAGGTGGAGCCGGTGGGCAGAATGTCAATAAGGTAGAAACAGGTGTGCGTCTGCGATACCAGTATACAGATCCTGACACTGGAGAGGAAGAAGAAATACTTATTGAAAATACAGAGAGTCGTAAACAGCTAGAAAATAGAAATAATGCAATGCGATTGTTGAAGTCGCAGCTTTACGACCGTGCAATGAAAAAGCGTCTTGAGGCTATGGCCAAGATAGAGGCAGGAAAGAAAAAGATAGAATGGGGAAGTCAGATACGTAGTTATGTCTTTGACGACCGTCGTGTGAAAGATCACCGTACCAACTATCAGACAACAGATGTAGACGGTGTGATGAATGGAAAAATCGACGATTTTATCAAGGCTTACCTTATGGAGTTCCCTGTCAATGATGAAGAATAACCTTTAAAAAATGTAATACGATTATGAGCGAAAAAAGTAAATTGCACCGTGCTCAGAAAGAAGCACGCCAGGAGAAACAAGCCAAGAAACTAGTTAATTGGATTTTCGGAGCATTAATAGTACTCGCGGTGGTATATCTTATATACTATATTACAAAGATGTAATGAAGGGCATTGAGATAGAACGCAAATTTCTTGTAAAGAGCGAAGACTTCAAATCAGAATCTTTCTCAAGCAGTCGTATCAAGCAGGGCTATATTTGTAGTACTTCGGGCCGTACCGTTCGTATTAGGATACGTGATCAGAAAGCTTTTCTTACCATAAAAGGCCCGTCTGACCAGAAAGGACTGTCCAGATATGAATTTGAGAAAGAGATTACTATGGATGAGGGTGAACACCTTATGCAGTTATGCGAACCTGGAATAATAGACAAGACACGTTATCTTGTTAAGAGCGGTAAACATACCTTCGAGGTTGACGAGTTTTATGGAGACAACGAAGGTCTTGTTATGGCTGAGGTAGAACTCGAATACGAAGCAGAACCATACGAAAAACCTGATTTCATCGGCCGGGAAGTTACAGGAGACAAACGCTTCTATAATTCAAATTTACAAAAGATGCCTTTTAGCGTCTGGCGCGCCACTTTGCCACCAGAAGACCTATTCCTGTTGCCAGAATCACGCCGACAGAGTTAGCCGCAAAGTCTAGCCAGTCACCGTCGCGCCTGCCATTGGTGCAGTATTCTTGAAGAATCTCAATCAATCCACTCATCAGGATTGGTGCTATAATAGCAAGAGATATTAATTTCCTGCTATTTAGTTTTTTGTGCCAATGTAGATACTCCAGCCACAATACACTACAAGTTCCTCCATACATCGTGATATGCACCCATTTGTCGATGAATGATATATTATCCAAAGGTGTCTTTGGCGGTGTAAAGAAACATAGATACCATATTACCATAAAAAGTATTACGGATATAGGGTATCTTCTTAATAAATGAAATAAATAATACACTTTTTCTTCTATTTTGATGCAAAAGTAGGATATTTTTTATAATTTTGCATCAATTTTACATACAAAAAAATAAAAAAACAATATAAAAACAATCTATAAAAGAGTATGGCGCAGGTAGAAAGAGCTAATTTCGGTAGTAAGTTAGGGGTTATTTTAGCATCCGCAGGTTCGGCTGTGGGGCTTGGTAATGTCTGGCGTTTTCCATATATGACGGGGCACAATGGAGGTGCCGCCTTTATTATAGTTTACATTGGTTGTGTGTTGTTATTAGGCATTCCTGTTATGATAAGCGAGTTTATAATAGGTCGCCATGCAGCATCAAATACGGCACGGGCATATCGAAAACTGTCTAACGGCACACCATGGATGGTGGTTGGCTATGTCAGTGTACTTACCGGTTTCCTTATAACAAGTTATTATGCCGTAGTTTCAGGTTGGTGCCTACAGTACATGTATGCATCCATGTTAGGCCATCTTAATGGGGATCCTGCTTACTTCTCGACATATTTTGCAGCATTCGAGCAGCATCCCTTCAAACCTATTTTCTGGGCTGTGTTATTCCTTTTTATAACCCATTTTATCGTTGTTCACGGTATTGAGGATGGCATCGAGAAAGCTTCAAAGTTGATGATGCCTGCATTATTTTTTATCCTATTAATAATAGTAATAGCATCATGCATGTTACCTAATGCAGGCAAAGGCATCTCATTCTTGTTCAATCCTGACTTCAGCAAAGTAAATAGCGATGTTTTTCTGGGTGCCTTGGGTCAGTCTTTTTATTCTTTAAGTCTTGGTATGGGTTGTCTTTGTACGTACGCTTCGTACTTTAGCAGACAGACCAATATGTCTAAGGCAGCAGTGCAAATCTCGGTTATAGATACCGTTGTCGCAGTATTGGCAGGCTTGATGATTTTCCCTGCAGCGTTTTCGGTAGGTATAAATCCCGATTCAGGTCCATCTCTTATATTCATAACCTTACCCAATGTTTTCCAACAGGCATTCTCGGGCATACCTGTAGTAGGATATATTATCTCACTCTTGTTTTATGCCCTTCTGGCGCTTGCCGCTCTTACCTCGTTGATATCATTACATGAGGTATGCACATCTTTCTTGAGCGAGGAGATGCACCTTACACGTAAAAAAGCCGCTTTAATCGTCACAATATCATGTTCTGTAATAGGTGCTATTTGTTCATTGTCATTAGGTAAGTGGAGTGGGCTGAGCATGTTTGGTAAATCATTATTTGATATATTCGATTTTGTTACGGGCCAGCTCTTTCTGCCGATATGTGGATTCTTAACATGTCTTTTTGTAGGCTGGTACCTTCCCCATAAGCTGGTTAGAGACGAGTTCACCAACTGGGGCACATTGCGAGGTAAGTTTTTTCACATGTATCTTTTCTGTATAAAATATGTGTGTCCAATTTGTATATTATTGATATTCTTTCACCAGTTTGGTTTGATTTAAAAATATTTTCATGGCTCAGAGTAACAGAGTAAATTTCGGTAGTAAGTTAGGTGTGATATTAGCAACAGCAGGTTCTGCAGTAGGTCTTGGTAATATATGGCGTTTTCCATATATGACGGGCCATAATGGGGGTGCTGCATTCATATTGATATATATAGGCTGTGTAATATTTCTCGGTATACCGGGCATGGTATGCGAGTTTATCATTGGTCGCCATTCATCCTCAAATGCAGCCAGGGCATACCTCACTATGGGTAAGGGTACACCATTTTCGATAATGGGATATGTAGGCGTAATCACATCCACTATCATATTGGGCTTTTATTCGGTTGTGGCAGGCTGGTGCCTCCAATATCTTATGGCTTCACTATTAGGTAACCTTAATGGAGACGCCAATTATATAGTAAACTATTTTAATACATTCTCAACCAATCCCATTAAACCGGCGGTTTGGGCCGTATTATTCATATTACTTACCCATATCATTGTTGCTCATGGCGTGGATAAAGGCATTGAAAAAGCATCCAAACTGATGATGCCGGCTCTTTTTATCCTATTGATCGTTATCATAATAGCATCATGCTCATTGCCAAATGCGATGAAAGGAATAGACTTCCTGTTTAATCCCGACTTTTCTAAGGTAGACCACAGCGTGGTTTTGGGCGCATTGGGTCAGGCCTTCTTCTCCTTGAGTCTCGGTACAGGGTGCCTTTGTACATACGCATCATACTTCAATAAGCATATCAACTTACTCAAGTCGGCCACACAGATAGCCTTGATTGATACACTGGTTGCCATCTTTGCCGGACTGATGATATTCCCTGCTGCCTTCTCTATCGGTGTGAGTCCCGATTCCGGTCCGTCACTTATCTTCATTACCCTGCCACGCGTATTTCTCCAGGCATTTCATGCCGTTCCGATGATAGGTTATATAATCTCTGTATTATTCTATTCATTGCTGGCTTTGGCTGCACTCACATCCACAATCTCAATGCATGAGATTGGTACGGCATTTATACACGAAGAGATGCATCTATCCCGTAAGGGGGCGGCCTGGATCGTTACAATAGTCTGCTGCATAGTAGCTGTGCTGTGCTCGCTGTCGGTATCATCATCTAGCGGTTTAATGATATGCGGAAAGTCGCTTCTCGACTGCTGCGATTTTATAACAGCCCAGGTATTACTTCCATTGGGTGGGTTCTGTACCTGCATAATGGTAGGATGGTATATATCTCATAAAGTGGTGAGAGACGAATTCACCAACTGGGGCACATTGCGTGGCAAGCTATTCCATGTGTTTGTGTTCTGTGCAAAATATGTATGCCCTATATTGATATTGATGATCTTTCTAAATCAGTTCGGCATTATCTAGTATATTTATGTTTCTTAAAGAATTCTTTTATTTACAGAAGTCCGATCGTAAGGTGATACTGGTATTTCTATCAGTAGTGGTAGTCTCTTTATTGATAATCTTCTTAGTGGGAGGCCGCAACGATAAAACGGCCGATAATTCCCCTTCATCATTATCTCACGATTCTAAAACGCAATCATCCGCCGATAGCAAAGGATATTACTATGTGGATGGCAAACGTGCCGAATTGTTTACATTCGACCCCAATACCGCCGACAGTACCGCTCTTCTCAGACTGGGCCTCAGACCATGGCAGGTACGCAACATCTATAAGTACAGGGCAGCAGGCGGCATCTATAGAAGTCCCGAAGATTTTGCCCGCCTTTATGGGCTCACCGTAAAACAGTATCGTGAGATGCGCCCATATATAAGTATCTCTCCGGATTATGCTCCCGCAGCAGACATATATTCAGACAACAGCCGAACGGCTGATAATTATAAAAAAGAGCCATTCCAACGGGATACCGTCAAGTATCCTCTCAAGTTGAGAGCTCATGAATGTATATCATTAAATCTATCAGACACCAATGCGCTGAAGCGTGTGCCCGGCATCGGCAGTGGCTATGCCAGAGCCATAGTGAGATACCGGGAACAGTTGGGAGGCTTTTATAAAGTAGAGCAGCTCAGAGAAATAGACGGGTTCCCCGAAGAATCCATGAAATATTTTACGATGGCTAGTGGCAGCACACAGAAGATAAATATCAACAGACTTACGTTGAGCCAGCTCAGGCGGCATCCGTATATCAATTTTTTTCAGGCTAAAGATATTATAGACTATCGCCGTTTACGCGGTACAATACACAGTCTGCAAGATCTTCGCTTGCTTAAAGACTTTCCGCCTTCCGAGATAGAGCGCCTGCAGCCATACGTAGAGTTCTAAGCTCGCAATTTAGCAGATCCTTTAAACCTCTAATAATATAATACAAAATGGATAAGAATGATGTATACCTGGCGTCTAAGCCCCGTTATGAGATTCTAGATGGCTTACGAGGCGTGGCAGCCATATTGGTGGTTGCTTTCCATCTTTTTGAGACCTACTCTCATGGTCCCGCCACCCAGATCATAAACCATGGCTATCTGGCCGTAGATTTCTTCTTTGCACTTTCAGGTTTTGTTATAGGTTATGCCTACGACGACCGATGGAATCGGATGTCTACAATCAATTTTTTCAAACGCAGACTTGTTCGTCTTCATCCAATGGTCATATTTGGAACGTTCCTCGGCCTGTGTATGTACTATTTCAGCAGCAGTCCGGAGTTCTCATCTGTCGATAAGACGTCTGGCACTATGCTGTTACTCTATTTTCTGTGGTGCTGCACTATAATCCCAATGCCAAGCTCTTTGGATTTCCGTGGATGGGGAGAGACAAACCCTTTTAATGGACCCGTCTGGTCGTTGCAATGGGAGTATTTAGCCAATATACTATACGCTCTCTTCATACGCAAGTTCTCTAAATTAGGCCTTCTGATATGCGTAGTGATATTCGCCCTTCTTACTGTTAACCTTACGTTGAACATAGATATATTTCATTTGTTCTCTGTTCGCGACTATGCCAGATATACCGTAATAGGCGGTTGGAGCCTTACGCCCGATCAGCTACTTATCGGTCTTACCCGTCTGCTTTACCCCTTCTTTGCCGGTTTGCTTATATCCCGTGTCGGCAAACTGATTACCGTACGTGGTGGTTTCTGGTGGTGCTCACTCTTCATCGCCTTACTTATGATTATGCCCCGCATAGGTTCAGGTTCTACCGAGTGGCTCAATGGTTTATACGAGTGTATTGCTATTTTGGTATTTTTCCCTCTCATCGTATCCATGGGAGCAGGCAGCCGAGTTACCGACCACCGAACAATGTCTGTATGCAAATTCTTCGGTGAGGTTTCTTATCCTGTTTATATAACCCATTATCCATTTGTATACATGCAGGTGGCATGGGTACGCAATCATCCTAATGCTACACTCAGTCAGCACATTGTAGTCTGTACCGCTGTGTTTCTAGTCTCACTAATGGCAGCTTATGCCGCTTACAAGCTATACGACATACCTGTACGAGCATTTTTACGTAAAAAATTATTTGCTAAAGTCAATAAAAAATGAAAATAGACCATGTTGCAATATATGCTGAAGACTTAAAGGGAATGAAGAAGTTCTTTCAGACCTTCTTTGGAGGTAAGGCATCTAAGATGTATAAGAATAACAAGACCGGTTTCAGGTCTTATTTTATAAAGTTCGAAGACGATTCCCGTCTTGAACTGATGCACCGGTATAGTGTAGTGCAGGCAATGAAAACAATCGAATATCCTGCAGGCCTGCACCATGTATGTTTCTCGGTAGGCAGCATTGAACAAGTTGATAAAATCACTGCGCTATTAAATGATAAAGGGTATGAAATTCTTTCAGCTCCGCGCACTACCGGCGACGGCTATTATGAATCATGTATAAGTGGGCCTGAAAGAATAATTATAGAAATCACCGCATGATATTTATACACAAAGATGCCAAGCTGCTGAAATTCAGAAACCTGGCATCTTGTAAAGTCGGGATGAGGCGAATTCCCAAATTTTAAATACCAACTCAATCTAATATCCAAAATGAATAAAACTATTTTTTCTTGTTTGCTATTGACTTTTAATGCATTAAGTGTAGTAGCCCAACAGACCATTAAGATTAATGGTGAGAATACAGGCAAGCGCTTTGACGGTATAGGTATAGTAAATGGTGGCGGAGCTACATCTGTATTACTAAAAGATTATCCTGAAAAACAGCGCAGCGAGATTCTAGATATGGTTTACAAACCCATGTTTGGCGCATCTGTGAGTGCACTATTGGTGGAAATTCCCGGAGACGGCAACTCCACACAAGGTTCAATGCCAAGCCATAGTCATTATCGGGGCGACTATAACTATCAGCGCGGATACACGTGGTGGATAATGCGTGAGGCAAAACAGCGCAATCCCAAACTATCTCTTGATGGAACAGCGTGGAGCGCACCACGTTGGGTTGGAAATGGTGACTTCTGGTCACAAGATGCAGCTGATTATTATGTATCATGGCTAAACGGACTTCGTGCAGTATATGGACTGGAGATGGATGCCATAGGTTGTCGAAACGAAAAAGGCTCGAGTCGTGACTTTGCTATTATGTTGCGTAATACGATGAATGAAAATGGATTTGGCAATGTAAAACTCCATGCATTCGACAATTGGGGGAAGTCTAAACTTGACTTCATAAAAGAAATGATAAATGACAAACCATTCGCTGATGCCGTTGATGTGATAAGTGCTCATACATTTAGTGAAATAGAAGCCACCCCCGAACAGAAAGCTATGGCTGCGAAACTGGGTAAACCTATATGGAACACAGAAGAACATGTTTATCGTAAAGGATACGATTGTCTTATAACTATTGTTTCCGACTTCAATAAAAATTATATAATCAGTGGCGCCACTAAAGTCATTAATTGGTATGATATAGCTAGTTTATATCCGATGGAACCATACAGTTTTGACCCGTCCATGCTGCTTGCTCGTGAACCATGGAGTGGTAACTATGAAGTACGTGAAGCATTGTGGGGATATGCACATTATGGACAGTTCACTGAAGTGGGTTGGCAATATCTTGACGAAGGATGTAAAAAGCTTAATGATGGAGGAACAATGATTACTATGAAGAATCCTACAACGCAAGACTATAGTATGATCATCGAAACCAAAGATGCAAAAGCTAATCAACTGGTGGATGTGAAAATCACAAAAGGACTGTCAAAGAAACCCTTATGTGTGTGGCGAAGTAATGAAAAAGAGCAGTTCGTGCAACTTGCCGACATTACTCCAAAAGGCGGAAAATATACATTGACACTTCAACCGAACAGTGTTTACTCTATATCTACAGTTAGAGGTCAACAGAAAGGTTCTTTTGCTGATATTCCCAAACCTGAGCCATTCCCAATACCATATCTCGATAATTTCGACGAATATACCCATCCAGAACAATGGGGATACTTACCTCATTACACCGCAGACATAATTGGTGCTTTTGAACTTGCGGAACGACCCGACCATAAAGGACAGTGCCTAAGGCAGGTCGTCGGTGAACATACCAATAGTTGGGCACCGGAATGGAATTATTACACTATAATAGGTGATTCAGCTTGGAGTGACTACCAGATAAGTGCTGATATATACCTCAATCCACAAGACGAAGCTGCACTGATGGGGCGTTTGTGCGATGTTGGATCTGGCTATGGCGTCATACCAAAAGGATATTATGTGAAACTAGACGACAAAGGTAACTGCAGTCTTGTAATCAGCAGAGGAAAATTAGATAAAAAAGAACTTGTAGGAGATGCGGAACAACAGGCCCTTATAGCGTCTAATAGTGATAAAGAAGTTGGTGGTGAACGAATTATGGCAAGTAAAAAAGTTGATGGTGTTGCCGCATGTCAATGGCACAACCTGAAACTTCGTTTTGAAGGTAATAATATTATCGGATATGTAGACGGTAGAGAGGTCGTATCCTGTATCAATACGCAGTATCCACACGGTATGGCAGGACTAATGGCACCAATGCAACAGAACCGAATAAGTACACCTTATTTTGATAATTTGGAAATTATTCCTACAGGTAAAACACCATCATGTACTACAAGAACTCTTGATATTCACCCTATGTATCCTGCACATTAAAGAGCCTTCTGCTTTGTCAAAATAAAAGATATGAATGAACCAGATTCTCTCTTTGCTGCATAGGGCGTAAATTGTGTAAATAATTTTTTAGACACCCTGATAAAATATATTGAGAGTATGTAAATTTATAAAACAAAGATGCCAAGCTGCTGAAATTCAGAAACCTGGCATCTTGTAAAGTCGGGATGAGGCGATTCGAACGCCCGACCCCTACGTCCCGAACGTAGTACGCTACCAACTGCGCTACATCCCGCTCTTTTTGGTGTTGCAAAGGTACAGCAATTTTCGGAAACGCGTGCATTTTTTAGAAGAAAATTGCCTAAAAATTTGCGAGAATGATAAAAAAGGTATATCTTTGCACCCGCAAACAACAAAGGTGCCATAGCTCAGTTGGTAGAGCAAAGGACTGAAAATCCTTGTGTCCCCGGTTCGATTCCTGGTGGTACCACAAAAAAGCCGCTTTCATTACGAAGCGGCTTTTTTGTGGTTCATATGTTTGGGCCATTTAACAATGGCTCACATATCTATTGAACGGTTGTTAAGTATTCCTGTTTCACTGTCGCAGAACCATATCATCATTTTACGGGCCAGTTTGTAAAATTGGGGATTTAACAATTCAAAAAAATGCTTATCTTTGGGCCATGCAAAGAAAGTCAATAGATTATAAGGAAATACTGTCGATGTTTCTGCCATCAGGAATATTGGATTATTTTGAGTTTACCGATTACTCAAATATGGGTAAATATTATATGTTTAATCTTCAAGAGAAGTCTGAGATTCCCACTGAACTTAAGTCTTTGTCGTTAGTCTCGAAAGGCTTCTATCCTGAAATAACGATAACGGACTTTCCTGTCCGCGACCACACTGTATATTTTAAGATTAAACGCGGACGCTAGGAGGACAAAACGACAGGCCGTACTTACAGTAGGAATTGGAAACTAGTTGCAGACGGAACCCATATAACCAGTGAGTTCGGTTCTTTTTTAAAAGAAATACTTGGGCACTCATGAAGTGAATATTAAGTCGTTAGCCGATTTATGCCGCATGAAGTCTTCTACATTGACAGACTATTACAAAGAACATCTCAGTGACTTTCGCTCATGGGCTCAGATGTCACATTCCACTGATTACATTTATTTCACCCATAATATTGGTGAAAGTATCTCCATAGACGAGACGGCATTCAGCAATGGTGAACTATATACGATAATAACGAACAAGGACGGCCACGGCAAAAAAGGGACACTTGTTGCCATGATACGCGGCACAAAGGTGGAAGAAGTCTATAAACGCCTTAAGAAAATACCGGAAAGCAGACGCAGAAAGGTCAGAAACATAACGTTAGACATGGCTGGCAGTATGTGCCAGATAGCTAAGAAATGCTTTCCAAATGCAACACAGATAATAGACAGATTCCATGTTCAGAAACTTATGAGCGAGGCATTGCAGGATCTTCGCATACAATACAGATGGCAGGTAATGGAACTGGAGAACGATGAAATGAAAAAGGCTAAGCAGGGGCATCTTGAATACCAAGCCAAACGCTTCGATAATGGGGACACCTTAAAACAACTTCTTGCCAGAAGCAGATACCTGCTGTTTAAGACACCTGATAAGTGGACGGAAAGCCAAAAGCAAAGAGCGGAAATTCTATTCTGTCAGTTCGATGACATCAAGCAGTTCTATTACTTAACATTGCAGTTGGGTAAAATATCTTCGTCACCAATAAGTCATGATGTTGCAAGAGTGAAATTGGCATTGTGGTTCAATAAAGTTGAACAATTGAAATATCCACAATTCAATACCGTTATAAATACATTCAAACAACATTATGAAAGAATATTGAATTTCTTCGACAACAGACTTACTAATGCAAGTGCGGAATCCTTTAATGCCAAGCTCAAGGGATTCAGGGCTACATTCAGAGGAGTAGATGATGTCAGATTTTTCCTCTTCAGAGTAGCTAAACTTTATGCATAGAAATTGTTAAATCCCCAAAATTATGAACTGACCCGAAATATCTCTGAAAATCTCCTAACCGTTTCCGAATGTTTTAGGAGTTTTTGAATATATCTTTGAAAAAATAATGAAAATCCTTGAAGAATATCTGTAGACTTTTGATATTCTTCAAGGATTTTGAAATACGGAGTTAACTGAATGCTTAAACTGCATCTTTATTCTAATGTTATTTTCACTTTTTTCAAACCTAAAGACTCGTTATCATAGATAAATATATCTGATTTCTGGACAATTTCATCTTCTGTAATATCTCCATTTTTAAATTTCTTGATTATTTGCGTTGGGCTTATAAAATACAAGACCTCACCATCATAAGTTGAAGCGGATTCGCTACTAAAATCTTTACAAGTATAACAAACGCTAACGCCATAATATTTTATTTCACTATCAAAATACCCGTTAAAAAGCTTGATCACAGGTAAAACCATTGATGTAATTACTTTTGAAGCTCTTTGTCTAGATGTTAATTTAAAGGTATTATAAGTATCCGATGAACATATTCCAGTAAATAGTGCTGCAAGACTATTATTTTTATATTTTATGAATTTAATTGGAAACTTTTCATAAAGATATGTATTTATATCAAAGAAAGATTTCATATTATGAATTAATGCTTCAATTCTTTTTTGATAAGTCTTAAATAGTATTTTATTAGAACTTGTTGGTGATTTCATATATTCGTCAAAATCAAGTAATAATTTTTCAGTAGATTTCAATTTTTCTTTAGCAATTTCACCACTTGGATCTGTATAAATTAGATATAGATCAAGACTTGCTTTTGAAGCATCCACATTAAGTTTATTAATCATCCCTTGGGGGACTATCGAACTATTTTTTGGTAATTGAGAATAGCTATTTAAAAAAATAGTCAGTCCAATAATAATAAATATAGATTTTTTCATAAGATATAATTTAATATGAGTATTCGCATTATTCCCGATTGTAAATTCGGTGTTTAAAATCAGGTCTATATGAGATAGCAGCAATGATCTGTCTATCAAAAAGTTTATCCCCGAAATATCTTCGGTTGAATTTATAGCAAAATTCGTTCAGATAGTATTGCAATAGATCAGTATCTACAACATAATCAATATTAAGTAAAATACATTTTCCGGTAGCTACGATACCAGATATTTCACGAACTGAACGTGGAGGACGTTAGATCTTTGGATTCTTTAAATTGAAATGCCTCAACGTTAAACGATAACTCCACCTCCATTATTGTATATAGAGTGAGCGATTGACTTTAATGCGTGAAGCTTCCAAACTTTAGAAATGGATATTATCTAAAACGCTTTACATGTTACATCTATAAACAAATGCATGCAAATATAGCCATTTTTTTACAATCAACAAGCTTATTGTATGTAATTTTTTTAATTTATATCTAAACATCTATGACCTGTCTCCTACTATCCCACGAGTCGGAGTTATTGGGAAACCGGAATCCACAAAAATTTACTTGTGAAACCATTAATAGAAAGTACCTATAATCAACCGACAAATTAATTTTTTACCTATAGAAATACCTCTCATCTTTACTTGCATGTATCCGATATTTTTCGTAAATTTGTATACAGAAAAGGAAATATTTTGTTCAAAGAGTTCTAACATCAATTTATTAATTTACTCTTGTTTTTACCCAAAAGTTAAACCACTAGTTAAACCGGAAATAATGATTGATTGAATTTATGGGAATATAATAGCACAAAGCGCTATAGTTCAGTTGGTTGCTTACGAAGACGAAGTCTTTGGAAGCCTTGATAGCAAAGGACTGAAAATCCTTGTGTCCCCGGTTCGATTCCTGGTGGTACCACAAAAAAGCCGCTTTCATTACGAAGCGGCTTTTTTGTGTCCTTACTATAGCAGTTCCGGCAACTGGAACAGTTTTATGCCGTTGCTGCCCTTTATCAGTATATAATACCCTTCAGGCTGTTTCTCTTTGATAGCTGCTTTCACATCATCCACATTCTTGAATTTACGGAATTCACAGTTCGTCTTTCCGAATTCATCACCGACCAACCATACATTATCAATGCCGTTGTCTTTGAGGAAGTCTACAACTTTCTGATGCTCCTCAGCACTTACATCACCCAGTTCGCGCATGTCACCCAGAATGGCCATCTTATGGTCAACATCCATATCTCTGAAGTTCTTCAGTGCAGCGTTCATACTTGTAGGGTTGGCATTATATGTGTCTACAATCAGTTTATTGTGGGCCGTTACGGTCAGCTGCGAACGGTTGTTGCTCGGCACATAGTTGGCCAGTGCATGGTCTATCTGCTCGGGCGTTACATCAAAGTACAAGCCTATGCAAGCAGCAGCTAGCATATTATATATGTTATAACTTCCTATTAGATGGGTCTGCACCTCGTGCCATTTATCTGCACCATGCCTCCACTCAAAGTTGAGGAAAGGCGCACACGATACCACTTTGCCATTAGCACACAGACTGTCGCTATTGGCAGTACCGTATTTTATCAGGTTTAGATCGTGTGATATCTTAGCCAGATGCTCATTCTCATTGTCGATGAATACAACACTTCCTGCCTTTGTACGCAGAAAATCGTACAACTCACCCTTAGTCTTTATCACACCCTCGAAAGATCCGAAACCCTCAAGATGTGCTTTACCTACATTTGTTATTATACCATAGTCGGGCTCCACAATATTCACCAGCGTTTTTATCTCACCCGGGTGATTTGCCCCCATTTCAACGACGGCTATATCATGCTCCTTAGTGAGGCGCAACAGCGTCTTAGGTACACCTATATGATTGTTGAAGTTACCAAGAGTATATAGTACATTATATTTCTCGCCGAGTACGGTAGATATCAGTTCCTTAGTGGTAGTCTTACCATTAGTACCGGTAACACCGATAATTTTAGTACCCAACTGTTTTCTGTGGTAGTTAGCCAACTGCTGCAGTGTGGCCAGACAGTCATCCACCAGGATATATCGGTTGTCATTCTCCTTGGCAAACTGTCTTTCATCTATCACCACATAAGCACATCCCAGTTCGAGAGCCTTATCGGCGAACGCGTTACCATCAAAAGATTCTCCTTTTAAGGCGAAGAACATAGACCCCTTGGGGCAATCACGACTGTCAGTAGTTATCTGAGTGTGTTGCAGAAAAATACGATAAAGTTCAGATATTTCCATTATTCGAATATTTATGACTGCAAAGTTACTTAATTTTATTCAATTCCCGATTCCTATTCATATTATTTTTTTGTGCTATTGCAGTCCTTTTGTTTAGACTAAAATCAGAAAAAGTTTAGAGCTTTAATTCACCTTGAATAATTTAATAGTAAGAGGTGTTAATAAAAGAGATGTTTTACAAAAAAGGTCGTCTTTTTACTTTATTTTTTATAATTTTGCATATCTGTAATTATGTTTTGCTTGTAAATAATAATCTAGAGTATAGAAATATATTTTTAGATGAGTAACAAATGACATATATTATATATGATATAAATTGACGATGAATAGATATAAAAATAATTTTCTGAGACGTTCCTGTTTAGTGTTAATAGCGCTTTTTATAGTAAATAGTTTCGTATGCGCGCAAGACCGAGAATGTGTTTATGGGGAGTTCTTAGGTGCTTCTACGGGTTTTGGAGCTCACTATGATGCCCGTTTTAATGAAAATACGAATTGGGGATTTCGTGTAGGACTCGCTTTCACAGATTCTCATTCTGAAGACTTTTTCGATAGTAATCCTAGTCATACCACAGGATTTACAATCCCTGTAGGTTTAAATTATTTATTTTTTAAAAATAAAAGTCACTTAGAGCTGGGAGGTGGATTTAGTTTTGGACGATATCATTGTGTATACAAAAATAATCCACATGAATATGAAAATGATAAATCAGGAACTTTTTTATTTTTTGATATTGGCTATAGATATCAAACAGAAAAAGGACTGATGTTTCGGGCAGGTTTTAATCCCGGTATAGCATTAAGCAGAAATGATGATCTTGGTAGACGCGAACATGGCGTAGATCGCGCTGCTTTAATTTATCCGTATGTAAGTTTGGGCTATTCATTTTAAATCAATAATAATGAAAATACAGAAATTGATCTCTTGTGTAAAATTATAAATATAAGTATCTATTTAGCAAAGATATTGAGATTACAGAATATGATGAATTATTAAAGCATTATAGTTTTTGCGATGTACTTGTGTATAATTTTACTTTATAAACTAATAAAAAGATGAGAAGAATAAACTACTCAATTAATAAAAATCCTTTGAAAGAAGGAGACAATCAGGAATATCATGTAAGAGCTGTTACGGCAGGTGGAAATATGAGCCATGAAGCGCTCCGTGAATATCTGGTAAGAAATACCGGACTGCAGGCTGCACATTTCGAGGAAACTATTACAGCACTTGCTGAGCGGCTACCTTCTCTTCTTCTTCAGAACTGCAGTATTAATATAAAAGGTATAGGCAGATTGTCTCTCAAGCTGGGACTGAAGAAAAAACGCGGTTCAGACGGGAAACTCGTACCATACCATTTTACTGATCCCAAAAATATAACAGCCCATTATATCGAAGTGAAAGGCGTGAATATTACACCTGATGTTAAGTTTAAAAATGCTGTACGTTCTGTAGATGTTTCGTTTGGTGAGTCAAATGCTGTAATGCGTTCTGATACTGTTACTCGTGCACAACTGCTCCTTGCTGTAAGTGAACTCTTCAAAGAATATCCTTTCATAACATATAAGACTCTTCGTGAAAAATTGAATATTACTAAATATAAAGCCCGTAAACTTCTGGATAGTCTTGCTACAGAAGAATATCCCAAGATTCATAGAGAAAAATTAGGTACTCAATACATTTATCTCAAGGCAGGCAACAATATTTAATTGAATTATAAAAATCAAAAATGCCTTCAGTCGTGACTTAAATCATTGATAGCTAATGGTTTCGACTGAAGGCAAATTTTTATAATGGGATTACACTATATTCGTTTTGCGTGGCAGAGTGGTGTACCGGTATCTGTAGAATTCGTAGATGCCTGCCCAATTGAGACGGCGATATTCCACGCGTAATCTTAGAATCATGTTTGCTCAGATGTTTCAAAATAGTCTCTGCCGTCATTCGTATCCCTTTCTCACCCTCTTTAGCCTTACGGAAGAAATTAGAAAATAAATTCTCAATAGGAGCATGCACGTAATAAGCCTTGTTATGCTCTTGCATCACTTTTTCTTCTTTAGCACCGAAGTAATATTGTTCACCATGTTCCACCTCATATATAAGTTGTGCATATAGTTGGTCGTATTCTATACCCTCAGTATTGATATTACCCTCAGGTTCCAGAATAAGAAATCTGCGACTGCCTGTGCGGTCGGTCAGCAATTCACGTTTGTTGCTAGTGCCTGTAAAAGAAGCAATGCGCGGCAGACGGTTGAAATTCTTCTTATAAGCGCCAATAAAGCTCGGTTTCATCGTCTGCATCAGAGTTTTCAGTGCCGGCATTTTCTTAGGATCTTCCTTATCAAATTCATCAACATTTATTATTGCAAATTCCACCATCTTACGTTGTGCGTTGCCTTTCATGTTCAGCGAGAAGTCGTCTGTATAATAATCCTGAAGAGCCGGTGGCAGCAGTTTACGCAGAAAAGTACTTTTGTTTTTGCCTTGAGTCGTAGACACTAGCATTAGCATCACACTGTTGGCGTGGCTCTTATCTATTCCCAGATATTGAGCCACGATGGCACGCAACCATATGCGTCCCATGTTCAATGCATAATCCGACATGTTGATACGCTGTAGCAGTGACGTTGTACGATCTTTGCCGTCCCATATACCCCTCACGCTGTTGAGATAAGTAGTAACCGGATGATATTTATAAGCAAAGTTAGACTTAAACAGACGTTTTACGAAACGGTCGAGCGTGAAAATGCCTGCGTGTTGTACCTCAATAGCCACTGAGTTAAGTTCATTCTCGTCCACCACTTTAAAAAGTCCTTCCTTGCCGTCAGCTTTATAACGGTATTCGTATACGTCCGTCACAACATTATGTCTCACCTCATAATGTTCTTTTACGAAAGCATCCATATCATTTACCGGTCGCAGATAATTTTTAGATCTCTTTCTATATTTACTCTCCTCGTCATCCTCCTTTTGGGTTTCGACAAGATTGAGTTTGTCTCGAAGCAGAACGTTTTGATCTTCGAGTGCAGCCACGAACTTGGTTCGATGCAGCATCTTGTACGCCAATCTGATAATATTTTTCATTTCGGCTGCAAAGGTACTGTCATATCCTGCCAATAAAAAGCAAAAAACCGTTAAATCCAGGCCTTGCGGATAAAGTTATAAAAGCTATGTAAAAGCCATACAGAAGGATAGAGATGAAGCTCCAAAAACTATGTTCTACGAACTTTCGACCAAGGTCGAACGATCGTTTCACCTAGGTCGTACGATCGTTTGACCTAGGTCGAAAGCTTGTAAAGAAAAGAGAAAACAAGTCAATATCAATGCTTTTACTATCTAATTAGGTAGGTATTGAAATTTGATAAGATAAATTTGCCTTCAGCCGAATCCACTCAATATGAGTTAGTTGGATGTCGGCTGAAGGCAAAACGCAAAGAAGAAAAACAAAGTTTACGAAAATAATTTTAAACTGAAAGCTTCAGTATATGGAATTATTTTATTCTCATTATGGTAGTTTATCCAAGCATCTTCATTATGACTATTATTTACTATCTCCTCTGTAGTCATAGGTTGTATCACTTTGATAACATCATTTAATGTCATAATTTCACTTTCTGATAGCGTTTCTATCTTAAAATTATCGCATGTCAAACACGAGCTTTCATTATTATGTGATATTACTATATTTTTGTTGATGCCTTCAATATTATCATATATTGTATCATAATGTACAGGCACTGGTCCGTATTGAATAGCTTTGTAGTTGAGCCCGCTTATAGAGATACCATGCAGCTTGTAATGTCTAAAATCAGCATAAAATAACTCCTTGTTAAGCTTAGTAGGGAACAGACACCCTTCTTTACTTATAAAGAACTTTATCATTTCTGTGAGCTTGTTAATATTCATTGTTCCAAATCCATTATAAATAGAACGTTTGGTATTTCTATAAATAATATTTTGCAGTTCATCTACTTCATCAGTATCTTTACTTTTCTCTACTAGTTGTACTATTTTATTATATTCCTGTACAGAGAATTCTCCTTTGCTCTCTTTCAGGATATTGAGCATTATATTTTTGTTTTGGATGGCCGATATCATTTTCCCATTAGACTCTGAAGGTATTTGTCCCCTTTCATATTGAGCATACTGGTTAGCACCGAATCCCAATATTTTGGTAATCTGTTGATAATTTAATCCATAATGCAGTCTTATATTTTTTATATCCTCTTGAAAAGGTATGCCATGTCTCACTCTGTATTGAGAGTACAAATCATTGAAAAGGAGTTCATCCTGTTCAGTCGTGGTAAACTTTTCTCCGGTATCCTCACATACATAATAACGAACATGTACATCATATGTTTCCTTTCGAAATTCATGAGTCTCGATAGTACTTATCTCTTTTACTTTACCTGCGGTAAAAGGACTTTTTATATCTACATATTTTTCCATATTGCTTAATTATATTTGAAGTATTATTTGAATGCATATTTTATTTTATGTTCTGCCTCATGAAAAGATATACAAATCGTTTGATTATTAGGTTGCCCGATAGCAATCTTTATGTATATTGCTTTTTCATGAATATCTTTACCAAAAACCCACATATCTCCGATATTTTCTGTTGGCAGAGTTTCCACATAATCTACATCCTTTATATCTTTTATTATATCTTTTCTTGTACTTGGAGTTATGCCTAATTCTTTTAATGCTTCTATGTTTTTATCTCTATTTAAAAAGAATATACCCCATATTTCCAATTTAATTCCAAATTCCGCGAGAAATTTTTTAACTTCTGTTTCTGATTTAATCATTTTATTTCATTTTCATACAAATATATGTAATAAATATAATACGATTTCTGAATTTAAACTTTAAAGTTATATATTTTAATAAAATATAACTTTATAATTAATTAAATTGAGCTTAGTTACGATTATTGTTATAATGATGTCAATGATACGAACCAACTAAAATGATTAGATTGAATTTCCATTCTCTCTTTTTGTGACTAAATATATAGAAAGTCTATAATAACAATAAGAAAATAGTTATATTAAGTAATATTTTGTAATAATCATTGAGTTGATTTTATAAAAAATAACTATCTTTGCGCTATGACAAACGAAGTTGACGTTAAAGAAAACGATATACTCAAGATTGACCGAGATTTGCTGAGCCTTTTATTGTTCGATCATACTACGAGGAAGAATATATTTTGGGCTACAGACAACTATGCTAATTTAGGTGCCGGATTCCAATCTGGAGATGAGATAGCCATTGAAAATATTACAGGTGAGTATGGATATGTTATTAAACCACGTGTAAAGAAATCAAAGACAGAACAAACAGCGCGTGTAAGAGACAAAGCAGAAGTGTTTACCCCATCATGGATATGTAATAGTCAGAATAATCTTATTGATGAAGAATGGTTTGGCCGGAAAAATGTATTTAATACAGAATTTATAGACGAAGAAGGAAATCATTCTTGGATAGCAAATAAAGATAAAATTGAATTCACAGGTAATAATACATGGAAAAAATATGTACGTGAAAACCGTTTAGAAATAACTTGTGGTGAAGCACCATATATTGTAAGTAGATATGATACTACAACAGGTAAGCGAATACCAATAGAAAGACGCATTGGATTACTAGACAGGAAACTTAGAGTTATAAATGAAAATATTGATGATACAGGTAGATGGCTTCAAGTAGTGCAAGATGCTTATAAGAGTATTTACGCATTTGAATGGCAAGGTGACAATTTATTATTAGCACGTGAGGCAATGCTATTTACATTTATCGATAATTATAAATATAAGTTTGGAAAGAAGCCACTTGTCAAGTCAATTAAATATATTGCGTATATCATATCTTGGAATGTATGGCAGATGGACGGACTTAAAGGAGTTGTGCCAGACAGCTGCAATAACAATGTTGAAATGACAGAGAATACTCTTTTTGGTAAAGAGAAGGTGATGATATACTGTAATGGATGTCAAAATGATAACATCCGCACGCACAACGGAATATATTGCCTGATTAAAGATTGGCGGGCTAAAGATCCAGACACAGGAATTTTAGGCAAAAAAATAAGATATATCGACTTAATAAAACAATAAACTAATGAGATTCACGTCATCCTTAAAATTGAAGTTGATTTATATATTCAGAATCAACGATGATGCACACAAAGGTTGTCTTAAAATAGGCGAAACCACATGCGATGATGAGACTGTATTTGGACTTGCTCCCAATAGTAAGCCACTTAATACAGCAGCCAAAAAACGTATCAATGGATACACACAGACAGCCGGAATCAATTATGATTTACTTTATACAGAAATTACCATTTATAATAAAGGTGGATTGCGCTCTTTCAATGATAAGGAAGTGCATGAAGTTTTAATTCGGTCTGGCATAAAGAAAAAAATATTTGATAAAGATAATAAGGCAAATGAGTGGTTTTATACTGATCTAGAAACAGCCAAAAAAGCAATTGCAGCCGTAAAGGAAGGACGTGATTCCCTTAATGTATCAGAAATATCACATGATAAAGATCCGATAATATTCCGTCCAGAACAGCAGGACGCAATAGACAAGACAAAAAAACAATTCAAGAAAAGCAATCAGATGCTTTGGAATGCAAAGATGCGCTTTGGTAAGACACTTTCCGCACTACAGGTCGTGAAAGATCTGGAGTTCCGCCGTACTTTGATTCTCACTCATCGTCCTGTCGTAGATAAAGGCTGGTTCGAGGATTTTGGAAAAATATTCTATGATAGAGAGAATTTTACTTATGGTTCAAAAAATAATGGTGATAAATTTGATACATTAGAAAGTAGAGCTGCTAAGGGTAATAAATACGTTTATTTTGCTTCAATCCAAGACCTTAGAGGTTCTGAGATGGTTGGTGGTAACTTTGATAAAGATCAGGAAGTATTTGCCACCCCTTGGGATTTCATCATAGTGGATGAGGCTCATGAAGGGACTCAAACAGAACTTGGTAAGGCAGTGATGAAAGAACTTACAAAAGAGAGAACAAAGGTTCTTCGTCTGTCTGGCACACCATTTAATCTGTTTGATGAATTCAAAGAAGAGGAAATTTATACATGGGACTATGTTATGGAGCAGCGGGCCAAAATGAATTGGGACAAGACGCACTTTGGAGACCCTAACCCATATGAACAATTACCATGTCTGAATATATATACCTATGATCTCGGTAGGCTTCTTCACGACTATGTTGACGAAGATGTAGCCTTTAACTTCCGCGAATTCTTTAGGGTTAGTGAAGATGGTATTTTTATACATGAACGAGACATATATGCATTTCTAAATCTACTTAGTAAGAACGACAAATGCAACTGTTATCCATTCTCGAATGACGAATATCGCAATAATTTTCGCCATACCTTATGGATGGTCCCAGGTGTAAAAGAAGCAAAGGCATTAAGTGCTTTGTTGCAGAAACATGATGTTTTTCAACATTTCCAGATTGTAAACGTAGCCGGGGATGGTGATGAGGAAGAAGAAAATAAAGAGGCTTTGAAAGCAGTAGAAGATGCCATCGGACCAACCCCTGAAGATACATATACAATCACACTCTCATGCGGACGACTTACTACAGGCGTAAGCGTTCCTGCTTGGACTGCCGTTCTTATGCTTTCAGGTTCTTTTAATACATCTGCATCAAGCTATATGCAGACCATCTTCCGCGTTCAGACACCGGCTACAATCAACGGACGTATGAAAGAAGAATGTTATGTGTTCGACTTTGCGCCCGACCGTACATTAAAGGTGATAGCCGAGACAGCAAAAATATCATCCAAAGCAGGAAAAACATCTAAGAAAGACCGTGATATAATGGGCGAATTCCTCAACTTCTGTCCTATTATATCCGTAGAAGGGTCGGTTATGAAACCTTATGATGTGCCTAAGATGTTGGAGCAACTGAAAAAAGTCTATATTGAGCGTGTTGTCCGTAATGGTTTTGAAGATGGCTATCTGTACAGTGACGAACTGATGAAACTGACAGATGTTGACTTGGACAATTTTAAGGAGTTGAAAGGTATTATGGGCAGTACTAAGGCCATGCCAAAATCAAATGATATTGACCTCAACAACCAAGGTTTCACCAATGAGGAATATGAACAAGCAGAAGATGCCAACAATAAGAAACGGAAAAGCAAAGAGCTTACAGATAATGAAAAGAAACTTTTAGAGGAAAGAGCTAAGAAGCAGAAACAGCGTCTGGATGCAATCTCCATACTTCGAGGCATTTCAATCCGTATGCCACTACTTATATATGGCGCAGAATTAAACGAGGAGAATAAAGAAATTACGATAGACAATTTTACCAGTCTCATTGATCCACAGTCATGGATGGAATTTATGCCTAAGGGGATTACCAAACAGATATTTAACAACTCCAAGAAGTATTATGACCCGGAGATATTCAGCGCTGCCGGGAAACGCATCCGTTCAATGGCAAAGGCTGCCGACAATCTAAGCGTTGAAGAACGTATCGAAAGGATTACCGCCATATTCAATACTTTCCGCAATCCGGATAAAGAGACCGTGCTCACACCATGGCGGGTTGTAAACATGCACCTCGGCGATTGCCTTGGAGGTTATAAATTCTATGATGAAACAAACACTAACATCATAGAACAACCACAATACATCGACAAGGGTGAAGTAACAAAAGAGGTGTTCAATCCTGAATCGAGAGTATTGGAGATAAATTCGAAATCCGGTCTGTATCCTCTTTATGTCACATATAGCATTTATCGTTCGCGTCTGGCAGCCGAGGAAGCACTATATGATAGCGAACTGAGCCAAGAGCAGAAGTTGGATTTATGGGACTTGACCGTAAGAGATAATGTCTTTGTGATTTGCAAAACACAAATGGCAAAGAGTATTACCAAGAGAACCCTTGTCGGTTTCCGCAATGCGAAAGTAAACACGAGATATTTTGAAGATTTAATTAATCAAATAACCAATAAGTCACAGCAGTTTATCGAAAAGGTAAGAAACGGCAAAACTTATTGGAAAGTAAATAATGACGAATATATGAAATTCAATGCAATAGTGGGAAATCCACCGTATCAGGTGATGGATGGAGGTGGAAAAGATACAGCCGCAACACCTATATATAACAAATTTGTATCAATTGCGAAAACAATTAGCCCAAGTTACTTATCCATGATAATTCCAGCTAGATGGTATTCCGGAGGCAGAGGATTAGACGAGTTTCGTTCAGAGATGCTTACAGATAAACATATAAGAGAATTGTATGACTTTGCCGATTCTCGATCATGTTTTCCAGCTGTTGATATTGCAGGTGGAGTATGTTATTTTTTGTGGAATAAGTCAAATAAAGGAATATGTTCAACAACAAGCATTGACAAAGATAATAAAAAAAATACAGTGAGTCGTAACCTTAATGATTATTCAATATTTATTAGGCAATCACAGGCAGTTTCCATAATAGAAAAAGTTCGTTTACACAGTGATGAATTCTTAGATTCTTGGATCTATAATTCCAATCCTTTTGGATTTAGGAGTTTTTTTGATGGAAAAGACGTTCCATTTGATAATAGTATTCAACTATTTACTAGTCGTGGATATACTTATGTGTCTCGGAGTGACATAAATCAAAATACAGACTTAATTGATAAATGGAAAGTCATTGTATCAAAAACAAGTGCAGAACATGCGGGACAATCTGACAATGAAGGTAGAAAACGGATCTTATCACGTGTAATGACTCTTCCTCCTGAAAAAATATCGTCAGAGACATATTTGTTAGTAAAATGCTTTGATAATGAAACTGAAGCTGATAATCTTGTGAGTTACATTAAAACTAAATTCTTCAGATTCCTTCTTTCAACAGTATTACTTACTCAGAACATTGCAAAAGATAAATTTTGTTTTGTTCCAACACAAAAATTATATAAATCTTGGACTGATGAAGAATTATATAAAAAATATGATTTATCAGAAGATGAAATAACATTTATTGAGTCAATGATAAAACCAATGGAATAAATTTAGTAATTTTGCAATATGAATAATATTAATTCTCAAATAAAGAATATATTACAAAATCTTGATTTCCAATTTAATCAAGATGATTCATCGGTTTATTTCGTTTCTGATTTAAATTCATGTAATACGCTTCATCCTAAAATAGCTATTGATCTGGATAAAGCTAGAAATTTTGAGGTAACAGCAGTATATTTTCGTTTCTTTGATGGAGAGAGAATGCCCCAACCACAGATATACATATATGATAATTTATCAGAATTACATGATAAAAGATATTATGCAGAAATTCATAGAAATATATGGAGTGCATCTGAAATTCCGATTTTTATGATTATCGGTAAGACAAGTATACAAATTTATGATAGTAGACAACCAATAAAAGTAGAAAAATCAAACGGAGAGATTTCAAATAGTCCAATAAAGACTATTGATTTAAATAGTATTTCTGATGCGAATAGTGCTGCTAAATTATTTAAATCTCAGTTGTTTAATTCTGGTAGTTTCTGGGAAGAAGATAAACTATCAAAACATTTCTTATATAGTAACACGGCATATCAAAAATTGGTTAATGGCATTAAAAGCGTAAGAACGTTTTTTAAAAATCAAAGTAATATTTCGTCAGATCTTACTGATCACATATTAATTCTTTCTATTTTGGTTCGATATCTTGAAGAAAATGGAGTAGACGATAATGGGAATAATTTAGCACAGCAGTTCTTTTTAGAAAAAACAGGATGCGATACTTTCATTGAGGCTATTAAGAAAAATAAGTTTATAGAATTATTTGATGCGTTAGCAGAACATTTTAATGGAGGTATTTTTTATCTTTCTACAGAACAAAAGAATGAATTATCAAAAGCAAATTTGAATGTACTTGATAGTTTCTTAGAAGGGAAATTAGAAGATAAACTTCAAACAATTATTTGGAGTGAATACTCATTCAAATATATTCCTATAGAATTAATAAGTAATTTTTATGAAGAATTTTTACCTAAAGAAAAGAAAAAGGTCACAGATAAAATAGAAAAGAAAAGAGATACAGGAGCTGTATATACACCATCTTATTTGGTTAATTTCTTGGTTGATGAGTGTTTACCATTACAAGACAAATTAGATTATAATGTAAAATTGATAGATATAAGTTGTGGCTCAGGAATATTTTTAGTAACAGCATTCAAGCGTTTGATTCAACGTTGGAGAATAGCGAATATTGAAAATGGTATATTGGCAAATACTAATCCTGATATCCTGAAAAAAATATTGATAGAAAACATATATGGTGTTGATATAGATGATAAAGCTACTGAATTAAGCATTTTTAGTCTTAATCTCTCTATTTGTTCTATGCTTACTCCCAAACAAATATGGACAGAATTAAAATTTGATAATTTAAAGGAGTTAAATATAATCAAGAAAGATTTCTTTGATTTTATAATAGAAGAACGGAATAATAAATTTGATCTTGTTATAGGAAATCCACCCTTTGGAAGTGTTTTAAAATCCAAATTTGAAAATTATGTAACAAAGTTAAATAAAATTGGTAATGGATTCTCATGTGAGATACCGGATCATCAATATTCTTTAATGTTCTTGGATAAGGCAATGACATTATTAAAAGAAAAAGGATTATTATGTTTAATAATGCCTTCTGGGCCTTTATTATACAATAATACGCTTGCTTTTAGAAAATGTTTATTTGAAAAATACAATATTCCACAGATAATAGACTTCACCTTTTTAAGGAATGTCTTGTTTGAAACTGCAAAAGTGGCTTGCGCTGCATTGTTCGTTCAAAATATTTCTCCGAATAGTAAAGATATCTTACACATAACGGTTAAAAGAACGAAATCAAGTAAGGAAAAAAATTATTTTGAAATTGATCATTATGATTTTCATTATGTTCCTAAAATAATCGCATCGACTATTGATTTTGTTTGGAAAGCAGATCTCGTCGGAGGAGTTAGAGCTTTTCGTTTAATAGAAAAATTGAAATCATTATCAAACGGCGTAATTGTTAAATCTTTTGTTGAATCAAAAAAATGGAGTATTGGACAAGGTTATAAATTGGGAAATAGGTCTTATGATGATAAAGAAAACTATATTCATGACAAACATTTTGTTATAGATAAATACTTTAAAGAAGATGGAATAAAAAAGATAGAGATTGAAAAAGAACGTAAATTTGAAACAATTCCTACATCTAATGAAATCTTTAAGCCTCCTCATATTCTCATAAAGAAAACAATAGGGAAAAATTATATACCAATTGAGTATCGTGATGATTACCTAACTTTTAGAAATGAAATTATAGGAATTCATTCAACAGAAGATTATAAAGAAGAATTATTGAAATTAATTTCATTATTCCAAACAGATAATCAAATTTTTCGATTTTACATTGTTGCTACAAGTGGACGTTCAGGTATAAATAGATCCATATATACAAGTTCCTTGAAAGATTTTTATAACTTGCCTATAATTCAAAATATAAAATTGAATTTAAGCGACAATATAATCATTGATGATATAAACAAATATATAATACCATCTTTTGAATTAGGAGAAAAAGCTTCCATTAATAATGATTGCATGCAAGATGAACTAAACGAATTCTCAAAAATATATTGTTGCTCACTCAATACAATATATGAGGAAAAAGGTAAAGAGTACTCCCTTAGCAAAATATATGAAGGGGATGCTTATTTTGCCTGTGAATATAAGTATACAGATTTTAATAAAGGTTTTGAGTATATTCAATCAGAACAAACATTCTCTGATTTAATTGATAATTGGCATAGTAGAAATGCCTTAATTAAAAGAGTATTGAGAATATATGGGAAAGATACTATTATTTTAATTAAACCAAAACAATTAAGATATTGGCTAAAATCTATTGCGTTGAGAGATGCAGATGAAACTTTAGCAGAATCTTTTGATGTTAATTTTTAAATTCTTTTTTATGATTAGTGATATAATTAATGATATCGTAATAGGAACATATAGATTGGATCGGCAAAAAATAGTTTATCGTACGATTAAATATATTGATAACACAATTTGTAATTTTCCACAATGGCTGAAAAACTCAAATATACCTTTTTACTCTAATGAGAACACATTAAATCCGAAATTGGCTGAATTCTTAAATAATTTAGAATCAAAAGATTTTATAATAGATAATCTTAGATTTTCATTTACTAATCAGCCTGCGTCATCAAAATATACCCCAGATATAGGTGTGTGCTTAATGGATAAATTATCCTCATCTAAGTATTTATTCTATCTTGAAGGAAAACGATTACCCGCTATAAATAAGACGCATGAACGCGAATATGTATGTGGTAAATTGGGTGGAATACAACGTTTCAAAGAGAATAAACATGGTAAAGATCTCCCTTCTTCGGCAATGGTAGGGTATGTGCAAAAAGAAACATTTAATGTTTGGCAAGATAAAATAAATAATTGGATAGATGATTTAATTGAATCAGAAGATTCATTATGGAATGACTCCGACAAAATAGTTGTATTTAATAATAGAAATGACAAATTTAGTTCTAAACATAATCGGATAGATGGAAATGGACCAATTATTCTATATCATTATTGGATTGATTTAACAGAGGAGGATTAGAAGAAAAAACATTTAAGTTTAATTTTTAAATATAATAACTATGATTAAAAACATCAAAACAATCTTACTGGTAGCTATTGGTATTATAGCTATTGGTTTATCTATAAGATGCTACTCCATTAAAGAATGTGATTCTGTTGAGAAAACCATTTATGGCGGAGATGCATATACCGGAATACAAAATGCTGCAGCAACTACATCTGAAAATATAAAGGAACTAACAGAAATTGTAAAATTTGGATTCGGATCTGTTTTGCTCATAAGTGGCTTAACTTTTCTGGTTATAGGAATTCCAACTCCTATTCAAAAAGATAACACAGATAATTCTAATTTATCTTATAGCAAGACAGATGAACATGAAGAATAAACGATGTTATCTGAATAATGACACGAAGTATAATAAATTTTGATTATTCCTCGCAATAAATGTTATAAAAAAAAATCAGATGGTTCTAAATTCGATCAAAACTATGTACTAAATATGTAGTTACCGAGAATTTCTCGGTAACTGAACTTTCTTGAAGTTCACTAGAATATTTTCTTTAAATGTAATCCAATGTTGCCGGACAAATTATCAGAAATTAGGTCGATATATGATGCGTCAGAGCTTTAAACACAAGAAAATAAATTACGGATCAGTATACTATGTAGTATTAAACTAGTTATTGTTTTTATAGTCGTAGTACAGCAGTATTTTGTGGCATTTCGGAGCGCTTGAAAGCCCGATAAACAAAGGTTGAGTGGTAAAGTGGCATCTATTTATAAAAATAATTTCTTTGAAAAATCTTAATGGCTCATCTTACACCAATATTTCAGATTTGGTATTAACTATCATCTCACAACTTCCCCTCCCATTCCAAACAAAATTCATCAATAAGGTAAATGTCACTACGACATTGTAAGTCTGCTATTCCTTCTTGTATCATCTGGAATGTTGTGGAATGGAAAAATCTATCCATCGCTTCATCACGGGATATGCTTTGACGTTCAGCAATGCCATCAATAACACGTGTGTACTTCATCTGAAGAACAATTTGATTATTATCCATATTACAATAACTCCGAATGTTCAAACTTTAAATACTTATCAATCATTGATTGACTTAGAAAACAAATCTGATGATTAGGTTTCTCGAATTTCAAACGTTTCAAGGCCTCTTCTTTATTAATTTCATCAGCTAAATAGAGATCTACCGTTCTGAATATCTTATCATCTGCGATACCGCCCTCAACAGCATCGAACTTTTCTACAGGAAGTCTTTTACGATTAGCTGCTACAAAATCCAGCCATTCAGCATCATATGAGTCAAAAACCAATATGTTTCCTTGTTGCCATTTACCATCAAGTTCATATACATTAAGAACGGCATCTTTCCCTCTATATTTGAAGCGTTCTCCATATTTTATGGCCTGCTTATGAAGGAAAGTAACATAGAATCCTTTACCAAAATCAAGAGCTTCACGGGAATGCATGACATCCGGCTTGTCAACGATAACATTTGAAACATGATAAACTTTCATTTCAATACTCCTTTCTCTTTCATGTATTCTATTAGATCATCGGCTATATAATCATTGCTGAAAGTATGCAGAACATCATAAGCCTTGACTATATAGTCGCTTAAGATACCAGAGGACTTCAGCTTGTCATAGACATCCCGCTGATTCATCTTCAATTTAGAAGATAATAAACCTATACAATATGTTGCAAAGTCAAGTTGATCGTATGTCATAACTAGATATTTTAATGGCAAAGATAGCACATTATTTAATTTTCGCCAAGTTTTTGAAAAAAAATCATGTTGAACCTATAATCGTATGTTAAAATACAGATTGTTCTGGTCTGGCGATCTCAAACAAAAGCATTATAAACTAGGATTGATTATTTCAAGAACACGGGATGAAGTAAATGATGATGACGCTTTATTTGACTTGTCTTTGGCTAAGTCTATTGTATTTCTTTTCCGAGAACGCTAAAACCTAACCCAACAGGGATATTACGTCTTTTGCCATTTGTAAAATTTCTAACAAGGTTGTGTTTCATATATAGCGGGAAAGAAATATGTCCGTTGCTTCTTTCATCTACTGTTCGTAAACTTATGTAGTATTTTTGCCCTTTCTCTAATATTATATCTTCGTGGGGCCTTATATTTAGATCTGTTTTGTTGGTGTTCTTATTTACAATGTAATACAGAGGCTTGTTTAAAATGTTCTCTATGTCGTTCTTGCCTTTTACCTTATATATGTTTACGCTTAGAGTGCACTCTGTATATGTGCATTCTTTAACCCTGATAACGATATCGGTTATGAGTATGTTTCTTTTGGTCTTGATGTATGGGCCACATTCCATATCGTTGGTCTTCCCGAAAAACTTTACATCACTTGGTATCTTTAATCCTTTGGATACTCTCTCTTTGGGCTTGAGGCCATTCGCAGATATTGATAGTTCAGGCAAAATAACATTCTTATCAGCTAATTCTATTGTCAATTTATGCCCATCAGAATAATCGGAATAGGGTACAAACTTAGTTTCATACGATACATGTGAGAACTTTATAGGCTTGTTGCCTTTATTGCTAAATGAATATTTGAAATTTCCATTAATGTCTGAAATGGTTTCTGTAGAATCACTTTCGGAGCCGATGCTTGCATATGCTATAGGATTCCCTGCTTTGTTTACTATTTTGCCCTCTACTGTAATTTGTCCATATGATAATAGGCTAAAATATGACAAAACCAGCATAAAAATTATCTTTTTCATTTTATGGTATTTAAATATTCTGTATTGCAAATGTATGAATAATATGATAACAGGCCTAATAGAACAGGTCTAAACGCTTAATAATTAACGAGGGTTAACCTCGACACAGCTCAAATTAATATTTATAGAGGGTATGGTAGCTGAAGATGCTGCAACACCTTCCTGGAATAAGTTATACAAAAAGAACTTGTAAGGATTGCTTACAAGTTCAAATATATTGAGAAATAAAAGTCTGTTATCCTAGCTCAGTGTCTCTTTTCTGTTAGGGTCTTTGCTAACCACGTAGCTGTTGGCCTGATGTGTAGCAAGAACAAGAACTTCGGCTATCTGAACATGCTCGGGAGCACTTGCTGCATAGAATGCTACATCGGCAATGTCATCTCCGTTTAAGGGATGGATGCCGTTGTATACATTGTCGGCTTTGCACTTGTCGCCATAAAACCGGGTAACACTGAAGTTGGTCTCTACCAGACCGGGCTTGATATTGGTTACTCTTATGCAGGTGTCGGCCAGATCGATGCGCAAGCCGTCGCTGATGGCTTTAACGGCCGACTTGGTGGCACAGTATACGTTGCCGCCCGGATAGGCTGCTTCGCCGGCCAGACTGCCCATGTTGATCACGTGACCGTGGTTGCGCTCTACCATATGTGGCACCAGCAGGTGGGTCATCGTTAGCATGCCCTTGATATTTGTGTCTATCATCGTCTCCCATTTCTCAGGGTCTAGCTCGTATTCTTTTTCCAAACCTAACGCCAGACCTGCATTGTTGATCAGTACATCTACATCACACCATTTGCCTGTAAGCGAATCAACGGCTTTGGTGGCGGCTTTGCGGTCGCGTACATCGAAGGTAAGCAACTTAACATCTGTGCCGTCGGCGTTTAGCTGACTTTGTAATGAATCTAATTTACTCTGGTTGCGACCTGTAAGTATAAGGTCGTATCCGCCTGCCGAGAAACGACGGGCACATGCCTCGCCTATGCCACTCGTGGCTCCTGTTATCAATGCAATCTTTTTCATATTTTGAGTATGTAATATATTAATTTATGATGTGCAAAGATACAATAATAAAAACATATCGTTGGCAAAACAGATAAAAAAAATGAAAATAGGAAAATCTAATCGCTTTTAGGCTGTTTTTCGGAATTTTATTCCTATTTTTGCATTTATAAGAAACTTGATTCCTGATGAAAGGCCTAATAAATTATTCAATAAATGTAAAAGGACAACTGCTTGATCTCTCTGAACCTCAGGTGATGGGTATCCTTAATGTAACACCTGACTCATTCTACGCGGGGAGCCGCAAGCAGACTGAAAAGGAAATAGCTCTGCGCGCTGACCAGATAATAAATGAGGGTGGGGCTATAATAGATGTAGGCGCTTTCTCTACACGCCCCGGTGCTGTGGTGGTGTCGGCAGAAGAGGAGATGACCCGTATGAGGCATGCTCTTGAGATAATAAGAAAGCAGCAGCCTAATGCAATATTGTCTATAGATACATATAGACCGGAGGTGGCCGAAATGGCTGTAGAGGAATTCGGGGCTGATATTATTAATGATGTATCTGAAGGTGGCATAACCGGTATCGCAAATACTCCTATCGAAATGAATGGGGTAGATGGCTATCCGGCAATGTTCCGTATGGTGGCCAGGCTGCAGGTGCCCTATATCTTGATGTCTGTGCAGAAGGATATTCATGATATGATGATTGGCTTTGCCAGAGAGGTGCAACAGCTGCGCGACCTTGGCGTGAAAGATATTATATTGGACCCTGGCTTCGGATTCGGTAAGACAATGGAGCAGAATTATAAACTGATGAACGAGATGGAGAAGCTGCGCGAAATGGAGCTGCCTATACTGGTTGGAATATCAAGAAAGTCGATGATATTCAAATTGCTCGGTTTTACTGCAGACGAATCTTTGAATGGTACGTCAATATTAAACACGATAGCACTGCAGAAAGGTGCCTCGATACTGCGTGTACATGATGTGAAAGAGTGTGTGGAAGTAATAAAGATAGTAAGCGAAATGCTCAAATAATAATACGATGTTTTTCGATTTTGGCATAAAAGACATAATAGATATATTCCTGGTAGCACTGATGTTGTACTACATTTACAGGCTTATGAAAGAATCACGGTCGCTCAATGTGTTTATTGGCATATTGATATTTGTGGTGATATGGTTGTTTGTGTCGCAGGTGCTTGAGATGCGTCTGCTTGGTGCCATAATGGACAAGCTGGTGAGTGTGGGCGTACTTGCTCTTATCATCCTGTTTCAGGATGAAATTCGTAAATTCTTGTATAATCTGGGTGCTCATCAAAGGATGAGGACCTTTGCCCAGTTCTTCTCGTCGAGCTCTAGTCGTGAGAAGGAGGTGGACAAGGCGGCCATAATGCCTCTGGTGCTGGCGTGTATGAGTATGAGCAAGGATAAGGTGGGAGCGCTGATAGTAGTGGAGCGTTCTGCCCCGTTGGATGATATTGTGGATACGGGTGATACGATAGATGCTAATATCAACCAGCTGCTGATAGAGAATATATTCTTTAAGAACTCTCCGCTTCATGATGGGGCCATGGTGATAACCGACAAGCGTATCAGGGCTGCCGGGTGTATATTGCCTGTATCTCATAATCTTGACATCCCGAAAGATCTTGGATTGCGCCATAGGGCGGCGATGGGTATATCTCAGGAGTCGGACGCCATAGCTATTGTGGTATCTGAGGAGACCGGTAATATATCTGTGGCTATAAAAGGAACTTTCCAATTGCGCCTTTCGGCCGAACAACTGGAAAGTATTCTTACACAAGAGATGATATAATCTCTTGATCTAATTAAGCATAAGATTCATTTCTACATTCTCGTCGCTGAATATAAATTCGGCCAGATCGTTTATGTCCATCTTTATGGCCGATTCGCTAGGTTCGTCGGTTTGGCGAACTTTACCGTTCTTGATGATATAGTATGCATTGTTCATAGGTATGTTCTTATCGTATACCCGGAGAATGCAGCTTACCTCAAGATGTCTTGAGGCGTATACTTTGAGGGCCTTTGTGGCGTTTACCACACGAATCATTCCTTTTATGGGTTTAGTCTCTGGGTTGTATTCATCACCGGCCAGACGAATGTCTTCTTTGATAATGTCGAAGCCTTCTTTGTCGTGCAACAGTATGCATTGCTTGCCTTTCTGTATCTTGTCGAAATCATCAAAGCTCATCTGCCGGATGTTAGCAGGGTCGGGCATGCATGTTATACATTTGGAGTATCCGCATTTCTCGTACCAGTCGTACAGCCAGTCCTCGGCAGGGATGAGGGTGGAGAAAACGACATCATGGAAGTATACATTGAAGTGCGCCTGGCGCATCAGATTGTTGCCGATGTCTTGTTTACGGTAGTCGGGGTGAGTACTTACACCACTGATGTATACTGTCTTGACAAGCTGTCCGTGATAGTACATGGTATAGGGCAGGGTCTGGAGTGCAGCCACTACCTTGTGGTCGATCTGGCAGCATATATTGTACTCGTTTCTGTACACCTTTGAAAAGTAAAGATCCATAAATGGCTCGGAATCTTCGAAGACAAGTTTCCATATGGCGCGCGTTTCCTGCTTTATCCGTTCCTGATCTTCGAAATCAGCAAGTGGATGCTTCTCCATAATGGTGTTCTTGGTAAGAAGTATATCGGGTTTGTAAGAGAGCTTGGCCTTTCGCAACCCCTCGTTGCCCATGTCTTCTTCCCGGTTGATATAGGTATATTGCTCGGGCAGATGCTTTACAAACTCCTGATTGATAATTGTGAATGAACCTTCGTAATTGACATCGGCCTTCTCTACACAGACATCGAATGTAGTCTGATTGATGGGGCATCCGAAAGTAAAAGCAATGAGTTTGTCGTCTATCCAGATGGTGCCTCCGATGAGTCCCAGCTTGTCCCAGCGGTGAAATGCCCTGGTCATAGAGCGGAGCTCTTCTGACAGGCCTTCGTCAAGGTCGTCTTCTTTGTCGTCTTCTTTAGACAGCGTCCTCCACTGTTTCTCGAGTTTGAGGCATTCGGGTATCATATCGGTAGTAAGCTCCTTGTATGTATAGTTGGGATAGAGACTCTTGAACTTGTTGATATGGTTACGCTTGCTCTGGAGTTTCTTTCCGGCAAGGTTGGTTAGCTTATCGCGGGTATAGATATAATCGCTGTAATTCATATCAGGATTAATATTGAATGTATCCGGGAAAGCACTTTCTATAACGCTCCTCATATAGTTGCACACACCAAGCATAAGAAATGGATGGCCCATGGCGATAGAATCATCACGGATGGCGCGTATCACATTGACAGAACACTCATCGCACGGTATAACCTTGTATGTGCCGTCTTCCTGTAGTTTGGGCAGGGGCAGGGGCATCATGTAGGCAAGATGATGATTGGCGTAAAAACGGAAAATCAGATAATCTTCAAGTATGGCGTATTGGGTGTTATATAAAAATCTCCAACTGATGAGATTTGAGAAAGACAAATCGCAATTCATACGTTCACCAAATAAGGTAAAACGTTGTATTATATCTTTGTCATCTGTTGTAATATCCTTAAATTTAATCATAAAAATAGATGATAGTATGTAATGTCCACAAAAGTAGAAAAAAATAATAGAAAAGACATTATGTTTACGAATATTTTTCTTACTTTTGCATCCGAAATGCAATGTCGGAATTACAAAATAGATATAATTAGTAACAAACTATGGATTTAGTAGAAAAAATCATCGAGCGCGCAAAAAGAGACAAACAGCGCATTGTACTCCCCGAGGCCACTGAGGAGCGCACATTAAAAGCTGCCGATAAAGTATTGGCTGACGGTGTGGCAGACCTTATCCTGATCGGTAACCCTGGCGAGGTACGTGCCGAGGCTGAAAAATTTGGGCTGAAGAATATAGATAAAGCTACGCTTATTGATCCTGAAAACAATCCTAAAGCAGAAGAATACGCAACTCTACTTGCTGAATTGCGTAAGAAAAAAGGAATGACAATCGAAAAAGCCCGCGAACTGGTAAAGAATCCTCTTTATCTTGGGTGTATGATTATCAAGACAGATGGAGCTGACGGTCAGATATCAGGTGCTCTGAGCACTACCGGTGATACTCTGCGCCCTGCATTGCAGATTATTAAATGCGCTCCCGGCATTACTTGTGTAAGCGGTGCCATGCTTCTTATAACAAAGCATCCTGAATATGGCGAGAATGGTGTTATCGTAATGGGCGATGTAGCTGTTACTCCGGTTCCTGATGCTGACCAGCTTGCTCAGATAGCTGTTTGTACAGCTGAGACAGCTAAGGCTGTTGCTGGATTTGATGATCCACGTGTAGCTATGTTGAGTTTCTCTACTAAGGGTTCTGCTTCTCATGAGGTGGTAGACAAGGTGGTTGAGGCTACAAGACTTGCCAAAGAAAGAAATCCACAGTTGAAAATCGATGGTGAACTGCAGGCAGATGCAGCAATTGTACCTTCTGTTGCTAATACCAAGGCTCCGGGAAGCGATATAGCCGGTAAGGCAAATGTTCTTATCGTTCCTTGTCTTGAGGTTGGTAACATTGCTTACAAATTGGTTCAGCGTCTTGGCGATGCTTTCGCTCTTGGTCCTATCCTCCAGGGAATTGCCCGTCCGGTAAATGATCTGAGCCGCGGATGTTCTGTAGATGATATATATAAAATGGTTGCCATAACAGCTTGCCAGGCACAAGATGCAAAGGCTGCCAATAACCAATAAATCAATAGCATATTATGAAAATTCTAGTATTAAACTGCGGTAGTTCGTCTATTAAGTACGCTTTGTACAATATGGACGATAAATCTATAATGGCATCAGGCGGTGCTGAGCGTGTAGGCCTTGATGGTGCTTTTGTAAAGGTGAAATTGCCTAACGGTGAGAAGAAAAAGATAATGCATGACATACCTGAGCATACTGAAGGCGTGAAGTTCATTTTCAGTTTACTTACTGATCCTGAAATAGGTGCTATTAAAAATCTAAAGGAAATTGATGCCGTAGGTCACCGTATGGTGCACGGAGGCGAGAAATTTAATAAGAGTGTTGTTCTTGATAATGAGGTTCTTGAGGCTTTCAAGGACTGTAGCGATTTGGCCCCTCTGCATAATCCGGCTAACCTGAAAGGTGTAAATGCTGTATCTGAGTTGATGCCGGGATTGCCACAGGTTGGCGTATTTGATACCGCATTCCATCAGACAATGCCTAAATATGCTTATCTTTATGCTTTGCCTTACGATTTGTATGAGACTTATCATATAAGACGTTACGGATTCCACGGAACTAGTCATCGTTATGTTTCACAGCGTGTATGCGAGTTCCTTAATGTTAAGGCTGAGGATAAGAAGATCATCACCTGTCATATTGGTAACGGTGGTAGTGTTGCTGCTGTAAAGTATGGCAAATGTATGGATACATCAATGGGTCTTACTCCGCTTGAGGGTCTGATGATGGGTACTCGTAGTGGTGATGTTGATGCCGGTGCGGTAACTTTCATTCAGAAGAAGTTGAATCTTAATCCTGATCAGCTGTCTGACTTGCTCAATAAGAAGAGCGGTGTACTTGGTATAACAGAGATCTCTTCGGATATGCGTGAGATCGTTGATGCTATGAACAATGGTAATGAGCGTGCTACGCTGGCCTTGGATATGTACAACTATCGCATAAAGAAGTATGTAGGTGCTTATGCTGCAGCTATGGGTGGCTGCGATATCATCGTATTTACTGCCGGAGTAGGTGAGAACCAGTTCGAAATGCGTGAGGCTGTATGTAAGGACATGGAATACATGGGAGTAAAACTTGATGAGGAACTTAATCGTTCTATACGTAGCACTGAGGCTGTGATTTCTACTCCTGACTCTAAGGTTACTGTTGTTGTAATACCTACTGACGAGGAACTCATGATTGCTACAGATACAATGAATCTGCTGAAATAAATAGATATATAATTAAATATTAAGCCCCGGTGCATTGAGATTTGCATCGGGGCTTTTTTGTATGTCAGTGGTTGTCTATAGCTTGCTTTCGCCTTCAACATATTCTTCGAGAAAAATATGCTCTCCATCGAATACGACGTATGTAAACTGCCATATCCAGTCGCCTATAATCATCATTCGGGATTTACGAGACAGCATAAGGTCTAGTTCGATATGCCTGTGCCCATATATGAAATAGTCGATGTCTGTATGTGTCTTCATATATTCTTTGGTATATCTTACAAGAGACTCTTTGTCTTCGCCCATATAAGGCAATTCCTTGCCGTCTGCACGCTTAAGCCGGCTGTGCTTGGCCCATGTAAGACCGAGCCACATTCCCCATCTGGGATGGAATGCATTGAGTATCTGCTGACAGGTATGGTTGTGGAATATCTTACGCAGCAACTTAAATTTGTTGTCGGGGTCTCCTAATCCGTCACCATGGGCCAGATAGAATATTTTACCGTAGATGTCGGTCGTTAAAGGTTTGCGGTGTAATATCACCCCACATTCCTGCTCAAGATAACCGTAAGTCCAGATGTCGTGGTTGCCGGTGAAAAAATGTACTTCGACCCCCATATCGGTAATCTCTGATATCTTACCAAGAAAACGTGTGTATCCCTTTGGAACAACATATTTGTATTCGTTCCAGAAGTCGAACATGTCGCCAAGCAGATATATTGCCGAAGCTTTGTCTTTTATGCTGTCAAGAAAGCGTACCAGTCGTCTCTCTTGAGTTCGGTTGTGCTTTACAGCCAATGAACCCAGATGAGCGTCTGAGATGAAATATACATTTTTCATAAGCAATTGTTTTTATTATGCGAAGCCTAGTTCAACTCTGGCTTCTTCGGTCATCATGCTCTGATCCCAAATAGGTTCAAAGACAAGTTGAACGTTGGCATTTTTAACACCTTCTACACTCTCTACTTTCTGACGAACATCTTCAAGGATGAAGTCGGCAGCAGGGCAGGACGGTGCTGTAAATGTCATATCAAGATCTAATATCCCATCTTCGTGAAGGTCTACTTTATAGATTAATCCTAAGTCGTATATATTCACAGGTATTTCCGGATCGTAAACAGTCTTTAATACGTCAACGATTCTCTCTTCGATTTTAATTTTTTCTTCTTGTGTCATAGTCGCTGATTTTAAATTTTACTTATAATCTTCCTTGTTCTCTATAACTATAATAGTTGCCGTCGGTGATTATTACGTGGTCGGCAAAATATATTCTCATTATCTCGCTTGCTTTTTCGAGGCGCGTAGTAAGTCGGTCGTCTGCTGCACTTGGATTTATATTGTTGCTTGGATGGTTATGGCAAAGTGCAATAATTGTAGCACCATTTAATATAGCTGTCTTCATGATGACACGTATATCGACTGATGTCTCGCTTATTCCTCCATGCGATATGCGCTCGCTTTTTATCAGTTTGTAGTTCTGATTCATAAGCAGGACCCAGGCTTCTTCTATATCAAGATCTTGCAGCATAGGATGCATGTAGTTGTATATGGATGTAGCGCTGCCGAGATCTATTCGTTCTTCTGCTTTTTCTCTTTGTCTACGTTTGCCAAGCTCGCATGCCGCGAGTACTGTGATAGCTTTGGCCGGTCCCATGCCGTTGTAAAGGGTGAGATCGCGGATGCTTTTCTTGCCTAGGGTATTAAGATTGTTGTTGCAGTCGTTCATCACTCGTTTCATCAGATCTACTGCACTCTCTTTGGTAGAACCGGAGCCAATCAGAATGGCTAATAGTTCAGCATTGCTTAACGCTTCTGCCCCCAGGCGTTCCATCTTCTCGCGTGGGCGATCTTCTTGAGCCCACTGGTTTATATTCAGTTTAGCTTCCAAAAGCTTTTGTTTTATTTATAGAATGTCTTATCGAATGCGTGGAATTCGTCTTTACCCCTAACGCATCTTTTCCACCATGCAGATATGAATCCGCATCCATATCCCATGAGTTGTATGAATGACGCTCCAATACTTAGAAAACCTATTTTTAGATTCTTGTTCTTTATAGTGGAGTCTATGAGTATCATTATGCAATATACAATAATTGGTATCCATGGGAATGCGCAAAGGTCGTACCACTTGTGGATGTCATCGTATTGCATCATCAGTCTGCCGAATGCAGATGTAAGCACCAATACTATTATACCGACAGTGAAGACCATCGGCAGCATATGCACTAATTTTAGTGATTCGGGGTATTTCTTGTATAGATTGATTCTTGCTATTCCACTGTTGAATACCTGACGGAAAAATTTCCGAAAATCAGTACGGCGCTTATGCCAGACCCATGCTTCAGGGAACAGACGGCATTTGTATCCGGCTTTGAATATGCGGATGCTGAAGTCTATGTCTTCGCCAAAACGCATGTCGGAGTATCCTCCTAATTTGCTGTATACGTCTTTACGTATACCCATATTGAATGATCTGGGATAGAACTTGTCCATCTTTTTCTTTCCTCCTCGTATTCCGCCGGTAGTGAAAAAACTTGTCATAGAATAACTTATGGCTTTTTGTACATCAGTGAATGATGAATGGGCACGGTCGGGACCTCCGAATGCATCGGCGGGTTCGCGGGTCAATTCATCATTAACAGCCATAAGATAATCGTGTGGTAAAACTACGTCAGAATCAAGTACAATAAGATATTCGCCATTGCTACGTTCAGCACCATAGTTGCGACTCTGCCCTGGACCTGAATTATCCTTGAAATAATAATTGATATCAATCTTGTCTGCATAACTGTCTGCTACCTGTTTGCATGTTCTGGAAGAGCCATCTTCGACAATTACAACCTCAAAGTCTTTAAAAGATTGCTGAGTAAGACTTTCAAGTAGCTCTTCTGCTTCTTCGGGACGGTTATAAACCGGAACAATTATAGAGTATTTCATCTGATATCAGTTTTAAAGATAATATAAAGGGGCAGACCTTGCAGGCCCGCCCCTACAAATTATGTTTCAGTATACTATTCTTTAACGCGGCTCAGATAAGAACCATCGCGTGTATCAACCTGAATGAGTTCGCCTTCGTTGATGAATAAAGGAACACGTACTTCTACACCTGTCTCTAAAGTAGCAGGTTTTGTTGCGTTAGTAGCTGTGTCGCCTTTGATTCCAGGCTCGCTGTGTGAGATACGAAGATTGGTTTTAACCGGCATTTCAGCATAAAGAATAGTTCCGTCTGTAGTATCTGTAACGACTTCTACTACATCACCTTCTTTCATGAAATCTACACCTGTTATTGCGTCTTTGTTGATAGGAATTTGTTCGAAAGTTTCCTGATTCATAAAGATGTAACCTGTAGGATCTTCATATAGATACTGGTAAGGGCGACGCTCAATGCGTACATCCTCAAGTTTGAAACCTACCTGAAAAGTACGCTCAATAACGCGACCTGTTGTTACACTCTTCAGCTTAGTACGCATGATAGTATTGCCTTTACCAGGCTTTACATGCTGGAACTCAACGCAAATGTAAACCTGACTATCCAGGCGGATGCATGTTCCGTTCTTAATTTCCTGTGAATTAATCATATATCTTATATTATTTATTATTATATAATCGAATATATAAATGTAAGTTTTAGGATGCAAAGTTACTACAATTTTGGAAAAAAACGTAAAATAATACACTAAAAATCACTTTATTCTTTGTTATTTCGAAATAAATGCGTAATTTTGCAGCCCAAAAGCTAGGAATAATAACAAATAAATATATAAACAATGAAAAGAACATTTCAGCCACACAACAGAAGAAGAGTGAACAAGCATGGCTTCCGTGAGAGAATGGCAACAAAGGATGGTCGTCGTGTTTTATCATCACGTCGTGCTAAAGGTCGCAAGAAATTAACTGTTTCTGACGAGAATCACGGTAAATAATTATCGATAAATTATTGCGAAACGTAAGAAATAGAAAGAGGCGGAGATTATAAATCTCCGCCTCTTTCTGTGTATTATATTCATTACCATATTGTAACTCTCTTTTCTTTAGGAAGGTACATCGGGTCATTAGGGGTAATGCCAAAGGCGTCGTACCAAGCATCGATATGTGGCAACTGACCGTCAACTCTCCAGCGTGCTATGGAGTGGGGGTCGGTCTTGGTAACCATACGGATGTACTCGTCGCTGTTTTTCTCTCTCCAACTGATACCGTAAGCTATAAAAAAACGCTGATCGGCTGTATATCCGTCTTTTACAGGTAGTGGAGCATCTTTGGTGATGTCTTTGTATGCCTGATAAGCTACCATTAGACCCCCGTGATCTGCAAGGTTCTCGCCTAATGTAAGTTCGCCGTTACATTTCAAGTTGGGCAATACATTGATATTTGAATAATAGTCTGCCATAACTTTTGTGCGCTCATTAAAACTCTTACGGTCTGAGTCTTTCCACCATATACGTAGGTTCCCGTTTTTATCAAACTGACTGCCTTCATCATCGAATCCGTGAGTCATCTCATGACCTATTGTAGCTCCGGTTGAACCGTAATTGTATGCATCATCGGCTGTCATGTCAAAGAATGGTGGTTGAAGTATTCCTGCCGGGAAACAGATCTCGTTTGTGGTAGGGTTATAATAGGCGTTGACTTCTTGTGGTGTCATTTCCCATTCGTCACGGTCTACCGGTTTGTTGAGTTTCTTGTTTACCATATAGTCGAACTCGAATGCTGAAGCACGCAAGGTATTGGCAAAATAATTGTCGTTGTGTATGTCTAATGCCGAGTAATCACGCCATTTGTTAGGATAACCTATCTTTACATAGAACGAAGCTAATTTGTCTAGTGCTACCTTTTTTGTAGAGTCGCTCATCCAGTCTTGTGCCATGATGCGTTCTCCTAATGCTTTCTGTAGATTTTTTACCATTTGTACCATACGGTCTTTGTATGCAGCAGGGAAGTATTTCTCTACATATAGATGTCCGAGACCTTCGCCCATGAAATTCTCTACGGCACCGACTGCTATTTTCCATCTTGGTCTGTCTTTCTGCTGACCTGTCATTTTACGACTGAAGAAGTCAAATGCCCTAGCTCTAATTTTTTCACTAAGGTCGAAACATGAAGACTTAATGATGTTCCACTGCATGAATGATTTAAGATTGTCGAGAGGTTCACTCTTCATCAATAGTTCAGCTTCGTGTACCGGATCCTTCTGATCGACACTTAGGGCGCTAAAGTTTTTCATGCCCAAGACGCCAAAGTAATTGTTCCAGTCAATGCCTGGATAATCTCTTAATAATCGTGCATATGACATTTTATGGTAGTTGGTCTCAGGATCACGCAACTGTGTTCTGCTGTATGCAACCTTTGCCATAGCAGTCTCGATCTTCATTACTGTTAGCATCTTTGCGTATGCTTGTGAATGATTGAAACCATATAATTGGAATAGGTCTACGATAGCTTTCTTATATTCATTACGCAATGCTGTGGTCTGAGAATCTGTATCCAGATAGTATCCTTTCTCCTTCAGAGTCATACCACTCTGACCTACTGATACAAGATTGTTCTTGCTGTCTTTCATATCCGCACTTATGTAGGTGGAGAATAATCCGTCAATGCCATTACGGTAGAATTTTGCCATAAGTGTTGTCATATCCTTACGGTTTTTTATAGCATTCACTTCTTTAAAAAGTTCCTTTACAGGTGTTATGCCGTCTTTATTGAGCTTTACACTATCCATTACGATATTATAGAGGTCTCCGATTTTTTTACCTATAGAGTTTGGCATATTATTCTGGTGGGCTTGTTGCAGAATAATCCCTTTAAGGCGTTCCTTGTTCTGCTCTTCAAGCATGTATGTTATTCCGTAGCTTGGATATTCGGCTGGAATAGCAGTGTTTTTTAACCATGTACCATTTACATAATCAAAGAATGACGTGCCGGGCTTCACATTAAAGTCCATACAGGGTTTGTCAATTCCTGATTTTAGCGAGTCTTGGGTATTAGCGTATGCTACAGTTGTACATAACGCAAGACCGCATAATAAAAATTTAATATTCATCGTCTTATAGTTATTGTTTGGTGCAAAGTAACATATAAAATGCGAAAATTGCGAATCATTTTGTAAAAAAATACATTTTTATTGAATCTGCCAGGAGCTTGGGTATGTGGAAGCTTCTACTTTGTTTTCTATCTTATCAGGTAGATTGCAGAAGAAGTCTATACCTGTCTTTTGCTCCAATTGATCAATTGATATGACGTATTTGCTGAGAGGGTCGCTACTGTGATTAACGGTCTGATGGTCAACCCAGAATGCGATAGCCTTATAACCTTCTGAATTTTTACATAATATCGCCATAAAGAAATATCCGGGAATAAGAAGGCCACTGGAAGTATATCCCTTTATCTGGTCTGGATTATCAATTGTTCCTCCTTTGACTATGTATAGCGTGTCACGGAAAGATGCTTTATTCCAAGTTCGTATTTGATTCTCCATAACTTCCCATATGCCTGCATTAAGATTGTGATTCTGAGGTTGCATATTAGAAAGGTAGAATGTCTGCTCGTTGGCTTCCTTGCTATTAAGTCTGTCGGCTGATGGGCACATATGTCCTCTGTCATATCCTGAACCTCTATACATATCTAGAGTTGTACGATATTTAGAAAGAATGTCTACGTCTTCTTCATTGAATAATGATTAAATTTCTATGAAATATTCACTTTGCACCATATTTTTCGATAAAAATACCGTACTTTTGCAAACACAATTATCATTCTATATGAAAATAAAACATCTTTTTATTTCGGCCATCTTCCTATTTGGAACTGTGGCTATCTTTGCGCAGCAGAAGAAATATTCTGTTTATGCTGTAGGGTTTTATAATCAGGAAAACCTATTCGATACCTGCCATGATGCAGGTAAAAATGATTATGAGTTTTTGCCAAATGGTTCGTATAAATGGACCAGTCTGAAATACAAGCATAAAATCCATAATATGGCTCAAGCTTTGTCTGATATAGGTACTGATGTCCTGCCACAAAGCATAGGATGTACTATGATTGGTATGGCTGAAGTCGAAAACGATAATGTTATGAATGATCTTATTGCCCAGGAACCGCTTAAGGCAAGAGGTTATAAATATATCCATATAGAGGGTCCGGATGCCAGAGGCATCGATTGTGCTCTTCTTTATAATCCAAGGCTTTTTAATGTCCGCAATTCAAAATTAGTACCTTATGTTCCGGATGCAAAAGACAGTGCATATAAAACTAGAGGTTTTCTTGTCGTTAGTGGAACTCTCGCCGGTGAACATGTAACGGTGATAGTAAATCATTGGCCAAGTAGATTTGCCGGTTCTATAGTCAGGGAAAGAGTTGCAGCTCAGTGCAGGATGACAAAGGATTCTGTAATGCGGGATGATCCCAATGTGAAAGTTATTGTTATGGGTGATATGAATGATGATCCATTTAATAAGAGTATGAGTGAATCCTTGAGAGCCAAACGTGAGATAAGTGAGGTTACTGACAGTGACATGTATAATCCATGGTGGAATGTGTTAGTAAAAGAAGGTAAGGGTACGCTTGCTTATAATGGAAGTTGGAATCTTTTCGATCAGATTGTAGTATCACCAAACCTTATCAACCGTGACGGAAGTAATGATTACAAAACTTTGAAATTCTTTAAGAACCAGATATTCAGACGTGATTATCTGATACAACAGGATGGTAAATATAAAGGTACACCAAAGAGAACAACTGCCGGAGGTGTTTGGCTTGATGGATACAGCGACCATCTGCCTACTGTAATTTATCTTATAAAGCAACAGTAACTCCATCGAATTAAGCATTAAATAGCATAGAAGTTGCTTATATGTGTAAGATACTAGGTAGTACTAATCTTTCTACCTTTTTACACATTTAAGCATCTTTTATTTTGTAATTATCTCTATTTGCACTATCTTTGTCCCATAAATAAGAACTGTTAATGGAATCAAAAGAATTCATTAAGAAATTTAGTAGTAAGTATCTTTGGGGCAATATTTTAGCAATGATTGCTGTCGTTATACTACTTTGTGCCGGACTGAAGTTCGGCTTGGATCTGTATACCCATCATGGTCAGAGTATATTAGTACCTAATCTAAAAGGCATGCAGTATGAAAATGCACGGCGATTACTTGAAAGTGATGGCTTGCGTATTGAGGTTAGCGATTCGGGATATAATAAATTGCTACCTGCAGACTGTATACTTGCACAAACTCCAGGTACTCGTGACAGGGTGAAAAGTGGACATGTAATTTATGTGACTGTCAATTCGCCACATTCTCCAATGATAGCGATACCTGATATAATAGACAATAGTTCTGTACGTGAGGCTACGGCTAAACTTACGGCTATAGGTTTTAAACTCCTTCAACCGCAATTGGTTAATGGAGAAAAAGATTGGGTATATGGAGTAGTCAGTAGGGGACGTAAATTGTTTGCAGGTGACAGGGTACCTGTTGATATTCCACTGATGTTGCAGATTGGCGACGGAAAGTTTGATCAGGGATCTTCTGATGTAGATTATACAGACCCTTCGCAATCAGAAGGTGATCAAGATGAGTTCCAAGAGGTTTCAGGACCAGATAATAATGAGGCTCCGGCAAAAAAAGGAAGTAAAGAAACTAATAAGGGTGGTAAAATAGATGATAGCGGAATAAATGATTATTGATTACTGCTATTCATATTTTAAGATTACATATGGCAAACGAAAACATTATAGATAAAGAATTAGAAGAGATTGAAGACTCTGAAGAACAAGATTCTCAACTCTACGAACATATACGTATGGTCGTCGATCAGGGGCAGGTTCCTCTGCGAGTTGATAAATATATGTTCGAACGTCTGCAACATTCTAGTCGCAACCGAATACAGAAAGCTGCAGATTCGGGTTTCGTACATGTAAATGACCGTCCTGTAAAGAGCAATTATAGGGTTCGCCCACTCGATGTTATAACTCTGATGCTCGACAGACCTCATTTTGATACATCAATAAAGCCGGAAAATATTCCTCTTAATGTAGTTTATGAAGATAATCAGGTTATCGTAATCAATAAACCAGCGGGGTTGGTTGTACATCCTGGATGTGGAAACTTTACGGGAACATTGGTTAATGCTATCGCTTATTATTTACGTGAATTACCATCTTACGACCCGAATGACCCACAAGTTGGACTTGTACACCGTATTGATAAAGACACAAGCGGATTACTTGTCATAGCAAAGACTCCTGATGCAAAAACAAAATTAGGAGCTCAGTTTTTTAACAAGACAACACATCGTAGCTACAATGCACTGGTATGGGGAAATATGGCAGAAGAGGACGGACGTATAGAAGGAAATATATCTCGAGATCCTAAAGATAGATTGCGTATGACTGTCTTTCCTCCTGATTCTGGAATTGGAAAATCAGCAGTTACTCATTATAAGGTTATTGAGCGGTTTGGGTATGTAACTCTAGTAGAATGCATATTAGAGACAGGACGTACGCATCAGATACGTGCACACATGAAACATATTGGCCATCCGTTATTCAATGACGAGCGTTATGGTGGTAGCGAGATACTACGAGGTGAGAGAAGTGGATCATATAAGCAGTTTATACAGAATTGCTTCAAATTATGCCCAAGGCAGGCTTTGCATGCACGCACTCTTGGATTTGTACACCCAGAGACAGGCAAACAGATGGATTTCACTTCTTCGCTACCCGATGATATGCAACAGCTAATAGAAAAATGGCGAACTTATATAAAAGGAATAAATTAAAAACAATACATTATGAAAAATTTAAAGAGAACTATAGCCATCGTATGTGGTGGTGACTCATCAGAACACGATGTTTCAATGCGTTCCGGACAGGGACTCTACTCTTTTTTCGATAAAGAGCGTTACGATGTATATATAGTAGACGTAAAAGGAATGGACTGGAATGTCAGCCTGCATGACGGTACTACTGCTCAGATAGACCGTAATGATTTTTCTTTTATGGAAAACGGCAAACTGGTTCAGTTTGATTATGCATATATTACTATCCATGGTACTCCTGGTGAGAATGGAATTATGCAGGGCTTTTTTGAACTTATTCACTTGCCATATTCTACCAGTAGTGTGTTAGTAGAAGCTATGACATTCGATAAATTTGTACTCAATCAGTATCTTAAAGGTTTTGGTGTACGCGTAGCAGATAGTCTGCTTATACGTAAAGGATATGAGCAATTGGTCAGCGATGAAGATGTTGAGAAGAGAATTGGTATGCCATGTTTCGTAAAGCCATCTGCAGATGGTAGTAGCTTTGGCGTTTCAAAAGTTAAGTCGGCCGATCAGTTGGCACCTGCAGTACGTAAAGCTATGCTTGAGAGTGATGAAGTAATGGTTGAAGGATACATAGATGGAGTGGAAATTTCTGTAGGTTGCTATAAAACAAAAGAAAAGAGTGTGGTACTCCCGGCTACAGAGGTGGTAACTGATAATGAGTTCTTTGATTATGATGCAAAATACAATGGACAGGTAAAAGAAATAACTCCTGCCCGTCTAAGTGAAGATACTACAAAACGTGTAGCTGAAATAACCAGTAGAATATATGATATATTGCATTGCAATGGCATTATTCGTATAGACTATATAATATCAAAAGGTAAGGATTCTGATGGAAAAGAAGTCGATAAAATCAATATGCTTGAAATCAATACTACACCGGGTATGACAGCAACAAGTTTTATACCTCAACAGGTAAGAGCAGCAGGTCTTGATATTAAGGACGTACTTACAGATATAGTAGAAAATCAATTTAGATAGTTATGAAAGTACCAGACGAGTTTGATGAGATACGTCCTTATGGACCAGAGGATTTGCCCGATGCCTATGAGCGACTGATTGTCGATCCGCAGTTTCGTACAATGGTTGGATATATTTTCCCTAAGGTTCCATTTGATGACGCTGTTGCAAAAATGCGTGCATGCAAGACTAATCTTGAATTTCAGAAGGCATTCTGTTATAAGTTTCTTGCAAACCTTTTAGCTACAGCAAGCAAAGGTGCTGATATGGATGTCAATGATATAGATACGAATGGTAGATACACATTCCTTAGCAATCACCGAGACATCGTTCTTGACTCAGGATTCCTTTCAAAGTTGCTTCTTGACAATAATTTTACCACTACATGTGAGATTGCAATAGGTGATAACCTTCTTGTAATGCCATGGATAAAAGATCTTGTACGCATTAACAAGTCATTTATTGTTCAGCGAAGTGCCTCAATGCGACAGATGCTTATGGCTAGCAAGAGACTTTCTGAGTATATGCACTTCGCCATATCAGAGAAACATGAAAATATCTGGATAGCTCAACGTGAAGGACGTGCTAAAGATTCTGACGATCGTACTCAGAGTTCAATATTGAAGATGATGGCAATGGGCGGACAGGGCAATTTAATAGAACGTATCGAACAGTTGCATATTGTACCTCTATCTATATCTTATGAGTTTGACCCATGTGATTTCTTAAAAGCAAAAGAATTTCAACAGAAGAGAGATATACCTGATTTTAAAAAGGCTAAAGAGGATGATATAATCAGTATGAAAACAGGTGTTATGGGTTATAAAGGCCATATACATTATCATTGTGCTCCATGTTTGGATGACTTTTTACATCAGTTAGATCCCAATATGCCCAAGACGGATATATTTGATACAATAGCTCACCATATAGATTATGAGATACATCGTAATTACCGCCTATATCCTAACAATTATATTGCTCTTGATATGTTGAATGGTACTACAATGCATTCCTCAAAATATACGTCGCATGATGAGGCTGTATTCGAAAAATATCTTGAAGATCAATTGGCTAAGATCTTATTACCTAATAAGGATGAGGCCTTTTTGCGCAAGTGCATACTTACGATGTATGCAAATCCTGCGATTAATTATTTGGCAACATTATGAAGTATATAGGATTGGCATTGACAGTGATAGCATTAGTTGCCTGTAACCGTAATACATATGATTCGGGAGACGGCAATTATTCTTATCTCTGTGCTGATTTTGTTGAGGCTCATACAAATAATGATTTAAAAGTAGATTATGTCATTATTGACGAAGGAGATACACTGTCAATGTCTAGTCCTTTTGCTAATAAGAATCTTATAGTAAGAGATTCTCTTTATCGTGGGGTATTATATTATAATAAGGAAAGTGATGATAATAGTTTTTTAAAGGTATCACCTATATCTTATTCTCCAATATCTGTTATAAAGACTGTCCCTAATAATGACAGTTTGAAGTATGACCCAATGGATTTTGAGAGTATGTGGTGCAGTAAAACAGGGAAGTATCTGAATGTGTCATTAATATTTAAGACTGGACAAGTAAACGGTTCTGAGGGTATGCATTCTGTATATCTTATACAAGACCCTAACATTGCTACGAATAACGGTAAGAGACTCTTACATCTTACTTTTAGCCACAATCAGAACGGAGTACCAGAGTATTATACTGCTAGACAATATATAAGTATCCCATTAAAGCAGTTCTTAAATAAAATTAGTCATGGAGATTCAATCGCAGTTTCTATAAAAACATACGATGGTTGGATTCAAAAACGTATAGAATACTAAAATATTTTGCAAAAATATAGACCCATAATGTTTGCCGGCACTGGCAGTGATGTTGGCAAGAGTATTATTGCTGCGGCTTTTTGTCGTATACTTAAGCAGGATGGCTATTGTCCAGCACCGTTTAAGGCTCAAAATATGGCACTGAATTCTTTTGTTACGAAAGACGGACTTGAACTAGGACGGGCTCAGGCTGTTCAGGCTGAGGCTGCCGGAATTTCATGCTTGAGTGACATGAATCCCATATTACTAAAACCGCAGTCAGATCATACCAGCCAGATTGTACTTAATGGTCGCCCTATAGGGAATAAAGATGCCTATGACTATTTTAGTAAAGATAATAATGATGTGTTACGTAAAGAAGCATACGCCGCCTTTGATCGTCTTTCTAATAGTTATAACCCAATAGTTATTGAAGGTGCAGGTAGTATATCTGAGATAAATTTGAGAGAGCGAGACATTGTTAATATGGCTATGGCCATACATGCTGATGCCGGAGTGATATTAGTCGCAGATATAGATCGTGGTGGCGTTTTTGCAAGTGTGTATGGTTCGATAGCTCTTTTATCACCAGAAGAGAAAACCCACATCAAGGGCATTCTTATTAATAAGTTTCGTGGTGATCTAAGGCTATTCGATTCAGGTAAAAAAATGATGGAAGATATTTGTGGAGTTCCCGTTGTTGGTGTAGTACCTTATTATAAAGATATATACATTGATGAAGAGGATAGTGTTGATTTGGCATCTAAATCTAGAAACTTAGAAAGTGGCAAAATAAACATAGCTGTAATATTGGTTCCACATTTAAGTAATTTTACAGACTTCAACGCCTTGGAACAAGACTCACGTGTACATCTTTTTTATACTGATGATGCAGAAGATATTGAAAAGGCTGATATTATAGTCTTGCCTGGCAGCAAGAGTACTATTGCAGATCTCTGCGAACTTCGTAAAAAAGGTTTAGCAGAGGCAATTATAAAGGCAGCTAATAAAGGTTCTTCAATAATAGGTATATGTGGAGGTTATCAAATGCTAGGAGCTGAAATATCAGATCCTGAATGTATAGAGGGTAATGTGTTACGTATCCCAGGGCTTAATATTCTCCCGATAAAAACAACTATAACAAACCAGAAAAGAACAACCTGTGATGTTTTTACGTTGGCTGTAGGTGATAATAAAAATGATAAAATGGAAGGTTATGAGATACATATGGGCAGAACTGTTCCTTTACATTCCACAGAATCTTCGCCACTAACCCAGTTCTTGGATGGTAGAACGGATGGATATTATAAAAATGGAAAGTGTATGGGAACATATATACATGGTATATTAGATAATATGTCATTTATAGATTTTATTCTTGCACCTTTTTCTGATAAGATAAATAAGACTGTGTGCCGTACTGATTATAAAGAGTTTAAAGAACTTCAATATAATAAATTGGCAGATCATGTACGAGCACATGTAAATATGAATTTAATATACCTCAAATCCGCAACTAAGCCCTTGAACGTCCTTATTGCGTTTACACGTCCTCTCATTACTGAATTTGCAGATAATTTGAACTTGAAGCACCCACTTCTGCCTACAATATCCCCTTACCCCACAATG
>JAYRGU010000001.1:0-421624 GCA_041907685.1 Prevotella sp. | reverse complement strand
GGGCTATCGAAAACGAGAATGGACTGATACGGCAATATATACCAAAATCGAGTTCATTCGCACAATATTCACATCAGCAAATAACAAAAATCATGCACAAGATTAACATGAGACCAAGAGAAAAATTGAATTTCAATTCACCCACACAATGCTTTTATGAAATAATTCCCTAAATTTGCACTTGCTTGTTGAATTCACCATGGTCCGAAAAAAGTATATTTGATAACGGGTATTAACAAGATTGTGGAAGATGAAGAATCTGCCATCGAGAGAATGAGGTCAATAGCTGCCCCATTGGATAATATCAGATGTGGCAAAAATAATCCTTGCGTCAAGGCCGGTCATTGTGTTGATTGTAAATCGAAGACAAAAATATGTAATTATTTTACTAAAATACAAGGGCAGTTTGATTCTCAGAGGATAGAATTAATATTATTGGATGGTGAATATGGATATTAAGGTTTGTTCTTTTTTACTTTGTAACTTGTAACTTTTGTAACCAATTTCTCTTTTTTTTTGAGGGCGTTTGTATGCATCATCAACCTCACAATAACGACAATTATACACTAAAATTTCAGTATTCTAAAAAAACATGCTACCTTTGGGCCCAAACAACAAAACAAAAAAATACGTTTTGTAAATTAAAAGGCAAAGAATAAACCTATGAAACAAATAATAAGACACTTCACAGACGATGACTTGTATAAGTTCACAATGTGCTGTGCTGTAATAGATAATTTTCCACGTGCAAAGGTGAAATATTCGTTTGCCGACAGAAACAATACGGTCTATCCCGATGGTTTTGCAGAGAAACTTAACGAACAGATCGCGATGCTCGAAAATTTGTCAATCACAGATCAGGAAACAGAATTTATGATGCGCAAGTGCACCTACATACCACACTGGTTTTATAATTACCTCAAGGGATACAGATTCAGCCGCGATTGGGTCAAAGTATGGCAAGACGATGAAATGCATCTGCATGTTGAGTTTGAGGGCAGCTGGTCTGACACGATACTTTTAGAGGTTAAAGTCCTAGCCATCATCTCAGAACTCTATTACATCATGACAGGTCAAAGCGACAGTCTGGATTACGATGCTTACTACGATAAGACGGTGGATAAAGCCGTGCGACTGTTGGATGCGGGATGTACATTCAGTGACTTTGGAACTCGCCGCCGAGCTTCGTTCGAGGCGCAGGATACGATAGTGAGAGCTATGCGCGACTGCTATGCGGGCAGACAGTGGAGCGGCCGTTTTGTGGGCACAAGCAATGTCTATCTGGCCATGAAATACGATCTCACTCCGGTTGGCACCATGGCTCATGAGTTTGTGTGCGCCATCGGTGGAATGTATGGCCCTCAGATGGCAAATCATATAGCGATGAACTCGTGGCGAAATACTTTCAGAGGTGCGCTTGGTACGTACCTGTACGACAGTTTCGGGTGGAATATCTTCAGTCTCAATTTCTCAGAAGACTTTGCCAATTTGTTTAAAGGTCTTCGTGTTGACAGTGGCGACAATCGAGAGGAACTGCAGAAAATTGTAAAGAAATATAGTTCACTGGGTATTGACTCTCGCACCAAACAGGTTGTTTTCAGCAATGCCCTTGATACCGATCGGGCTATCGAAATCCAAAAGTATGCCAAGGATTTATGCCTGCCGTCGTTTGGCATAGGCACTCATTTTACAAACGATTTTGATGGTATAGAACCAATGAACATCGTTATAAAATTGGTTGCCGCAAAAATAACCGAGGCGTGGACATTCTATAACGACACCTGCAAACTGAGTGAGGACGACGGCAAGCATACCGGAAAACCCGAAGTGATTGCGCGATTTATGGATATTCTTAATATTAAGATGTAATTCGCGCTCTGGTTTTAGCTCATCCTAGAATGGTCCGTGGCCTGTGCAAGAAGTCACTCCGATAGTAGTGGCAATGGCCGTCAGTACGGTGATAAGCAGACGGAGCAACTGGCTCCATGGTGTTTTAGCTTTCATAGTCTTTTAGTTTTTTGTGGTTTATGAGATTCCTTTCCGGTTCTCTCATCGTTTGTGTTTTTCAAGGTAGGCGGGGTGATGTTTATCTACCCCGTCGTTGGTGTTGAGACCGCTATTTAGTGCCTCCACCGTTGCCTGCGTTGCTCTTGGCCTTTGCAGCCTCTTTCTCGCCGATGTTCTCATTGCGAGGAGCTTCCTGCACCTTGGCACCGCTCAGCATGGCCTTCTGACGCGAACCTGTGGCGTCCTTTTTCGTCTCCGGCTGGAAGTTGATGCGTAAGCCTCTTACGTTCTTTGATACCGAATATTCGTCGATCGTCTTGCTTCCGATTCCGCGTATGCCAATCTTGAACGAACCCAGTCCGTCGAGTTTCACACGCATGGAGTTCTGCAGTTGAGTGCTCATGGTCTCTACCAACTCAGTGAGAACCGCTTTGATGTCCGAAGCCTTGATGGTACAGTTGGCCTGCATTATCTTGGCCAGTCCTTCGGTGTCAATTACTCCTACGTGTATGGCGCGGGCGAAATATAATCCTGCAGTGCGGCTGTTTTTTCTGTTGTCTTTGTTTAATTTGTAAAGTACTGGCATAATTTGTTGTGTTTTTTTGTTGTGATGAATGATAGTATTAATGTCGATTTTCGACCCTCAGTTCCTTTCATTCCGTTTTGGGATCTTCATCCCTCGTTTTGTGTTTTTCTAGTCCTAGTCTTAGATTCATTCCTGTCCTAGTCTTTGTGTCTGCTTTGCAGTGGCGTGGCGCATTGTCTGTCCTAGTCTTTGTGTCTACTTTGCAGTGGCGTGTCGCATTTCTGCCTTAGTTTTTGTGTCTGCTTTGCAGTGGCATGTTGCATTGTCTGTTTTATTCTCCCCTGTGCGACTTAGGAGAGTACCACGAAGGGGGGAAGGATACGTACACCCAAGAACATCAGCAAAAGTAATCTTTTTATCTTTTTCTTCGACCCTTTGTGGGGTTGTCAGGCGCCCTGACCAGTTGCGCCCCATCCAGCAACATTGTTTCGTGACTTCCGTCAGCCGCCAGTGTATATTCAGGCCAGAAAATAATCCTCAGCGATCTCACATTGCGTTTCGGGTCAAAGTCCTCGGGTGAGGAAACAGGTTCGTTGGTGATGCTGATTTTGAACGTTCCGAAACCGTTCAACTGCACACGTTGTGAGTCCTGCAAGAGCAATTTCATTGTGCACACCAATTCGGAAATTACTCCGAGCACGTCGCTCTCTTTCAGCGAACAGTTAGCCTGTATCAGTCGTGCAACCTCTCGAGTTCGCCAAGTCCCCGTGTGTTGTGCCAGGGCGTAATATTTGCCCGAGGCAGAAGTGTTTGGCGCGGTGATGCGCTTCATCTTGTAAATTATTGGCATTATGAAATTTCTTGAATATTGCTTCGTGTATTGAAGCCTGTGATTTTCTTCTGTATCAGAAGCGTTTTCCTCATCGTGAGGAGCATTTAATGTGTTTTCCATAGGTCGGCAGTATTGTCCGGCGAAGGCGGTGTCAGCGAGCGTTTGGAAAACTGTCTGCGGCAGTTGATCAGTCTGTCCGACGGCGGCGTCGCCCCTTGTTCTCATTGACGGTTGCAAAGGTACGGCAAATCTGTGAAACCTCAAAACTTTTAGGGCACAAAAACGATTTGTAAAGAAAGTAGAGTATAAAAAATAGCTCTGAAATACCGATAAATAAAGGAGATGTAGCGGATAGTACAAATTTTGTTTTGCAGAATCCTAATCATGGCCCCATCTTATTGGCTTGATTCCAAACGGTAAAAAAAGTCTCGGTCTCAAGTCTCAAACATGTGGTTTCAAATCCCATTAATAATCCTCCTGAAGCTTAATTATAATATATAATATTATTATATATTATAATTATATTATTATTACATATAATATTTTTTAGAAGCAAGAAATTCAAATATAGTTTTTTGAGACTTGAGACCGAGACTTTTATAACTTTTCATTTCAAGAAATGAGGAAAATAATTAACATTACGTGTAAAAATAATATCAAATAATTATGCCTCGTAATATTTTTCTGCAATAAAAAAGTCTCAGTCTCAAGTCTCAATATTATCAACTGGCAAAGTCATTTTCTGATTTCAGTAGATGCTTTACTTTTTTTACTGAATTGCTAGACTGAAGTTCTTCTGACAAAATAGGTAATTATGAAGACGCTGCGGAGTTTGCCTGGCGGTAATAAGGCGTTTTTATTCTATTTATTAAAATAGCCGAATTGTAATGTTTTGTGATAAACTTAATGATTAATTTTGTAAGACATAGTGAACCTGAAATTGAAGTCAGTACCAAGTACTACGTTTTTTTGTAAATCAATTTGTTTTTAATATTGACATACACTTTTATTTTTTTTTTTTAGTAATTCCGTAAATATTTAGTAACTTTGTAACACATTAAAGAAAACATACTATGGCTAAGAAACAAAATTTGAGCTATCAAGATATAGAGACTTCATTGGAAGTTCTCAAAGAGCGTCGTATACATTCATCAGAAGTGGGGTATGTAATACTCAAAGCCTTCGGAAAAAGTGATGCAGATATTGTGGATAGCTGCTATCCGGGTTATCCATTTGCCAATGACGAGGAACGACTGGAATGTCTCTTCCGGATGTACGAAAAAATGACCTCTAAATAAATCATGCTATGACAAAGAAAGAAGCAATCAAACTATTTGAGGAAAAGAAAGTCCGCACGGTGTGGGACGACAAAGAAGAGAAATGGTATTTCTCCATTGTAGATGTGGTGGCTGTGCTGACCGAGAGTAAAGACTATCTCACTGCACGTAAATATTGGAACAAGTTAAAGCAACGCTTGAAAGAGGAAGGAAATGAAACGGTGACAAATTGTCACCAGTTGAAAATGCATGCTGCCGACGGCAAGATGCGACTTACCGATGTTGCTGATACAGAACAACTGTTTCGTCTTATACAGTCTATTCCTTCGCCCAAAGCTGAACCATTCAAACTGTGGATGGCAGAGGTAGCACGCCAACGTCTTGACCAGTTGCAAGACCCAGAACTCTCAATCCATCAAGCACTCGAAGATTACCGGCGGTTGGGTTATTCAGATAATTGGATAAACCAACGTCTGAAGTCAATAGAGATACGCAAAGGCCTTACCGACCAATGGAAAAGCCACGAAGTGAAGGAAGGTCAGGAATTTGCTACACTGACAGACATTATTTATAATTCGTGGGTCGGATTGTCAGCCAAAGAATACAAACAGCTAAAAGGATTGAAGAAAGAGAATCTACGCGATAATATGACCAACGAAGAGTTGGTATTGAATATGCTTGCCGAATTGTCAACCACAAGCATCACCAAAGTAAAAAATCCACAAGGCTTAGCGGAAAATTCAAAGTGTGCTGCTGAGGGAGGAAATGTAGCTGCTGTGGCACGTAAGGAATTGGAGTCGAAAACAGGACGTAGTGTGATATCGCCCCTTAGCGCAAAACGTTTTTTTGAAAATCAACTGCCTAATAAGGATAAAGAAAGTGAAGAAGACAATGGAGAATGAACAAAATATAATATTCTATAACACCGCCGATGGTAAGGTAAAGGTGGCATTGATGGCTAAAGACGGTCAGGTGTGGATGAACCAAAATCAGATGGCTGAACTTTTTGCCACCTCAATCCCTAATATAAACATCCATATTAATAACATATTGAAAGATAAAGAGTTATATGAAAACTCAGTTATTAAGGATTACTTAATAACTGCCACAGACGGTAAAAAGTATAGCGTAAAATTCTACTCTCTAGATATGATATTGGCTGTCGGATTCAGAGTAAGAAGTAAGCGAGGTACTCAATTTAGGATTTGGGCCAACCAGCACCTGAAAGAATATATGATCAAAGGATTTACCATGGATGATGAACGACTGAAAAATCCGGATGGCAGACCAGACTACTTTGATGAACTGCTCGAAAGAATCAGAGAAATACGTGCTTCTGAAAAGAGATTCTATCAAAAAATGAAAGACTTATTGAAACTAAGCAGTGATTATGATGCAACCGACAAAGCTACACAGATGTTTTTTGCCGAAACTCAAAATAAACTTTTATATGCTGTTACTCATCAAACTGCTGCCGAGATAATAGTTTCGAGAGCTGATTCATCTGCCCCCAACATGTCATTGACATCATGGAAAGGTAAAATAGTGAGAAAGGGAGATGTGGTTATCGCGAAAAACTATTTGAACTCAGATGAGATAGACTCACTGAACAGACTCACTGTACTATTTTTGGATTCTGCAGAAATGAGGGTGAAAGAGCGTAAAGACCTTACGTTAGATTTCTGGCGGGAAAATGTAAACGGCTTATTGTCATTTCAAGGTAAGGATATACTTAAATCAAAAGGAAGTATTTCTAACGCGGAAATGGAAAAGATTGCAACAACTAGGTTTGACGAGTTCGACAAAAGACGGAAAATTGAGGATGCAAAGAAAGCCGATCAAGATGATTTGGATGAACTGAACAATTTACTAGACGATATAAAAGACCATCCAAAATAATAATAATTTCGTAGCATATCAAATATGCTCAGACCGGGCGGTCTGCCAATGTAGATGCTTTAGGTATGCGCGAAATGCGAGCAAACATCAACAGTTGAACGGATACAATTATTTGAAAAACATTGTACTTGATTATCATTTCTATAAAGGGGCATATCTCGATTATCTCGCAGAAGTGCTGGATGCACACTGCAAGACCATCATCAATATACCTTCTGTTAATAGCAGAGTATCTGCGGCAAGGGGCAAGTTCACTGAGGTGGCAGAGATAATGCATCTGATAGGTGAAGAAGTGGAGCACAACTACAATAATGGTATATTGAACATTTAGGAGCAGGGAAATAACACGAGAATAGATTGATATTTATGTTTATATTTTTACGTTTTTTATAAAAAAAGTGTTACCTTTGTAGCTCATTTTATAAAATAATTATGGAGATAAATAAACGTGGGGCATATTATTATGCCCAAATAATGCTAAAGGATAATTGTAGGGATTATTTTAGTGAATCAATAGCAGAACCTAATAAAAACGAAATTATAGACCTTTTTGGTGAAGGTGCAGAGGGCATCAGATATTTCGGCGCAGTCAGAATTCCATGGAATGATCAGGAAAGAACTGAATTTCATTCGTGGAAATATTTATATTGCATCAAATACATTGATAACGGAACCACATTATTAGTGTCTAAATCAAGAACTTTTTTGTTAGCCGTTCTTAAATAAAAAGGATGTTTAGGTAGGATGATGTGAATCCCGCCTTTTCCACCTTCGAGGTGCAGGCGAAGAATATAAGGTGCTGATGAGTCTGATGATGGAATAAAGATATGATTACAAATACGTTTAAATATTAATTTAGATATATACTAAATATAAAAAATGCAAAGAAAATAGGGAATGTAAAGAATTACACCCCCTACCGGCAGACTCAGCAGCCTTTAATAATCTGCTTGATATACACGTATATCGTTTTAAGATCTCCAACTAGCTACCAGTAGTCCAAAAACGTAAGTGGTATACCGAAGTATAACTTTACACCAAGAACTACCATATCTAGTAGTGCCATTAAAAACTATGCAGAGTCTTCAAGGCTCTGCCCTTTCACCTTTTGAGTTAGTTGGGCAAATTTTTGCCCAATCTAACATAAACTAAATTTCATCATAATATGACTATTTTCTAATTTATATTCCCCCACAACCTTAGCCTGCAGGATGGCTTGAACCTCCATGACTATCCGCCCAGCTCTTGCACTCTCACTTCGATTCATTATCTATATCGTTTATTTGCTCTTTATCTGATTTCTCTAACCATTTATCAATAACAGTTTTATACTGCTCTTTATTTTTCCCCTCTTTCAACCAATTTTCGACAAACTTAGGATTATCACTCTTGGGACGAGGAGAAGCTGTATTTATGCGAGTCATCACAGGAGTTCTCACTGCATCACCCATCACAATAGCATGCTGCTGGGGCAAAATCGGAAGTTGAGAAAGTATCTCAGAACTAGCTGCAGAAACCAGTTTCCTAACATAGATTTGATCATCGGGGTTTTGAAGACGATGAATGATGAAGCTATTGCACTGCGATAGTACTGTCTTAGATAATTCTGAAGGTCGTTGACTTGAAATAACTAATGACAATCCATACTTACGGCCCTCTCTGGCAATTCTCTCAAAAACTTTCCGAGATATAGATGTTCTATCTTTTTTATTAATCTCTGGTATGTAATTTTGTGCCTCCTCAAGAGCTATTACCACAGGCATCGTACCTCTTTCTTCATCACTAAACCTTGAAAGAAACTCCAAAATGATCCGGCCAATAAGACCTGTCATCGTTTCTAAAACCTCACTCGGTAGCAATGACATATCAATTATTGTTATTTGTGAAGGATTTTGGGTAATTGTCTTATCTTTATAATACTTAGTATAAACATCATTACCTTCAGCATTATATATTTTGCAAAAATCACCCAATATGAAAGCCAAAAATTTGACTAATCCATCTGTAATATCTTGTTCTGTATCAAAAAGGAGAGGAGCCGCTATTCTTTTGTCATCAAGGAAAGATTGCATTCTATTTTTTAGCGTTGATACATATTCTCTCAATCTATCTTCTGAGGTATCAGATTCTTTTATCGCCTCATCCATATATACATGAAGCATTTCATTGAAATTATAAAATAAAGGAAGATCAAGATTTCTATTTTCTGATGTGGTAATATTGCTTACAGCATTCTCATATTTTTGGATTTCCTTTTTTAAAGATTCAATAGCATTAAGTATTACAATATCCGAATATTGCCCTTCTGGATATTTTTGTCCTCTTTTCAAAGTTCCAATACCTTTAGTATTTATTTCATCAAGAATTTCCTTTACTGAATTCATATTATAATCCACCTTTTTTTCTTGTATTATATTTTCAAATAAAGATATTATACAAGGTAAATCGTCCAACAATGCACATTTTGTTTTAAAATTGGCTTGTTCCAATATTTCAATAAATTCTAATAGTTTATTTTTCGCATAAGGAGGTAAAACTTTCTGAGTTGACGCTTTTGTTCCGCTTTTTCCAAGACTAACAGCTCTTTTCAAGACTGGAGCTTGTGATCCACTAGTCGGCTCAAAAAGATAATCCATATCATCATAGTTCATAAACCAATGAGGAACTTTCATTCCCTCTTGACTAATATGAAATGGATTCACAATATTATCTTCTTTAATGTCAAAGGCTTTTTTGTATTCTCCATTTGTATCAAATATTATGAAGTGAGCACTTTTCAGATTATTACCATTATATTTGTAACTAAACATACTTTGAATCAATGATACTAGTGTACATGATTTTCCCGATCCTGTATTTCCTAGAATAGCAGCATGCTTCCCAAAAAACCTGTCAGGATTTATTTTTACCTTAAAATCAGGAAAAGCAGGAGAAGTTCCTATAGGTAGATAATAATCATTCTCATAGTCAATAGTATCACCATCTTTCTTTTGATCAAAGATTTTTTCCAAATCTTCTCTCACTATGTACCAAACAGGATTATCCAATATTGGATAATTATAAACGCCCATAAGATAATGCTCATTTTCCTCAATAGTTCCCACCATTGTAGCCGATAAATATCTTGAAGAATTCGTGAGAAATATTGCCTTGTTTGAATCCCCTATGTTTGTTTCTTCCCTTGTTTGTACCCTATTCACCATAGCAACAATTCGGTCGACTCCCACGGGTATAATAATATATGAGTTGATACGAGCTACAGGATATATCTCGCTATATCCACTTTTATAAAGACTCTTCAAATCGTCATTTAGTTTAATGTAAACATTCAGACTATCAACTGAAACTACTTTCCCTATTGCTCTTTCATTTTCCATACGACATCATTTCTTTGATACAAACAAGTTGTTAAGGGTTTCTACTACGTTCTCCTCAGAGGAGCCATCGATAAAATTAGGCATTAAATCCGTAGCAAAAGTCAAGAAGTCACCTAAATAATTACCTTCCAGAATGATAATTCTTGGATCTTTCAGTTCACGCAAACGCTTTATCTCTTTATTGTTATCACTACTATTAAAATTAATAATAATTAATGTGAATGAGGGATTTGAAAGAGCTTGATAAATGATGTCGTTAAAATGCTCATCACAGAAAGAATAACCCACAGCAAACAAAACTGTCTGAGGTTGAGAAATTGCAGAAGCAAACTGTCTAATAATTTCCGAATAAGGTAAATCTAGCGTATAAGACTTCTTTACCGCAGAAGGATAAATCATCAAATCTCCATAACTAAAATCTCTATCTGTCTCTGCCTTAGCCTTGATTAAGTCGATAGGCATCTCTTCTATGCCATATATATTTGAAGCGTCACATTTCTTATCTTTTACCCAACTTATAGAACCATGTAGCTTAAAATATCTAACAATCTTTTCTATTCTCTGTACTTTTCCTGCTGTGGTTGAGCCAGGATAGAATATATCATAATCATAAGTTTCAGGTTTAAAATAGCGATGATGAAATCCTGAAAAACCATCTATATATTTAACACCTATATTATCGAATGAATATTCAAAAGCTAAATCATAATTACTTGTAAAGATATTAGCACGTTTCAAATTTAGAGGCCTTTGTAACAAAGACTTAACAAAACGTTCATGGAAAATATATTTATCTTTTAAAAAGGCATCTTTATAGCCCCTATCTTCAATGCGTTTCAGATCTTTCTCAGAAGTTTTTCTTTCATGCAAATCACAAAGATTGAACATTGCCTTTTTTATTGCTTTAATAAGACCTTCCAAACGTTTTACTTCTTCGTCATTACTTTCTTGTTGGACACAATAAAGATGAGCAATAAGATAGTTAAGGAAACTTTCGAGAGGGATAGCAATTTCTTTGCCTTTATTATCACTAGGAATGCCACAATCACGCACATAAGTTCCGTCATATGTGACTTTCCAACCACGAGTGTCAGTAAAAGAATCTCCTTCTTTCTTATTTTCCCGAATAACATTTTGAACCTGCTGTACAAAAAACTTAAAATTATTAGCAATATCACTTCCTTTTTCTGCTGTAACCTCTTTTTCTACTGCATCAGGTATATTTTGAATAGAAGCCGCACCAAGATGTATTGACGAACCTGTTCCAAATAAAAAGCTTACATTGTCCAACTCCAGATATTGTCGGAATAGATTTTTAACTCGTTCGACAATGTTCTTCTGAGCTATTCTCAGTTTTTGTTGTTGGTCCTCGCCAGGCTTTTCATCTTCAGCTGACTCAGAATCATCTTGGCTATATAAGTATTCCACACAACTCCACATTGGTGCTAAATTTATACCAGCTATATAAATTTTATTTTCTTTTAAATCTTTTAAATTCATCATTTTTATTTTGATTTATTTATCCTTATAAATAACATACCATATTCCGTAAGTCTATATTTTTGTTTGGGACTTTGAGGAACATCTTTAATAGTCGGCTCAACTATTCCCGCAGCAATAAGAGGTGATAATACATTTTTTCGGAACCTGCTACGATTGGTATCCCCAACCCATTTCATAAGATCCTGAATTGGATGATTTTTATCGGAAAGATTATTCACGATTACTAATGCTTTACTTACAAAGTCATCAGGAGCATCGGGCAGAAGTTGGGACAAAGCTTGGGACAAACTTGGGACAGCTTGGGACAAAATCTCTGACTGAGGGTCTTTTTCTAGGTCATGATTTACTTTTCCCGGGTCATTTTGCGGCTTCTCTGTAATAGTTTCCTCCTCATTTGAGAATACATTTACGCAGAAAACGGTCAGTTTGGATATGTCAAAATCGGCCTCCTTATTGCCATTATCCTTAAGCATATCCTGCACTCGCTTGACACCCTGATTGAACATGTTGACATATTTCATGGCTTTCATGGCTTCTGCCACAACAGGATTCCGATAATCGTTCACTGTCGGAAAGTTCTCGGGGCGTGCCTCACCGTAAAGACCACCCGCATTCATAATCTCAACATGATCATCGAACTGATAAAGGCGAATGGGCATGTTGGATTGATAGTCGCGGTGCATACTGGCATTCATCAACAATTCGCGTAAAGCCGCATTGGGATAGTTGACTACGGTCTTCTCCCGAAAGAGAGTGACCGGCACAGGACGCTGAGTGACGATAGCATCACTCACAAAAGACTCTAAGGCGGGAAGCATTCTATATAACGGGCCCTGAAAACGTTTCTCGTTCAAGACATCTCCACCCTTTTCCTTACCGTCGAAACGAACAAACTGAACGTATGCTCCAGGCATATAGTAACGTGGATTCTTTCCAAACAAGATGAGCGCTGCATAAGTAGGACAGTCGTGAGTGCGATCATAAAGACGAACAGAAGCCAATTGTTCCTTGAGGTCTCTGTTGTCTTCTGCCAGAATCTCTGAATCAACCACTGATGGCAGATATTTATCTTTGATATATTCTAAATCCAAATCATCAATCGTAGCACCAATACATGGGGTGGCATCGAAAGTGGCCATATATGCAGTGCGGCGTTCTGTTAAGATTCGCTCTTCTGACTCACTGGCAATATCTCTTCTTGGTCCGACACGCACAAAGACTCTTCCACGATAACGTACCGGTGGTATCAGCGATGGAGATACTTCAGCTACCAACAAGTCGCCTTCAGGAAATTCAAATCGCTCCACACTCATTACAGGCAACGGCAGAATATTACCATCCGAACGTATGCTTGAAATCTTTTTCAGTAAGTCATCGCCTACTTTCAATCCCGACAGACTTCCATCATCGTTTGCACCTATCAGCAGATAACCACATTCCCTGCTATCTGGCAAATCATTGGCAAAAGCGCAGATAGCCTCCTGAAACTTATCCATGTTGCCTGTTGAGATGGTGCGTTCTATTCGATAAGTTTCGTTACTCCTCAACAGTTCTATAGCTCCTTCCTTTGTTATCATATTACGATTTCTGTTTTGACAAAGGTTTTATTCTTTATTTTTCTCATCATACATTTGGATTATACGGAAATGCAAAGTTAAAAAAAAATCATTACGGAGTATTAAAAAACAGGAAAAAATCTAACTTTATTCACGATTTATTTGTGTCTGGTGCTTTAATTTTAAAGGAAACGATCAAATTATGTATGCATCAGAGGGTGATTATATTGAGAAATATTTTTTAATCAATTATTAATTAGTCTTGTTGATTATCTTGGTTTTATATTTATCAGTCGTTTTTTCTTCCAAAATATTTCATAATCTGTTTTTTTTGATAAATAAATGTTTTTATTAATATTGCACTCCGTTTAAAATAGGGAATCGAGAAAGGTCAATTATTGCCCCTAAATAAGCTATAATTAATACTAAAACAGAATGGTGAAAATTCGGTATAAGAGAATAACAGACGAAGAGGCAAAACGTTTGCAGAGGCAATATTGTGAGGATAATCTGTTTAGACTGCTTATGAATACACTGAAATATTATGACAAATGCCACACCAAACTGTCGCCCGTAGAGATATGGATCAAGGCTCTGAGGTTACTCGCGAACTGGTGAAGTCGGAACATCCGGAGGTTAAAATAAAGAAGGTCGCAGGGCTGTCGGCTAACGAATATCTATCTTTCAGCGATTGTTCTGAACGCAATAGGGAGAATGGACATCTATATGAATCTGCTCTTGATGATTTGAGTGCATGGCAGGAAAAGAAAAACAATGAGCCTAAAGGTTGTAAATTTTTTGTACAAGAAAATATGCCTACTGATGAACAGCAATATACTGATAGTAAAAAAAGTCTCAGTCTCAAAAGTCTCAATGTTGTGAATTGACAGTGTCTTTACTGAAATAGGTAGACACTTAATTTATTATAATTATGTGTCTACTTTTTCAAGGTAAGACAATCATAAATTATATCAGGAATATTTTGGCGCTTCACAAAATATTGTATAGCTTTGTCTAATGATTATAATAACACAAACCCTAGGATCTTTGGTTAGGGCTGCATGTTTGTAGCCTTAGTGCAGAATATGATTAGTGGAACAAAATGAGCATATATTGCTATCATAGGATGTTCAAATTCTAGATGTTGAATGCGAAAGGACTGTCGTAAACTAAAATATTTATGGAAATTATAAAAGCAGAAATAAATGAATTGAAACAAATCTCAAAGATGTACAGAGATGCAATAGATAACCTGAATGATGTAGGTATCTATCAGTGGGATGAAATTTATCCGAATGAGCTTACATTAAAAGAAGATATGGGAAAACGAGAACTCTATAAAATAAGTGACGGTCATTTACTTGGCGCCGTTGTCATTAATCAGGAAACGGATGAGGAATATGCCAACGGACACTTTGAAGATGACAACTATGCTGTAATCCATAGGTTGTGCGTTGCCCCAGAATATCAACATCAAAAAATAGGATATCATGCAATGATATTAATCGAAAATCTATTAAAAGAACAAGGGTTCAGTTCAATAAGACTAGATACTTTTTCTGAAAATCCATATTCATTAAAGATGTATGAAAAACTGGGATATAGGAAAGTGGGAAATGCACAATGGAGAAAAGGATTATTTTATTTATTTGAAAAGAAATTATAACTAGGAAGAACATATTCATCGTATCCTGCTAATGACCTGCACGGCCTATAACACAGTTCACAATGGTTTGGATAGCGCTCCAACTGAGTGAATTTTATTTTTCTTGGTATGACCATAAATAAAGTAGGGTCTTGATAATGACAGATTTAAAACTTTTGTTTAACTTTGCAGCCGATTTATCAAAAGCATCTCTGCTGATATTCATATATTGGTTAGAGACTAAAACAGAAAGTTATCAACGGCATCAATGAAATATTTCCTGACTATGATATAGAGATAAATATAGACAGGGATATCACAGACTGAGAATACACAAACATAAATTATACAATAAATAATGAAAACGGAACTCGAAATTGCACGTGAATGCAAATTGGAATGCATTGAAAAGATTGCGGAAAGGATTGAATTACCAATTGGAGAGCTAGAAAACTATGGCAAGTATATTGCCAAAGTACCATTGAAACTTATTGACGCTGACAAAGTTGCCAAAAGTAATCTTATTCTTGTTACTGCTATAAGTCCTACTAAGGCCGGCATAGGAAAAACCACTGTATGCATTGGATTATCAATGGCAATGAACAGACTGGGCAAGAAATCAATATTGGCTCTTCGTGAACCAAGTCTTGGTCCTTGCTTCGGCATGAAGGGCGGTGCTACCGGTGGAGGTTATTCACAGGTGTTGCCAATGGATAGAATTAATCTGCATTTCACAGGTGATTTCCATGCAATTACTTCTGCTCATAATATGATTGCGGCATTGCTTGATAATTACATTTATCAACACCGCGAGGAAGGTTTCGCTCTAAAAGAGGTGCTCTGGAAAAGAGTTCTCGATATCAACGACCGCAATTTGAGATGTATCACTACGGGTATTGGTCCCAAGACTAACGGCATTGTTGCAGAAAGCGGATTTGATATCACTCCGGCAAGTGAGATAATGGCTATACTTTGCTTGTCTAAAGACGAGGAAGACCTGAGACTTAGAATTGAGAACATCTTACTTGGAGTGACACTCGACAACAAACCATTCAAAGTGAAAGATCTTGGTGTTGGTGGAGCTATCACTGTCTTGCTGAGAGACGCTTTATCACCAAACCTTGTACAGACAATAGAAGGAACGGCAGCATTTATTCACGGTGGTCCTTTTGCTAATATCGCCCATGGATGCAACAGTATCCTGGCAACAAAAATGGCAATGACATTCGGTGACTATGTTGTAACAGAAGCCGGATTCGGTGCAGATCTTGGTGCAGAGAAGTTCCTTGATATTAAGTGCAGAAAAGCAGGAATACAGCCTAAACTTACTGTTATTGTGGCTACGATTATGGGACTGAAAATGCACGGGGGTATGTTGGTTGGAGATTCTAACAACGGAAATATCGACAACGTAAAAGCCGGACTTGAGAATCTGGACAAGCATATCAGTAACATGCGCAATATGGGACAAAGCGTAGTTGTTACCTTAAACAGATTCAGCAACGATAAGGAAGAAGAAATAAATATCGTGAGACAACACTGTAAAGCATGTGGAGTAGGATTCGCTATGAATGAGGCTTACATGAAAGGCGGTGAAGGATGTTTGGAACTTGCACAGTTGGCCATAGACACAATATCAAACAATCCTTCTGGAGATATTAAATTCACATATAGCGAAACTGATAGCATAAAAGACAAGATCACCAGTGTAGCAAAGAATGTATATGGTGCCAGCAAGGTGGTATTCAAAAAGTCGGCTAAGGAAGCTCTTGAGCGCGTTGATGAATGGGGCCTAAGTAACTATCCTGTATGTATTGCCAAGACACAATATTCACTAAGCGACGATGCAAAGAGATATGGTGTGCCAAAGGACTTTACATTCACTATTCGTGACCTTGTGATAAACACCGGCGCTGAAATGATTGTGGCTGTAGCCGGAGACATTATGCGCATGCCTGGATTACCAAAGCATCCACAAGCAGAAAGAATTGATATTGAAGATGGTCTCCTCGTGGGACTAGAATAATATGCTAATCCGGGAAATAAATAAGTCCAACTCATGTGTTTCAATGGGTTGGACTTATTCATTATGGTTTAGCGGACAGTAATTCGTATTTATTCTTGTGCAAAATTAAAGTTTTTTCTTTATATACTAATACTTAATATATTAAAAGCATTAAAATAAATCATAACCGGCTTTTTTATTTCCAATTATTGATAGCATCTTTAATGAATAAAGTAGACACCTATATTATAATGATGTGTCTACCTTTTTCAGGGTAAGACACTGATTGTTTTATTTTTAAGTTAGATTTTTTTAATTAATTATTTAAAGTAATTTCGTAAATATTTTTTATATTTGTAAAATATTTTATTTCAAAAAATAAAATTTGAGTTGCAATTGTTTTTAAAATTTTACAAAGCATAATAATCGAAAAATAGTATATAAATATATTGTGTGGAAATAACAAACTAAATACATTAATTTAAAATTTGAAAATATATGGCAAAACATTACAGCGAGTTTTTAATGGTTAAGCACTCTAGTCTAGTAGGCAAAGGTGTATACGATGGCTCTTTAGATCAAGATTCAAAATTGCATATAGACCCAATGCTATTGAGAAATTCTAATGTTCCAGAATTCTCAGAGGCATATAAAAGTTTTATAGATTACTTTGGTCGCTTCTATACACTGGTGCCTCATGTCGTTTCTTGTGATGTCAAGAAGGATCTGTTCTATAAAACGATGATAAAGTCTTTTACATTTCCTGAATTACATAATACAGGGCTTGGCTATTCAAGTCGTGATGGAGCAGGAAAAGGTATCAGTGGACAACTTTCACAAAAACTTGCAAAGTCTGCCTATGATATAATTAAAGCAGGTATTGTTGATGTCGAGATATTTGCCTTGATGCAATTTTTGGAAGATGGAATAGGTGCAGATCGTATCAGTGATATGACTATTCATATTCTTTCGGATAAATTTTTGGCTTACACTAGCAGAGTCTGTTCAGAGTTGGGCATCGCGACTACTTCCTATCATGATAATTCAGGAAACGAATATCAATTGCCTCTTTATAAAAATGGACCAATCTATTTTATTCCTGAAACATTTCTTACTGAATTGAAAATGGCGCATGATTGTACGGAAATTGATTATGTGGCTTCTTATAATACTACTTTAAGGAATAAGGTGTGCATAGCTATTCAAGGCAATTGGAAGGATATACAAAAAATGAAAAAATCGGAATTCCGAGAATTTGTATATAATAATAAGAAGGCTTATAACGAGATGATATCTTATCTGAAAGTTATGCAAACAAAGGGGTATGATTTTCGAAGTGATAAAAATCGTGAGTACGGGGATATGGAACTACTTGAGTTGTTAGATGACAATCCTATACCTTTAAATAATATACAGGGCGATGAAAGCGAAACTGTATATCAGACCACTTTAAATATATGCAACCATTTTAAATTTCTAGTTGAGAAATGTCGTATGTATAGAATGATGCTTGATGGCAAAAAATATAAACGCGAAACTGATTGGCAACATCTTCTACTTGTTGTGGCATCTTCTTATTTAAAGGATAATGGGTCGAACATTGATGTTTCTCCTGAAACAGATGCTGGAGCAGGTGAACTAGACTTTAAATTCTCTCATGGAGCAAATGCTAAGACGATTGTTGAACTGAAACTTTCCGACAATCCAAATTTGTTGCATGGGTATAGGACCCAACTGCCACAATATATTAAGGCCGAAAATGGTGATCATGGAATTTTTATAGTAATAGAGATTGATAAAGTCAATAAAAAACAAATTGAATCTTTGAAAAAAGTGTGTTTTACTTTCGAAAATCCCTATGAAATCGTATATATAAATGCGAAGCCGAAGCCGAGTGCAAGCAAATCTGTTTCGTCGTTGTAATATTTTTAACAATTTTGAGATTTTAAATGATATAATATACCTTTTTTGATATTTATAGAAGTTTGTGCTCTAAAAACGTTGCAAAATTGTAATAATATTTATATCTTTGTAAAATATTAATGTTGTAAATTATGAATACAGAAAGCATGCAAACGATTATTGGCATAGGGCAAATATTAGCAGTTGCCATAATACCTGTTATAGTTTGGATATTGGGTATAAAATATCAAAATAGAAAATCAAAGAGGGAGGCCAAACAACGATTATTTCTCACCTTAATGGCAGATAGGAAGTCTAATCCTATTACAAAAGATTGGGTAGATGCACTAAATTGTATTGATGTGGTTTTTCAAGATAATAATAACGTTAGACACGCTTGGAGAGAATATCTTGATAGTCTGGACGAGAAATCATCTCATTTCAGCAGTAGTAATTCATTTTGCCTTGATTTGCTTTCTGAGATGGCAAAAGCTCTTGGTTATAGAAATTTAAGACAGACAGAGATTGATCGTTTTTACTCACCTAAATATTTTGGATCACAAATGAGTCGCCAGGAAATTCTTTTCCAAGAAAATCTACGTGTTTTAATGCATTCAAAAAATTGTGCTCAAGGTTTTACTGAAGAAGAATACAATGTACATAATAACGAATTGTTAAATAAATGACAGTAACATTAAACAAAAAACACTTTATTACTGCAATTATCACAGTAATAGTGATATCAATATGTATCTTATCATATAAAAATTATGTTTTATCAAGATACGAGAATGCGGCAAAAGATATGAAGATAAATGCTTCTATAAATTTGTCAGTGTTAACAGAAGTCTTAAGCGACATAAATAATGCGTGGAATACAGGTATTTCAGGTGGAAATATACAAAATGCCGATGGAGAAAGTGTTTATGTAAATGATATGAACCAAGCAATTCAATTGAGGTTGACAGCATGGAATGCAAAGGGGATTTATGATATTATTGATAGTTTGGCAAAAGAAACTACGAAGGACATGGAAGTTATGTCTAATTCACCATCAAAATATGAAAGTATCCAAAAAACGTATATTGAAATTTACAATAACTTAAACGAACTTATTAGTTTAAGCAAAAATCCACAATATAGCCTATTGGCTTTTTCTCAAAAGGTTAATGATTTAACAATGAATACAAATAGTAAGATAAAGGAAACAGACTTGCAAGTTAAAGTCTCTGATGAAGAAATGCAAAAAAGAGCATCATCTGTTATTAAGGCTATTTTCCAAAAAGAGAAGGATATAATAGAGATGAAGCAAAAAATTGAAAGAAGAAAATTGGCATATCAAATAAATAAAGAAAGAAGCTTTCTAGTTCAAAATGCTAAAAAGCCAGGAGTAAAAACTCTGCCTAGCGGTCTTCAATATCGTATTATAAAAAATGGCACAGGTGATATTCCTAAAGCTACATCACTTGTAACATGTAATTATGAGGGACGCACTATAGATGGTAAGGTTTTTGATAGTTCATACAAACGTAATATGCCTATCACTTTACGTGCTAATCAAGTGATGAAGGGTTGGGAAGAGGCTTTGACTCATATGCCTGCAGGTTCTATATGGGAAGTTTATATACCTCAAAGTTTAGGATACGGTAATAGAGAGCAAGGATCAATAAAGCCTTATTCTACATTAATTTTTAAAATACAACTTATTAGTGTTGAATAATATGAAATTTATAAAGCAAAATGTATATATAATTTGGATAAACAGATTCTCTAAAGCCTTTTATATAATTTGTAAAACGATAAATATTAAATCTCAATTCCCATTTGGATCAATACTGAATTCAAGTCGCAATAATTAGCACCAATTGCACCACATGCATCTGGTATCATTACTCGTTTTTTGCTCTGTGGAACAGATTTCTCGTATGTTACCAAAGTCATATCTTTGGCGGCAGCAGTTGCCACCAAATAAGCATCAGCAACTTCTGCAAATACCAGTTTTGCATTTTCTGTAAACTGCTGAGATGAAGCCCATTCTTGAGCTTCTGTATATTTCTGCAAAATACCAGTGTCTATATGGATGTAACATGATTTTGGAGCTGAATTTTTTACCCATTCTGTAAGTTCATCTTTGCCTTTATCTATTTCTTCTTTTACCTTTTCACTTATAAATACTTCTCCAGAATTTATCATTTCGGTCATTCTTGTCCAGAATGTTGGCCAGATTTTCATAGGCATCTCGTTCTTTGATCGAATAAATATATTGGTGTCAAATAGATATTTCATATTATATGTTGTTGGTCATAAAATGCTGGTATGTGCTACCATGGAGTCCTGTTAACCGATATGCATCTGTATAGTTAAGTTGGCGGTTGTTTACAGCATTGCGTACATGAATTGCAAAAAGTTTGCCTACACGTTTAACGCTAGTAAAAAAGAAATCACCACCATTGCTCTTTTTAGTGGTGGGCTTAGGACGATGACTATATTCGAGCCAAAAAGTTTTGTATGCGTTATCGCTTAATAGATTAATGTCATGTGCACGACGTGCCACCACTATTTCGCTGACTTTAAATTTCCGGGCAGCAAACTTTATATCACCTGTCCATATATCACGCAATACTGCTACAGGTACAAGAAACTCTGCTGCAACCTTATCGCAATATTTCTCTGTAAAGTCGTTACTTAATATTTCTTCGCCAGCATGGCCTGCGCTTATGCCTAACATTATATGAGTGACTTCGTGTATAAGTGTAAACATTTGAGCGCATTTGCTGTCTGCACTGTTTACAAATATATATGGGGCTACTTTATTTACTAATGCGAAGCCTCGACATTCACTTACCTTAAGTGGACGATGTGTATTATTGCCTACTACACCATTGTATGCCAAAAATATGTTCGCTTGCTCTAAATTCTGTGTAAGTAGATTAATGGCAGATTCTACATTCTTAATACTGAATGTCCATTTTGGGTCTAATTTCAAAGCTTTGCGAAGTTGTGTAACTGTTTCGCTAATGGGTGTGTTAAGTTGAATAGAGCCAACTAATTTACATTGTTCTATTTCATTATCTTTGATGTAGTCTTCTAGCCAATCTTGACGGCTTCGTACATTCATTATTGTCTCGTAAACGTTCAGATCAAAATGATCAGATGTATTTGCTTCTCCTCTAAACATAGGAAAAGGTATGCTTTCGTTGGGCTGATGTTGAAGGAATAAATAACCGAATGGTACAAAAAACTTGGTTGCAAACTTTTTTAGTTGGCTTAATGTCGGTTGCTTCTCTTCGGATAACCATTCAGCTAGCATAGGGAAAGTTTTAATTGCACCTTCTTCATTATAACCTGCTCTACGAAATGCCCATTTAAGCATCTCGGGATTAATGTTATCAAGTCTTACTATTGCCATTTTATAATTATTCTTTTGCAAAATTAAAGTTTTTTCTTTATATACTAATGCTTAATATATTAAAAAGCATTAAAATAAATTATAACAGGTCTTTTATTTCCAATTATTGATAGCATCTTTAATGAATAAAGTAGACACCTATATTATAATGATGTGTCTACCTTTTTCAGAAAAACTTGTGTCTTATAATTCAGTAAACAAGCAAAATAGTGTCTACTGTTTTCAGGAAAAGACAATAAAAAGTCTCAGTCTCAAGTCTCAAACTATTAATTCTATTTTATTACTTCTGTCTTATTGCTTTTCTGTTGTACGTATCCCTCCTGGCTTTGCCGTACTCCCCTAACTCGCATAGGGGAGAATAAACAAAATGCCGGAGTAAAACTTACTATTGTTTGTCGTTACAGCAATGAAAGAGTTTTAGCACTTTCATTGCCGAAAAGGTAGGAGGGTTGATAACCTCCCCAGTCTATTACTATCTTCTCTATAACGATGCCCGGATCTAACGGACTGATAGTGAAAGAATGCACATCGCCTGTGGTGTTGCTGATTGGCAAATCTACTACACTCTCTACAACTCTGCCTACTACAACAGGGTAGTACTTCGTATTTATGTTTTGAGGCTTCTCGTTCATGTCTTTGTTGAAATTGACCGTTAGAGGTGCTCCTCCGTCAATACTGACATTGTACTTCAGACCACCGCAATTGAGAAAGTCGAGCGTGGACTTAACTATTATATGAGCCTTGACTGTGGCTATGCCACTCTTGTTGGTTCGGAATCTGTAAGTTAAACTGCCACCTTTGACATCACTCGTGTAAGGCATCATTGCTATCCCGCTTAATGTGCGACCCATGTATGGTATTACCGTCCATTTAGCTTTGCCATCGTGTTTGGCAAAGTAATGCTCGGCCTCGATAGATACAAAGTCTTTTTTGTCAGCAAATACATATCCGCCGTCTTTATCACTCATAGAGATATAATTTACCTTCGGCATCATGTCGTGTGGGAACATATCTGCCCACATCCTGTAGCCGATGTGTTTCTGTGTCATCATGCCATTCCATTTGCCCCCTGCTATATCATGATTGTACTGATAGCAAAGCAACGAGTCGCGGTGGAATGCATTTTTGCACTCGTCTGCCCATTTGTTGGCATCGGGATTGCCTGCCTTATACAGACTGTCGTTCATGGCCTGGGCGTAATACATGTAATGCAGATTGCTCATGGCTTGGATGGGGAATAGGATGATTTCGCGGTAGGCATCACGCTGCTCCGGTTTTAAGTTGATGAACAGACGCAGAGCTTCGTTCTCGAGTTTGGTGTACTGGTTTACGACCTCTGACCATTCGCCGGTATGGATATTATAGGTACGCGAGGTCAGCATCTCGGCTGTGCAGCGGCCGTTCATCTTACAGCATAAGTTGAGTAGGCGTGCGGCCTCGTCGGCATTGCTCTCGCCGAACTGCTCTGAACAGAACTTGCGTGTGTGGTCTGTGATGTTGTCGGCCCTGTATTGTTTGGGATTCCAAGCCATATCCATAAACATCTGTATAGGATACTCCATCGGTTTGAGATCGCCCACATTAAGAATCCACAGGCGGTCTATGCCATAATCGTAAGCAAGGGTGAGCTGCTCCCACATATTCTGAGTAGGGGTGACGTTGATCCACTTGCTGTTGCGTGGCGCACCAACATAGTCGACATGATAGTAAAGACCCCAACCACCCTTTCTGTTGCGGTCGGCAGCCTTAGGCACACGGCGCACATCGCCCCAGTTGTCATCGCAGAGCAGCAATGTAACATCGTCGGGCACTTTCATGCCTGCATCATAATAGTCCATCACCTCTTTATATAAAGCCCAGACCTGAGGCACATCCTTAGCCTTCTTGCCACGTTGCTGTTCTATGATCCTACGTTGATTTTTGATGATATCCTGTAGCAGACCGATATTCTTATTCTCGCTCATAGGCATATCTCCATCGCCACGCATGCCGATAGTGATAAGATCTTCGGTATTCTTATTGCGAGCCACACCACCTGCCCAGAAGGCATCAAGGTTGGCCTTGTTGGTTGTATAATCCCATGCTCCGCCCACATCTGCACGCAATTTGGCATCCTGAGGTTCGACGTTGGGATTGTCAGTATGGTTATGCCACTCTTTCTGCGAACGGCACATCGGTTCGTGATGAGATGTTCCTATTATAATGCCCATATCGTCGGCCGTCTTGCTGTTGAGCGAATCGTCAGCATAGAAAGCCCATCCCCACATGGCAGGCCATATGAAATTGGCTTTAAGACGAAGAAGAAGTTCGAAAACACGTGAATAGAAACGATGATCGCCAAAGTCGGTGCCATAAGTATTCTTAACCCAAGATGTAAGGCATGGCGCCTCGTCGTTGAGGAAAATGCCACGATAGCGTACGGCAGGTTCTCCCTCTGAGTAAACGCCCTCATTGATATATATGCGGTCGTGATGGTCAACAGGCACATCAGCCCACCAATACCAGGGCGATACACCGATCTGCTGCGACAGTTGATAGACGCCATAAATAGAACCACGGCGGTCGCTGCCGGCAATAATAAGTTGATTGCCAATAGATGTAATAATATATTTTTCGCGCTTGCCACGTAGCATGCTGCCATCTATCTTACCTTGTTTAATCAAAAGGTCGATGGCACGAGAATGGCCAATTGTACCAACGATGATACGTGAAGAAGCATCGGCAGATGTGCTGACGGTAGCGCCACACACCTTGTGAATATCGGTGCAAAGATTGCCTACTGCTATATCCACACCCTTAAGATCATTAGGGTCGAGGCATATTGAGACGCAGTTCTTAACATTCAAAAGTAAGTCTCCCGAAGAGAAATTTACCAACCTATCGGGAGACTTAATTTCTTTATCATTAATTACTTTACCATACGAATTTATGCTTAAAAGCAAAAGCAGAATGCAAATAATATTTTTCATCGCTATATTTTGTTTCTTTCTGCCTGCAAAATTAAGCCTAAATAAGATAATCCTCTTACTATTTTGTTTCAAAAAACTTTTGTTTTGTAACAAAGTAAGGAAAATATAGTATTTCTGTACCGAATTGTATCGTAATTGGGGCTATTCTGCTTTAAGTTTTCTATATCCGTACACCGCATTAGGACCAAGCTCCTCTTCGATGCGTATCAACTGGTTGTATTTGGCAATACGGTCTGTACGACTCATAGAACCGGTCTTGATCTGTCCTGAATTGGTAGCAACGGCAATATCTGCGATGGTGGTGTCTTCGGTTTCGCCCGACCGGTGAGATGTGACCGTGGTATATCCATGGCGGTGAGCCATCTCGATGGCGTCAAGCGTCTCTGACAGCGAACCAATCTGATTAACCTTGATAAGAATGGAATTCGCAGCACCGCTGATGATACCCTTCTCAAGGTATTTGACATTGGTAACAAACAGATCATCGCCTACCAACTGGCATTTGCCGCCGATAGCCTTTGTCATCTTGGTCCATCCCTCCCAGTCGTTCTCGTCAAGACCATCCTCGATAGAGTCGATAGGATACTTTGAAATCAAGTGCTCCAGATAAGCAATCTGCTCATCATCAGACAGTTTCTTGCCGTTAGGATCTTTCCTCATGCCATTGCTCAGCTGACTGTAATCGTAATAGAATCTGCCATTCTCGTTGGTAGAGAATTCGCTTGCGGCGCAGTCTATCGCAATCGTAACATCCTTGCCCGGCTCATATCCCGCATTGGTGATAGCATCGACAATACTACGAAGAGCATCCTCTATGCCATCAAGTTTAGGAGCAAAGCCGCCCTCATCGCCAACAGCCGTACTCAGACCGCGGCCTTTGAGCAATTTCTGCAAAGCGTGGAACACCTCAGCGCCCATACGTACTGCCTCTTTCTCAGAATAAGCACCTACAGGTCTGATCATAAACTCCTGAAAGGCGATAGGTGCATCGCTGTGAGCACCGCCGTTGATGATATTCATCATCGGTACAGGCAGAACAAATGTGTTGGTGCCGCCAATGTATCTGTATAGAGGAATATCAAGATAATTTGCCGCTGCATGAGCTACGGCCAGAGATACACCAAGAATGGCGTTAGCGCCAAGATTTGACTTTGTAGGCGTGCCGTCAAGTTGTATCATTGTCCTGTCTATGGCACGCTGATCGAGTGCCGACATTCCTATTATGGCATCTGCTATCTTTGTATTTACGTTGGCTACTGCCTTGGTGACACCCTTGCCGCCAAAGCGGGATTTGTCGCCATCACGAAGTTCTAGAGCTTCATTCTCTCCTGTTGATGCACCCGACGGAACAGATGCTCTGCCGGTTATGCCCGACTCTAATGTTACATCAACTTCGACTGTTGGATTTCCTCTTGAATCGAGGATTTCTCTTGCATGAACTTTCTTAATAATCATAATTTCAAATATTTTAAGTGTTATACAATTAATTAGCCCCTGATCATGGTGAGCAACATCTTAAAATGCATATTGGCATTCACCGCATGTAGGGCATCTTTGGGTATAATTATCATCTCGCCGGCCTTGGGATGGTACAAACTGCCATCTATCATAATCTCGGCCTCGCCGTCGATAATCTGGATTACGGCATCGAATGGTGCCTTATGCTCACTGAGTCGCTGACCTGCATCGAAGGCAAACAGAGTGATACTGCCTGCCTCGGAATGTTCAAACTCCTTGCTTACTATACCGCCATCGGCGTAGTCGATCAAGTCGTTGACTGCTAAGACTTTTTGTTTTTCTATCTTTTTATCCATTGTTTTATTTTTAAAAATGTGTGTTACTTACAACCGGTCTTTAATCTGTGCGATCCAGTTGTCTATCCTTTCTTCGGTCTTGTCGTCCTCGTTTACATCATCAAGGGCCAGACCTACAAAACGGCCATCTATCACCGACTCAGAATCGTCGAATGTATATCCATCTATAGATACCTCTCCAATAAGATTTACGTCTTTAGATTTAATGCCGTTCCACAGTTCTATCATTGCACCGCAGAAAGATTCGCTATAAGAGTCGGAATCGCCACAGCCGAAGATGGCTACAGTCTTACCGCTAAGATCCATTGATTTTAATTTTTCAAGACCCTCAATCCAGTCGTCTTGCAATTCTCCTATACCCCAGGTGGAGGTACCAAGAATAAGGTTATCATTATTGGCAATTATGTCATCGGTTAGTTTGCTGACATCAATAACGCTATCATCACCCAGTCCCAGTTTAGAAGCTATCCTTTTGGCGATACCCTCGCAAGTACCTGTAGACGAACCATAAATTACAACTGTTGTTCTCATAACCTAATAATTTAAATTGTTACTAACTATCCATGTCGCAAATATAGTAATAATTTCAATACAATAATAATAACAATTGTATTTGTTGAGAGATAAAATAAGTTAAATGTTATGATAATGCATCTATTGAACACAATAATAATATAACTTATTGTTTTTAAAGACCAAAAAAACATAGATGGAAAGAAAATCTCAGTCACTTTTATTACCTTTGCAGGCGATATGGAAAATTTACCGCAAGATCCCTATATACTCTTTTCGGCTGTAAACATGCTACTTAGAGATAATTATAAATCGCTCGACGAACTCTGCGATGATATGAACGTAGACCGGGCAAAACTGGAATGCAGGCTGGCTAAGGTTGGTTTTGAATACAGTGAGGAAAACAACAAGTTCTGGTAAACTCATAAAACGATGATGGCTTATGATTGATATTCGATTGAAAGTATTTCGCAGTGTGGCGCAAAACCTCAGTTTCACTAAGGCTTCGCAAGAGTTGTATATCAGTCAGCCGGCAATAAGCAAGCATATTCAGGAACTTGAAGCTGAGTATCATGTGAGATTGTTCGACCGTCTGGGCAACAGAATTTCTCTTACGCATGCGGGGCAGTTGCTTTTAGACCATTGTCAAAGGATATTCAGAGATTATCAGCATCTCGATTTTGATATGAACGCCCTGCGCAAAAAGTACAGCGGCGAAATAAGAATAGGGGCCAGTACCACCATATCCCAATATGTTATGCCCGAAATACTGGCCGATTTCGTAAAACAATATCCACAAATATCAATATCAGTGCTGAGTGGAAACTCGCGCGATGTTGAGGCCGCACTGCAGGCCGGAAAAATAGACATTGGCATGGTGGAGGGAATCATACGTCAACCGCAATTGAAGTATTCTGCATTTATGAGCGATGAACTTGTAGCTATCGTAAGTGCAGATAATGTTTTGGCTCAGAAAGACGAGATAACAATATCCGAACTTCAAACCACGCCGCTGGTATTGCGCGAGCATGGTTCGGGTACTCTTGATGTAGTGGAACATTCTTTGCAGAACAAGGGCCTTTCTCTATCAGACATGAAGATAGTGATGTATCTGGGAAGCACCGAGAGCATAAAGGGTTTTATATCGCACTCTGACAGCATGGGCATCGTGTCAGTAAGATCGGTAAGCAAATCGCTGCTGGATGGAGAATTCAAAGTGATAGAGGTGAACGGACTGAAGATGGAACGTGAATTCTGCTTCGTAGAGAAGAGAGGCGAGAGCCTGGGAATGCAGGCCGTATTTAAAAAGTTTATAACTTCAGGTTATAGGCTATAGTTATAAAGTATATACACTGTAGTCATATTCTTCATACCTTTGCAGTCTGAAAATCAAACTAAAAAGGAAAGAATATGTTAAGTGAAAACAGAAGTAGCATGCTTCATGGTGTATTATTAATAACACTGTTCTCTTGTGCTGCATTTTATTTAGGCGATATGCCTTTTGCAAAGAGTATATCATTCAGTCCTATGATCATTGGTATAATACTGGGTATGCTGTATGCAAACAGTCTGCGTAATAATCTGCCTGATACCTGGGTGCCCGGCATACAGTTCTGCTCTAAGCGTATACTGCGTATTGGTGTGATACTGTATGGATTTAAACTTACATTTCAGGATGTAACAGCTGTAGGACTGCCCGCCATAATCATAGACGCGATAATAGTGACAGTAACTATAAGCGGCGGAGTGATGATAGGCAGAATGCTCAAGATGGACCGTGGTGTGGCGCTTCTTACATCAGTGGGCAGTGGCATTTGCGGAGCGGCGGCTATACTTGGAGCTGAATCGGCCATTAAGATAAAACCATATAAGACGGCTGTTGCTGTATCAACGGTAGTGATATTCGGCACAATCTCAATGTTTCTATATCCAATACTTTATAGAAATGGTGTCTTTGCCATTTCTCCTCAGCAGATGGGCATCTTTACAGGTTCTACCATCCACGAGGTGGCACATGTTGTTGGGGCAGGCAATGCCATGGGTAAGTCGGTATCTGATTATGCCATAATCGTAAAGATGATAAGAGTGATGATGCTGGTTCCTGTACTACTGGTTATAAGTTGGGATGTGGCTCGTGCAGCAGCCCGCAAGGGAGTGGAGCAGGAGAGCGGTCGTAAAATATCCATACCATGGTTTGCCGTACTATTCTTGGTGGTGATCGGTTTTAATTCATTGAATTTGCTGCCTGCATCTTTAGTTTCGTTTATCAATACCTTTGATGTATTCTTGCTGACCATGGCGATGACGGCACTTGGTGCAGAAACAAGCATTGATAAATTCCGTAAGGCAGGCATGAAACCCTTCTTGTTAGCTTCAATACTGTATCTGTGGCTTATATTCGGGGGATATGCTTTGGCAAAATATCTGGTGCCTATATTAGTTTAAAATGTTATATCATAAGTTAGGCAACTAACTAAAGTAGCGGCAGGCATATTCCGACTTTTATCATTATAGTCAGGAATGTCTGCCGCAAACTGTTATATTATCAGACAGAATATTATCACTGTCTAATGTGAAAAAAAGCAGCACAAAATAATATAATAAATATTCTAATCTTAATGCTGATGCTGAAATATACAGATATATCTGTATTAATAATATTAGCCTTTTGAATAAAAAAGAATGTAAAATAATGCAATTGTAAAATAAATTATATATATTTGCCGAATAGTTATGGTCTTAATCTTTGAAATCTATGAAAAAAATGATTGTCTTTACAGTTTTTACTGTCTTGATGATGTTATCCTCATTGACAGTAAGAGGCCGAAATTTGGAATCTGATACCATACCGGATGTGATAACTATAGTTGGTAATAAATATTATCCACCATGCGAGTTTATTAACGAAAAAGGAGAGCCTGATGGCTTTTGTGTTGACGTGCTAAAAGAGGTAATGAAGAGAATGCACCAAAGATACACCATCAGGTTAGTGTCACGCGAAGAATTACAGGCAGAGGCTAAGGCAGGAAAGGCCGACTTGGTTTTGGAGATGACCTATAATACCGACAAAACAAAATCTATATACTATGGTTCTGTTTACAATTATGCTCCGGATGGTATTGTGTATAACAAGTTGAAAGAACCCATCCTATATTATAAGCAACTGAAAGATAAACGTGTAGCAGTGGAGAAAGGTTCTTATGCTGAGTATATGCTACGCTATCTGAACCTAAATATCAAGGTATTGCCGGTAGAAGACCTTAGGCAGGCTACAAATATGCTGAAGCATCTAAAATGTGATGCAATACTATGTAATATTGAGACAGCAAAGTATATAGCATATCATAATGAAAACTTTGGCAGTGCGGATATTGGTTTACCTCCCGAAAAGTTATGCCTTTCGGGTAATAATTATAAGCTTCTAACAAAAGTCTGTGTTATCGTATACGACCTGAAGCGTGAAGGTGTTTATGCTAAGATACATGCCAAATGGTTTGAGCGTGATAAATCAAAGTTCTATCTGAATGTGATATATATAGTAATCACAGCTTTTTTTGTCATCTTATTACTCTTTATCGTGTTTAATGTCTTGTTGCTGCGTTATCAGATACGGAAAGCTAAATGTCAGTTGGAACGTAATCAGCATAGTCTTGCTCTTTCGCTTCACGCAGGAGAAATCGGCATTTGGGGGTATAATATAGAAACACGAAGATTTTATAATATATTCTGTGATTATTTTCCGGAAGAGGGACGTCTCTACGAAGATGAAATAAAAATGTTTCATCCCGATGATGTTGATACTTTCATAGGTGCTATACAAATGGCTGTAGAAGGCAACCCGCCTGAAGGTTCTATTTGTGTGCGTATGGACCATTCCGGAAATAAGAAATGGCGCTATATAGAAAAAGAACTGCATTCTCTGCGCAACGACAAAGGTGATGTGGTAAAAATTATAGGTACACATAAGGATGTGACCGAAAATATAAACAAGGAGAACAAAATCAATGAACTGCTCAAAGACCACGAGGTAATGTTTAATAATACTTCGATAGGTATGCAATATTTTGATGCTGATGGATATCTTACAAAAATAAATGATGCTGCATGTAATATATTTGGAATAGCAGACAAACAGGCTTATCTGGATTCGCGTCCTAATCTATTTGAATATCCTCAACTAAAAGAATATGTAGACAAAGACAATCTGCATAAAGACAGTTTTATACTATACGATGATTTTGATAAATATAAAGAACTACAAAAATATGGCTCGAGGAATAAGACAGGTGCGCACTATATAGAGACCTATATTACGCCTGTGTATACAGCAGAAAACAAACTGCTGTGTATTATTGTAAACAATAATGACCTGACAGAGCGTGAAACATTAAGAAAACAGGTAGAAGATTATGCTTTCAGAATGAAGTATGTGCTAAAATCAAGTGGAATACTTACGTGGAAATATAATCCTGATACACATAAGCGTACGTCTATGGATGATAATCTTGTGATTCCTGAAGATATGGAATGGAAAGAGATCGTACAGTATGTAGCTGATGAGGATAAACAGAAATTCATAGATCTGTTTCTTGCAATGGACAGACGTCAGGCAAATTCTTTCAGTACGCAGATCAATTTCGATAAGTTTTATGTAGATTATCGGCCGGCATGTTATAGTGTAGAGGAAATTCCTTTCAGAAATAAAGATGGAAAGATAGAGTACTACATCGGGTTGAGTATAAATATCACAAAACTTATTGAGATTCAGAAACAGCTGGAGCATGAGAAGGAGGAAGCTCAGAAGGCTGACAAACTAAAATCTGCATTCATAGCCAATGTGAGTCATGAGATACGTACTCCACTTAATTCCATTGTTGGATTCTCTGATTTGTTACAGTATACAAATGACGAAGGTGAGAAAAAAACATTCGTTGATATAATAAAATTGAATAATGAACGACTTCTTAAGATAATTGATGATGTGCTGGATTTGTCAAAGATAGAGTCGGGCACAATGCCATTGAGTATAGAACCTGTTGATATAGAGGCTATATTCAAAGAGTATCATGAAGTCTTTGCAAGACAGGTAGACAGTTCAAAAGTGAAAATGATATTTGAATCAACCAAGTCAAAATGTATCATTGATACAGACCGGGTGCGTTTCACTCAGGTGCTGACTAACTTTCTTACCAACGCTGTGAAATATACATCAGAGGGACATATACGCATGGGATATGAATGTGTTGCCAATGGAATTCGTATCTTTGTAGAAGATACCGGTATTGGTATTCCTCATGAAAAGAAAGATAAAGTATTTGAGCGTTTTGAAAAGTTAGATTCGTTTGTTCAAGGTACCGGTCTTGGGTTGTCTATATGTAGGGACATCTCCATTATGCTTAAAGGTAAAGTGGGTGTGGAATCTGAGTTGGGCAATGGTTCTACTTTCTGGATGTGGATACCTTGCAAATGTAAATGCTAAAAAGTTATCGTATCTGTATTTAATATCAAAACAGGTGGCAGAATAAAAATCTATTCAACCACCTGTTTTCTGATATACGTTGGGCAGATTAATTATTTAATAAGAATCTGGTCAACGCTGTTTGTCGTACTTTCTACCTGTTTAATATCGGTATTGTTTATCGTACGCTGTGTCTTCTTTACACTTGATGTATGACCTAGCTTATAGGTTACAGTAAAGTTCACCATGCGCAAGTCTATATTAAGATTATTGCGTGTGTTAAATCCTGTACCCTCAGAGTAGGTATCTATCTTAAGATTTTTACCTGATAAAGGAGATATGGCCATTGCGCTTATGCTTAGTCGGTCATCCTTCAGGAACGAACGACTAAGAGATATTACGCCGATATTGTATCCAGAAGTCCATCCCTGCAGATTATAACTCTTTGTGTTAGCTATAAAATTCAGGCCCAAACGGATATTGAGAGGCATTGTCTGTTGCAATCCTGCCACGCAGTTGCCTTGCCATCCATCATTCTTATAACCCAATTGATTGCTCTTCATGTTGACATATGCCATACCACCGTTGATCATAAATCTTGTTGCTGCTGTAGGGCTCCAACTGATAAATGTATTTAGTCCGGTCTGCTGGTTTTTTACAACATTACCATATGTGGTGTTAAGTATATTGTTCTCGTATGAGCTATATTGAGCAATAGAATTGTTGCATATGCTCTGGCGTAAAGTAAGATTCACAACGACTTTAGGAGTGAAGTAATTGTATACAGCACTTATCGTATGAGATTTCTCACAGTCCAAATCTGTATTACCGTAAGACAATGAAGTAGGGTCTGTGCGATTGATATAAGGATTTAGCATTGCAATACCCGGGCGACTTATTCTCATGTTGTATGTAAGACCGATATTACCTGTCATACCAAGATTATAAGATACACTTGCAGATGGAACTAGATTGCCGTAATTAAGTTTGAAGTTGTCTCCATTATCAGAGTAGTATTTTACATTCTGCCAAGTATGTTCGTATCTCAGTCCTGCTTTCACATTAAAAAGCGCTGTCTTGAAGTTATATTCAGCATAGGCAGCAGCTATATCATTGATGTGCCTGTAATCAATACTATTCGTGTTATTCTTTGTGTATTGTTCACCAGCAACGTCAAAATAGTCGGATATAGACGAATTATTACGTCTGATGTATTTCAATCCCATATCCACCGAACTTTTAGTGTCTATCGGATTTGTATAATCCACTTGTACTGTGTGTTCAAGCGTATTGGTATGTGCGTCTGTATATCTGTCGCCAAGATTGTAATACGATGTTCCTGTTCCATTAAACGTATTCAATGCCTTAGTCTTGTCGGGCGTAGAACTAATCATATATGATAAAGTAAGCATACGACCTTTATGGTGAGCAAACTGTCTCTGGTAGTCAATGCTTCCGTTGATGGAATATCTGTTGTCTTTATCGTTAGTGAAACTCTTATAACCAAATTCACTGTCGCTACCTAGACCAAGGACATCCGTATTTCCGGTATTGTCTTGATTGTGATTTAATTTAGAAAGGCCGAAAGTGCCGGAGAGAAGTCTAAGTGAGTCAATCTCATAACTCATACTGAGATTGGCCATGTTATAGTGAATCTTATTATCTAGTGAAGTACTCGAGTTGATTGATGATGTTCCCGACTGAGACATCTGCTGGCGTGTCATATCAGATGTTACATTGTTGTTATTGACATTTTGTGAACTCATATTCATTGATGCCGAGAATTTACCTTTCTGCATAGCAGCATATACACCACCTCCATAAGTAGGCATTGTACCACCATTGCCTGTAAGAGTTATATTGTAATTATCCGTTTTCTGAGATCTGGCTGCTTCGCTGCTCATAATTATGTTTAATACACCTCCTGTACCCTCTGCATCGTACTTCGCTCCGGGATTAGTTATTACCTCAATATTCTGTACTGCAGAAGCCGGCATCATCTTAAATACCTGAGATGGATTGCTGCTTATCATAAGATTAGGTTTTCCATTGACGTAAACCTTAAAATTACCACTGCCGTTTACTGTTATATTATCTTGTCCATCAACAGTAACCATTGGTACTTTGCGTAGCATATCAAGTACAGTACTCGATTTAGAGTCAACATCATTACTAACATTGTATGTCATCTTGTCAGCTTCCATCTTTACCAGTGGTTTTTGCCCCTTTACCACTACACCATCAAGAGTCTTTACATCATTAGTTATTAGTAGAGTTCCAAAATCTATTGTACTGTTGTTAAGATTAACTTCGCGTACAATGTCTTTTCTTCCCATAGAACTGATGTACATCATATATAAACCTTTGCCGTTTATCTTCTGACTGAATTTACCTTTTATGTCAGTAATTCCAGCCGATGACGGTCTTTCGGTTTTGTGATCACGAAAAATTCTAACTGTAGCGTAAGGTTTTGGCTCGTGAGTGAGCGAATCTAACACAATTCCTTTTACAATAGTAGTCTGAGCCAAAGAATTAATGGCAAAACAAAAAACTACAACAATAACAAGCAATACCTTTTTCATCTTCTTTTTATTATTATGATGCAAAGGTATTACTTATTATTGCTAATACCAAGTTTTTTGTTACTAAACGTACATTTTATTTAAATATATATATCACAAAGCTATATTTTTATATTTTATTCTTTTCGTTGAAATTTGATACCATAATGTGGAAACAGCTCCTTTGGATATACTACTGGTGCATATTGCCCACCAGATTGCAGACAGTCCCATACCAAATGATATTAATAGCAAGGCAATAGGAATACGCAATATATTGCCTACAATACTTATACCGGCCGGTATCATTGAGCGGTTGGTACCATAGAACATTCCCTGATGAACTATCTCAAGCATCATGAATACCATCGAATATCCGTCTATTCTCATATATTCAGCTCCTACTGTATAGGCTTTGACATCAGGTACAAATATCCTGAATATATCTTCTCCAAAACCAACGAATAGTACTGTACAGAATAATCCGATAGACAGACAGAATAGCATCGCTACATTGTATGATTTCTTAACACGGTCCATTCTGCCTGCTCCAAAGTTTTGAGCGACAAATGCACTTAATGCTTCACTCATGCCCTGAGCAGTGTTCCAGCATATTGCTTCAATATCACCTCCCGTAGTGTATGCTAACAAGCCTACTGCACCACCTTCTCTAGATGCCATACCTGTAATTACAAATCCAAGAATTGCAAATACAATATTAAATGAAGCCACTGGTGCGCCTATCTTGGCTATAGTAAGCATTTTATTCCATACTGGTTTTACAATAAAATGGAAGTCGTCGAATAGTCGGCTTTTTACTTTCAACTCATATATAAATGCTACAAGCACTGTTACTGCGGCAATCCAAGATGCAAGTGCAGCACCTGCTATACCCATTTTGAATCCATAAATGAATAATGGATCTAGTGACATATTAACTAATAACCCAAGTCCGTTGATATAAAAGGTTATCTTAGTTCTACCTGCAGCATTGAATATTCCCGAACATGCCATAGATATAAGTAGGGCAGGGGATGCTGACATAAAGATACGCATATATGTTGTGGCCTGTACAACAATACTGGGCGAGACATCGAAGAGCTTGATAAATCCATCAGCCCATATCATGACAACTGCTGTGACAACAATTGAAATAATTCCTGCTAATGTTATATCCTGTGAAGCCATTTCCTTGGCTGCCATCTTGTCTTTTTGCCCAAGTCGCATTCCGACAGCGACCTCAGCACCGACCCTTGTCATAGTGCCGATAGCAAGGAATAGCCACATGACCATACCTGCTGCTCCAGTAGCAGCCACGGCATCAGTGCTCCAATGCCCAAGCCAAGCAACATCTGTAAGGTTATAGGCAAGTGATATAAATGTTGTAGCCATAATTGGTGCTGCAAGAGCAAACAATTCACGCCCTACACTACCTTTTGTTAGATCTTTTGTACCATTCATATATTACTTACTCCATACCTCCTTAATTCTATTCAGAGCTTTAGACAGCAATTGTCGTGGACAAGCTATATTTATTCTCATAAAATTGTCCCCATCGCAACCATATAAAATTCCTTCATTTAATTGCACTTTTTGTTTCTCAATCAGTTCTGTATATATTTGGTGTGATGACTTACCAAGAGCAGAACAATCTACCCACATAAGATATGTACCTTCGAGTTTTGTCACAGGCAGTTCTGGCATCTCCTTTTTGAAGAAATCGCACAGATACATATAGTTGCCATGTAGATATTCTATAAGTTCATCAAGCCATTCCTCACTGTTGTTGTATGCAGCCTGTAGAGCTATAACTCCAAACGGGTTGACATCACAGACCTCATTGATATTGATAGCTTTGTCTATTTTATCTCTTATCCCCTTGTCTGCAACTGTGATATTCGCAATTTGCAATCCAGCAATATTAAAAGCTTTACTAGGCGATGTACATGTAGCAGAATTCATAAGAAATTCATTGCTGATGGATGCAAAAGGTATATATTTATATCCTTTATAGACTAATTCGCAATGTATTTCATCTGCAATTACGAAAACATTGTGTCGCAAACATATATCTCCAATCTTCTTCAATTCTTCACGAGTCCAAACTCTTCCTGCCGGATTATGCGGATTGCATAAAAGCATTACTTTTACTCTCTTGTCTGAAGCTTTAGCCTCAAGGTCCTCAAAATCAATAGAGTATGTGCTGTCATGATAATAGAGTGGACTGGTTACAGTCTCACATCCATTATTTCGTATTGATGAAAAAAAACAGTTGTATACCGGCGTTTGTATCAAGACCCTGTCACCAGGCACTGTCATTGCCTTAATTATTGCCGATATGGCAGGCACAACTCCAGAAGTATATATTATCCATTCTTTCTGCATTTGCCATCCATGTCGCTTATTAAACCAATTTGTAACTGCATTATAATAGCTGTCTGGGACTTTTACATATCCAAATATTCCATGCTCAACACGTTTGTTCAATGCTTCGGTTATTGCCGGAGTAGTACGGAAATCCATATCAGCCACCCACAGAGGTAATATATCAGCATCAGATGACGAATCCCATTTGTATGAATCCGTTCCTCTACGTGAGATTATTTTATCAAAATCAAATCTCATGTTCTTTAATTCCAAAGTGTCAGTTTGCAGTCGGCAGGTGCTTTAATATTCTCGTCTATGATTATCTCTCCATAACTATCAGCCTTGATGCATCCACTACTAGGATTTTTCACACTCTTTACAGCACTCCTTATTGTTGCATTTACAGTACTGGATTCAAAAGCAAGATCAGCATCATCAGCCATCGTACAGTTTTCCATTATAAGATTGTGTGCATAACACAATGGTTGAGTTCCTGATATTTTACAGTTTACTAGATGCAGATTCTTTGAGTGCCATCCCAAATATTCGCCATTAATCTCAGAATCATAGACAGTTACATCCTCAGAGTTCCAGAAGGCATCCTTTGTGTTAAGCACAGAGTTCCGTATTACTACATTTTTACAGTACTGAAACGAATAATTTCCGTTTAGTTTAAGATTATCGATTTCAATATCTTTGCAGTGTGACATGATATAATCTCCATTACTGGCTGTAACATTTTTAAGTTTTATGCCACGACACATCCACAAAGTTTCTGCAGCATCTGGGATATTGACATTTTCAAGTTTTATATTATCCATCTCGCGGAACATCTTGGGGGCGTCAATTTGAGTGTCACTCATATATAAGTTTTTTGAGTACCATATTGCAGCTCTTGCTCCTTCTGTAAAATGACAGTCTTTGACCACAAATTCATCGTTATGCCAAAATGGATACTTACCTTCGAAAGTACAATTTACAGCTTCTATATTATTACATTCTTTTAATGCTGATTCTCCTTTATGGATTATGACGTTATCCAACTTAAGATTTTGAGTGGCAAACAGAGGCCTTTCGCCTCCAAATTCCTTTTTACAAATAACTTCCATTCTTTCTAATTATTATATTTATTGCAAAGAAAACTCTTTTGTCTTTGTTTTTAGAATGCAAAGTTAGTGCCAACCTGATAGATTGGCAGTAAATATTTTCTGAATAAAATACTAATATTACTAAAAGATATATTTGTACAAAAGGCCTATACCTGTTATTCCTAATGTATGTGGACTTAAACTTTAGCTACTAAAGCCAGAGTTATTTTATTTCGTCCATTATATTAGCAGGAGCACGATCGGCATCTAATTCTTTTTTCATATAGTCCATATATGGAGCTACATGATCAAAAAACTGATAATATCCTTTGCATAGATAGTTTAAACCATGCTCTCCTTCATCTGTATCTATAAAACGATTTTTCGGACATTCTCCATTACATGCAAATAGGTATTTGCATCTTTTACATTTGCCGGGTAATGAGGTGCTTTTAGATATTCCGAATGATTTCTGACGTTCGCTATACATCATCTCAACAAGAGTATTTTCATTTAGGTTACCTAATTTGTACTCTGGATATACAAAGTGATCACAGCTATATACATCCCCATTGAATTCTATTATACCAGCATGACCGCATGTCTTAGCCATAGAACAAATTCCTGGTGCAACACCAGCCCAGTTGGATAGGGTAGCATCAAAAAGTTGTATGTAATATTCGCCAACATCGTTTCTTACCCACTCATCAAAAATGGTACATAGAAAATTACCCCATTGTTCAGGTGTTATAGATTCAGGTGTAAGTTTACCATTTTGATCACGTTCAACAATAGGTGTAAATTGTATATAATGGCAGTCTATGTCTTTAAAGAAGTGATAGAATTCAAGTGGATGTTCAACATTGTTGTTATTGATGACTGCCATTGCATTCCATTCTACATCATGTTTATTAAGTAGTTTTATACCGTTCATCACCTTATAAAATGATGCGCCTCCGCGTCTGTCTCGGCGATATTTATCGTGAAATTCTTGAGGTCCGTCAATCGATATACCTACTAACCAGTTGTTTTCGTGTAAAAACTCGCACCATTCATCCGTTAGTAGTGTCCCGTTGGTTTGTATGCAATTATCTATATTATGTCCACGCGAATATTGTTCTTGTAATTTTATAACATTTTTGTAGAATGATAAAGGGCGCATAAGCGGTTCTCCTCCGTGCCACGTGAATAGCACATCCGGCATAGTCTGAGATGTGATGTATTCATCAATGAATTTCTCGAGAAGCGCATCGCTCATTATCTTATTCGTATATTCGTTGTATAATTCTGATTTCTCAAGATAATAACAGTAGCGACATGAAAGATTGCACATCGATCCTGCTGGTTTTGCCATCATATACAGGGGATGTGCAAAGGGGGTAGATATATTGCTCATTTTTTGACCTATTTTATAATCCGTGTAGTTCGTATTATATCAATACGCATTGTTTACATTATGCTATTAACGTACTAATTTAGATTATATTGTAGTAATATATCGCCTTCGTTATATTATCTATTAGTATAGATGTTTTTATATATAATATTCAGATGTATCTATTAATCCCGACCTGATAACAGATTTAATAGCTTCGTGTGCAGTGTTTACTCCAAGTTTGCGAAAAATGTTTTTGCGATGAGTGTTTATTGTATGGACACTTGAAAATCGTTCTGCTGCAATTTCTTTTGTCGTTTTGCCTTGTGCTATCGAACGTACAATCTCAATCTCAGTAGGTGTAAGTCTTGATGGGGTATACTCATCTCGCTTCTTATGCGAAAACATAATTTCAGTGACACGTTGGCATATATACCTTTCGCCGCATAGTGAGTATGATATCGCCTCTTCTATTTCCTTAAGAGGTGAATCCTTGAAGACAATACTTATATTACGACTCCTGTATATCACACTCTTTAGAAATGGTTCTGTAAGATCTTCACTTATTAATATCCAGAAAGTGTCAGGGAACCTTTCGTTAATAATGAGAAGATTATTCACATCTGAAAAATCAAATAGGGTATAATCTATAATTACAATGGCCTGTTCATTCTTTTTTAGTTTATCAATAAGTTCTGCTTTATCAGGTGCATATAGAATTTTTTTGCCTGATATATTATTGATAATATGTTCAATACCATATTGTGTAAGTTCTTGGTTGTCTGCTAATATTATTGCGGCCATATTTCCTAATTATTTATTCATGCAAAGGTATTTACTTTTTTTATTATTTAAAATAGCATAATAAAGGTAATTTGGCTACCACATTTGTGGTAAGTTTACTAGTATAGTTGTGGTATATAATAGCTAAATACCACATCTGTGTTATAAAAAATAGCATTATTGGGGTATTTATTCTTGTTCTCTTTATTTTTATCTTTGCAGAAAAATAAAAAATATAATCATGGGAGAAAACATAATAAATACAATACTGCATAATGTGAAAATACTTTCTGAAGTATCAGAAGAGGAAATGAAAGTGCTTCCTAATAATGATTCACCATTACCGTCAATAGAATCGCTTAAACGTATCGTTGAATTGGTAAAAGCAATAGCCTTTCCTGGCTTCTTTGATGACGAAGAGGAAAGCAGTAGGGTAAGATCATATTATATTGGCGTAAATATGGAATTGCTCTTTTCATTACTAAAAAAACAAATAGCAAGGGGATTTATATTCTGTAAAGAGACAGAAGAAAGCAATGTGTCAGAGAAGTCTTCTGAACTCGCGGAGTCTTTTATAAATAAAATACCTAATATTAAACGATTATTATATACTGACGTTGAGGCTATATATAATAACGATCCGGCAGTATCAAACCAAGGAGAAGTGATATTTTGCTATCCTGTACTGCAGGCGATGGCACACTATCGTGTTGCTCACGAACTACATAATATGGGTATACCTATAATACCGCGAATCATAACAGAATTAGCTCACTCTGCTACCGGTATTGATATACATCCAGGTGCGCAGATAGGAGAATATTTCAGCATTGATCATGGAACAGGTGTAGTGATAGGTGAAACATGCATAATTGGTAATCATGTGACCTTATATCAAGGTGTTACTCTCGGGGCTAAAAGTATGAAGCTAGACCAATATGAAAAGGATACTAGTGTTCCTCGTCATCCTATATTAGAAGACAATGTAACTGTATATTCAAATTCTACCATACTTGGTAGGGTCACAATAGGCCATGATACTGTAATAGGTGGCAATGTATGGATAACCAATAGTTTGCCTCCTTATTCAAATCTTACGCAGAGCAAATATATATCCGCGTCGTTTATTGACGGGTTGGGAATCTGAAATAATAGAAAACTTATTCTTTGTTCCCATTATATTCTTTTGCAAGTCCACCTTCACTTGTTTCCTTATATAGTGATGGTAAATCGTGTCCGGTCTTTTTCATTACATTCACTACCTTATCAAAAGAAACTCTATGCTTGCCATCAGAAAAAGAAGCATATAGATCGGCATCTAATGCTCTTGTCGCTGCAAATGCATTTCGTTCAATACATGGTATCTGAACGAGTCCGCATACAGGATCGCAGGTCATTCCAAGATGATGCTCAAGGCCCATCTCTGCAGCATATTCAATCTGTGATGGGCTTCCTCCAAACAACTGACATGCAGCGGCTGATGCCATAGCACATGCTACGCCTACTTCGCCTTGGCATCCAACTTCTGCTCCTGATATAGAAGCATTCTGTTTAACAATATTACCAAAAATTCCAGCTGTGGCAAGAGCGTGTATTATACGTATGTTGCTGAATCCATGTGCTTTATGTAAATGGTATAGCACAGCAGGCACTACTCCGCATGCCCCGCATGTAGGAGCTGTAACCACAGTGCCCCCAGCTGCATTCTCTTCGCTGGCAGCTAGTGCATAGGCATATACCAACCCACGTGATTGCAGGCTTGACTTGTAACCGTTTGCTTTGACATAATATGTTGAGGCTTTACGTGGCAGATTTAGAGATCCGGGGAGCACACCTTCGTGTATTAATCCGTTCTCAACACATTTTTGCATTGCATCCCATACCTCAGCTAAGTAATCCCAAATATCTCGCTGTTCGCACTCTGCAACATATTCCCAGTAATTTCTACCATATTTATCACACCAGTCCATAATACTTCCCATTGTATTAAGACTGTATGTTTCAGGAGTGTCAAACATATCTCCAACCTTTTTCCCTTCTGAAAGTGATCCTCCACCAATGCTATATACGGTCCATTCGTTAGTGACATTGCGTTTGTCGTCTAATGCGGCAAAATGCATACCATTTGGATGAAAAGGCAAAAATACAGATGGCTTCCATATAATGTTTACAAGAGCCACAGGCTTCAGAACATCTTCTATGGCAGAGTCTGTCATATGGCCACTGCCTGTAGCTGCCAGACTTCCAAACAAGGTTACTTCGAAATAACGGGCATCCATGTTTTTTGATAAGAATATCTTTGCAGCACGTTGTGGACCCATTGTATGACTGCTTGACGGTCCTTTACCTATTTTGTATAATTCTGTAAGTGATTTCATTATCTGTATATTTTGTGCAAAAATACGACTATTTTTATATTAATCATTAAAAATAAACCAATTTATTTACCCTTTTTCTGTATTAAAGGATAAACCGTAAAACTTATATCATGGTAATAAGTAAGATTATGATAAAATAAAACCCTGCCTCTAAAGAGAACAGGGCTAATGAAAGGAGGAGTGGTACCACCAGGAATCGAACCGGGGACACAAGGATTTTCAGTCCTTTGCTCTACCAACTGAGCTATGGCACCTTTTTCGTTTGCGGGTGCAAAGGTACAAATAATCTTTGAACCCGCAAAACTTTTATCTGATATTTTTATATTAATGACTTATAACTTATGTGCCTTAAGCATAGGCTAAGTCAAATCTATATATATTAATCTTTTAGAGGATTCCAGCCCTGGGCTTTAAGTTCAAATTCATTATTGTCTCTGGTAACAAGATATTTGCCGAATTTCTTTTTCGTGATATGTCCAATTACCTTAACATCTTCTATATCATTAATGGCATTGTTATCTCCAATAGGAATTGTAAATAACAATTCGTAATCTTCACCACCATTGAGTGCACATGTAGTAACATTCATGTTCATTTCTTCTGCCATGACAGCAGTCTGGTAGTCTATAGGAATCTTGTTCTCAAAGATACGGCAACCACATTTGCTTTGTTCGCATATATGAAGCAATTCACTGCTCAGCCCGTCGCTGATATCCATCATAGATGTAGGGCGTATACCGGCTTCTCTAAGCTTTTTAAGGATGTCTCCACGTGCTTCAGGTTTAAGTTGACGCTGTAAGAGATATTCTTTTCCTGCAAAATCAGGCTGAAATTGAGCTAATTCCTCTAACTCTTTTTTATTTCCTTTCTTTTTAGCTTCATCCACCTGCTGATAATAAACGCTTTTCTCTCTTTCCAGGAGTTGCAATCCCATATAGGCAGCTCCGAGATCTCCACTAACACATATCAAGTCGGTATCTTTTGCTCCGTTCCTATAGATGATATCTTTTTTAGCACATTCCCCTATACATGTTATGCTTATGGCCATTCCAGTGTACGATGAAGTGGTATCGCCGCCAACAATATCCACATCCCATTTTTCGCAAGCCATTTTCAGACCATCATAAAACATTTTCATGTCTTCGATGGTGAAACGTTTGCTCAATGCAATGCTGACAACCATTTGAAGTGGCTTTCCATTCATCGCGAATATGTCGCTTATATTGACCATCGCTGCCTTATATCCTAAGTGCTGCATGTCGATATACGTCATATCAAAATGGACTCCCTCCATTAACAGGTCGCTCGTTACAAGAACCTCCTTGTTGGGATAGTGCATTACGGCGCAGTCATCTCCTACGCCGTAAATACTTGATTTGTTTTTTAATTTTATATCTTTGGTAAGTTCATTAATAAGTCCAAACTCACCAATTTTTGATATTGCTGTCATTTAAGCTCTTTTAATCATTTCTCTCATTATTTCTGTCATAAGTGGCTGTGCATTGTTTGCTGCAACCTGAACCTCCTCATGACTTACTTCTACCGGATTATCTTCTATACCTAAGTCGGTGATAATACTTATTCCGAAAGTCTTTATTCCGCAATGGTGTGCAACTATTACCTCTGGTACAGTACTCATACCTACTGCGTCAGCACCAAGTCTGTGATACATTTTATATTCTGCCGGTGTCTCAAATGTAGGACCTTGTACACCGATATACACTCCGTGTACCACACGTATTCCCTTTTCTTTGGCTATCTCGTTTGCTTCTGCAATTAAAGCCTTGTCGTATGTCTCGTGCATGTCTGGGAAACGTGGACCTGTAGGGAAATTTTTTCCGCGTAGCGGATGCTCTGGGAAAAAGTTTATATGATCTGTTATTATCATAAGATCACCAATCTTGAATTCAGGGTTCATTCCTCCTGATGCGTTTGATACGAACAGAGTTTTTATACCAAGCTCATACATTACACGTATTGGGAATGTTACTTCTTTCATGTCGTATCCTTCGTAGTAGTGGAAACGACCTTCCATAGCCATAATATCCTTACCACCCAGTTTTCCGAAAATCAGTTTTCCGGCATGACCTTCTACTGTTGATACCGGGAAATTTGGTATATCTTGATATGCGAACTCGTAGGTGTCAGTTATTTCTGAAGCTAATTGTCCTAGTCCTGTTCCCAGAATTATTGCTGTTTCTGGACTCGTTTTCATCCTTTCTTTTAGCCAGGATGCTGTTTCTTGAATTTTTTCGTACATAACCTATAATGTTTTCGTTAAACGTTTCTTCTTGTTCTAACATAAACTTTACCTCAATGGGCAGTGTGTATATGCTACATTTCACTTCTTCGCTAAGACCACTCAGCCCTTTTATTCGTGTGGCGTCTTTTTCTGTAGTTATTATTATCTTTGGTTGTGGCAAAACTGAATATCTCTTATTCAGATTTTCAACATCTTTATCAGTAAACTGATGATGATCTCTGTATGTCATCTGATTTATATTCTTTGCGTAAGGCTTAAGATCTTCCATTATTTGTCTTGGAGATGCAATTCCTGTTAATAGTAATATATTATATTCTGCAATGCTGTCTAATGTTTTATAGTCACCTCCATAAATTGGTGCCAGATCTTTATATTTTAATGTGGTGAAGTATAGTTGCTGGTAAGGATATAGATCCATTGCCTTTGTTATAACTCTGAATTCCATCGGTTTTAGATCGGATGGGCATTTTGTTATAATAACCATATCAGCACGAGATTTGCCATCTTCATGTTCTCTTAATCTGCCAGCAGGCAATAACTTATCCGAAGCTAGCATCCTGTGATAATCAACAAGCAGAATATTAATTCCTGCTTTTACATATCGGTGTTGATAGGCATCATCAAGTAATATAACATCTGTGTTCTTTGTATTCTTACTACTGCATATCTGTTCTATTCCATGACATCTGTCTTTATCTACGGCCACTGTTATGCCTGGGTATTTTTGTTTCATCTGATATGGCTCGTCGCCAATCATTTTCATTTCGATATCATCATCAGCCAGCACAAATCCTTTGCTTTTACGCTTATACCCACGGCTCAGTACTGCAATATTAAAATTATCTTTTAATAAACGTATAAGATATTCTACATGTGGAGTTTTGCCTGTGCCGCCAACTGTAATGTTTCCTACTGATATTATTGGTATATTAAAACTTCTGCTCTTCAACAGTCCTATATTAAAGAAGAAATTACGTATACTTACACCAATACCATATAGCCAACTTATCGGCAACAGACTTTCTCTTATTTTAATGAATTCGTCCATCTTGTAGAATATCGTTTGTTATCAGTTATTTAATATTTACTGCAAAAGGAATTCTAGCCTGAACCCTATCAGCCTTGTTTAATTTTTTAACTAGCATGAGTGGTCCATAATATTCGCCCAATGTATTCTTAAGGTTTTCATCAAGGTAGTTGTTGCCTTTCTTTATTGATGAATTAAGTAATTGGTCTATCCAACTTACTTTTTCTGGATAGCTTTCTGTATAATATCCACTCTTGTCTATTTTAGCTAATTTGGCAGCCTTAGCTATTGCCTCATTAATGCCTCCAAGTTGATCTACTAGATGTAATTTAATGGCTGTCTCGCCTAACCAGACATGCCCCTGTGCAATTTTCTCAACATCAGCAACTTTCATACTCCTGCCATCTGCTACACGCGAGCGGAATAAAATGTAACCTCTGTCTACGCTAGCTTGGAATGCTTTAGACTCATCTACATTAAATGGGCGGCCTATAGAACCGAAATCACTTCCACGGTTTGTCTTCTCTACGTCGAATTTGATACCTAATTTTTGAGTGAGCAGACCACTTATATCTGGAATCATACCGAAAATGCCGATACTTCCTGTTAATGTAGTAGGTTCTGCAACAATCCAGTTAGCAGCGCAACTTAGATAATATGCTCCTGAAGCAGCCATACCTCCCATAGATATTACAACAGGCTTTTTTGTTTTAAGCATTTCTACTGCATGCCATATTTGTTCGGATGCAAAAGAACTTCCACCTCCTGAGTTTACACGTATTACAACGGCTTTTACATCATCATCATTCTTTAGCTTTTCCAGATCGGGATCTACTTTATCAGAACTTATACATGGTGAGCCACCTTCTGTAATGTCAGAACTTACCACATTACCATATGCGTAATATACAGCAATTTTTCCACCGTCTGTCTTGTCCGACTTTATATTAATCATCTGGTTTAGAGACAACTGGTTGATAACGTCATTGCTGTCTATCTTAAGCATTTTCTTTATATCACCTTTTACCTGATCATTGTATAAAAGGCCATCTACCATCTTGTCTTTTACATATTCTTTTGCGTCGGCAAGCGTTATATAATTGTCGGCAAAACTATTTAATTTATCAGTTCCGATGCCTCTGCTTTTTGATACATCATTACATACCGTATTCCAAATGCCTCTTATATATGCAGATACTTGTTCGCGATTAGCGTCGCTCATCTTGTCGGCAGTAAATGTCTCCGGCATACTTTTGTAGGTGCCAACCTTGAAAAGTTGAACTTTTACGCCAAGTTTGGTTAGCATGTCCTTGATATAATATGGTTGAGCGGCAAGACCGTGCCAATCAATAAGTCCTACAGGGTTAAGATATACCTTGTTGGCTACTGAGCATACGTAATATGCACCTTGAGTATATATGTCTCCGTAAGCTATAATCCATTTTCCGCTTTTCTTAAAATCAAGAAGAGCATTTCGCATAGCCTGAAGTGATGCATAAGAGTCTGGTGAGAAAGTACCGGCTTCAATATAAATGCCTTTTACTTTATCATTCTTTTTTGCATTGTCTATAGCCTTAAGAACATCATCAAGTCCTATTGTGCTTGTTTCGTCAGATAATTCAGATAGAAAATTGTCTTCAGATCTTTCTTCCATTGTTCCTGACAACTTTAATACAAATACAGAATTGTCTTTAACTTTTTGAGAGGATTCACCGGTTGAAATCATACCAACGATGCTAATCAGTGCAAATATTCCTGTTATTACTACTAATGCTACTATGCCGGTTATTGTGGCAAGTGTATACTTGAAAAAATCTTTCATATTTAGCGGTGTTTAATTTCTATGAATTATGAAATGCAAATATAATACTTTTTTGTCATATAAAACAGTATAAAATTAAAAAAAGTGTATCGAGCATTATAATGATTCCTAATATTACTTATTATATTGATGATCTCAGAATCAGATTCTTTTTAAGGATATCTGATAAATGACATAAATTATTTTGTGTGAGGCAAGTATTTTTAATAGAAATCTCCTTCAACCTTATGCAAGTATGATTGCCTTTACGCATATTTTCTGCGCAATAAAAATGTTTTTTTAACCTCAACCTCACTAATATGTAATATGTATTTGTATATCAAATGGTTGCACGAGTGAGGTTTGATTTCATAAACCTCACTAACCTCAAAAGTGCAATAATATAAGTAAGTTCGATATGTGTTTACATAAATTCCTTGATAAAATCTTTAATAATTTGTAGAATTAATAAGAATAGTATAACAGCAATAAATATGCCTCAATTGATTAATGATGATAAAATATATTTACATGTATGAAATGATATCTATCTATAAACAAATCAACTTGTTTTTATTGACAAAACAAGTTAATTTGCTTAATAAAATAAGTTGTTTTGTTCTCTAATATCTATGCTTTTACTAGTATAAAAGATATGTTTTATTTACATTATAATATCTGATTATAAGTAGATAAAGTTTTTTAAAACCATATACGTGATTTATAGATGATAAATATTTAAGACAATTAATGTCTCAAAATAATGATTAAACAGTCATATGCTTTTGAAAAAAGACAAGAGTGAGGTTTAGTGAGGTTTAATAACGAAACCTCACTCGTGCAACCATTTGATATACAAATACATATTACATATTAGTGAGGTTGAGGTTTGAAAACGTGTTTTTAAATTTTAAAAAATATGTTGCTTCATGATATATTAAACCGACTACTTCTATAATGGGTAGGAAAGTTTAATAACAAATTAAATAAGCGCATGTCTAATACATCTATTTAATGTATAATATAGAAAATAAGGGCGTATCATTTTGATACACCCTTATCTGATATGAAAGACTTGTCAATACAAGTATATGTTCTGATTACTTAAGTAGTTCTGCTAATTTTGCAGATAACTCCTCACCACGTAGATCCCTTGCTATTATTTCACCTTTTTGGTTTATTAGCACTGTAGCCGGTATTGCACGTACATTATATGCAGCGGCACCTTTGCTGCTCCATCCTTTTAGGTCTGACATTTGTTTCCAAGGAATACCTAGTGTCTTTACTGCATTTACCCATGCAGTTTTGTTATTGTCAAGTGAAACGCCAACGATTTCTAATCCTTTAGCATGGAATTCTTTATATGCCTTTATTACGTTTGGCATTTCTGCACGACAAGGTCCACACCAAGAAGCCCAGAAGTCTATAAGGGTAAGCTTGTTCTTTTTTACAAAATCTGATACTTTTACGATTTTGCCATCTACTCCAGGTAGTGCGATATCAGTATATTGTTGGCCGGCTGCTGTTTTAGCCTCAGCTTCGCGTTGTGCTACAATATTCTTGAAATATGGGAAATCGCAATTTTTAGATTTCATAGTTTCTATGACAGTCTTTTGGTTTTCAGCTCCAAGTGCTTCGTAAAAATATGCCAATAGCATATCACTGAAAGAAGAAGGGGTATGTTCGCAAATAAACTTTGTTCTGAAGGCCTCTTGCAATTTATCAATAGAATCAAGTTTTTCTTTTGCTGTCTTTTTAGCAGCCTCACTTGCAGTACTGTCATTAACAACTTTCCAAGATTCCTCTTGTGGTGTTGCAAATTCTTTGTCTAACTTACAGAACTCCCTCCATAATTCTGTACTTTTGCTTCCTATGACATCAGCAAGTTTTTTTGTAGAGTCATTGAAAAGTTCTACTTGCATATCTACATTTTCAAGAATGAAGTCATTTATGGATAATGGTTTTCCATCATGCATTAATACGAAAAACTTTAATGCAGCTGCATTTTGTTTTCCTGTAAAAGAGAACTTTTTGTCTTTTACTATTGTAGAGTCTGTTGGTATAAGGTTGATATATTGCATATCTGCAATGTAGACTTTATCACCATCTTTGGCAAAATCAGCTTTGCCTGAAATTTTGTAGCCTCCGCTTTGAGCAAAAGCACACGATAGCATTAGTGCTGCTGCAGCAGATAAAATTAATCTTTTCATTTTAGTTTGAATTTAATATTTGTTATTTAATTGTAGCAAAATAGTCGTCTATATCACTCGTGTATTGTGGTACTTTGGCAATTCGTCCTTGAGGGTCGACTATGAGATAAAATGGAACTCCGGTTATTAGATATTTCTCTAATAGCTGTTTACCGCCATCAGCTGTAAGGCAATATTGTTTCCACGGCATTTTTTCTTTTGCCATAGCATTCCTCCATTGATCATCTTTGCGATCATCGCTAACACTAACGATTACAATGTTTGGATATTTTTTTGCAATAGCTTTTATATCAGGTATTGAGCTTCTACATATCCCACACCATGATGCCCAAAAGTCTACCAGTACATATTTGCCTTTTGGTATAATATTTACGAGCCTGTTTGTTCTCTTGTTTGTATCAAATAAGGGTAGATCCAGAACTTTTTCTCCGACAGCAGTCTGTTTCGCAAATTCACAATTATGGCGGAATTGATCTAGACGGGTTGGATCATCAGGTACTGTACTTATGATATTTTCTATTTCTTGTACTTGATTTTTTGTAAGTCCGGAACCTCCTTTTATAAAGTCGTTTGCAAATTTAACGGATAGAGCAGAGTGGGGGTGAGCTTTTGCCCATTCAATAGGATTTGTCTTTGATAAGTTATAATCATTGAAATCAGCCTGAGGCTGTCCTCCTGTTACCTTAAAGCACTTCCCAATTGGTCCATCATTAGATATACTATCATACGCTGCGGCCGTAAATGTCATATCCGTATTGCTTACGAACACTGTTGTATATGTCCAGTGTATCTTACTTGTATCGGAATCATTACCAAGTAAATCAAGATTGTTCGTAGTCAGAGTACAAACAGTTGGGTGATCTAATTTGCCCTTCAATATAAATTTCCCATTCTTTACCGTGTCTACTGCTATTTCTTCATTAGTAGTACCTTCAGCAGTAAGCAGACCTACTACGACCCCATTTTTTATTCCAGGTATATCACTCTTTATGGTGAATCCTTTCTGTGCCATACATGATATGGATGCAGATAAAATAAGGCTTAATGTAAAGTATCTTATCATTTTATATTTATTTTACGTCTCTTACAAATCTTACACTCATCATATTATTTGTAGTTGATGTGTGGCGATACACCTTTCCTGAATTAAATTCTATCTTTCTGAAGAAAGCAGTCCCTGTTTTTTCATCTGACGTACTTGTCCAGTAATATCCGAAGGCTTCAATAAAATAGAATTTTAGATTGTATGCGGTGCTGTTACCGTCTAAAAGACCACCGTATTCCATGTTTAGCTGTGTACCATCTTGCTGATGCATGAGTGTTGCCTGGTAACTGCCTCTCCATCCATCTGCGTCAGCATCGCTTTTACTCATTCCAAGTGCAATCTCCAGATTTTTCCAGTCTTCGTCTGATGGCAGTCTCCAGCCATCAGGCGCTGCTTGCTTTGCTCCTTCATAAGAATATAGATAACCATACTTGCTAACTGTCAAAGAATCATTTATAGAATTTTGGTCGCCAATGGTTTGCTGAGTGCTATAAATACTTCGGGTATTGTCATCACCAGTATCATATTTCGCGTTGTCTATGGTCCATTCCAAATCTCCAATTCTCACATAGTGATATTCTTTTCCGTCTCTTACATCTGTAAATACTCCTTTTGAAACAGGTTGTATACTTGGTATATTGTTATTATCATCACTGCTACAGCTTGTTATTAACAATAATGATAATAGGAGTAATAATGTTATTTTATTTATTTTCATATATCTATCTGTTTATTTATTAGAAAATATAACCAAGATTAAGTATGATTTGTCTCATGGCCAGATACTTTTGTATTATTGTATCATTATTGTACATATCTCTCACTTCTTGTTCGTCCTTTTCAACTACAAGTTTTGCAAAAGCTTGTGCATCTTCATCCTTACTAGGGAATATTCCATATGATGGATAACCCCAAAATAAGTGATTACATATGAATCCATTCTCTTGCATTAATTCCAGGTTTGAGTCATCATTATCAGGTGTGGATGATGCTTGAGTTTCATAAAGACTAGCAGAAAACTTTGTGAAAGGTGCTATAAGACTAGCATCCTGAATAGATATTTTAGTAGCCAATATAGATGCTAATAGATCCTTTGCAAATTGCTTAGACTCGTCTTCGTCCATATCAAAAGCTGTTTCTAATGCAACAGCCGTAGTTCTATTACCAACAACAGCTGTCTGCTCTGAATCATAAGTATAGGTATTATCTTGAATGGTATATTTTGTTATACCATTCACAAGCAACCATGAATATGGTTTAAGCTTCGCACTTAAATGTGGTAATACATATTTATTTATAAAATCTATAGCAGCCTTTTTCTGATCAATGTCTTTAATGTAAGTGTATTTATAAGCATAAGAACTTAGTGATGACATTACATAAGGTACGTCAACGGTTTCTGTCTTATATATAATTTCACCGTTAGCTTTTTTACCTATTGAATCATTTCTCAATGTGTCATTGTAAAGTAAGTAAGATCCGTTATCCTTATAGAACTGTCTTCTAAGTATAGATTCTTCATCTGTAGCATTGTTATCTACAGCAAAGTAGTTCTTTTCCGGTGCTTCTGGTGTTATGTCGCTTTCGCTATCAGCACAAGAAGCTAGAGACAAAGACAATACGCTGCAGTATATTAAAGTTTCAAATATTTTCATTGTTTTCATTTCTTTCATATTTTTATTCCACAGTTTCAACTTTATAAGTCCTATCCCCTCTGACATTATCTTGCATACCAGTATTAGTAGTTAATGTTTCATGAGGTATTGGAAGAACATATCCCCAGTCATTGGGCTCAAGAGTAAATGTATGGCAAGAAGTTTTTACGCTAGATTGACGATCTACATAATAATAATAGTGATGTGTAATGCTCTTTGATTCAGGATATTTCTCGCATACACCATATCTGCGTAAGTCAAACCATCTCTGCCCTTCAAGGCATAATTCACGTTCGCGCTCATCTCTGATCAGTTTAACGAGGTCTTCACCGCTGGCTGTAACTTTATAATCAGTTCCCGGTTTGTATCGGTATTGTCGTAGTGTATTTATTAGTGTACGTGCTTCTTCTTCGTGCCCCATGTATGCTTCAGCTTCAGCTTTGGTGAGATATGCCTCAGACGATCTGAATAAGAATTTATCAGACATGTCAGACATCCTCTTACTCCATGGACTTTCATAGGCATAAAAGTAATAGTCAGGCATATCTTCTGTTTGCGTTAGACTCGTGCTTACCATATCTAACTTCTTATATCCATGAAATTTGCCGTAAGTCCAGAAGAATTTAGTCTTTCTCAAGTCATTGTCTGAGTAAAGATTGTAGATGCTGTCTGTAATCGTAAAACTTTTGTATTGGTCAAGAGTTATATCACACAATGCATTACTTCCCATAGAGAAAATGTTCTCAACAGACGATGTGGATACAATACCTTTGTTTTGTTGCAACGAGTTTAGCTGTAAAAGGTCTGGATGACTGTCTATCACTTTTTGTGCATATTCAGATGCTTTCTTCCAATTTTGCATATAAAGATATACTCTGCTTAGAAGAAAATTAACAGCCGTTGAGTCTGCTCTATATATTGATTTCTGACTTCCGTATTCTGTCAGTTCAGTCTCTGCCGTCTGAAGGTCGCTTAGTATCAAATCATAACATTCCTGTACAGTGTTCCTCTGAAATGACTTGTCTTCAACAGTTTCTGATGTCTTTATTGGAACCCCTAAATCGGTGGATGCTGTATTCGGCGTATAAGCTTTACCGTAAAGATTCACTAAGAAAAAATAGTAATATGCTCTTAAAAATCTAGCTTCTCCATCCACTTTTTCTTTCCCTAGCTTATCACTTTGTGTAGCTTCAGATAAATCTTTAGCAGAAAAAATGATATTGTTTGCAACATTTATATGTTTGTATATCTGTTCCCAGTTATCATTTTCTTTATTGAATCCTGTATAGGAATCGTTCTGTCCGGATCTTGCCTGCCATGTAAAATAACCGAAGACTCTTTCCTTACCATCATATTGCATGAGGTCACCACTATAAGTAGTAGTATTTTCATCAAGTTCATCGCCTAGAAAATGAATGAAGTATTGATTATCTCCGACAGTTGAAAGGTAATCACTTTGAAATTGAGGTAAGTATCCGTCTCCTATAAGTAACTCATTAAGATCCTCCCAAGAACGCACATAATCCGTATCTTGAGAATACTCCTTCAGAAAGCCTGAACAACTAGACATCATCATAGTTGCGGCTATAGTATATAAATATATCTTTATTTTCATGTCAGTCAGTTTTAGAATTGTATATTTACTCCTATTGTGTAATATGGATTGTCGGAAAGTTGAACTTCGGCAAACCCAGACTGAGTAGGTGTCTGTCCTTTTAGTTTACTATTGCAGAATGTATATAAATTATTACCGGATGCTGTGATAGACAATCTCTGCAGCCCTAATTTAGGTAATACCTTTTCTGGCAATTCATATGTGAGGCTCAGGCTTGCCAGACGTATGTAGTCAGCGTTGACAACTCTAATGTCTGAATAATCGTACATCGTATATGAATCAGTAGCAATCTGTACTCCTTTATAATTACTTCCTGCAGACCAGTGCTGATCATACTTGTAAAAGTTTAAATCAGTTTTGCCTAATATTGATGGTATGTTAGTATAAGCTTCATCACCTGGCTTAACCCAGCGATTTAGTAAGGCTCTGTTCAAATTGTATTCCGGATAAATGTTACCCGGTCCGGACGTAGATGAATTAGTACCTTGCGAAAAAATCTTAAATAGTCTAACATTATTACCCAAAGCATAATCCATCAACATACCCAGTCTCCAGTTTTTATAGCTTAAAGTACTGCTTATACTTCCGGTAATATCAGGATCTCTTCTTCCTGAATTAGCAAGAACTTTCATAAAAGTCTCGTACTTGCTTAGTCCAATTAGTTCGTTTGATCTATCCTGCCAGTCATCGAATAGTGGACCTCCATCTTCCGGATTTAGTCCAATGAATCTATAGGAATAGAATGTTCCTATTGATTGTCCATTTATTATTGCGGTTCCATTAAGATAATCATTCAACGTATATGAATCTTCTCCGGGAGCAGTCTTCATTGTATTTATTACCTTAGATAACGATGCAGATAAAAGCCAATTCCAATTTTTATTTTGGATAGGAGTTGCTGTTACAGAAAAGTTATAACCTTTATTTACTATTTCTCCAGAGTTTACAACATAAGAAGTATAACCATTTATATCAGAAATAGTCTTATTCATAAATGCATCAGTAGTCTTTTTATAGTAATATTCAAGTTCTACCATTAGTCGACTGTTGAAGAAAGATGTTTCTATTCCAGTACTGAAAGAGTGGGTTTTTTCCCATTTCAAGTCTGGGTTTGCATTATTTGCTGTAGTAGAAGTCATTTCGCCAAAGTGTGTGTCGTAAGATCCTTTGGTAAGGGTCAGCACAGGACTTTGTCCGTCAAGCATATTACCTTGTTCTCCATAAGATATTTTCCAATTTAGAGCATCAATCCATTTCGTTTTTATCTTTGCTATTTCTTTTATGTTGGCAAGTCCTGATGCCGACCAGACAGGAAGAATCTTTTCGTTAGAACGATCTCCAAATTTATTTGAACCGTCGTATCTTGTATTGGCATTAACAGTAAAATATTGCTTGTAACTATATGATAAAGTACCATATACAGATAGTAAATTGGTCTTTGTGTCTGTTATAGTTGGAACATTCGTCCCGAGCCATGTAAGATATGTCGTGTATTTATCAGGTATACTTGTTACAAATTTCTTACCACGGTCTGCATAATACCCACGTTGAGTATATTTGTTTCCATTATAGTGCGTTGAATTTGCTTCAAAACCAACAGCTAGATTGATATTATGTTGAGATTCTGATCCGAAATATTTGTTGATGTTACCCTGTATACGTGCAGTCCAGTTATTCTGGTCAACATTATTGTTAGATAATTCACCACCAAAAGGCATCTGGCTGTCACTATCGGCTTCGACCCCATATGGAGTTTTTCTTAAGTTACCTGCATACCAGCTTTTTTCACCGTACCATCCCTCTATATTTGTATTTGTGGTGCTATAAGACATTATGCCGTTAAAGAACAACCAGTCTTTAGGTGTATATCGTAAGTTTATGGTAGCTTTCATACCGTTCTCAGTCTGCTTCTGGTAGCTATTATCAAGTTCGTTAAGTATATTATAACTCATAACTCCTTGAATGGTACCAGCTATCTTATTATAATAGAAATAAGAACCATCATCATTATATGCAGGTACAACCCTACTAGTGCGGTAAGCATAGTCAATTGGCGAAATATCGTCTTGATCATACCTCTTGTTAGTATGATACACGTTTAATTGCATTGACGCTTTAAACTTCTCATTGATTGTGAAGTCAAGGTTTGTAGAAGCCGTGTATCTTTTGTTGTTATTATTATTTATCACATCATTGTCGTCAGTGTATCCAAGTGATGCATAATATCTGAATTTGTCAGAACCACCAGATATATTTGCAGAGTGGTCTGCCGAGAAGGTGTCGCTGGTTAATAATTTGAACCAGTCTGTGTTTTGTGTCTCAGATCTTGCCACTGCACTATTAAACTGATCTTGTGTATATGTTCCATTATACAGTTTATTAACAGCATCTTCATATCCGAAATAAGTCATGTCATTAGGATATACATAATGTTTACCAACAAGATATTTAGAAATGTCAGTCCGTTCCTGTGAATTCATCAGATCGATCTTTCTATCCGTATATCTTGGTCTGCGGCGGTAAGTTCCATTAAAATTATAAGATATGATAGGTCTTCCAGCACGTCCTTTCTTTGTAGTAACTACTATTACGCCATTAGCTGCGCGCGTACCATAAAGAGCTGTAGCTGCGGCGTCTTTCAATACATCTATACGGTCAATGTCCTGAGGGTTTATTCCTGATATAGCATTACCAATTCTGTTTACATAATCTGGATCGTTTATTACGTCAGCAGATAAGTTAACAGGATCGCTTACGATAATACCGTCAACAACCCATAGAGGTTCACGGTTTCCAATAAGCGTAGATGTTCCACGTATACGTATTTTAGGTACTGCGTTAACTTCTGCACTACTGTTTGTTACAACTAGGTCTGGTATACGTCCCTGTAACATCTTGTCAAGGCTGGAAACACCAGGTCTCTCAAGATCTTTCATGTTAACGGATGTGACAGAACTTGTAAGATTCCTCTTGTCAATCTGCTGGTATCCTGTTACAACAACTTCGGCTGTGGTCTGAGTATCGTCATCATTCATTATGATTAGAGGTACAAAACCGTCTCTGCCTACATTCTCTGTAACAGATTTACATCCGATGAAAGAACATATCACTTGCATGTGATTTGATTTTTTTACATGTAGTTCGTAGTGTCCTGTTTCGTCGACAGATGTTCCGATTTTAGTGCCTGCAAGTCTAATAGTGGCACCAACAACAGGTTCGCCGTTCGCGTAATTTACTTTGCCGCTTATTACTATACTTTCTTCTTTGGTATCCTGTGAATATGCATTGTCAATTGCCAATGCTGTAAAGAAAATAATAAGTAATAGCGGTAACAATCTTTTTTTACCCATACTAGTTTTTATTTTGTGATAAGTACATAATTTATGTCCGATAGCTGTATGGTTTGCAAAATTAATTAATTTTTTTGTATTTTCTCTTCTTTTTTCGTACTTTTTGCATAAAATATTCAATAATCTATTATTATGGTATCATTTTGCCATTCATTTTGTTAATTCCAATTACATATTGTAATATCTTTATACGAATGCCAAAAATCAAGGTTATAAAAACATTTATTTCGATTTAATGATGCTAAAATGTTCTAATTTTGCACATTATTTATACTAAATAGCATTTTATGAAATCTATATCTATTAAATTATTGATGTTTGCTTTTGCCATTTTCTGCTTTACACCAATTTCTGGTCAGGAAAAATCATGGTTGGGCATTCACGAAAAACCATTGTCTTGGTTAAGTAAAAACTTTAACAATCCACCTTCTGAATATGCAAGCCATGTAATTTGGGGGCTAGAAGGTAATATAGATAAAAAAATGATATGTAGTGACTTGGACTCAATTAAGGCGCGTGGCTTTAAAGCCGTCATTCTTGAGGCCGGGTATCATCTACCATTTAAGTATCTTTCTGAAGATTGGTTTAAGACAGTTCGTATAATAGTTAACGAGGCTAAGAAGCGTGCAATGAAAGTTTGGATAATAGACGAAGGCAAATATCCAAGTGGCTTTGCCGGAGGTAAGTTTTCAGAAGAACGTCCCGATCTTCGTATGCAGGCTTTGGTCGGTTGTGGAGTGATAAATGTCAGACCCGGGGAGATTTTGACTAATTTTTCAATTGACAAGAATGCAATAAGTGCTGTTGCTATTAGTAATACCACTGGTCAGCATAAAGAAGTTCAGATATCAGATCATAAGATATCCTTTTCGGCAGGAATGGATTCATGGAGGATCATGATTGTAAAACCAGATTTCCGTACGGGGCAGACTAGATGTGTCAATAATCCTACGGGAGCTAAAGATACCCGTTATTCTCAAATGGATTATATGAATCTTAAGGCTGTTCGACAATTTATAGACTGGACACATGAACAATATAAAAAATATATCGGTAGTGAATTTGGAAAAACCGTCTTAGGATTCCGTGGTGACGAACCTGATTATTCGTATATTCCGTTTACACCTTCAATAATAGATTCTTTTAATGTTATAAAGGGATATGACCCTAAATTATATTTAGCGTCGTTGACTGCACCAACTCAGACAGAACAAGAGAGGCGCTTCAAGGCTGACTACTGGGATGTTTGGTCTAGACTGTTTGCCGATAATTATTTTAAGCAAGTTGCTGATTGGTGTGCCAGTAATGGTATGGCCCATGTCACCCATCTTAATAATGATCATAATATGCCTGCATGTGTTAAATCCGAAGGTGACCTGTTTCGTGATTTAAATAAAGTTCAGATTCCCGGAATTGATGCTATCTGGAATCAGATATGGCCTGATACCGTGAACGATTTTCCTAAATATGCTTCATCTGTAGCACATGTATATGGAAAGCCACGCTCTTTTAGTGAAAGTTTTGCGGCATACTATAATATTCCTACTATATCCGAAGCTAAGTATGTATTAGATTATCAGATGGTACGTGGCATCAACTTTTTCGAATTTATGTTCTGGATTGCCGGCTCTAAGAACCAAGGATGGATCTCTCAACCGGGGATGCATGAATTGAACGATTATACTAATCGTACTGCCTATATTCTTACCCAAGGTATACCAGGTGCTCGTGTGGCAATGTACTATCCGACTAATTCTTTATGGTTAGGAGATAACAATGCGGCCGAAAGAGTAAAAAAAATAACGCATGCCTTATTACAGCATAAGAAAGATTTTGATTATATTGATGACGATGCATTCGCAGAAGTCATAACTGTCGGTCGTGGATATCTAGAGAATAAGAGTGGACAGAGATATAATACATTGATAATTCCTTCTGCAGACGCAATATCTGATAAGGCTTGGGATGTTATAAAATCATTCGAACAGAAAGGAGGAAAGGTCTTATTCTGGGGGAGTACACCTTATTATATAATAGGACGGACATTTAAAGACGCGAAATCTTTTATAAAGAGTGATTCTGAATTCGTAGAACCTTCGGATGAATATACAGCCAATGTAGATGCGGCAATGCCTCGTGGAGAAGTCGTTATCAATAACAATCAGCCTGAAGAGATAAACAATACACCTAGAAAAGGAGGAGAACCAAGGCGTTTGCCTGTTGATCAGACTATAGATATTAGATATACCCGTAGAATAACACCTGACGGAGAATTCTATTTCATATTTAATGAAGGTCACCGTAATCAGAAATTCTCAATAGGAATGGATATAATAGGAAAAGCTGAAGTATGGAATGGCGAAACCGGCAAAATCTCTCATATTGATTCTCGTATAGCAGACGACCGCACTTGGGTTGATCTGGAAATGAAACCTTACGAGACTATAATGCTTAGAGTAAACAAGCAATCTGGACATTATAATGTTACAGATTTTGGAGCTGTAGGTGATGGCAAAACCGTAAATACCAATTTTATCCAGGCAGCAATAGATAGCATATATAACAATGGTGGAGGGACTCTCGTAATTTCAAAAGGTGATTATGTTACAGGCGCTTTGTTCTTTCATAGAGGAGTAAACTTGTATTTAGATAAAGGTGCTAAGATAACATCTACCCTAGATGAGAAAGATTTTCCTTTGGTATCTACGCGTTTTGAAGGCAAAGAACAGATGTGGAAATCTGCACTCTTAAACTTTAACGATTGCAAAGATGTTGAGGTTGGAGGCAAAGGTATCATAGATGGTAGGGGTGTAGCCTGGAAAACACATCCTTTCGGTACAAGTGGCCGCCCAAGACTAATCTGCTTTACACGTTGCGATGGTGGTAAGTTGAATGGACTTTTATTGAAAGATCAGGCATCATGGTGCGTACACATATTATACACAGACGGCTTCAGGGTTGATGGCACTGTTATAAGAGCAGAACATACAATACCCAGTTCTGATGGTATAGATATCGATTCTTCATCTAAGGTCCTTGTTAATAATTGCGATATAGAAGATAATGATGATTGCATATCTATAAAGTCTGGTAAAGATGAGGAAGGCCGTACGATAGCACGTCCATCAGAAGAAATCGTAATTCGTAATTGCAGATTTGGATATGGCCATAGTGGTGTGGATATTGGTAGTGAAGTTTCGGGTGGTATTCGTAACGTAACAGTCGAGCATTGTACTATGGATTCTGAAAATGCAGGTGGCATTCGCATCAAATCACAACCAAGTAGAGGAGGCGTTATTGAAAACATTATCTTTAAGGATATAACACTTAGAAAGCCCCGCACGGTATTTGATATAAATATGCGATGGAGAATGGTTCCCCCTTTGGCTCCTACAGCTGAGAAATTAACAGAATTAAGGAATATACAGATAATAAATGTTAGTGGTACATGCCAAACAGTTGGATCGATAACAGGATACGATGAAATGCCAATAAGTAGCATTATGTTTAAAAACTGTAATATAAAGGCTCAAAAAGGATTAATTTTTAAAAATACTAATATAAAAGACCTTACAGGACTATTAATTAAGGTAAAGGGAAATGAAAATGTTAAAATCGTGAAATAGCCAATAAACGTACAATTTTTATATAAAACGAACAAATTTACCACATTTCTTATATAAACACAAGTTAATTTTGCAAACGTAATTAACAAACTCTAATAAATAATGAAGTTAAAACTGATACTGTTAACCGCATCATTGATGACCATAGGTTTAAGTGCAAAAAACAAACAGTCTGTATTCCCTGATGGAACAGCTATACCGCAGTGGTTCAATGATACGACTAAAGTCAATGTAGATAATCTTGGAAAAAAATACGTAATAACTGACTTTGGAGTCAAAAATGATTCAAGTATTGTACAGACCGAGCAGATACAAAAAGTGATAGATACTGCTTATGCCAATGGTGGTGGTGTCATTGTTATACCCAAAGGAACATTTCTAAGTGGATCTATTTTTTTCAAACAAGGAACACATCTTTATCTTTCTGAAGGAGCAACATTAAAGGGAATAGATGCAATCAAATATTATAAGATTATTAAAACACGTCTCGAAGGACAGACCTTGGATTATTTCTCAGCATTGGTAAATGCCGACGGACTTAATGGTTTTACAATCTCCGGTAAAGGAACTATCAATGGTAACGGAACTCGCTTTTGGGAAGAATTCTGGATACGTCGTCGTATAAACAAAGACTGTACTAATCTAGAGGCTATGCGCCCTCGTTTGGTTTATATATCTAATTGTTCAAATGTGCAGGTACAGGATGTTCACCTTATTAATAGTGGCTTTTGGACAAATCATATTTATCGTAGCAATCATGTTAAATATATCAATTGTTATATTTATGCACCTACATCCGGTATAAAAGCACCTAGTAGTGATGCCATAGATATTGATTATTGCCATGATGTTTTGGTACATGGATGTTATATGAGCGTAAATGATGATGCTGTTGTATTAAAAGGTGGAAAAGGAACATGGGCCGACAAGGATACAACTAATGGTCCCAACTATAATATAATAGTAGAGGATTGCAGATATGGCGTTGTTCATGGGTGCCTTACATTTGGTAGTGAGTCATTAAATGACCGTAATATAATATTCCGTCGTTGTTATATACATGAAGCCAATCGTGTGATTTGGTTGAAGATGCGTCCTGATACGCCACAACATTACGAGTATCTTTCGGTAGAAAATGTAACTGGTGACTGTGCAAGTTTCCTAGTCGTTCGCCCGTGGACACAATTTTATAATCTTGAGAAGCGCGAGGATATGCCCATGTCTATGTGTAATAACATAATGTTCAGAGATATTAATGTAAAAAGCGATAATTTTCTGGATGCAGGTAAATCAGATAAATATGTATTGAAAGATTTCTCTTTTGAGAATTGCAATATTAAAAATGATGCAGATCTTCTAGAAGAGGGAACTATACAAAATATGAAATTGAGGAACGTTAGAATTAACGGTAAAAAAGTTGATAAGTTTTAGAGTAATAAATAAATCTATTAATTATAATTATGAATAAACAATTTTCAAAGAGAACAATCCTGTCTGTTGCCGTATTCTTTACGGTTATGGCATTTCTGTCTTTCTTTAGTGTTCAGACTGTAATGGCTGCCACAAATGAATTGCAACAGCAAAGCCTCATTACAGGAACAGTTGTTGATGCTCAAGGAGAACCGGTTATCGGTGCAACCATAACGGTTGTGGGTGGTAGTGCCACACAGGGTACTATTACAGATCTTGATGGAGCCTTTAATATTAAGGCGAAAGCCGGTGCAAAACTTAAAATTTCATATGTTGGTTACGATACTCAGACAGTATCTGCACATAGTGGAATGAAAGTTACATTGGTAGAGAACACTACTATGTTGCAGAATGTAGAGGTTGTTGCCTACGGAGTGCAGAAGAAAGTTACCGTTACAGGTGCTCTTTCAAGTGTAAAAGGCGAAGACCTTGTACGTACACCGGTAAGTTCTGTAAACAATGTCCTTGCCGGACAATTAAGTGGTGTTACTTCAGTACAGTATTCAGGTGAGCCAGGAAATGATGCTGCTAGCATCTTTGTTCGTGGACAGGCTACATTCAACAATTCAAGTCCACTTGTACAGGTTGATGGTGTGGAGCGTTCAATGAACGATGTAGACCCCAATGAAATTGAGAGTATAACAGTATTGAAAGATGCATCCGCTACAGCCGTATTTGGTGTACGTGGTGCTAATGGTGTTATTCTTATCACGACCAAACGTGGTCAGGAAGGAAAGGCTAAAATATCAGCCACAACATCTTTCAGTATATTGACTCCTACTAAAATGGTAGAACAGGCCAACTCATACGATTATGCTACATTCTACAACCAGATGTGTGATAATGATGGGGTAAAAAGACAATTTTCTGATGTAGTGCTACAGAAATTCAAAGATCATTCTGATCCTATCCGTTATCCGGATACAAAATGGGATGATTATATAATGAAAAAGTCAACTCTTCAGACACAGCACAACATCAGTATTTCTGGTGGAACAAAGACTGCACGTTACTTTATTAATGTAGGTTTCTTCACACAGGGCGGTCTGTTCAAAGAATTTGGATTGCCAATGGATTATGGATACGAGTACAATAGGTTCAATTATCGTAGTAATCTTGATCTTGATATTACAAAGACAACAACAATCTCATTTAATGTTGCCGGTAATGTAAGTACTGCTAATAACCCAATGACTAGTGGTGGATCTTCAGGCCTTATCAAAGCAATGTATCAGGCTACTCCTTTTTCTAGTCCAGGCTTGGTTGATGGTAAATTAGTTACTTCTGCAACAAATTATGCCGATATGGGTGCAGACCAGTTGCCTTTTGTTGGTGGATCTGGTATGACATATTATGCCTATAGTGGAAACCGAGCAGGATTTAATCAGAATAATACTAACAAAAGTCAGATAGACCTTCAGTTATCTCAGAAACTTGATTTCCTTACAAAGGGTTTGCTCTTCAAGATTAAAGGTTCTTATAACAGTACATATTATGTAACTAAAAACGGAACAATGGATAGAGCCCTTTATACTCCTGTATTGTTGAAAGATGGTACTATTGGATATAAGAGAACCGGTACAGATGGCTCTCAAATATCATATGGTGATGAAACTACAGATAAAGACCGTGACTGGTATTTCGAAACATCTTTGAATTATAGTCATTCATTCGGTTTGCACAACTTGTCTGCTTTAGTTTTGTACAACCAGAGCAAGACATATTATCCTGCTGCTTATTCAGATATCCCTCATGGATATGTAGGTTTGGTAGGCCGTGTTACTTACGACTGGAACAACCGCTATATGGCCGAGTTTAATGTTGGTCATAATGGTTCAGAGAACTTTGCACAGGGCAAGCGTTTTGGTACATTCCCTGCTGGTTCTATTGGTTGGGTAGCCAGTGAGGAACCATTTTGGAAACCATTAAAGAAGTATGTTAGTTTCTTGAAATTACGTGCTAGCTGGGGTCTTGTTGGTAACGACCAATATGGAAGTGACAACAGTGTACGTTTTATGTATATGCCAGACCCATATTATGTTAATAGCACAAGCTATCTTTCACGTGGTGGATATGCATATAACTTCGGCGTAAATAATGGTACTGTTACCAAAGGTGCTTACGAAGGCCCCAAAAACAATCCAAATGTAACATGGGAAAAGGCCTTTAAACAGGATTATGGTGTAGATGTAAATTTCTTGGACGATCGTTTGCGTGGTACATTCGACTATTATCATGAACATCGTACTAATATTTTGCTTAATGATTATTCATTGCCAAGTATTATTGGATTTACTGCCCCTCTTGCAAACCTTGGTATCGTGAACAGTTGGGGTTGGGAATTGTCTCTTAAATGGCAGGATCAAATAGGCAAAGACTTCCGCTATTGGGCAGGAGTTAACCTTTCTTACAACCAAAATAGAGTAGTAGAAGAGAAAGAAGAACCATATAGCAATGACTATCAGTTTGCTAAAGGTCATCGTATCGGTGCCCGTAGTCAATATTTGTTCTTTGAGTATTATGAAAATCCTTCTGCAAACAATGCAGGTACAGCCGCTAGATATAAAGCAAAATATGGTGAAGAACTTCCTTCTCAGATTACGAAGAACCTCCAACCCGGTGATGCTGTATATGTAGATTTGAATCATGATGGAGTCATCAATGAAAACGATATGAGCCGTGATTACGGTCATACGGATGATCCTCAGTATATAGCTGGATTAACTTTTGGTTTCTCATGGAAAAACTTGTCTTTCAATACACAGTGGACAGCAGCTTGGGATGTTAGCCGTATGCTTTCTGACGTGTTTATGCAGCCTTTCCTTTGTGCTTCAAATAAAAATCAAGGAGGATTGCTAAAATATCAAGTTGAACATACCTGGACACCTGATAATCCTTCTCAAGATGCAGAATACCCACGTGCTACATGGACAAATGCAACTCAAAATTATGTAGCATCTACCTTATATGAAAAGGATAGTAAATATCTTCGTCTTAAAACGTTGCAAATAGCTTACGATTTCAATTTGCCATTTATGAAGCGTATTGGAATGAATCAGTTACAGCTGGCACTTAGCGGATATAACCTCTTAACATTCTCTCCTTATATATGGGGCGATCCTGAGACTAGAGCAAGTAGTTCACCTTCATATCCATTGCAGAGAACTTACACTCTTAGTTTAAAGATCGGTTTCTAATATGTTTAATATAGAAAGAATAAAAACAAATATTATATGAAACTCAATAATAAATTTTTTATCGGAGCAGTTGTAGCGTTTGCTGCATCTATAGGCTTTAGTTCGTGTACCGATAATATAGCTTTTGGTAATTCCTTTTTGGAAAAAGCTCCAGGTAGTACTGCTACAGAGGATACTGTTTTCAATAATCCCGAATACACAAGGCAGTTTTTGGCAGGTATTTATACCTTGCAGTATTATGGATTGCCATGGCGTTCATCTAATGATGCACCACAATCTGCCAATTACTTTAATGGTCAGGTAGAAGCTCTGTCTGATTGTTTTCAGTTGCCTTTCTCAAACTGTACAATATGGAATCAGTATTATTCAGGATCATACAATGCATCAGCAGCAACCAGTGTAGGTGGTGTTTATGGCTTCCGCAAGGAGAATGTCTGGGTTCTTGTACACAGAGCATACGAATTGATAGAAAATATCAATAGGGTTCCTAATATGGATCAGGATGAAAAAAATCGTTTAGTTGCAGAATCAAAATGTCTTATTGCTTCAGCTTATTTTAATATGTTCCGCCATTATGGTGGTTTACCTCTTGTAACAGGAACTTATTCATATACAGCCGGTGATACATATACTGTTCCACGTTCTTCAGTCGAAAAGACAGTAAATTTCATGGTTAATCTGCTTGATGATGCTGCTAAGACAAGTTCTTTGCCTTGGGCATATGGTGCTGATGATGCTGCTTCTGAAACAGGACATTGGACAAAGGCTGGAGCTATGGCTTTAAAGTGTAAAATACTTCAGTTTGCTGCATCTCCATTATTCAATTCAGATAAAGGATATTATGGAAATACAACTGATGCAGAAAAAGATAGTCTGGTATGGTATGGCGGTTATGATAGAAGCCGTTGGACAGCATGTAAAAATGCTTGTAAGGATTTCTTTGATGCATTAGCTGCAAATGGTTCTTACAAACTTGTACAGCCTACAGCAAATACACAAGAGGCATACCGTTATGCATACCGTTCTGCATATTGGGATCAGGGTAGCCCTGAGATACTTCATTCTGTTCGTGTAACAAACTCACAGAAAGACTCACAATATCAGTGGCTTTATTTGAGAGGTAACGATCGTCTTGCTTATTGTCTGACAGAAGAATATGCTGAGATGTTCCCATGGGCTGATGGTACACCATTTGACTTTAATGCGGCTAAGAGTGCAGGGAAACTTGATCAGATGTTTGTAAAGGGTGATACTGTTAAAAATCAGCAGATGTTGCAGCACAGAGTTTATACACGCGACCCACGTCTTTACGAAACAGCAGATGTTAATGGCGCTTTACAGGTCGTTAATGATGCAAATGGTAATACCTCAGGCGCAAACTATGAAATTTGGGTAGGTGGTACCCAAGGAGGAGCTGGCCAAAGAACAGAAAGTGGCTGTTATGCAACAGGCTATCGAATAAACAAGTACGTTGTTGGTGACATCATGTATTCTTCTTCGCATTATCCACAGTGGGATGTACTTCGCTTGTCAGATATCTATTTGGTATATGCCGAGGCTTTATTGCAGGCAGATGATGACAATGTTGATGCTATTAAATATGTAGACAATGTGCGTAGTCGTGTTGGACTTAAGGGACTTGTTCAATGTAATCCTACAAAGAACTTAACAACAAATAAAGCAAATTTGTTAGACGAAATAATGCGTGAACGTGCATGTGAGCTTGGCTTTGAAGATACTCGTTATTTTGATATGGTTCGTTACAAACGTGCTGATTTGTTTTCAAGGCAATTACATGGTCTTCGTATTTATCGTTTGGTTAAGAATACAACTACTGGTGTTTGGGAGAGATCAGAAACGCAGTGGTATAATGGTGACAGACCATCAGCAAAGCAGGGCACGCCATCATATTATGAACCTTCTCATTTTGATTATGTAGTATTCCCTTTAACAACCGGTGCTCGTGCATGGTGGAATAGCTTTGATAATAAATGGTTCTTACAGCCGTTCCCATCTACAGAAGTTAACAAAGGTTATGGATTAATTCAAAATCCGGGATGGTGATCTTATGTTGAATATTGATATTAATTCAATTAAACAATAAACTATATGAAACGAAATAATATATTAGTGTTTGCAGTTTTGGCAGGTCTTAGTCTGCCTGCTGCTGCACAACAAAATAAAGACTCACTTAGTACAGGCCGCTTTCAAGATCAGCCTATTGATGTGGGTGCGAACAGAACATTTAAACTTAGCGAGTCAACAGCAGCTGTATCTGTTATAACAAACAAGGATGTAGATAAGCGTGGCGCCCGTAATATAGGCAATTCTATTATTGGTCAGGGATTAGGTCTTATTTCATTACAGAATGCCGGAAACTATGCCGCAGCCAATCCTACATTCTATGTACGTGGTTTGCAAAGCCTTTCTGGTAGTACACCTTTAATTCTTGTTGATGGGATAGAGCGTGATATAGATAATATTACTCCGGAAGAAGTAGAGAGCGTTCAAATCCTCAAGGATGCAGCAGCGCTAACTCTATACGGATATAAAGGTGCTAATGGTGCCGTGCTCATTACAACAAAGCGCGGTAAGTATAACTCACAGTCTATGACTGTAACCCTGGACCATGTATTCAACTTTGCTGCCAATAAACCAAAGTTTGTTGACGCGCCTACTTATGCGCAGGCTATTAACGAAGCCTATGCCAATGATGGTTATGGCAACAACTACCGTTATTCAGATAATGAAATTGCAGCATTCCGCAGTGGTCAGTATCCATATTCTTATCCTAATGTAAATTGGGTTGACGAGACATTTAAAGATAATGCAGCCACTAACAAGATAAACGCACAGTTCACTGGTGGTGGTGAGAAATTCCGTTATTATGCGATGATAGACCTTATCTCAGACAAAGGATTTATTAAGAGTCCTAATGAGAATGATGGCTATTCTACACAGAATAAATATGTAAAGGGTAATATGCGTGCTAATATTGACGTAGACCTTACCCCAACAACTAAAGTTACAGCTAATGTTCTTGGAGTTCTTCTCGAAGCAAACCGTCCCGGTTCAAATGTAGACCTCTGGGATATGATTTATTCTACACCATCAGCAGCATATCCTGTTGTTTCACAGAATGGAAACTGGGGTGGAAGTAATACATGGGCAGGTACATCAAACCCTGTAGCTCAGTCGGTTGGCGCAGCTTATTACAAAAATCACACACGTAGCGTGTTTACAGACCTAACTCTTCGTCAGGATCTTTCCGGATTTTTAAAAGGTCTGTCAGCTCAAGCTCGTACTAGTTATGATAATACATCAAATATATACGAAGACCATAGCAAAACATATATTTATGATGTAACAGTACCTACATGGGCAGATGGTGCAACAGCTCCTACAGCAACAATAAGCTCTTACGGAACAGATTCTTCTATGGGTACTACCGCAAAAACAAATACATTCTCACGTCGCTTCCACTTCGATTTTGGTTTCGACTATCAGAATAGATTTGGAGCTCATTCTATTTATAGTCAGGTAAAATGGGATTATGAATTCCAGGATAAACAAGGTTATAATACAACAATTTACCGTCAGGATTTATCATGGTTTAATCACTATGGTTATAAAGACCGTTATTTTGCAGACCTATCTTTAGTATATTCAGGTTCTAGCCGTTTGGCCCCTAATACAAAATGGAGCTTCTCACCAACAGTATCTGGTGCATGGGTTATTTCAAAAGAGAACTTTATGAAGAATGTTTCATGGGTAGACTTCTTGAAATTGCGTGCTTCTTTCGGTATCTTAAATCTTGATTTGCTTCCTAATGATACATGGACATATTATGTACAGCAGTATCAGGTTTCAGGGGGTACATATCCATTTAATTCAGGTTGGGGATCTGATTTTGGTCGTACATATCTTGACCGTCTGGCATCAATAAACCCCGGTCATGAGAAAGCGTATAAGTATAATGTAGGTATCGATGCTACATTGTTTAAAGGACTAAATGTAACATTAGATGGCTATTTCCAGCGCCGCAGTGACATTTGGGTAGAGGCCTCAGGAGCATATACAGCAGTAGTTGGTGTAGACGCACCTTACGAGAATGCAGGTAAAGTTAATTGCTGGGGTGGAGAACTCGGACTAGACTATACAAAGAAGATAGGTGAAGTTACATATAATATCGGTGCAAACCTAAATTATAACCGTAATAAGATCATAGAACAACTCGAAGAACCACGTTTGTATGATAATTTAGTTCAGACGGGACATTCATTGAACCAGATTTATGGTCTTAAGGCAATCGGATTTTTCAAGGATGCAGCTGATATAGCAAACAGTCCTGTACAGACATTCTCTACTGTTAAGCCGGGTGATATCAAATACGAAGATGTAAACGGTGATAACAAAATAGACGAAAATGATAAGACAGCCATTGGCTATTCTACAGCAGCTCCACAATTATACTATTCATTCCATCTGGGTGCAGAATGGAAAGGATTTGGAGTTGACATGATGTTCCAGGGCACAGGCCGTTACTCTGCTGTATTAAATACTAAGAGTATGTATTGGCCTCTCATCAATAATACAACAATATCACAGTATTATTACGACAACCGTTGGACAACAGACAATCAGGATGCTAAATTCCCACGTTTAAGTGCGCAAAGCAATGCAAACAACTATCAGACTAATACAGTATGGCTCGCAGATCGCTCTTTCTTGAAATTGCGTAATGTAGAAGTCTATTATAACTTTGCCAACAGCCTGTTGCAGAAAACAAAGGTAGTAAACGGAGCCAAGATATATGTACGTGGAACAGATCTATTCTGTCTCGACCATCTCTCAGTTTCAGATCCTGAATCTTATGGAGCAACTAATCCTCTTACACGTAGTTTGGTTGTAGGACTCTCTGTTACTTTCTAATGATGAAAGATTTAATAAAGAAAGAATGTAATAATTCAAAACAAAGAATATAATGAAACTAAATACAATTATTGGCGTTAGTCTTGGAGTTTTAGCCCTTGCATCTTGCAACGACAAAATGGACTACAAAGAATACAACGTATACGATAAGGATTATGTCAGTTCAAGTATGGGTTATGTAGGTAACCTTATGACTGATATATACAATTATGCAGATTATGATTTCGGTCAGGATTCAAAAGGTGCTATTTTAGGATCTGCCACAGACGAGAGCGAGTTTGCTACACCGGGCAATCCTATTCAGGATTTTTACAATGGTTCATGGAGCCCTGCAAATGCCCACAGCACAACATGGTCTAATATGTACTCTGGTATTGCAGACTGTAATATCGTTTTAAGTGAATTCCAAGGATTGAAATTTGCTCTTGACTCACTAAACAGTGATTACGCTCAGCAAATGTACCGTTACAATAACTACAAATGGGAATCTCGTTTCTGGAGAGCATATTTCTATTTCAATCTTGTACGTCAATACGGTGGTGTTCCTTTGGTAACAGAGAGCCCTGTAGGTGGTAATTCAAAAGATATAAATGTGATGCCACGTGTGTCTTCCGACTCTATCTATAAGTTTATTATGGACGAGTGCAACGTAGTTAAGGACTCTATCATTGCCGATTATTCTAATCTTGGTAATATGGCTTTACCTTCAAGCGCTGCCGAAACAGGTAGAGCTGACAAATTGGCTGTCCTTGCTCTTCGTGCTCGTGCAGCATTATATTGGGCAAGTCCTCTTTTTAATACTTCAAATGACAACAGCCGTTACTACATAGCAGCTAAATATACGAAGGAACTCCTTGATGCTTGTGATGCACGCGGTAAGAAACTTGCAGCAGACTATTCTTCTTTATGGAGTACAGATAATTGGAAGAATGAAGCCATTACGTGTGAGATCCTTTTCGGTCGTCGTATTTATGGTACAGGTACAGCCGGAGCTTCTGCTGTATTTGAGGGGTATAACTATCCTGTCGGCATAGAAGGTGGTGCTGGTGGTAACTGCCCAACACAGAACCTTGTAAACGCATATGAGATGCAGAGCACAGGTCTTGGAATAAACGAACCAGGTAGTGGTTATAATTCAAGTAACCCATATGCCGGACGAGATCCACGACTTGATGCTACAGTAGCAAAGAATGGTGATGTATGGCCTACATCATATAAGACAGCCCTACAGACTTATTATGGTGGTACTAATGGAGAGCCTATATCAGGTGCTACTCCAACTGGATACTATATCAAGAAATACTGTCATGGAGCTATCAGTTTGGCCTCGAATTCTAAATATAAAGTAGACAACCATACTTGGATAACATTCCGTCTTGGTGAGTTCTATCTTAATATGGCAGAGGCTCTCTACAAATATTTTGGTTCAGCTACGACTACTTCAGCTGAGTTCCCATTGTCGGCAACCGACTATGTAAATAAAGTTCGTGCACGTGCCAAGATGCCTAATTTCCCTACTACATTGGGCAATGATGCATTCTGGGCAAAATATAAAAACGAACGTATGGTCGAACTTGCTTTTGAGGGCCATCGCTTCTGGGATGTGCGCCGTTGGAAAGAGGGCGAAACTTACTTCCGTAATATAATAGAAGCTAAGTTGACAAAGAACAATGACGGAACGATAACATATAAATGTGATACAATCGCACGTCAATGGGATAATAAAATGTATTTATTCCCAATACCACAGTCTGAGCGTATGAAGAATAAAAATCTGACTCAGAACCCGGGTTGGTAAATAATAGAGATTTAAATCGGGGCGTTCTGTATACATTATACAGAATGCCCCGATTCTCTTTTATATAACCTATAGAATACAGAATACTAAATATTGTGCATATCATGAAATACTTTCTGTCCATTTTTACACTTTTCTTTTTTGTTACTGTTCAAGCCTCTCATCTTGTATGGTATAACGGTAAGAATAATATCAAATACTCGTTAGTAACGAAGCATTCATTAGTTGTAAATACAGCTGTCGACATGTTTAGTAGTGATATGCTTGCTGTAACAGGTAAGTTACCACTTGCAACTACAAAAAAAGATGCCACCATAATAGTCTATCAGTTAGATAGAGCGTCTTATAATGAAAAGGCATATATGACAAAGCATAATATTCCTGTAAATAAACTCTTAGGGAAAAATGATGCCTTTTATATTAAAGTAATAGATAATAAGATATACATCACAGGTAGCAACGGTCGTGGCACCGCTTACGGTCTGCTTGAAGTTTCTCGTATTGCAGGTGTTTCGCCTTGGGTATGGTGGGGTGATGTCAAGCCAGAACATAAGACTAGCCTTACGATATCATCAGACTTCGAGACGTTGCAGATTCCATCTGTAGATTATCGTGGAATATTTATCAATGATGAAGACTGGAGCATGCGTCCTTGGAGCTGCAACATATTAGAACCATATGATAAACAAGGAACTATTGGCAGTGGTACATACAAGCAGATTTTTAAGTTGCTGTTACGCCTTCGTGCTAATACCATATGGCCGGCGATGCATCCGGGTACTGTACCTTTTTTTATGACTAAAGGTGCTAAAGAGGTAGCTGACAGCTGCGGTATCATTGTTGGCTCTTCCCATTGCGAACCACTTCTTCGTAATAATGTGGGCGAATGGAATGTAGCTCTTCGTGGTCATTATAACCTTATATCCAATCGTGATTCGGTCTTGGCTTATTGGGCCGAAAGACTTAAAGGGACAAATCGTGGTGATTATCTTTATACAATAGGTATGCGTGGCATTCACGATGGTTCTATGGAAGGGGTAAATACACTAAAAGAGAAAACAGACGGTCTGCAGGCAGCAATAGATGCTCAACGTATGCTTATTGCCCGTTATGTAAATAAAGATATTAAGAAAGTTCCTCAGGTATTCGTACCATACAAAGAGGTACTTCAGATAATGGAAAACGGACTTAAGGTTCCTGATGATGTAACATTGATGTGGTGTGATGATAACTATGGTTATCTTACCAGACTCAGCGACAGTCTGCAACAGCAGCGAAGCGGTGGGGCAGGCATATACTACCATCTTAGTTATTGGGGCAGACCGCACGATTATCTCTGGCTCACTACCACCCAACCGGGACTTGTCTATAATGAGATGAGACAGGCATATGACCATAATGCCCGTAAATTGTGGATAGCAAATGTTCATGACCCTAAGGTTGCCGCATACGATCTGGAACTATTCCTTGATATGGCATGGGATATAAACTCTGTTTCGTCATCAACAATTCAGTCCCACCTTTACAATTGGCTGTGTTGTCAGTTTGGTAATAAAGCCGGTAGTAAGCTGTTACCGGTAATGAAAGAGTATTATAGACTTTGTGGTATACGTAGGCCTGAGTTTATGGGATGGTCGCAAACCGAACTTGATAAACGAGCATTTTCCAAAGGTCTTTCTCCAATGGCAGACACAGATTTCAACCAAAATGAATTTGGTAATGAGATGAACCGCTATCTGTGTTCTTATCAGAAATTGAAGATCGCTGTAGCAGACATCAAAAAAATGATACGTCCTGATTTGTATGATGCTTACTTTGCGGCTATTCAGTATCCCGTATATTCTGCTGCAGATATGAGCGAGAAGACTCTGGAAGCGCAGAAATCACGTGCCTATTCTCAAGATTCTCTATCAGCGAATAGTCGTATTGATATGATAAGGTCAGCTGTTAAAAGTATCAAAGCATATAATGAGATACAAAATCTGACATCGTATTACAACAACATAATGTCGGGAGGTAAATGGAAATACCTGATGAGTGACAAGCCCCGTGAGTTACCCGTATTTGGGCCACCGGTTATTCCAATAACACCAACCGAAAATGAAATGAGGCAGTATGATGATAATGATAAATATACTTTTGTGTCCGATTCTTTGTCTGCCGATTATATATCATATAATGCATGCAATTACGATAGAGCCGGTTCTGGTGCAAAGCCTGTGCAAATGCTTGGCCATAGTATGAATGCTGTATCCTTGCCAAAAGGAGACGAGCTGTCATATGATTTTGTTTGCAAGAGAGAAGGCGAGGCTGTTTTACGTACAGCTTTGATTCCTACACATGCTAATGATAAAGGAGATATACAATTCTGCGTAAGTATTGATGGTACTGCTTCTCACATATATTCTATTAAGGAGGCTGACCGCTCAGAACAATGGAAACTTAATGTGTTGCGTGGACAGGTAGTTATATCAACAAACGTATGGCTAAATAAAGGTCCACATACCCTAAAGATAAAATCTCTTGACGATCATATTGTAGTTGACCAATGGATGATAGACTTCAATACATCAAGAAAATTTTATATGTTTCCGTAAAATGTTTATTAGTTTTGCCTTCAGTAAGAGCTTAAAGTACTTGCTGCCAGTTCCTTATACTGAAGGCATCTTTTTACTTGTATCGTAGTTCTTTTCGTTTAGATTATATATAAGTGCAGCCTTTTATTTCACATAGGAGAAGGTCTTGTATGTAATCACTTCTACTTTTGTATATTAAATTATCAATGCCTTCACAATGTTTTTAGCTAATCATTATGAATAACTAACTTAATGTCTTCTTAATGCATGTATATTGATCTATAAGAGTTATACTTAGAGGGCATTCTATTTGTGTAGAACGATCGTGCGACCTAGGTCAAACGATCGTTCTACCTAGGTCGAAAGTTCGAAAAGAATACTTATGCTCATAAAAAAGCAATGCTTTTTCATTCTAATATATGCCTAAATTATCTGGATATCCATAAGGACTACTAAATACACAAAAAAAGATAATTTTAGACTCGATAAATTTGCCTTCAGCGTATTGCTTTAGTAATCAATGGTTTAGTAAATACTGAAGGCAAATCTATATTGTTTGCTTAGTATTGTTGCCACCCATAAAGTCTAATATAACCGGATGTAATAAATATTAAATTATATTATTAGTATCATAATTTTACTTAATATGACATTAAATGAGTATTTTTGTGTAGATTTAAAATATAAATAAAACCATGAATTAATTCTAATTTTGGCGTAAAGATATTCTAAAATGTTGAACTAATATTATTGAAGAATTAAAAGAAAAATAATTATATATGAAAAAGGTCTCTTTTATACCATTGTTAATGGTCCTTTTATCTTTTGTTGTGTTATCATGCAACAACGAAGACGATGTTACTTTAGAGAATCCTAAAGATATGTATTCTAGTGAGATTGAATTAAACAATATGAGTGTCGTTCTTAATGGGCAGCAACATGATGTAGGAAATTTGAAGTTTTATCCTTCAAATGATGATAGTACAAAACTATTAATGCGAATAGAAGGAATAATACCATCAGATAGTGATTTGATAATTCCGGTGAATGTGATCCCTACACAGGATTCTATTATATTCTCAGGTAAGAATTCCGATCCTCGTTACGACTTTGAGGTTAGAGGAGTCTATAAGAAGCGTTCTTCTATCGTATATGGAACTCATAATCATGTAAGGTTGGAATGCTCTTATAAAGTTATAGATGGTTTAAAATTGGAACATCCATATGTTTTTAGTTTTGATAAAGGGTGTATAGATTTTAGTTCAGAGGATGCTGGTGGTTTTGTCGATGATAAAGGTAATACTTATAATAATGCAGAAGTTGCCAAAACAGTAATAACTGACATATGTAAGAATATATCAAGAGAGACCACTGCCATGCAATTCTTGTTCCACGAGAATGGAACTATGGATATTTCTTTGCAGAAAGCAGGTGATACAGAAATGAAGCCATGGATGACAGTTCCTTATTGGTTCTCAAAATCAAGTAATGCTATCATTCTTGTTTTTAATGATGAACAGCAGTTGCAAGTCTGTTATCAATGGACTGGTTTGCCTAATATATGTGTTCCATTTTTAGTTAATTATGGTTTTAGAACAAGTGCCTATCCGTTGAAATTAATATACACTGATGAAGATAAATTGTCATTTTCTTTTGATCCTGTTATTGGATATCGAATTTATTCAATGTATGCTAGAGCTAAAGGATTGGAGGGAACTACAGCCGAAGAACAAAAGAATTTTTCTCTTTTTAAAGATATACTTTCAAAATCAAATAATTATGAATTCTGGCAGCTTTGGTTTCTGTCGGATAAAGAGTAAGGCCATGCGTGTAGATGGCCATGTATAGAATGTATCAGTAATAAATAACTGTATAACGAAAGAGAATCAGAAGAAAATATTCTATAAGTTTGAAAAACTGGATTAGTTCTCTCAAGGCTTGGGTCTTGGCCTGCCAATATGCAAGGCCATTGTAGAAAAGTTGGGTGGTAGGATAGGAGTGGAGTCTGAACCGGGATGCGGATCTACATTCAGGTTCAGACTGCCACTTAATATCCATTGCTAATATAAATATATATTGTTGAATTTACTTTATGCTATAAAATCACTATTGTAGAGTAATAGAAATGATGCCAATAACAACATCATTAGATAATGTACGTAGAGTGATACTTTTTAGTTTCTTTGAAGGATCCAGTTTCATCTTGAGAATTGTGCCTGCTCCTCCCGGAATTTCACGGTATGCACCTTTTATATTTAGTACATCACTGATGTTTCTACTTACAATACCTGTACTGAAACCTACACGCAGAGGTCTAGGACTAGAGGTATAGAATGCTTTGCCGTCAACATAATAATCTTGTTCTATCGGACACCAATTGTCCGGGTTTATCAATTCCATTTGTTGAGAACTACCATCTTTGTAAAGTACTGTAATTATACCGTTGGCAATACGGCTCTGCATAGGATTGGTGCTTCCTGCCATAAGCAGGAATGCTGTAGAGGCCTTACCCTTGATAGGTATAGTTACGCTGTCAGGATAATTATTCCACAAAGATGTGTATATGATATTCTTGCCATTGGCAGGTGTGTGAAAAGGAACACCATCAGCATAGAATGTATCATTCTTAGCCAGCGAACGAAAAACAGAATCATTTATCTCAGGATGGAAAATAGGATGACACCATTGACCTACACCATTTTCGGGTATACGCAATGTGGTATAGGGTGAACTTGGTGATGTATATTTGTTGTTGAAAATATCTGTGATATTGGCATTATACTTCAAATCCTTGCACATAGAGAACTGTTTTGACTTGTCGTATAAAGGTCCTTCAGTGCTATTTCCTGTATTTTGACTATTATCATAATCAGGTATTGTTGAGCATATGCTATCGCCACTCCATGCTATCACCACGTTCAGAATTTTATCTTTGGGAGTCTGAAATTCAGCATAAGCATCTTTGTCTGATAAACGTACAATATTCCATGGTGTGTCAACACCATTAACAGTTATCCTATTCACATTCTTGAATGGTAGTTTTGCTCTGACAACGATAGAAAGCTGCTGTTTGAAATTCTGCTTTATTATATATGTATCTGTCTTATCATTGCGAGAAAAAGAATAATCCATATATGGTGATGACAAAGATGCTGAATGCCATTCGGATGGAAATCCGGGTTGAAGTATGCAACGACCATACAATGCATCCGGGCGGACACCGAAAAGTCCCTCGATAAGTGTGCGCGAAGATATTCCGACCACATCGCCAAAGTCACGATAGCACTCACCAAGAGCTGCATCATAATAAGAAATCTGACCAAAGTTGCCGGGACTTTGTCCAAGGTACATGCCATCCATTACCATAGCCTTGAGTAGTCTGTAGCCTTCTTCGTTTCTGCCAGCTTCAAAGTATGCAAGAGCTGTATGCATAACCTCGCCTTGAGCAACATTATTAATGCTCCAGTCGTATGGCATCCAGTTGGTCGTAGATACTGTAAACAGATTTTTTTCTGCTTTTGACAGTAAAGTGTCGTTTGCTATCTTTATGGGTATATGTGGTATATCTCTATTAATATATCCGGTAGCCTGATAAGCCTGTAATGGAGAGCACGCTCCGCAGTCAACAGGTGTATATATGCTCCATAAAGCCGCACTCTCGTGTATGCGTTTCAATCCCATAAAATCCTGATACTCAGCCCAGTGACCTTTTTCTTTAAGCCATAGTCTCCTGTTCATTGCATCAAGTATCTTTTCAGCTTCTTTTGTATATGGGGTGGCGTCTTCGCCAATAATCTGTGCAATTCGCGCTGCAAGAAGATTAGCACGATAATTGTAAGCAGAGGAATGAGTTACTGCACCACTGTTGTAATATAGAGCATCACTGGCCCATATGCAGCAATATGCATCATACAAGCCATCATTATCAGGATCCCAATTGCGTTTTTCCCACTCCAGATTTAATTTTATAGTGGGCCACATCTTACGCATGTAAGTAGTATCGGCATCAAAGCAGAAATGCCATAGCAATTCATCAATATAGTTGAGGTTCATATCATAATGATGAAACTGATGATTATTGTATGGATTACGACAAATATATCCGTTGCTGTACATCTGAGTTCCCCATTTGTAGACGCATCTTGACAGTGCATTTGTAGAGTCTTGAGAAGGATGTGGTATGGTAGGTGCTACGTCTGTAACCTGACTGGCTGCATACGCGTTGAAATGGCATACTGCGCGATCGTTCATGCCAAGTACATCGCCAAGGAAACCGGCCCTCCAGCCGGGAAGCGGCATGCGCCATCCTATTGCTCCATGAAGCCAGGTCTGTCCATCCCAAACTCCATCAGCTGCAGCTAATAATGTGCCTCCAATAGTATTAATATAAGGGTCGGGAGTGCAGAATTTAATACGGTCTACAAGACTTTTGCGTTCGGCATCTGTCTTTTGGAAAATTGTGTTACCACCGTTTAATATTTTTAGGTCCTGATTATCGAGTGATACAAATGATGTGTTGTTTGTATTATCCCATGTTATTGTTTTTAATTTCTTAGGGTTTATCGGTGCCTCGAAACTTCCCGGTTTCTCAACGCCTAAATCTCCCATTCGGTTAAGTTTAGAGTTTGCTATCTCACAGATCAGTCCATCTATTTTAACTTTGCCGCTAAAACCTTCGGTACTGAACTTCCATATACCACCATCATGATCGTTATAAGCCAATACTGAAATATGGAGTTTGCCGTTATCCCAATTTTTATCAGAAAGAGTATAGTCTCGTCTTGCACCAACATAGCTTGCAATACAATAAGATGTGGAATCAAGAAAAATGCTATTACCTTTATAGGTGAGGCGGAATCGGATATTCTTATTATCTGTTTTGTTATAGGCTGCAAAAACCGGTCGGTCGCTTGTCTCTATTCTGAAAAGTGTATTACCCCCATAAAGAGCACGAGTAAACCTGTTATTACCATTAGTACACACGAAAGCATCACCTTCAGGATGATATTGCATTTTCCTGTAGTTACTGTCGGGACTTTGCGCCATTGCAAAAACAGATAGGAGCAAAGCCGATAGTATTAGTATTCTTCTCATTGTTTTAAATTTGTAAGTTATTAATATATAGTTTGTAGTGTGCAAAACACCGTTAGTTTTTACCATATTTACTAGGTACAACACCATATTTAGCTTTGAAACATTTGTTGAAATATGATGCGTCTTGTATTCCTACTTTATAACTAATCTCAGATATAGACAATTCGTTTTCAAGCAAGAGCTCTGCTGCAATACGCATACGTTCATTAGATAAGTACTTATTTGGCGAAATGCCTGTCAATTCACGCATCTTTCCATAGAATTTGGTACGCCCCATATTCATCATTGATGCCAAGACATCAACATTAAAACCAGTGTCTTCTATATGTTGCGATATTATATGCTGCACTTTTTCTTTAAAGACTTTGTCTGCTTGGCTTGTTAGAATTGTATCAGATGGCAAATGCGTTAAGGTCTGGATTTCTTTAGAATCGCTACTGTTTGTATTCTTTTCTAATTCTAATTTCATAGACCATTTTATAAGTTGTATAGCTCTGACAATAAGAACCCGGAAATTACAAGGCTTTACCATATAGTCATCCGCACCTGATTCATATCCTTTTATTTGATGGTTCTCGTCATCTAAGGCCGTAAGCATTATTACAGGTATATGACAAGCATCCTTGTCCTGTCTTATTCTTTTAACTATATCGTAGCCACTCATGTCTGGTAACATTACATCGCATATAATTAAAACGGGATGATTCTTGAGCACGCCTTCATAGCCATATTGGCCATTCATATATCCCACTACGTTAAAATATACACTGAGCTCGTTCTTAATTTGCTCCATCATGTCAGGATCATCTTCAATAATGGCAATGGTATAATCGTTTATTGAGGCGGGAAGCATCTCACGTATTTCCATATTCTTCTTTTCATCTAATGTATCTTTATTCTCAACTGCTAAGTCACTCTTATACTCATCAGCATTATAGATGTTGTCATCATCAGGAAAAACAAAGGTGAAAATTGACCCTCCTTTTGCGTTTACTCTATTATATGTTAGTGCCCCTTTATGAGCTTTGGCCATATTATGGGCGGTATACAATCCTATGCCCATACCTCCATTAGAGACATATCCATGCATAAATGGTTGGAATAAATTTTGCATTTGCTTTTCACTTATTCCAGGTCCGTTATCTTCACATATTATACATATCTTATGATATATTTCATCTTTAATTATTTTGATACTTACATTTCCTTTTGTTGAAGTATATTTTACGGCATTGCTAATAAGATTATACACTATCAATTCAACGATGTGCTTATCAAATAACATTTCATATTTCTTTTCGAATGGCGTAAATGTTATTGATATGTCTTTCTGCCGGGTAATAGGCCAAAAGTCTTGATAGATGTCTCTTACAAATGATATTAAATCAGCCTTCTCTACATTTAACTTTATATTTTCTGTGCTGACTTTTCTAAATTCCATTAGTTGGTTTACTAGTCGCAAAAGTCTTTTCGTTCCTCTGTTAGCACTCTGTATGGCGCTCTTTTGTGTATTGCGTATGTCTGAATTACTAAGTTTATCAACAGCACCTTGTATTACAGCAAGTGGAGTACGGAACTCGTGTGCTATGTGCGTAAAGAAATTTAATCTGAACTCGGTAAGTTGTTGGTCTACCTGTAGCTGTTGGTGAAGACGGAATCGTTCTTTCCAACCTTTATATATATAGTAACCAATAGCGTAAGCAACAAGCATATAAAAAAACCATGCTATCCATGTATTATACCATGGCTCTTCAATATTTATCTCTAATGTTGTGTCACTGCTCCATTTATTGTTCCCATTAAGTGTTCGCAGATGGAATATATAACGTCCTGGGGCAAGACTGTTATAGTTTACTTTGTTATTGGTAGTTGAAGAATGCCAGTCGCTTGACAACCCTTCTAGATAATATTTATATAATGAGGTCTTAATACTGTTGTAGTTGAAATTTGAAAAACTGATTTCAAGAGTATTTTCTTTGTGACTTAGTGTTATGCTTTTCATATAGTTGAGAGCAATATCAAGCCTTTCATCTCCTGTCTCTTTGTCATATAATGACTTTCCGTTTATTTTGACATCTGTAATGCATGCTTTTATATTGGAGTTCTTATGCATTAGCATTTCTTTTTCTGGAGTAATGGCAGTAAGCCCATAATTGGTTCCGAACAGAAGCCGCCCATCTTTTAATTTTATAGCACAGTCTTCGCTATATACATTACCTTGAAGGACATTACTAAATTGATATGTCTTAATGCTATAATCATGCCCATTAATACGTGATATACCTTCTTCAGTTCCAGCCCAGATGTCTCCATTATTATCCTCAATGATAGAGTTTACATTATTATTTACTAAACCTTCACTTGTTGTTATTGCATGGTATCTTAATGATCTATGGTCTGGCGAAAATCTGCATTCAACAGCTCCAGAACCTAATGCACCAATCCATAAAAGGCCTTTTTTAGTATGCTCAAGACTTATTATTTCATCATTTGGTAACATATGATTTGCTGTATTATAACAAATGAATGACTTATTCGTGATGCTTTTTTTACGGCTATCTATATAGTAAAGACCATTATTCGTTGCAATCCATAACTCTCCGTTTTCGCCAAACTCAAGATTATGTATTCTTCTTTCTTTGAAGCTACGATTTAAGAATTGATTAAATCTTAAAGGTCTTCCGGGTGAATATTTGGTCATAAGTAGTCCACCGTCCCATGTTGCTATCCATATACGTCCATAGACATCCTCTCCGATTGCATAGAAGTCGTTAACAGGAACCTTATATCGTTTATCATTTTTAGAATATTTTATACCATCAACATATAGTCCACCACCTCTTGTTCCTATCCACGTGTGTCCTTTGCTGTCTTTAAAGTATGCATACACGCACGCATCCATTTCTTTTTGTAATGTAATAGACTTGTTATGCGTATTATAATCATACAATTTATTCTCTTTTGTGCTTATAATTATGTTATTATCGTCTTTCTTATATACATGCCGTACGTAATTGGCCCAATCATCCTTATGATTTGACTCAGGATAAATAAAACTAGCTGTTGCGCTACCAACTGAATTTATACATGACAACCCCGCTGTTTCCGTGCTTACCCAAATGCATCCACTATGATCAATCATTATATCAAGTAAAAAATTGGAGTAAATCAATGGTCTTGCATCACTAGGCGTGTGATGAGTAATTGTTCCATCTTTGGGATTGAAGATAAATAATCCATTTCCATAAGTAGCAATATATAGAAGTCCGTACTTATCTTTTACGATATTGAACATTCCATCTCTTGCTTTTGTATATTTAATGTTAGGTATGAGATTGAATTTTCTTATAGGTCCCTTATCTGGAAAAATTGAAAGATTTCCATTGTCATCAGATATAAAATAATAACCGGTAGCAGCCCATCTTTCTCTTCCATTTTTTATCTGAATGTCTGATGGCTTATAGAAAATACCTGTCTTAAGATCCATTGCAAAAGTTTCATTGTCAGTGAATATGAGCCATTTATTCTGCCATATTATATTGCTTGTAATCTTATTGATATGTCCCATCATAGATGGTAATATGCCATGCCTTACAAGGTGGTATTTACTATCGTAAACGTATGCTTGATTATCATTTGTTATAAAGAGAATATACTGATCTTGTATTCGGCTGGCAATGATATCATGTCCTTTAAGCAAAATCTTTTCTTTGCCTTTTTTATCCAGTAATATGGCTCCTTTCTCAGTAAAAAACCATACATTATTATTAAAATCCTCTCTAATGGTATGTATTCTGTTAGTAGGTAGTAGATGATTCTCTTTTGTATAATCAGTCTTTTTGAGAATGCCATTGTCGCTTCTTATACATCTCGCTCCAAAACAGTCATCATAAAGCCACATCCCGCCGTTTGGTGACAAATATCTATTCTTAAATTCTCGATCTTCATCACCGCATCCTGTATAATCAACAAATTTGGCTTTTTTAAGGTCATAGCATGCAAGAGAATGTTTGGAAGTATAAACCCATAAAAGTTTATTTTTACCATCATTAAATAGTAATGCAACATGTGGATCTGTATTTTTTACAGCTTTACTACCAAGTTTATGAAAATTTACAAAAGAATATCCATCGTAACGACATAGACCATTTGATGTGCCAATCCACATGTATCCATAATCATCCTGGGTCATGTCGTTTATTGTATTACAAGTTAGCCCATCTGCCGTCGATATGAGTCTACTTTCGTAAGACACAGAGGCTCTAATCAGTATACAGTAAAAACATAATAAAAACAGTGTAAATGACTTATAAACTTTTGCTTTCATATGATCATTAAAGTTTGCCGCAAAAATACTAAAAATAATCATACAAAGTATATTTAATCTATTTTTCGGACAAAAATCACATACGTTTTATCATAAAGTTGGCTTTAAGATGACGTATTTATTTGGTTTACAGTAAAGTATGAACCTTTTTCATTCTTGTAACGGAAAAAGACTGTCTATGGAATATAAAAATAGGTATTACACAACCTACAACCATACCAACCATAACCAGAATCGTTAGCATTCCAAAATGAAAAAATTGATCAACGTATTCAGCTGTGTAGTTCTCAGATGTACGCACCATGTTTATAAGTGCTATTACAGATTTATATGCAAACATACCAGGTACCATAGGCAACAATGATGGGAATGCAAAAGATTCAGAAGGGCAGTGTATATGTGTTCCAAATTGTACAGCGAGTAATCCTATTACGAATGCAGCAATCGTAGATGCCATTGCCTGATCCATCATAATGCTACTGTTGTGCATAAGAAAATACCTTATACCATGACCAACACATGCTAGAAGTGCTGCTATAAAAAGCGCTTTACGTGGAGGATTACTTATAATTGCAAACCCTATACCGGCTACAGCTGCAAAAAGACCGTCTGCTACACTTGCTAGTATTATGTTTGCGCGTATAACCTTAGTAAAAGTGGTTGCGTCTATTCCTGTTATGAGAAGTGTTAGTGACAATCCTAAAGCGATACATATTATAAGCATACATGCATTTGTTAATCGCGCTATACCATTAAGTACATGGTGGTCTATAATATCCATGACACCATTTATGAGAGGTACGCCTGGTACCAGATACAGCATACTTGTTCCTAAAGACATATCCTCAGTTCCACCGTGAATCAATAGATAGTCTGTAGAACCAATCATTGTAGATATGAATGAGCATATGATAAAGACTGCCAGTGCACTCCATTTCTTTTTTGTAAGTAGCTGTCGAATATAAAATCCAATAAAGGTAGCAATCCATACGATAATCATAGATGTTATATTACCATCAAAAAGTCTACAAAAACATGCATTTGCGAACGATACAAGAAAAAGTACAACCCATGGACTTTCGCGCTTTTCACTTATGATTCTTTTGTATTCGCTCCACAACGTATCAATAGACAAATGCTCGTCAAAAGCCCTCCATGATAATTTTGATAATTCCATATTAGAACGGAAATTCAAGGGCATAGATGGTGTTCTCTTTACATACGTATATGTGTGGTTGCATTCGTTGTCGTGTAACGTAATGCTCATAGTCTTAGGGAATATAAGAATATTTGCATGATAATTGAATGATACGGCAATGCGCTCCGTATTTCGGCATACACGTGATGTCTGTACACCTACAGCCATTAGAGTAGCGGCATACTCAGATAGAAAAATAGTAATTTCTTTTAGATTCTGGTGAATGTCATTTTGTTGTATTTGCATCGTCTTTATAACTTTATAATTTGCACTAAATGTTATCTTTCTGAATTTGGCTGCAAAATTAATATATATTATTTGATTATCCAATTAATTGTATGACAATTTTGGCAGTATGACACTGACAAAATTGTCAATCTTTTAATTTTGGCACGGTTTTCGCATGTTGTCTTGCGAAAGCATTACTTTATATGCTTCCAAAACAGTATATAACAATTAAAAAATAACAGATTATGAAAATTAAACCATTAGCAGACAGAGTACTAGTGCTCCCTGCACCAGCTGAAGAAAAAGTAGGTGGTATCATTATTCCAGACACTGCAAAAGAGAAACCATTACATGGAACAATTGTTGCCACTGGTAATGGAACAAAAGATGAGGAAATGATCCTAAAAGACGGTGATGATGTACTTTATGGTAAATATTCAGGTACTGAACTAGAATATGAAGGTACTAAATATATTATGATGCGCCAAAGCGATGTTTTGGCAAAAATAGATAAGTAATCAGTTAATAATTAATTTTTAATAGATAAACAATTATGGCTAAAGAAATAGTTTTTGATACAGATGCGCGCGACTCTTTGAAAAGTGGAGTTGATAAATTGGCAAATGCAGTTAAGGTAACTCTTGGTCCTAAAGGACGTAATGTAGTTATTGAAAAGAAATTTGGTGCTCCTCAGATCACAAAGGATGGCGTAACGGTAGCAAAAGAAATAGAACTAGAGGATCGTTTCGAAAATACAGGTGCACAACTCGTAAAAAGTGTTGCTAGTAAGACAGGTGATGATGCCGGAGATGGTACAACGACTGCAACAATTCTCGCTCAGGCAATTATAAAGGAAGGCTTGAAAAATGTTACAGCAGGCGCAAATCCTTTGGATTTGAAGAAAGGTATTGATAAAGCCGTTGCTGCAGTAGTTGATTATATCAAGAATAATGCAGAGAAAGTAGAAGATAATTATGATAAAATAGAGCAAGTTGCTACAGTAAGTGCTAACAATGACCCTGAAATAGGTAAATTGCTTGCTGATGCAATGCGTAAGGTCTCTAAAGATGGTGTTATAACTATTGAAGAAAGTAAAAGTAGAGATACACACATTGGGGTTGTAGAAGGTATGCAGTTTGATCGTGGATATCTTAGCGGATATTTTGTAACAAATGCTGACAAAATGGAGTGTGTTATGGAAAATCCATACATTCTTATATACGATAAGAAGATTAGTAACCTTAAAGATTTCTTACCGATTCTCCAGCCTGCAGCTGAGAGTGGACGCCCATTATTAGTAATTGCAGAGGATGTTGATTCCGAAGCATTGACAACTTTGGTCGTTAACCGCTTACGTAGTAATCTTAAAATATGTGCAGTAAAAGCTCCTGGATTCGGTGATCGCCGAAAGGCAATGTTGGAGGATCTCGCCGTTTTGACTGGTGGACTTGTTATTAGTGAAGAAAAAGGACTTAAACTGGAACAAGCTACTTTAGAGATGCTTGGAACATGTGATAAGGTTGTCGTTACAAAAGATAATACAACAGTAGTTAATGGCGCAGGCGAAAAGAAACTTATTGAGGAGCGTGTAGCTCAGATTAAGAATGAGATTGCAAACACAACAAGTAGTTATGATAAGGAGAAACTTCAGGAAAGACTTGCAAAATTAGCTGGTGGTGTTGCTGTTCTGTATGTTGGTGCCAATAGTGAGGTTGAAATGAAAGAGAAAAAAGATCGTGTAGATGATGCTCTATGTGCAACACGTGCAGCTATTGAAGAAGGCGTAGTAGCCGGAGGTGGTACAACATATATTCGTGCTCTTGAGGCTCTTGAAAATGTTAAAGGTGTAAATGCAGATGAAAAAACTGGCGTTAAAATTGTAGAACGCGCAATTGAAGAACCTTTGCGTCAGATTGTATTTAATGCTGGTGGTGAAGGAGCTGTAGTAGTACAGAAGGTTCGCGAAGGCAAAGGAGACTTTGGTTACAATGCACGTACAGATTCTTATGAGGATATGCGTAAGGCTGGAGTTATTGACCCAGCTAAAGTTGCTCGCGTAGCTCTAGAAAATGCGGCTTCAATAGCAGGAATGTTCCTTACGACAGAATGTCTAATTGTTGACAAACCAGAAGACAAGCCACAGATGCCAATGGGAAATCCTGGTATGGGCGGAATGATGTAAGTTGTAAACTCTAGATAACAAATAAATTGGGTAGTTCGTAAAAAAGCTACCCAATTTTATTTTTTTGCTATTAAAAACTTAAAAAATAGTATTAAATGTTTGGAGCTTATAACAAAACTTATTACCTTTGCCGAAGTAAGAAGATAAAAAAGTATTGGAGTAATTCCAAAAAAGATATTTTTTTGATTTGTTTTAGTAGATTAGTTTTTAAGTAGTTTGTTTTTTAGAAATCGGTTGTCGTGAGATAACCGATTTTTTCTTTATAATTTTGTTGTTTCTTTTAAATTATATAACTTTGCGCGCATTATGAATAAAAAGAAAATCACATCATATATTTTGTTATGCCTTGTAATATCATCAGGGCTTTTATATATTACGGAATCATGGTTCATGTCTATGGGTATAATGATAATTTTTGTAATAGTTGATGTACTATTAAAAGAATATATATCTAGAAAACAAGATGAAAATGATCGTAAAAAATGATTTTTTTTGTGATTCGCTCTCTTTTATACGATTTTTACAGTAACTTTGCAACGAAATGCAAGAGCTTATAGAATTATATAAGAAATGGTGTGGCGAAGAGCCCGCAAATGTGCAGAAACTTCCAGGCGCAGGAAGTAATCGTGAGTATTACAGACTTACAGGTGCGGATGGACGTTCTATAGTTGGTGCTATAGGAACTAGTCGTGATGAGGATCATGCATTTGTTTACTTAGCACAACATTTTTCTCAGCGTAAACTTCCTGTACCTAAAATATATGCAGTAAGTGATAATGAATTATGTTATCTCCAGTCTGATTTAGGCGACATATCACTATTTAATGCAATAAAAGGAGGGCGAGATACAGGTGGTAGATATAATGTAAAGGAGAAAGAACTTCTTGTAAAAACAATAAGAGAACTCCCAAATATACAGATACGGGGCGCTAGAGGATTAGATTTTTCAAATTGTTATCCTCAACCGGAGTTTGATTCAGATAATGTACTCTTCGATTTAAATTATTTTAAGTACTGTTTTCTCAAGGCAACAGAACTTGATTTTCATGAATTAAAGCTAGAGGCGAATTTTCGTCTTTTTGCTAATGATCTTACTTCAGAGAAACTAGATAGCTTTATGTATCGTGATTTTCAAGCACGCAATATAATGCTAAATGAAAAAAACGATCCGTATTTTATTGACTTTCAAGGAGGCCGAAGAGGACCATATTATTATGATTTGGCTTCTTTCTTATGGCAAGCATCTGCTAATTATTCATTTAAGCTGAGACGAGAGTTGGTATATGAATATTATGACTCTCTGAAAAATTATACAGAAGTACCTTCTGTTAGGCATTTCGTCGAACGACTTAATCTTTTTGTATTGTTTAGAACTCTACAAGTTTTGGGCGCATACGGATTCCGTGGATATTTTGAACATAAAAAACATTTTATAGACAGTATACCTGCAGCTATACAGAATCTTAGAGAATTGTTGAAATTGAATTGTTTCCATTATCCATATATGATGAATATGCTGAAACGTTTAACAGAGTTACCTCAATTCGCTCTAATTGAAGAACCCTTATTGAATCGTTCTGATGGATTGAAGATTACAACAGATCCGTTGTACAAAACACATCCTCTAGATGGCCCGGCTACATTCTCAAGTTATGATAATAAAGGTCCACTTATAGTTAAAGTCTTTAGCTTTTCATATAAAAAAGGTATACCGGATGATGATTCTGGTAATGGTGGAGGATATGTCTTTGACTGTAGAAGTACTCATAATCCCGGAAGATACGAACCATATAAAAAGTTAACTGGTCTTGACGAACCTGTAATCCGCTTTTTAGAAGATGATGGTGAGATATTGACATTTCTTGAAAGTGTATATAAGCTGGCTGATGCTCATGTCCGCAGGTATATTCAGAGGGGCTTTACAAGTCTTATGTTTAGTTTTGGTTGTACTGGTGGACAGCATCGTAGTGTGTATTCTGCCCAACATCTAGCTGAACATATTAACGCTAAATTTGGAATTGAAGTACGTGTTGTACACCGTGAGCAAAATATAACAACAATATTAAACGCGAAGAAATAATGCAGGCAATGATTTTTGCAGCCGGTTTAGGCACGAGATTGAAACCACTTACGGATACAATTCCTAAGGCATTAGTTCGTGTAGGTAATAAACCTCTGCTTGAACGTGTTATCAATAGCTTGAAAAGTGCTGGAGCAAATAGAATTGTTGTAAATGTACATCATTTTTCAAACCAAATAATAGATTATATTAGCGATCATAATAATTTTGGAGTTGAAATTCTTATCAGTGATGAATCTGATAAACTTCTTGATACTGGTGGGGGGATAAAAAAGGCCTCAACTCTTTTTTGCAAATTAATGCCAATTCTGATTCATAATGTAGATATTCTAAGTAATGTAGATCTAAAAGAATTTTATGAATCTAATTTGAATAATGATGCAACATTGCTGATCAGTAGAAGAAAAACAAAACGCTATCTCTTATTTGATGAAGATATGCGACTTGTTGGTTGGACAAATATAGAAACCGGTGAAGTAAAAAGTCCATATAAAGACTTACAACCGTCAAAATATAAAATGTATGCGTTTTCTGGAATTCATATTTTTTCTCCAAGACTATTTGGGTATATGAATGAATTTCCTGATAAATTCGGAATAATAGATTTTTACCTTAAAATATGTGCTGAAGCAAATATCAAAGGGTATTTAAAGGAAAATTTAAAATTAATGGATGTCGGAAAATTGGATACACTATCACAAGCAGAAGAATTTATAAACAATCAAATATAGTATTTATGCAACAGAAGATTATTATTCTTGATTTCGGATCACAGACAACTCAACTTATTGGAAGACGAGTTCGTGAACTGGATACCTTCTGCGAGATTTTGCCGTATAATAAATTCCCTAAAAATGATGCAGATGTTATAGGTGTAATTCTGAGCGGTTCTCCTTACTCTGTACATGATAAAGAAGCTTTCAAAGTTGATTTGAGTCAGTTTGTTGGCAAATATCCAGTTTTAGGAATATGTTATGGTGCACAGTTTATCGCGAACTCAGGGGGCGGAAAAGTTGAAAAAACTAATACACGTGAATATGGTCGTGCAAACCTTCAAAAATTTGATGTAGAGAATCCTTTGTTTAAAGGTTTTACTGAAAATTCTCAGGTTTGGATGAGTCACGGTGATACCATTACGGCTATACCAGAAGACTGTAATATAATAGCATCTACTGCTGATGTTAAATTTGCAGCATATGCAAGCAGTAAAAATCCGCTTTGGGCTGTTCAATTTCATCCTGAAGTGTTCCATACTACTCAAGGAACTCAGCTGTTGAAAAATTTTGTAGTTGATATATGTGGAAGTAAACAAGAATGGAGCGCAGCTTCTTTTGTTGAGTCTACTGTTTCAGAATTGAAACAACAGTTGGGTGATGATCGTGTTATACTAGGACTTAGTGGTGGTGTAGATTCTTCTGTTTGTGCAACATTACTGAATAAAGCTATAGGTAATAAATTAACTTGTATATTCGTTGATCATGGAATGCTTCGTAAAAATGAGTTTGCTAAAGTAATGGAAGCTTATTCAGGTTTAGGACTAAACGTTATTGGTGTAGATGCAAGTGAAAAATTCTTTAAAGATCTTGAAGGAATATCAGACCCTGAGAAAAAACGTAAGATTATAGGTCGAGACTTTGTGGAAGTTTTTAATGCTGAAGCTAAGAAAATTAAGGATGCAAAATGGCTTGCTCAAGGAACGATATATCCAGACCGTATTGAAAGTCTCAGTATAACAGGTATGGTAATAAAAAGTCATCACAATGTTGGAGGACTCCCCAAAGAAATGAAGCTGCAACTTTGCGAACCATTGAAGTGGCTGTTTAAGGATGAAGTTCGTAGAGTAGGGCATCAACTGAACATGCCTGAACGCCTTATAAATCGCCATCCATTCCCGGGACCTGGTCTAGCTGTACGAATCCTAGGTGATATTACACGTGATAAAGTTCGTATCCTTCAAGATGCAGATGATATTTATATTGAAGAAATGCATAATTATATATGCGAAGATGGCGATTCTCTATATAATAAAGTTTGGCAAGCAGGAACTGTCCTTCTTTCAACTATTCGTAGTGTTGGGGTTATGGGTGATGAACGTACTTACGAACATCCTGTAGCTTTGCGTGCTGTAACCAGTATGGACGCAATGACAGCAGATTGGGCACATCTTCCTTATGACTTTATGGCAAAAGTTTCAAATGAAATAATAAATAAAGTAAAGGGGGTAAATAGAGTATGTTATGACATATCATCTAAACCACCTTCGACAATAGAATGGGAATAATCCATTAACTCACTAAAAAATGACTTATTGATATTATTATATCAGTAAGTCATTTTTTATATAATAATAAAACGTTTTTTGTTATATGATATATTCAACATATCAATTTTTTGTGTCTCAACTTTATTGCAGACAAATTTTCCATGTGAAATTATCATACAATGTTAGAAAATATATCCAATAGAAAGGCCTACTGTTAAATTAATTTTTGAAACAACAAATAAATCATCCATTATTGATTCAAAAGCGTTATCTGATTTATAAAGGTCTCTAAATCCGTCTTCCATATATGCTCCTAGTTTAAAGTGATCTTTATGAATGTATTGAATTTCAGAACTTAGTCCGTAATCCCAACGAGTTCTATATAAACCTTCATTCCCAAAAGATTTAACATCTTGCTTTTCTTCATTTCCGTTAATAGATGTTTTAATATTCCCATTTCCACTTATTCCATAAGCAATATAGGGACCTACTAATATTCTCCATTTGTTTTCATAATTCGAAAGCTTTCCTATTCTTATTGCCAAACGAACAGGGATCGTTATAAAATTAGCATTAAAAGAAGATTCTTTGGTTCTTGTTTCTGTTTCCTGACCAGATGTTATTGTCTGTGTCCCTTTTTTTGTCCTATTTCTGTCTGACCAATGCAGTCCCGAAACAATAGAAAATCTCTTTGAAATGGGTATATCTACATTGCCTCCTATTTTCCATGAGATATCAGGAGAATATTGTGGTGCTCCTTCTATACTGTATTTTATTTGTGCATTAACAACGGTTGAGGAATAAATAATGAGGATAAAAAATAAAAAACGTTTCATGTTATTATATTAAATTTTGTCGCAAAGTTACAAAAAAAAACTATATTTGCATACGAAACTTCTATTAATTTATATTCAAATACTAAATATTAATTCATATAATAATTATTTTTTATTCCATATTATGTTGCGCTTTTTTTAATAAATCCCGTATTTCAGTTAAAAGAACTTCTTCTTTAGATGGAACGGTTTGTTTTGCAGCTTTTTCGTCTTTTTTATTGCTTGCCAATTTGTTTATACCTTTTACTAATAAGAAAACACATAAAGCGATAATAATAAAGTTTAGTAAAGCTTGTACAAAATTCCCATAGTTAATTGTAGCCGGAGTTATCTTTTCAAGTCCAAAATCAACTGATGGCAATTTAATTTTCAAGTCGGTAAAGTTCACGCCACCAATTAACCAACCAATAGGTGGCATAATGATATCATCGACGATAGAAGATACAATTTTACCAAAAGCAGCACCAATAATTACACCAACAGCCATATCAACAGCATTGCCTTTTATTGCAAACTGTTTAAACTCATTTATAAAATGTCCCATAGTTATTATTTTTATATAAATTAATAGAAGTTTCGTATGCAAATATAGATTTTTTTTTGTAACTTTGCGGGCGAAAAGAGAAATAAATGCTGAAAGGCGTTATCTTTGGTAGATATTTTACTCTATAAGAGAAATTCATTATACAAATAAAGGGTGACGCAAAAAGGCAAAAGATGTTTAGTATATATTTTAACCCTTTAAAATAAATAAAGCAAAATGATTAAAATTGGTATTAACGGATTCGGTCGTATCGGTCGTTTCGTTTTCCGTTCTACTCTTGAAGAGGCTAACAAGAACGATGTAGTAGTAGTAGGTATCAACGACCTTCTGCCTGTTGATTACATGGCTTACATGCTTAAGTATGATACAATGCACGGACAGTTCGATGGAACAATCGAGGCTGACACAGAGAAGAACGAATTGATCGTTAATGGTAACCACATTCGCATAACAGCTGAGAAAGATGCAGCTGATTTGAAGTGGAATGAAATCGGTGCTGAATATGTTGTTGAGTCTACAGGTTTCTACTTGACAATGGACCGTGCTGAAAAGCACATCCAGGCTGGTGCTAAATATGTAGTACTTTCAGCTCCTTCTAAGAAGGGTGATGATGGCCGTCAGGCTGATATGTTTGTATGTGGTGTAAACACAGACAAATATGCAGGACAGACAATCGTTTCTAATGCTTCTTGTACAACAAACTGTTTGGCTCCTATCGCTAAGGTTCTAAATGATAAATTTGGTATCGAGACAGGTCTTATGACAACTGTTCATTCTACAACTGCTACACAGCGTACAGTTGATGGTCCTTCTTTGAAGGATTGGCGTGGTGGTCGTGCTGCTTCTGGCAACATCATCCCATCTTCAACAGGTGCTGCTAAGGCTGTAGGTAAGGTTATTCCTGAACTTAACGGTAAATTGACAGGTATCTCTATGCGTGTTCCTACTTTGGACGTTTCTGTTGTTGACTTGACAGTTAACTTGAAGAATGCTGCTTCTAAAGAGGATATCTGCAAAGCAATGAAAGATGCTTCTGAGGGTGAGTTGAAGGGTGTATTAGGATACACAGAAGATAAAGTTGTTTCTTCTGACTTCCTTGGCTGCTCATTGACATCTATCTTCGATGCTGAAGCTGGTGTATACTTGACAGACAAGTTCGTTAAAGTAGTTTCTTGGTATGATAATGAGATTGGTTACTCTCACAAAGTTGTTGACTTGATCAAAATCATGAAGAAACACAATGGTTAATCATTGGAAACTTTAAGATAAAAAATTGCCGTTCAGCATTGCTGAACGGCTTTTTTTGTTTATATTTGCAAACAGAACAATATTTTTATAGTTTTTCTGAATAGTATCTCATGAAAAAAATGATAACCATATTAGGGCCTACAGCTTCGGGTAAAACGCATCTTGCCACAGCTTTAGCTGCGGAAATAGGTGCCGAAATAATAAGCGGTGATAGCAGGCAGGTCTATAAAAATATGGATATAGGCACTGGTAAAGATTTATGTGATTATACTATTGCGGGGAAAAAAATTCCTTATCATCTTATAGATATAGTCGAGCCTGGTACAAAATATAACGTTTATGAATACCAGCATGATTTTTTTGAAGTTTATGAAGAAAATTGCCGTCGTGGAATTAATTCAATACTTTGTGGTGGTTCTGGTTTGTATATTGAGGCCGTACTTAAAGGTTATGAATTAATGCCTGTTCCTCAAAATGCAGAATTGCGTGCCAAACTTGAGGGAAAGAGTCTTAACGAACTTACAGATATGCTTATTAAGTTGAAATCTCAAAACGATTCTAATATGCATAATACAACTGATGTTGATACTGCTCAAAGAGCAATACGAGCAATAGAAATAGAAGAGTATTATAAACATACACCAGTCTCTGCAAGGCAATTTCCTAAACTTGATTCACTTATTATTGGCGTTAATCTTGATAGAGAAGAGCGACGTAAAAAGATAACAAACCGTTTAAAGCAGAGACTTGAAAATGGAATGATTGATGAGATACAGGGCTTACTGGATTCAGGTATACCTGCTGAAAATCTTATTTATTATGGTTTGGAATATAAATTCGTTACGGAATATCTTATAGGTAAGAAAACCTACAATGAGATGTTTGAAAAACTTGAAATAGCGATTCATCAATTCTCTAAACGCCAGATGACATGGTTTAGAGGCATGGAACGGAGGGGATTCGAAATACATTGGATAGACGCTATGAATCTGATAGAAGAGAATATTAAGGAGATAAAAGACCTATGGCAGTAGAAAACTCAAGATGGGGCATATTGTTTTGTCCTAAACGTGGAATAACAAGCCCTCATAAGTATTGGGGCAAAATACAGCGCGTGCTAGAAGAGCGTAAGGTGGAATATGATTTTGTTCAAAGTGAAACTACAGAAAGTGTAGAACGCCTTATGAATATGCTTATCAATAACGGATATAAAACAATCATTATTGTTGGTGGCGACTCTGCTTTGAATGATGCTGTAAACTGTCTTATGCATGTAGATATGCAAACGCGTGATTCTATCTCATTAGGTATAATACCCTATGGCGTAATGAATGATTTTGCAAGATTTTGGCAATTCAGTGAGAATAATATACAACAGACTATAGACTGGTTGATTAATCATAGGGTACGTAAAATAGATCTTGGATGCATTCGTTATATAAATAAGAAAGGTATTAAATGTCATCGGTATTTTTTGAATTGTATTAATATAGGACTGATTGCATCTGTTATGAATCTAAGGAGACAAACACGTAGAATGTTTGGATCAAGAACACTTTCATTTATCGTTTCATTTCTGCTTATGATATTTCAACGTCTTGAATACAAAATGAACATTAAGATAAATACTGATATCATAAAACGAAAAGTAATGACTGTCTGTATAGGTAATGCCCATGGATATGGACAGACTCCAAATGCTGTCCCTTACAATGGACTCTTAGATGTTTCAGTTGTATATCATCCCGAAGTGACTCAATTGATTGAGGGCTTCTATCTCTTATTTACGAATCGTTTCTTGAACCATAGAAGTGTTCATTCTTATCGTACACGCAAAGTTGATGTTATAGAGGCAAAAAAATCTTTAGTATGTATTGATGGGCGCCTTATTAATACTCCGGTTGGTTCCTATACAATAACGGTAGAACAGGAGGTAATAAATTTCCTAATCCCTGAATAATATAAAGACTAACCCATTTTTGAAATCTTTCGCAGTTCCTCGTCTTGGATAATTTTTATCTTTCGACCATCTGTTGCAATTAACTTTTCTGCAGAAAAAGCTGAAAGAGTACGTATTGCATTACTGGTGGTCATATTAGATAGATTAGCCAGGTCTTCACGGCTTAGATATATACTAAGTGTGTGTGCGTCTTCTTCAACGCCATAATTGTCCTTTAAGAAAATTATAGCTTCTGCAAGACGCCCGCGGATGTGTTTCTGAGTAAGGTTTACTGTACGATCATTAGCTTGCCCCAGACCAACAGATAATTCTTTAATAAATAGCAGTCCAATCATACTATTCTCTTCAATAAGCCTCATTATGATATCCATTGGTATAAAGGCAATGACAGATGTCTCGAACGCAGCAGCAGCAGTCTTATAATCCTCTTTAGCAAAATAAGCCCTGTATCCAAAGAGGCCAACAGGTTTTATGACACCTATAATTTGATTCCTTCCGCTGACACCGTCTTTACATATTTTTACTTTACCCTTGATGAGACACATCAATGCTTTGGGCGTTTCATTCTCTTTGTATATTAAATCATTCTTTTTGAAACGTTCAATCGTTATATGCTTCAACAATAATGTACGTTGATCCGCAGTAAGTGGATCCCAAAGACTTGAAATGGCCTTTACTGTTTCTAATTTATCATAAGCCGTTTTTACAACCATAATACAACCTTTAAATCCCCCCAGTTCTGCAAAATTACTATTTTTTTGTCAAATATATAAATTTTTCATAGAAAAAAGTTTTCAATAATGTAAAAATAGAATGTTTTAGACATTTATACGAATATTTTTTTTGCGTTTTTAAAAATAAATGCTAACTTTGCTTATGCGAAAAATGAAAGACAAGGATATAAAAACACATTAAAAAAATGCAGTCTTCCGTTTATTAGCGATGAACTATGAACATTTTAATACCTTAAAATAGGAACTATGAGTTATTTACGATTTGAAAAAGCTCTGATGACAAACTTACAAGAATCGCTAACAAGAGAATTGCTACGCACCAATCGCTCTGGGGCATATTCTTGTTCGACTATTGTTGACTGTAACACACGTAAGTACCACGGTTTACTAGTTGTCCCCGTTCCTGAAATAGACGATGACAACCACGTGTTGCTTTCCTCTCTTGATGTTACTGTCATACAGCATGGCGCAGAGTTTAATTTAGGATTGCATAAATATCAGGGCAATAATTTCAGTCCAAAAGGTCACAAATATATTCGTGAGTTTGATTGTGATAAAGTGCCAACTACATTATATAGGGTAGGAGGTGTATTATTAAAGAAGGAAGTCGTGTTTCAACATTATGAAGACCGTATATTGTTACGTTACACATTAGTTGATGCGCATTCAGCCACGACCTTACGGTTCAGACCTTTTTTGGCATTTCGTAGTGTAAAACAGTTTACACATGAGAATTCTACTGCCAAACGAGATTATAGCATGGTAGATAATGGAATCAAAACATGTATGTATTCAGGATATCCGGATCTGTATATGCAATTCTGTAAAAAAAATGAGTTCGTTTTTCAGCCTGATTGGTATCGTGGGGTAGAATATACTAAAGAGCAAGAGCGTGGATACGCATCCAACGAAGATCTTTATGTACCGGGATACTTTGAAATGAATATTCGCAAAGGTGAAAGTATAGTTTTTGCTGCTTCAACATCAGAAATTAAAACATCATTATTAAAGAAGCTCTTTGATAAAGAGGTTTCAGAACGTTCTCCAAGAGATAATTTTTTTCACTGTCTTGTAAACGCAGCGCATCAATTTCATAAGCGTGAGAAAAATGATGACCGCTACATACTTGCCGGATATCCATGGTTTAAAAGTCGAGCTAGAGATACATTCTTATCTTTGCCAGGACTTACGCTTGCTATAGACGAACAAGACTATTTCGAACTAGTAATGAAAACCTCAGAAAAGGGGTTAAGAGAGTTCATGGAAGGCAAACCTCTTACTGTAAATATGTATGAAATAGAGCAGCCTGATGTACCTTTGTGGTGCATATGGGCTTTACAGCAGTATGCTAAGGAGGTAGGTAGTGATAAATGTAAAAATCTATATGGAAAATTCATAAAAGATATATTAAACTATATTATTTCAGGGCTTCATCCTAATTTGCGACTTGATGATAATGGCCTTTTGTATTCAGAAGGACATGATAAAGCTATAACGTGGATGAACTCTACTGCAAACGGTCGCCCCGTGGTGCCTCGCTCAGGATATATAGTGGAGTTTAATGCATTATGGTATAACGCTTTAAAATTTGGTGCAAAGGTTGCTGCAGACTCAAATGAAAATGCTTTTGCTGAAAATCTTGAACGACGTGCAGAATTATGTAAGCGTTCGTTTGTAGACACATTTCTTAATGAATATGATTATCTTTTCGACTATGTTGATGGTAATACACCCGATTGGAGTGTTCGTCCTAATATGATATTTGCCGTTGCGTTAGATTTCTCACCTCTTTCTCAAGAACAGAAAAAGGGCGTATTGGATGTTTGCACTCGAGAACTGTTAACACCTAAGGGATTACGAACTTTATCTCCTAAGAGTGGCGGTTATAATCCAATGTATTCAGGTCCACAAAGTCAGCGAGATTATGCTTACCACCAAGGTACAGCATGGCCATGGCTTGGAGGATTCTATATGGAGGCATGCCTTAAGATGTATAAACGAACCAGGTTAAGCTTTATTGAGCGCCAGATGGTAGGATACGAAGATGAGATGACAAGCAGATGTATAGGTACTATACCAGAGATGTTTGACGGGAATCCTCCGTTTAATGGCAAAGGGGCTATGTCGTTTGCAGCTAATGTAGCAGAGATTCTGAGAGCACTAAGGTTACTTGAAAAGTATAATTACCAATAAAGAGGAGATAATATGAAAGTTTTAATGTTTGGATGGGAGTATCCTCCTCATATTCTTGGTGGTTTGGGTACAGCTAGTTATGGTATAACTAAAGGCCTTGCAGAACAAGGTGACATGGATATAACTTTTTGTCTGCCAAAACCATTTGGAGACGAAGACAAAAGTTTCCTGAATATAATAGCGATGAACGCTGTACCAATAGTTTGGCGTGACGTTAATTACGATTATGTAAATAGTAGAATCGGTAATATTATGGATCCCGGAGAATATTTTTCTCTACGTGATAATATTTATGCTGATTTCAAGTATATGAATGTAAATGATTTGGGCTGTATGGAATTTTCAGGTCGTTATCCTGATAATCTTCATGAAGAAATCAATAACTATTCTATTGTTGCAGGTGTTGTTGCCCGTCAGCAGAATTTTGATATAATCCATGCTCATGATTGGTTAACTTATCCGGCTGGTATACATGCAAAGCAGGTGAGTGGCAAACCATTATGTATACATGTACATGCTACTGATTTTGACCGTAGCCGTGGACGAGTTAACCCTACTGTCTATTCGATAGAAAAGAACGGAATGGACAATGCAGACTGCATAATGTGCGTAAGTGAGCTTACTCGTCAGACTGTAATAAACCAATATCATCAAGATCCTAAAAAATGCTTTACAGTTCATAATGCAGTATATCCATTAAAGCAAGAATATCAGGATATTAAACGCTCTGATCATCATGATAAGGACAGAATTGTTACGTTCTTGGGCCGTATCACCATGCAGAAAGGGCCCGAATATTTTGTGGAAGCTGCAAATATAGTATTGCATAGAACTCATAATGTACGTTTCTGTATGGCAGGTAGTGGTGATATGATGGATGCTATGATTTATTTGGCAGCTGAGCGCGGAATAGCAGATCGTTTTCATTTTCCAGGGTTTATGCATGGAAAAGAAGTCTATCAGTGCTTAAAAGATTCGGATGTCTATGTTATGCCTTCGGTAAGTGAACCTTTTGGAATATCGCCTCTGGAGGCAATGCAGTGCGGAACACCTACAATAATATCAAAGCAGAGTGGATGTGCTGAAATACTAGATAATTGCATAAAGGTAGACTATTGGGATATTCAAGCTCTTGCAGATGCGATATACTCCATTTGTAATAATCAGAGTCTTTTCAACTATCTGCAAGAGGAAGGTAAAAATGAGGTTGACCAGATAACATGGGAGAAAGTTGGCCTATGGATACGTCAACTCTATGACCAAACAATAAAAAGTAAATAATAAAAACGAAATAACATGAAAACGATTTGCCTGTATTTTGAGATTCATCAGATTATTCATCTCAAGAGATATCGTTTCTTCGATATCGGTACCGACCATTACTATTATGATGACTATGAAAATGAGCGTAGTATCAGTGAAATAGCCGAACGCTCATATATGCCTGCACTTAATGCATTTATGGAAATGATTAAGGCAAATGGAAAATACTTTAAGGTCGCTTTTTCTCTTTCCGGTGTAGGAATAGAACAATTAGAAGTCCATGCACCTCAGGTTTTAGAAAAATTGCAGGAGCTAAATGATACCGGATGTGTTGAGTTTCTAGCCGAACCTTATTCTCATGGGCTATCTTCACTTATAAATGAGGAATGCTTTGCTGCAGAAGTTAAGAGGCAGAGTCAGAAAATAAAAGAATATTTTGGTAAAAAACCTACAGTGTTGCGCAATTCATCTCTAATTTACAGTGATGACATTGGTGTACAAGCTGCACAGATGGGATTTAAAGGAATGCTTACAGAGGGCGCAAAACATGTGCTAGGTTGGAAATCTCCTCATTATGTCTATAATTGTGCCGAAGCGCCTAATCTAAAATTGTTGCTCCGTGACATCAATTTAAGTGATGATATATGTTTGCGTTTTAATAATAGAGAATGGGAAGGCTATCCTCTCTTTGCAGACAATTATATTAACAGAATAAAGGCAATGCCCGAGGATGAACAAATCATAAATATCTTTATGGAGCTCACCTCTTTAGGTATAGCCCAACCATTGTCTAGTAATATTCTTGAGTTTATAAAGGCTTTGCCGGCTTGCGCCAAAGCCCAAGGCATAACATTCTCTACACCATCTGAAATTTGTTCAAGTATTGAAAGTGTAGGATGTATTGATGTGCCTGATACTTTATCATGGGTAGATGAAGAAAGGGATGCAAGCAGCTGGCTTGGTAATCCAATGCAGATTGAGGCCTTTAATAAACTTTACAGTGTGGCTGATCGTGTTCGTATATGTAACGATCCTCGTATTAATCAAGACTGGGACTATCTGCAAGCAAGTAATAATTTCAGGTTCATGACTACAAAACCTTCAAGCATTAGCTTTGATCGAGGCATATATAGTAGTCCTTTTGATGCATTTACAAACTATATGAATATACTTGGCGATTTTATAAATCGCGTTAACAGTTTATACCCCGATGATATAGATGATGACGAATTGAATAGTCTTCTTACTACAATCAAAAATCAAGGCGATGAGATTGAAATGAAGAATAAGGAAATAATACGTTTGCAGACTAAACTTGAGAAAATGCAGGATGCCGAAGATAAGCTTAAGGCAAAGATGGAAAAAGCTAAAACTGCTGTTTCAATGATTGTTGACGACAATAGCTGTTCTGAAAAGAATGGAACAGAATCGCAAAATGTCGTTTTAAAACAAAAAACCAAAAGGGTAAAGACTGTGAAAGCTAACACAGCTGAAGCAAAACCTAAGAAAGCATCGGATAAAGCTAAAGAAAATAAGAAAGATTGAAATCAGATAAAATAAAAAAATAAAACGCCACAACATCGCAATGCTTCTTAAGTTGTTGTAAGTCAATGATATAAGATGCGTCCTGAAGTGGGCGAAACGTCACTTAACGTCACTGAAATTCCGCGCATATAGTAATAATATAAATGCTTGGATAATTTCAGTGGCGTTTTGCATAAATCAGTGTTATTGTATGATGAATATTAATCATATTTATAGCAATATTTAGTGGTCGAAGTATATTTATATAGATGACTATATGTAAACATCCTTTTTTTGTTAAGCAAATCAGGAATATTTTTGAGTATGTGTAAAGTATGTCAGTAAAGCTTTTAATAATCTGTATAGTAAATCAGTAATTATAAAAATAAAAATGTGCCCCAAATTCATGTATTTTCAGAAGCTATGCTTTGGGTTTCTGTTTGCATAGCTTTTGAACGATGAAAGCTATGCTATTAAATAGCAAAAGCTATGCTCCCAAAGAGTGAAAGCATAGCTTTTGGTTTTATTCGTGGTAGTTAAGTGGCAGTAAAGTGCTATTTTATAAACACCGCAATGCCCATAGACACTAGGCGAGTGGTATTGTGGCATTATTTTATAAAATAAATTATCGTATCAGAATCTTAAAAGCCACATTGTTTTTTAGTTGTTATTGTTTAGTCTTTCCATTTCGAGCGAAGCCCAAATAAAAGGTCCAACTCCCTTAGCATCATTGTCACGTATAGGTTCACTGATGTAATATTCGAAAGACCCGTCACGTCTTGGATTACTATTTGGGCCTAATCCTGCTACAGCGCAGCAGTGTGTCAGTGAAATGGTAGAATCAGCATTAACCTTAATAAAATTATCTATGATGCCTTTATATGCTTTCTCTCCTGCTTCTAGGAACTTATGATCTTTAAGATATCCCAATCTATATCCTTTAAGCAGTGAATAGGCGAACATTGAAGAACAAGTAGCTTCCAGGTAATTCCCGTCTTTCCCGTTAACATCCATTACTTGATGCCATAGGCCTGTGTCCTTATCCTGATATTTTATAACAGAGGATAGAACTTTGTTTAAAAGGTCAATTACTTCGCCTCTGCGCGCATAGTTCTGTGGAAGTGCATCAAGTATTTCAATCATAGCCATAGCCATCCATCCTTGAGCGCGTCCCCATGTATGCTGAGACAATCCGGTATCGTGATTAGCCCAGAACATTGAGTGAGTCTCATCCCATGCATGTTTCCACAAGCCCGTCTTCTCATCATATGTCTTTGCCGATGTACTCATCAGTTGAGTAACGGCATCATCGTAGACCTTATTAGTATTCTTTTTAAGATACGAAGCCGATAAAGTATAGAATGGGAGTCCCATGTAGATGCCATCAAGCCACACCTGATTTGCATAAATGTTCTTGTGCCACCATACTCCCTCATTTGTTCTTGGCTGCTTTTCAAGTTGCTTGAATAGATTCTTAATAGCTATTAGGTTCTTCTTTTGAGGATACATCTGATTCATTCTTAGCACAAATCTTCCGGTTCTTATCTGATCTAGATTGTAATCAGACATTTTGTAACTACGTATATTACCTTTGGCATCTATCATAGTATCTGTATATTCCTTAAGATAATCCAAAATTTTATTATCTTTATGTGCTAGATATGTGTCGAGCATTGATTCCATTTCTATACCCATTACATAGCTCCATTTGGGAGCCTTTGAAAAATCCAGCAGATATGGATGTTCAGAACGTTTCATTTCTGAGAAAGACATCCATTCGCTGTAGTAATTAAAAGGCTTTTTTTTTAGAACAAGGCTTCCATTAATAAAAAGGTTATTGTAATTTATATCCTTAGTATTTCCTTTTTCATAATTGCCACCTGATTCTACACCAGTCCATTTGCAGTTGCTTACATTTATATTATAAACGTTGGTTACTGTATCAAGAGCTACAATCATTACGCCATATTGACTCTTCTGGCATGTAACATTATCTACGAATACATTTCTTACTATAGGATTGAAACCACGGCAGCATATTTCATTGTGCTCGTAATCAAGGTTGATTTTCAAAACGGCTTCTTTACATTGGCCTACCTTAATATTACGTGCATAAATGTCTTCTATTATTCCTCCACGACAAGAGTTCGTTTTTAGTCTTATTACGCGTTCAAGATTAGGACTGTCCATTTCACAGTTCTCAATAAATACATTATTACATCCTCCCGTAATTTCAGAACCAACAACAAGACCACCGTGCCCATCTTCCATCTTGCATCCGCGTATAATCATGTTTTTACTTGGTATATTCCATAGACGTCCGTCTGCATTTCTTCCACTTTTGATAGCAATACAGTCATCGCCTGTGTGGAATGTACAGTTTTCAATTAGTACGTTTTCGCAAGACTCAGGATCGCAACCATCACCGTTAGGACCTTCATTCCATATATGTACGCCCCTTACAGTTATGTTTTTGCTTAATAATGGATGAATAACCCAAAATGGGGAACGTAATAAAGTTACATTTTCAATCAGAATGTTTTCGCATTTGTTTAGGTTAATCAACTGAGGTCTCAGGCCATCCTTGGCGCCAAACTTTCTTTTGTTCATCTCTAAACCATCTTCAGACATTTTTTGGAGGCGAGCGCGGCTTCCATTTTTCTGGCTTATTGTTCCTTCTGTCCATCCGAATTTAGTTGCTCCACACCATTTCCACCATGTGTTGTTACTTCCATTTCCATCTATTATACCACCACCGGTAATAGCAATGTTTTTAGCATTATATGCATAAATTAATGGTGATAAATTCCAACAGTCTAGTCCTTCCCATCTAGTTGGTACTATAGGATATAGATTAGAGTCAAATACAAAAAGTAGAGTAGCTCCCTTACTTACAACCAGGTTGACATTACTTTTTAGTGTTATAGCTCCGGTTTCCCATGTGCCTTCAGGAATCAAAACTTTACCTCCACCAGCTTTATTACATGCATTGATGGCTCCATTGATAGCCCGCTGATTAACAGCAGCCTTGTATTTGCAGTTAGCTCCGAATTTAGTAATATTAAAAACTCTGTCTGCAAATGTAGGTTGCTTAATAGCATGTTCAATTTCTTTGTACTTTGTTTCCCAAGCTGACGACATCGCCATAGTCGGCAATAGCATAGCTAGCATTAGTGTAAATAGATGTTTCATTCTTTTTTGATTTGTTATTATATTGTATTCAATTTGCAAATTTAGTATTATATATTATAAGTTGTTATCAAAAAACATCTGAAATCTATTAAAAATCACAAAAAATAGTGTAAATGTATATTTTTCCACCATATAGTATATGTATGTCGATAAAAAGTGTTAACTTTGTTCTCGGTTTTAAAAGATATTATGAGAAAACTAATTTACGTATTTCTAATATTGTTAACGTTTCAATCTTGTGAGAAAGGTTATATAGTAGAAAACAATGCAGATGAAAAGCCGCAGACAGATCCCGTTGACCCATCTGATGGGGGAGATAGCAATTTGCCAAAAGCAGATAGCACTACCAATAAAAAAGACAGTATAATAGACATACAGCCTAAAGATACCCAGTCTGTAATTGTTAAAAATGACACATCTAGTGTATCTGTAGCAATAGAAAAAGGAACAGGTTGGATGTTGGGCGTAAAAGGCTATATCGTTGGAGATTGTACCAAGAGTTCGTCGAATGCCGAGTTTACAAGTCCATTTACATATACACAGTCTGTGCTAATAGCAGATAAAAAAGGTGAAACAGACCTACGTAAGATAATGTCTGTTTGTCTTTCTGGTGGTGTATACATGAAAAGAGAACTTAATCTAGTGGATAATCCAACTAATTATAATAGAAAACTATATGTACATGGGCCAACTGTAAAGTATCTTGGTCTAATAGGAATGAAAACAGTCTGGGATTATATCTTGGAGTAGTTATCTTGTTAATAAACAAAACAACAGGGTGAGTCCTCACGGATACACCCTGCTTACTAAATAAACTTATATAACAATACACGTCGTTATCACTTATATTGATACGATATGCAAAGATAAAAATATGACTACCCGAATCATATGGATATCTAAAATACTAATTCTAAATTGCTTAATGCGCCTTTCATCGAGACGTTTTAGCTTGCATATAATATAAGGTAGGTCTTCTGACTTCGTTCCATCTCATAACTCCTTCCCGTCATTAAGACAGTGGATTTGTGTATGAGATAATAAAGGAACTAACAGCTGCGGGACAGTAGGGGATTTTCACTCCTTTCCCATTTAATCGCGTATTAGGCGAGCCTTAATCGGTGCAAAGATAATATCTTTTATTCAAATATCAAAACATTTAGATAAATAAAAGAAAACGGCACCACTAATTTTATAGTGATGCCGTCTTGTTGTTTATAATATAATATTTATATATCCCAACCAACAGCACTTGCCCCTAATACGGCTGCACTGCTTCCGTCTAAGCCACTAACTAAGAATTTAGCTTTGCCCTTAAAGACACTCATTACGTGCTTCTCGTATGATTTTTTTATAGGGTTCATGATCAAATCACCAGCTTTAGTCAGTCCGCCAAAGAAAATAAATGCTTCAGGACTGGAGAAAGCTGCAAAGTCAGCACAAGCCTCACCAAGCATGTTACCAGTGAACTCATATATTTTTAGAGCTAATTTATCACCTTTTTCTGCTGCTAGTGAAACAGAAAGAGATGTTATATCTTCAGCTTTAATGTCTCTAAGAAGAGATGGCTCGTCTGTAGTCTGTAACATTTCGCGCGCAGTTCTTGCAACACCGGTAGCGGAACAATATGTCTCAAGGCATCCTGTACGCCCACATCCACATTTTCTTCCATTTTCACGGCGCATGATTACGTGTCCAAGTTCACCTGCAAATCCATCGCTTCCATAAACCAACTGGTCGTTAACAACAATGCCGGAACCAACTCCTGTGCCAAGAGTTATTACAATGAAATTCTTCATTCCTCGTGCTACACCGTATATTTTTTCACCTATAGCTGCAGCATTAGCATCGTTAGTTAATGCAACTGGAATATCGTTAAGACGTTTACTGAACATCTCGGCTAGTGGAACAATTCCTTTTCCCCAAACAAGATTTGGTGCATGCTCAATGGTTCCTTTGTAGAAATTGCCATTTGGAGCACCGATGCCCATTGCTTTTATCTTTTCTATTCCACCAACTTGATCTATAATAATTTGAAGAGCCTCAACGGATGCATCAACATAATCTTCAACGTTATCAAATCCCTGAGTTTTGATAGCTGTAGTAGCTTTTATATCTCCACGGCTGTCAACAATGCCAAATACGGAATTGGTGCCACCAAGGTCAAGTCCGATTACATATGGTTTCATTGTTTGTGTATTCATTTTGTATGATTTTAATTAATTTGATTTTTGAATAATTGAGCTACAAAGATAATAAAAATGCGTAATCATGCAAAGATTTATGGGACAAAATTTGTATCTTTCGTATTTTTTTAGCAATTTTGCACTCGTTATGCCGTTTCCTATACATATAGATATTTTAGATTTAATGATCAAAGGAATGCTGATTGGTATTATAGCATCAGCTCCAATGGGCCCAGTAGGTGTACTTTGTATTCAGCGTACATTGAATAAGGGCAGGTGGTTTGGTTTTGTTACCGGAGTCGGTGCTGCTATCAGTGATATAATATATGCGCTGATTACTGGTTTTGGTATGAGTTTTATGATGGATTTTATAAATAATATGCAGAATATGTTTTACTTGAAGTTAAGTGGAAGCATAATGCTTATGCTTTTCGGCATATACTGTTATAAGTCAGATCCAACAAAGAAAATACATAAAACTGGTAATAATAGAGGTTCTCTTGTGCATAATGGCGTAACAGCCTTTATTGTCTGTTTCTCGAATCCTCTGATAATATTCCTGTTCATGGCTTGCTTTGCTCAGTTTACATTTGTCAAGCCCGAACATCCTCTTGATATGTCTGCCGGATATATGTGCATTGTGGTTGGAGCGCTTCTTTGGTGGTTCGGACTTACTTGGCTTGTAGATAAGGTACGTGGCAAATTTGATGATAAAGGCATCGTCTTGATAAATAAGATAATAGGTAGCGTAGTAATTATATTTTCAATAGTATTCTTTATTGGAACAGCTTTTAATCTCTATTCTATTTATTAAATTAGACAAGGATATTAATTATTTATATTCTAAAAATGTATATAGCACAGACTTTAAGAAAAAAAAATATAGCTGAGTATATTTTGTATATGTGGCAAATAGAGGATCTAATAAGGGTTTATGGATGCAGTTTGTCACGTATTAAAAAAGAATATATTAGTAAATTTGGTTATAGTGAAGAGCAGACGGAAGAAGTAACCGACTGGTACGGTAACCTTATAAGAATGATAAATGAGGAAGGATGCAGAGAAAGTGGACATCTGCAGATAAACAAAGTCGTTGTGCAACAGCTTATCGATTTGCATAATCAATTGCTTGACAGTTCTGAATTTCCTTTCTATCGTTCTGAATATTATAAGGTATTGCCTTATATCGTAGAATTGAGGCACAAGGGTGCTGATAAAAGTGAAAACGAAATAGAAACATGTTTTGATGCCTTATATGGAGTAATGATGTTAAGGTTACAGAAAAAAACAATAAGTCCTAACACGGAGCATGCTGTAAAAGAGATAACAACATTTATTGGTATGCTTAATGACTATTACTTCAAGGACAAAAATGGCGAACTTTTTAAGGAACAGGATTAGTAAAAATGAATATACTTGTAACAGGTTGTAATGGGCAACTGGGAAATGAAATGCAATTGTTGGAGGAGCAAAACCCTCAGCATCATTTTATAAATACTGATGTATCAGAGCTTGATATTACAGACCAGTCGGCTATTAATGAATTTGTAAATAGTAACAATATAGATGGTATCGTGAATTGTGCTGCTTACACGTCAGTAGATAAAGCAGAATCAAATGAACCGTTATGTAGATTGTTAAATGCAGAAGCTCCTGGTTTTTTGGCTGAAGCGATTGAAAAACGAAACGGATGGATAATACAGATATCTACAGATTATGTCTTTGACGGGACAAAACACACACCTTATATTGAAACAGACAAACCTTGCCCTAATAGTGTATACGGATCTACAAAACTATTGGGCGAAAAAGCTGTATTAGAGCATTGTAAGCATGCAATGATTATACGTACAGCATGGTTATATAGCATGTTTGGTAATAATTTCGTGAAAACAATGATGCGCCTTGGTAAGGAAAAAACTGAATTAGGCGTTATTTTTGATCAAATAGGAACTCCAACTTATGCAGGTGATTTGGCTAATGTGATAATGGTCGCAATCAATAACGGGGTACATCCAGGTGTATATCATTTTTCAAATGAAGGTGTTATAAGCTGGTACGATTTTACTAAGGCTATTCATCGTATAGCAGGTTTAAAATCATGTAATGTAAAGCCTTTACATACGAAAGAATATCCAGCGCCTGCAGCAAGACCTGCGTATAGTGTGTTAGATAAAACAAAGATAAAAGAGATATATGGCATCGAAATCCCTTATTGGGAAGATAGCCTTGAAACATGTATTGAAAGATTGAAACAATAATTATATGAATAACGAAATAGAAAGAAGAAGAACTTTCGCAATAATTTCGCATCCTGATGCTGGTAAGACTACACTGACCGAGAAATTCCTGCTCTTCGGCGGACAGATTCAGGTGGCTGGTGCTGTCAAAAATAATAAAATTAGGAAAACAGCTACGTCAGACTGGATGGATATAGAGAAGCAGCGTGGTATTTCAGTATCGACTTCTGTGATGGAATTCGATTACGAGGGTTATAAGGTTAATATTCTGGATACTCCTGGTCACCAGGATTTCGCGGAAGATACATTCCGTACTCTTACGGCGGTTGATTCTGCTATAATTGTTGTTGATGGCGCTAAAGGTGTAGAAACCCAGACCAGAAAACTAATGGCAGTATGCCGCATGCGTAAAACACCTGTTATCGTCTTTATTAATAAGATGGATAGGGAGGGTAGAGATCCTTTTGATTTGCTTGATGAGTTAGAGCAAGAACTTGAGATAAAGGTACGTCCATTGTCCTGGCCTATTAATCAAGGTGCAAAATTCAAGGGTGTTTATAATATATATGAAAATAAACTAGACCTTTTTACACCCGATAAACAACGTGTAACAGAAAAGGTTGAAGTAGATATAAAAAGCCAAGAGCTTGATAAACGGATCGGAGAATTTGATGCTGCTAAACTGAGAGAAGATTTGGAACTCGTGGATGGTGTGTATTCTGATTTTAATATAGAAGATTATCGTAATGCAGATGTGGCACCAGTATTTTTTGGAAGTGCACTTAATAATTTCGGTGTACAAGAATTGCTTAACTGTTTTGTTAAGATAGCACCAAGCCCAAGGCCTACAGAAGCTGAAGAGCGACAAGTAAGGCCTGAAGAACCCAAATTTACAGGTTTTATTTTCAAAATAACAGCTAATATAGATCCGAATCACCGTTCATGTATTGCATTCTGTAAGGTATGTAGCGGTAAATTTGTACGTAATCAGCCTTATCTTAATGTCAGAACTAATAAAACTGTAAGATTTTCATCTCCTACACAGTTTATGGCACAACGCAAAAGTACAATTGATGAGGCTTATCCAGGTGACATCGTAGGACTTCCGGATAATGGAATATTTAAAATAGGTGATACTCTTACTGATGGTGAACAACTACATTTCCGTGGATTACCTTCATTTAGTCCGGAGATGTTTAAGTATATAGAAAATGATGACCCGATGCGTTCAAAACAATTGAATAAGGGTGTTGAACAGTTGATGGATGAAGGTGTAGCTCAGTTGTTTACTAATACCTTTAATGGACGAAAAATAATAGGAACAGTGGGACAGTTACAGTTCGAGGTTATTCAGTATCGTCTTGAAAATGAATATAATGCCAAATGTCGTTGGGAACCGGTACACCTGTACAAGGCATGTTGGATAGAAAGTGATGATGAAAAAGAACTTGATAGTTTCAAAAAACGTAAATATCAGTATATGGCCGTTGATAAATCAGGCAGGGATGTATTTCTTGCCGACAGTGGTTATGTATTACAGATGGCTCAATCAGATTTTAAACATATTAAGTTCCATTTTACAAGTGAATTTTAGTTTATTATAATGAAACAAGAAGAAGATATAAAAAAGGCAATAGAAGTGATGAAGAATGGTGGAACTATTCTTTATCCTACAGACACTGTATGGGGTATTGGATGTGATGCTACAAATCCAGAAGCAGTAGCAAAAGTATATAAGATTAAGCATAGGGACGATTCCAAAGCCCTTATTTGTCTTGTAGACTCAAGTGATAGACTTCAGAAATATGTACGTGTCGTACCTAATGTAGCTTGGGATCTATTGGAATATGCTACCAAACCAACAACTGTTATACTTGATGGTGCCGTAAATTTGGCTTCTAATCTTATAGCCGAAGATGGTTCAATAGCATTAAGAATAACTCAAGAGGCATTTTCGAAAGAACTATGTTATCGTTTTCAGAAGGCTGTAGTATCTACATCTGCTAACGTTAGTGGTGAGCCGGCAGCAGCTAATTATTGCGATATATCACAAGAAATACTTGATTCTGTAGACTATGTATGCTGGACTCGCAGACAGGAACATAATCCGCATACGCCATCAAGTATAATTAAACTTGCACAAGACGGACAAGTGACTATAATAAGAAAGTAAAATGTCTGAAGCAGCAATAGATAGTCTTGAAATAGATAAACCTAATCGATTTATAAGTTGGTGCAAACTGCATGTTAGTGAGCATCAATTTGTTCTGATTCTTGCTTTTTTCATTGGATTACTGACAGCTGTAGCTGCATACTCCCTGCATTGGATAATTAATCAGATTGAGGCACTTCTTACGAGTTCGTTCGTCCCAAACTCTTATAACTGGTTATATTTGGTATATCCTGTAATCGGAATATATCTTACAAGCTTGTTTGTGAGATATATTGTAAAAGATAATATCAGCCATGGTATTACTAGGATACTATATGCTATCAGTTCTAAACAGAGCAGACTTAAAGGGCATAATTGCTGGAGTTCTGTTATTGCATCTGCTATAACAATTGGCTTTGGAGGATCTGTTGGAGCTGAGGCTCCTATTGTTCTAACAGGTTCTGCAATTGGTTCTAATTTAGGGCAATTATTCAGACTTGATAATAAAACATTGATGCTGCTCGTTGGTTGTGGTGCTGCAGGTGCCATTGCTGGGATATTTAAGGCTCCCATTACAGGGCTTGTGTTCACATTGGAAGTGTTGATGATTGATTTGACAATGGCGTCGCTTCTGCCTATACTTATTTCGAGCGTAACAGCTACATGCTTTACATATATTTTTGTGGGTTCTAAATCACTATTTAGTTTTACGTTGGATGCGCCTTGGCAGTTGGATAGAGTTCCTGCAAGTATTTTATTGGGCGTATTCTGCGGACTAGTGAGTCTTTATTTTATAAGAACGATGACATCATGTGAGAATGTATTCGCAAAGTTTCAACAGCATCCGTATATAAAACTGGCAATAGGAGGAACTGTATTAAGTCTATCAATATTCTTTTTGCCTTCCTTATTTGGTGAAGGATATAAGGACATAAACCTGTTGTTGAATGGAAAGACAGAAATGGACTGGAATGTGATACTTAACAATTCCTTGTTTTATGGACATGGAAATTTGCTCATGGCCTATATCTCATTGGTCTTATTATCAAAGGTCTTTGCTACTTCGGCTACTAATGGTGGCGGAGGTTGTGGTGGTACATTTGCTCCAAGTTTGTTTATTGGATGCTTTAGTGGTTTCTTATTTGCTAGAATATGGAATATATATAAGATAGGAGTATATGTTCCTGAAAAAAACTATGCATTGCTTGGCATGGCTGGCGTTATGACGGGCGTTATGCACGCTCCTCTTACAGGAATATTCCTGATAGCAGAGACAACGGGGGGATATCAACTGTTTATGCCACTGATAATAGTTAGCGTATGTGCATATCTTACAATAATAATATTTGAACCCCATAGTATTTATGGTATGCGACTTGCTAAGCAAGGTAAGTTGATAACTCACCATACAGACCGAGCAATACTTACATTGATGAACCTTAATTCTGTTATAGAGAAAGAATATACAGCAGTAGACCCAGATATGGATTTAAGTAAACTTGTTGGGGCTATTAGTCAGAGCAGAACTAGCTTTTTGCCAGTCTTAGACGATGCAGGAAGATTATTGGGCGAAATTGACATAACAAAAATAAGACACGTCGTATTCCGAATAGAGTTATACCATCGTTTTAAGGTGCGTCAGTTGATGACTCCACCACCGGCTACAGTTGGTGATAATGATCCAATGGAGGATGTAGTTCGAAAATTTGATAGTACTAATGCCAACATGATACCAGTATTGGCTAATGATGGAAGACTTGAGGGATATATTACACGTGAAAGAGTTTATAGTATGTATCGTAAGATGGTAGCAGACATGAGTGAAGATTAATTTTCTATTTATAAGTATATTTATGCAGAAACAAGATCTTAGAATAGTATTTATGGGTACACCAGAATTTGCAGTTGGAACGCTACAAAGATTGGTAGAAGGAGGTTATAACATTGTAGCAGTCATTACTCAACCGAATAAACCCGTTGGTAGGCATGGATCTGTACTAGCACCGTCTGCCGTTAAGCAGTATGCATTGGAACACAATATACCTGTTTTACAACCTGAAAAAATGAAAAATGAAAATTTCGTTGAAGAACTTCGTGGTTATAAGGCAGACTTACAAGTGGTCGTTGCATTTAGAATGTTGCCAGATGTTGTTTGGTCAATGCCAAAATTTGGGACCTTCAATGTGCATGCTGCTTTACTTCCCCAATACAGAGGGGCTGCACCTATCAACTGGGCAATTATAAATGGAGAAAAAGAAACTGGAGTAACAACCTTTTTCTTGGATAAAGATATTGATACAGGAAGGATAATAATGCAGAAATCTATATCAATAGATGAAGAGGATAATGTTGAAATCGTTTATGACCGACTTATGAAGTTGGGTGCTGATGTATGCATTGAAACTATTGATAAAATAATTGCAGGGGATGGTAAAGTAGATTCTTTGCCACAAGATAAAATGGCTAATGTTAGTGGTCATTTAAAACTTGCTCCAAAAATATATAAGGAAACTTGTAAGATCGACTGGTCGCAATCTGCAAAAAGAGTACATGATTTCGTAAGAGGCTTATCGCCATATCCAGGTGCCTGGACAGAATTGGTACATGAAGATGGAACAAGGCAAATACTTAAAATATATTCTTCAAGGGTTATTCCTGCGAAAGGGCATATGCAAGGGGAAGTAAAAATCGAAAATGAAAATATGATAATTGCATTACCTGATGGAAACTTGCTCATTGATGAGCTACAATTAGCTGGAAAAAAACGAATGAAAGCCCGTGATTTTGTAAACGGACTGCATAACGTTCAGAATTTTCATGTAGAATAATATAATAAATAATGGTATGTTAGCGTTTTATAGGTAATTAATTAAAAAGTAGCCTATGAAACATTTTACATCTAAAGAGATAAATCAACCGTCTGAAAAGACATTGAATCTTATTCGGCAGATTGCTTATACCTACAGAACAATATATATTAATGGCAAAGCGGAAACGTTTTGTTTGAACTAAAAACAAAAAATGAATACATTAGTATCACCTTCACTTTTGGCCGCCAATTTTCTGGATCTTAAGAGTGATGTTGAAATGATAAATAGAAGTGAGGCTGATTGGCTTCATCTAGATGTAATGGATGGAGTCTTTGTACCTAATATATCTTTCGGATTTCCTGTAATGGAAGCAGTTGCATCTGTATGTAAGAAACCTCTTGATGTACATTTTATGATAGCGAATCCCGAACGATATATAGAGGCTACAGCAAAGATAGGGGCCATGATGATGAATGTACATTATGAGGCTTGTACGCATTTGCATCGTATCATTCAGGAAATACATGCATCTGGAATGAAAGCTGGAGTAACTCTTAATCCTTCAACACCAGTCTGTGTTTTGGAAGATATCATTCAAGATGTTGATATGGTTTTGCTAATGAGCGTGAATCCTGGTTTTGGTGGACAAAAATTTATTGATAATACTATAAATAAGATAGCTAGACTTCGTAAGTTGATATTGGATAGTGGTAGTAAAGCCCTTATAGAGGTTGATGGCGGCGTAGATTCTGAAACATCAATAAAGCTCGTTCAAGCAGGAGTAAATGTATTGGTTAGTGGTTCATATATTTTTAAAAGCGCAGATCCTATTAGTACAATACACTCATTGAAAGAGCTATAATTCTAAAGTTATATTGTTCATTTTGGCCATCTTTCGCATATTAAGGATAGCATATCTCATTCGTCCTAATGACGTGTTTATTGAAACCCCGGTGGTGTCTGCGATTTCCTTAAACGACATATCTTGGAAATAACGCATATACACAACTTCTCGTTGTGACTCAGGAAGACAATTCATCATTTTTCGAACATCGGTTAGTATTTGTTCATTAACAAACTTATTTTCTATATTGCTGTCAATCAAAATAGAGTTGCTAATATTATACATGTTATTATCAGAATCATTGTCAACGATCCTTCTGTTTTTGTTGGCTCTGAATGAATCCATTATGATATTGTGGGCAATACGCATTAACCATGCACAAAATTTCCCAGTGTCTGAATATTTGGATTCGTGCATTTTACTTATTGCCTTTACGAATGTCTCTTGAAAAACATCATTAGCTCTTTCTTCATCACGTACAACAAACATAATATACGTGAAAAGCTTAGTTTGATTACGTTTCAACAATAAATCAAAAGCGCAATTATTACCTTTGATATATAGTACCGCCAACTGTTCATCTGTTAAACTATCAAGTTCTTTCATTATTTTACTTATTTTGAATTAAGTAATAATTTACCATAGGCTTTATTGTTGAAGATATTGTTTATTAATGTTAATGTCGCAAAATTAGCAATAAATTGTAATATGAGCAAACATTTAACAAAAAAATATTAACTATTAGCAAAATATATCGTTATTTTTGGCTAACTTTGCAACTTACTATTTAAACTTAATGCCCAATATATATAGATAATGAAACAGACTAAAATTGTTGCTTCAATTAGTGATCGCAGATGTGATACGGCTTTTATACGTGAATTGTTCGATGCAGGTATGAATGTCGTAAGGATGAACACTGCTCATGCAACACCCGACGGGATACGTACAATTATTAAAAATACACGAAGTGTATCAAAACACATAGGTATACTTATCGACACAAAAGGTCCGGAGGTACGTTCAACAGGAAATGAAGAACCGATACCGTATAAGATAGGAGAGAAAATCCGAATTTGTGGGAATCCGGAAAGTGATACAACTCATGATCTTGTAAATGTTTCATATCAGAATTTTGCTAATGACGTCAAAGTTGGCGATGATGTGCTATTTGACGACGGTGAACTGGATATGAAAATTATAGGTAAAGATGGAGACTCTTTACTTGCAGAGGTGCAAAATGATGGAAATTTAGGCTCGCATAAGAGTGTTAATGTTCCAGGTGCTCACATTGATTTACCAGCCTTGACAGAAAAAGATAAACGAAATATCTTATTGGCGATAGATGAAGATATTGATTTTATTGCTCATTCATTTGTACGTAATAGAGAGGATGTGCTCGCTGTACAACAAATTTTGGATGAACATAATAGTGATATAAAAATCATATCAAAGATTGAAAATCAAGAAGGAGTAGACAATATAGATGAAATTATTGATGCTTCTTATGGTATAATGATTGCTCGCGGTGATCTTGGTATTGAAGTTCCTATAGAGAGAATTCCTGGTATACAGAGGCAGATAATACGTAAATGTGTAATTGCTAAAAAGCCTGTTATAGTTGCCACTCAGATGTTGCATACTATGATCAATAATCCAAGACCAACAAGAGCTGAGGTAACCGATATAGCTAATGCCATATATTATCGCACTGATGCATTAATGTTGAGCGGTGAAACAGCTTCAGGTAAATATCCTGTTGAGGCTGTTGTAACAATGGCTGCTATTGCCGAACAGGCTGAGAATGATAAAATGAAGGAAAATGATATTGAACTTCCTTTGAGTGTTAATAGTAATGTTACAGAATTTCTTGCAAAAAGTGCTATTGATGCTACTGAAAAGCTGAATGTTAAAGGTATTATTACTGATAGCAGTACAGGGCGTACAGCAAGAAATTTAGCTGCTTTCCGTGGTCCTAATCCGGTTCTTGCAATATGCTATAATGAAAAGTTACAGAGATTACTGGCATTGAGCTATGGAGTAATACCTGTATATCAGCATGAACAAATGAGTACTCAGGATTGTTTTGTTGCTGCATTGAGAATGTTGCGTCAAAAAGGTTATATTTGTGAGGAAGACAAAATAGCATATCTTAGTGGTAGTTTTGGAGAAGGTGGTGGTACTACTTTTTTGGAAATAAATAAAGTAAAAGAAGTATTTGACAAATCATATATGTTTCATTTGCCAAATATTATAGAAAAAGATTAGTTGTATATTAAAATAAAAAAGCGGTCAAATTAATTTGACCGCTTTTTTTATTTTATGTAATCGTAATTATCCTTCAATAGCAGCAACGCCAGGAAGAACTTTACCTTCAATAGCTTCCAACATAGCACCACCACCTGTTGATACATATGATACTTTATCAGCAAGACCGAACTTGTTTACAGCAGCAACAGAGTCTCCACCACCAACAAGAGAATATGCTCCGTTTTGAGTAGCTTCTGCTACATAATGAGCAATCTCGCCAGTTCCTTTAGCAAAGTTAGGGAATTCAAATACTCCAACAGGACCATTCCACAGGATTGTTTTAGAATCCATAATGACTTTTTTCCATATTTCAAGACATGCTGGTGACGCGTCCATACCTTGCCATCCATCAGGAATATTACGTGTATCAAATATTTTGCGTTCTGCATCATTGCTAAATTCGTTGCCAGCAACGGTAGCTACAGACAAGTATACTTTAACGCCTTTTTTCTCAGCTTCAGCAAGCACGTTAAGTGCTTCAGGCATAAGATCATCCTCGTGTAGTGAATTTCCAATTTTACCGCCTTGAGCTTTGAAGAACGTAAATCCCATACCACCACCAATGATCAAGTTATCCACTTTGTCTAGAAGATTTTTGATAACAGCAAGTTTAGAAGATACCTTAGAGCCTCCAATAATTGCAGTAAAAGGATGCTGTGCATTCTTTAGAACGTTGTTAATGGCTTTAACTTCTTTCTCCATAAGATATCCTAGCATCTTATGATCTGCATCAAAAGAATCTGCAATTACAGCTGTAGAAGCATGTTTACGGTGAGCAGTACCGAATGCATCGTTTACATAAACGTCTGCATAAGAAGCAAGAGTCTTGGCAAAAGCCTTCTGACTTTCTTTCATTGCTTTCTTAGCCTCATCATATTTAGGATCTGCTTTGTCAATTCCAACAGGTTTGCCTTCTTCTTCTGGATAGAATCGTAAATTCTCTAATAAAAGAGCTTCTCCTGGTTTCAGAGATGCAGCAGCTTCTTGTGCTTTTGCGCAGTCTTCAGCAAATTTAACAGGAGTGCCAAGAGCTTTAGCAACATTCTCTGTAATTTGCCCTAAAGACAATTTCGCATTAACTTTACCTTTTGGCTTGCCCATGTGGCTCATCATAATAAGAGCTCCACCATCAGAAAGAACTTTCTTGAGTGTAGGGAGAGCACCGCGTATACGGGTGTCGTCGGTTACATTGCCATTTTCATCCAATGGAACATTAAAGTCTACACGTACAATTGCTTTTTTACCAGCAAAGTTGAATTGATCGATTTTCATATTGTTTATATTTAAATAATGATAATAAATCGTTTTATTGTAATAAATCGAACGCAAAGTTAATCAATTTATTCCATTTATTTATAATGCGCATAATCTTTTTAATATTTTTCGCACCGATTTATATTAAATGTAATATTTACTTTACAAATACTTATTCGTAATCTGTTTTATCATCTATTTCAGCACCAGCTAAAGCTTCTTTCCTTTCAACGCAAGTACCGCATTTGCCGCAATGTTTGTCCCCTCCTTTATAGCATGACCAAGTTTCAGTATAGTCTATACCAAGTTTTTTACCAATTTTTGCGATGTCTATTTTTGTGATATTCGTGTATGGAGCTAATACTCTTACTTTTGCAAAAGTTCCAGCCTGAGTGGCCTCATCTATGGCGTTAATAAATTCAGGCCTGCAGTCTGGATATATAGTATGATCACCTGCATGGTTTGCTATAAGTACATTCTTTAAATTGTTACTTTCTGCAATACCTGTTGCTATTGATAGCATTATACCATTGCGAAATGGTACCACCGTAGATTTCATGTTCTCATCATTATAATTACCTTCTGGGATAGCTTCAGCACCGTCTAATAATGAACTCTTGAAGTATTGATGAATAAACTCTAAATTAATTGTTATGTGTCTTATTCCTAAACGTTTGCAGTGTAGTTCGGCAAATGGTATCTCTCGGGAATTATGGTTACTTCCGTAATTAAATGAGATACCTAGTGCAATACTGTCTTTTTTGTCGTATAGCATTGTTATACTATCCATACCTCCACTTACAATTATTACTGAATCTTTTTTCATCTTATTTTTATCTTTAATCTTTTAATACATTGAGCATATAACTCTTTTGGTATTCTTTTTATACATCATAGATGAATATAATATATTATGATCTATGATTGCATATTGTATTTATACTTTGATATTAATACTGAAAAGTATTAACCGAAAAGAATTCTCAAGGCTTCTTCCACTTTTCTTACAGGAATAAGTTCTATGTTATATTTAGAACTATTTAATCCTTGCATATTTAGCTTGGGAATAATCATATGGGAGAATCCTAATTTTTCGGCTTCGGTAACGCGTTGTTCAATTCTGTTTATTGGTCTTACTTCTCCACTAAGACCAACTTCACCAGCCATGCAGTATTCAGAACTGATAGCTGTATCTACATTACTTGATAGTACTGCTGCTATTATACTTAGGTCCATTGCTAAGTCAGTAACTTTAAGTCCACCTGCTATATTTATAAAAACATCTTTTTGCATCAATTTAAATCCAACTCTTTTCTCAAGAACAGCAAGTAACATATTTAATCTGCGCTGGTCGAAACCTGTGGCTGATCTTTGTGGCGTTCCATATGCAGCAGAAGATACAAGTGCTTGAGTCTCTACTAAAAAAGGTCTGACACCTTCTATTGCAGATGATATAGCGATGCCTGACAATCCTTCGTGATCTTGTGTTAATAGTAGTTCTGATGGATTACTTACTTGTCTGAGGCCTGATTGTTGCATTTCATAAATGCCTAACTCAGATGTACTTCCGAAACGATTTTTTATAGACCTAAGTATACGATACATGTAATGTTGATCGCCTTCGAACTGTATAACAGTATCAACTATATGCTCAAGAATTTTTGGTCCGGCAAGTGTTCCTTCTTTATTAATATGTCCTATAAGAATTACAGGTATACCACTTGTTTTTGCAAATCGTAGAAGAGTTGCTGCACACTCTCTAACTTGAGTTATACTTCCAGGACTGCTTTCAACATCTTCTGTAGAAATCGTCTGAATAGAGTCTACTATTACTAACTCAGGTTGAATGTCTTTTATATGAGTGAATATGTTTTCAAGCGAGGTTTCACATAATATTTGGCAATTGTCGTTTTGCGGATGTTCTATACGATCGGCACGCATTTTTAGTTGATGAGCACTTTCCTCTCCACTAACATATAATATTTTACGTTCAGGCATCCTTAATATTGTTTGGAGAGTTAGCGTACTTTTTCCTATTCCAGGTTCCCCTCCAAGCAAAACTATTGATCCTGGTACAAGGCCGCCACCAAGAACACGGTTTAACTCAACATCATGCATATCTATCCTTGGCTCGTCTTTCGCTGAAATTTCATGTAAGAAAAAGGGACGGTTCCTTTTCCGAGAATCAATGTTTGAGTTTATAGACATTGCTGCTGATTTTGCAGCTTGTGAACCTGACTCATTGGTTATTCGGATTTCTTTAAATGTATTCCATTGTCCACAACTTGGACATTTGCCGATCCATTTAGTAGACTCTTGTCCACAGTTGTCACAAACATATGCAATTTTGTCTTTTGCCATTACATTTTTATTAATGCTACAAAATTACTAAAATTCTTTGTTATGGCAAAATAAATTATTAACTTTGCACCCGTTGATATGGTTAATATCGCACATTAATTATAATGAAAATGTAAAGGGCAACCTGTGCTCTAAACACAGGTTTGCCCTTTTATTAAGTTATGAATATTTTTTTAATTTATAATGATGAAAACTAAGTATATTTTGTTTTTTCTATTGGCTTCTATTCTGTTTATGGGTTGCGGACGCTCTTATAAGGAAGAACAAAAGCAGTCGGCTAAAGAACGTTTAAAACTTTATAGAGAGGATTCTCTCGCATTGAAAGTTGCAGTATTGCCAACGCTTGATTGTCTTCCTATGCTAATAGCTCGTGAATATAATCTTTTTGATTCTTTAGGCGCAGATGTTAGATTAAAAAACTATACAGCACAGATGGATTGTGATACAGCTTTGGCAAAGGGTAGGGTAGAATTGTCTATTACTGATTTGATTCGTGCTGAAAGATTGATAAGACAAGGTACAAAGCTTACTTACTTAACCGCAACTAATACATATTGGCAATTTTTTACCAATCGTATTGCTAGATTGAAAGAGATGAAACAATTGGACGATAAAATGATAGCAATGACTCGTTATTCTGCAACAGACTATTTGGCTAGAAGAGCAATGGATAGTGTAAAAATAAAGCATGATAAGGTGTTCTTTGTTCAAATTAATGATGTGAATATCCGTCTTAATATGTTGATTAATAATGAAATGGATGCAATGCTTTTAACAGAACCACAAGCGACCGTTGCTCGTATAGCTAGAAACCCTGTCTTGATGGACAGTAGAAAATTAAATGTTAATTTGGGGGCTATAGTTTTCAGAACTAAAGCGATTGGTGATCGTCGACGCAAAAAACAGCTTAATATTTTTGTAAAGGCATATAATCAGGCGTGTGATTCAATAAACAAGAATGGTTTAAAGCATTATAGGAAACTTATATGTAAATACTATCATGTTAAAGAAAATGTTGTTGATTCAATACCAATGATTAAGTATAATCATGTTAACTATCCAAAACTGAGAGATATAAACATCGCAAAGAACTGGAAATAATAATTAAACTTATGTCTGATAATATAAAATATATAAACAAGGCTATTGAGAAGGTGGAACATCGCTTCCTAGCTGACTCTCTTCATATTATAAGTGAATATATGCAAGAAACTGCAAATATTGATGCTCATGCAGTTTATGATAATATACGTAATAATTATATTATAATGCTTGACTATATGAAACGCGGAATCAAAGACCAACAAAGAGATCACTTATACAATAAATTATTGAAGGATACATTCTCTTTGCTGATGGATATGTATATAGATTCTAGTATAACAGAGCGACAAGCATTTATGGATGCATATAATGTGACTAAAAATTGTTCTGACATTGCTTCAACTGTTGAAATACGTAATCATCTTGAGGATTTTGTTTCATCTGTAGCGATAGCTGAATTAAATTCAGAAATTGATAAGAACGAAAAATTAGATAAACTATATTTTGAACATCAAAATTATATTAGTCTATTGTTTAAAAAAATAATTATATCAAAGCATTGGACTGAAAATGAATCTGACGATATGCAAGCTTTATTACTTTCGCCTACTATTGAAAGTAATGATAGACAAGTTATAATAAGTGCATTAATGCTTAATTTACTGGAATTTTTTGATATAAGGAAATTTATCCTTCTTATCAATATATACAAAAAAACAGATGATGAGCATATTCGCCAGAGAGCTCTTGTTGGTTGGGCTCTAACAATGCGTCCTTCTGCTGATACAATTTTTCCAGAACAAAAAGCAGCAATAGAAAATTTAATTAAAGATGATAATATTCGGCTTGAATTATTAGAACTTCAGAAACAACTTATTTATTGTGAAGATACAGATAGGTATATTGATAAAATACAAAAGGAGATAATTCCTGATATTCTCAAAAATAAAAATCTTAATATAACACCTTTTGGAATAGAGGAAAAAGAAGATCCAATGCAGGATATCTTTGATCCTGGAGCTTCTGAAAAAGCCATGGACGATGTTGATAAGTCTATTGGACAGATGATGTCTATGCTTAGAGAAGGTTCTGATCTTTATTTTGCAGGATTCTCTAAAATGAAGCATTTCCTCCTTTTTGAAGATATTACTAATTGGTTTTACCCATTTTATATACAACATCCAGAATTAAAAAGTATTTCTCCAAAATGTAAAAATAGTCCTTTAATGGATAATCTACTGCATTCTATTCCATTTTGTGATTCTGATAAATACTCTTTTGCACTTGCTATAGATAATATCTTTGATAGTTTACCTTCAAAAACGAAGGACTTATTTGGTGATAGCTCTGCTATTGGTCAATCTTTTCCTGAAGAAGATTTAGCTAAGCCTTCGTATATACGTCGTATGTATTTGCAAAATTTATATCGCTTTTTTCGTCTGTACTTAAGACGAAAAAACTTTGTAGATGTGTTTGGTTTAGATGAAAAAGAATATAATTATAATCATCGTTCTCTTTTTTTGTTATGTAGCTTATTTGACAGAAATAAATTATCTGATTTATATAATGAGTTTGCTAGGTTCTTGTCTTCAAATAGAAAGCCTATAAGTGTTGACATCATCTTTATGGGCTATAATAATAAGCATGAAAACTCTGTTTACTTAAAATTAAAGGGTACCGAATATTATATTTCTAATGAATGGAGTAATGCATCGCAATGCTTCGAAAAGGCTCTTATAATAGATCCATATGATGAGAGAACCCTCGTTCGCCTTGGACGTACATACTTTAAGTGTGAAAATTTTGAGAAAGCAGAGACTCTATATAAAAAACTTATATTGAAATACCCAGAAAAGCTTAATTTTGAAATTAAATATATAGTTTGTTTAAGTAATAATAAAAAACACGATGAAGCGTTACAAAGATTGTATAAGTTAAATTATGAATATCCAAATGATAAAAATGTAATACGTTTGTTGGGATGGAATACCTTGTATACGAAACAACTAGATAAATCGAGTCATTATTATTCTATTTTGGTATCAACACATTCAGACTCAATTCAGGATTATTTATATGCAGGATATTGTTCTTGGTTTCAAGGTAATATAGAAGAAGCAAAAGAAAGATTTATTCATATCTTTGATAACGATTCTGCGAAAACAACTTCAATGGACGAAGTCTTACGATCTTTCTTTACTAATGATTCGGAGTTATTAATCAATTATGGTATATCTAATTCTGAAGTCGAAATTATGAGTGATTTAGTGAGAGGCGTTTCTTAATCTTTTTATAATAATAATTCCATGCTAATGGTAGGCCAACACCAACAATTGCATATAGTATCCAAAACATGTCTTCTTTTGCGTGTTCATGTATTACCATATGGCATCCTATTTGAAGATAATCCAGATTGTAATACCATATTTTGATTAAACTAACAAGTTTAAACGATACGATATGGAATACATATATACAAAGAGTATTGTCACCACAATAAACCATAAACCTTTTAATTAAGTTATTTCGTTTATCAATTGTGTCGCTTATGTTATATATCATCAAGAATCCTAAAATGGCTGGTATCGGTAGGCATATAAATTCTTTGAAGTCAGATCTCCAATTCATGTTTGAAGTAAAGTAAATAGAGAAAGCTAATACAATAATGAAATAGATTAATGTTAACCACCAAGAACTATTTAATTTTTTATTGTATTGTTTGAAAATAAAGCCAATACCAAAGAAAAAAGTCCCCATTATATCTCTGTAACCACCTTGCACTAAAGAAATAACATTGAGTCCTTCTGATGTTTTCCACGCAGCAATAAGTAGAACAAAAGCAATAATATAGAATGGAATATATTTTGTATTCAAGTTTATTTTTGTAGTTATTCCGTTAAATATTTTGTAAAGAACGAGGTATAAAATGCTTGCTACTAATAACGCTCTAAAAAACCAGAAAGCACCAATAAGAAACTGGTCGTATCCTCCCATGCATGTAAATATATTCCAAAAATTCTGTTCAATTTGATGCCATGAATATGGGTGTGTTACTCCACCTGACCAATTACCGAATTTTTCATTTAGAATGCCTAACTGAAACATCAAGTTGTGAATAATAAGGAAAAATACAGACCATTTTACAAAAGGGAAATACAATCCTCTTATTCGTTTTTTTATAAATGTAGCTTCTTCTGTAAGGTACTTTGTAGAGAAAAAATACCCTGCAGTAATAAAGAATATTGGCATATGGAATTCGTATAGGAAAGCATTCAACCTGTCAGGCGCATCGGCATGTCCAATAACCATTAGTATTATTGCGAAAGCTTTACATATAGATATCGTAGTATTTCTTTTCATAATTTTTATAAAACAGGTGCAAGTAAATGTGCAAACCATCCAACAAACTTGTTCCATGGGGTACGAAACTCGTTCCAGCTATTTTTAGTTAGCTTAAAGCTCTCCTTTTTATCTTTGTCAAACATGTCACTAAGTTCCTTTGTCGTGCATGGATCTACTATAACAGCATTTTCTTCATAATCAAAATTGAGACTTCTTGAATTTAGGTTTGCACTACCAACGGTACAAAATTTACCATCAACCATAATAATTTTTGTGTGATGAAATCCATCTTTGTATATCCATACAGTAACACCATGTTCCATTAATTTGTGAACATTATAGAACACACAATCTGGCGTAAGTGGAATGTCGCTATGTGCTGATACCATTATTTCAACTTTAACTCCTCTTTTTACTGCATTTCTTAAGGCCTTCTTAAGAGTATGGTTTAGTGTTAAGTAAGGGTTTATCAGTTTTATACTATCTTTTGCATCATTTATAGCATCTGTATAGAATTTTCTTATTATATCATTGCTCGTATGTGGTTCTCTATTTATTATTCCCACTATTTTATGTCCTGCAGTACAGCATGTATCTGGCTTTAGTTTCGTAAAATATCCTCCGTCGTTATATCCCCTATAATACTTTGCTCCAGAAATATTCTGCTTTGTAGTCTTATTCCATATTCTGAGGAATATTTTTTGTAAATCATTTACGGCAGAGCCATTTATACGGCAGTGCATGTCTCTCCATTTTCCAACTGCTTTGGTACCCTTAATATAATAGTCTGCAACATTCATCCCACCAGTAAATGCAATTTTTCCATCAATTACAACTATTTTACGATGATCTCTTGTCCAAACATGATTAACCCAAGGAAAACGTATTGGATCAAATTCATATATTTCTATGCCTTCAGCCCATAACTTGCGTAGATGTTTTCTGCGTAAAGGTTTATTATTAGAATCATTACCAAAACCGTCAAACAACGCTCTAACTTCAACTCCTTGTTTACGCTTTTCAGCTAATAATTTAAAGAGACAATTAGCTATAGAATCATTTCTAAAGTTGAAATATTCTAGATGTATTGAACTTTTAGCATCTCTTATTGCTTGGAATAAATCATCGAATTTTTCGTGCCCATTTGTCAGCAAAGTTACACTATTGTCATTAGTGAAATTTATACCGAGCTGTCTCATTTGCCTCACTATAAGAGAGTCGCTAGTTGTTTGCGCTATTGAATTTGTTGCCGCAGCAAGCAGCAAAATAAAAATTAATCTGAATTTCATTTGTTCTTTTTACGGCTTCCTATCCTATACTCTAATGGAGTTATACCGAATTTTTCTTTGAAGATATGTATAAAGTTTTCTGCAGTTGTAAAACCTGTGTTTTGTGCAATCTCATTCATATTGATATTTGTTCGTGTCAATAGTTCACATGCATGTTTTATCCTCAAGTTTCTTATCAGTTCTGCAGGTGTCTTATGGGTTATACTTGTTATTTTATGAAAGAAAGGAACTCGGCCCATACCCATTGATGCAGCCATTTCCTCTAGATTTAGTTGTCCTCTACTCATATTTTGCATTACGTACTGTTCAATATTTCTCATAAGTTGTATGTCAGTGGCATCTGACATAGAATAGTTCTCTTCAATATTTGTGTTCTCTTGATTTAACTTTGAGTTTGTATCTTTTTTAGGATCGAAATCTTTATTGTCCTTCCTTTTTAAAGAATCTGCATCTAAATTATTTTCTAAGTCAACTTGACTTGCCTCTTTGTATGTGTTTTCTTTTGCATCGTCATCGCCTTTTTCTTTTGAAAAAACGCCTTTTACTACGTTTTGAGAAAAATCTTCGGTTTTTATTTCATTTTCGGAATCTTTGCGTCTTATAATTCGATCCAGACTCTTTGAATTGTCGTTTATGTTATCAATACTATTTTCTAGAACTGGTATGTCATTTTTTGCATTTTGTTTTTTATCTTCTGAATTATGATCTGTATTATCATAATTCATAGATGCTCTAGTCATGCTGCTATTCTGAGTTTCCAAAAATTTGTCATCTCCGCAGATACTGTCATTGGCAATAATATTATTTAAGTCGATATTTCCAATACCTAATAGTTTATTGAAAATAATCATGGCTTCTTGTATATTAAATGGCTTTGCTAGATATTCATCAGCGGATAGGGTTATATTTTGTTTCTTTATATCAGCAGGAGTAAGTACTGTATTAGTCATAAGCACAAATTTTGTACTTTGTGTTCTGAAATTCATCTTTAGTTTGTTGCACAATTCACTACCTGTCATTTGTTGCATTTCTTGTTTGCAAATAACTAGATCTGCTTTTAAATCTTCTAAATCAGATGCAGCAACTTCAATATTGTTATATGTTTGGAATGTATAGAAATCACTTAGTCTAGCTGAAATGAATCTTAGGAATTCTTCATTGTCATCAACCATTATTACTAAGAATCTCATTGTTGGTAATTCTTTCTTTTGCGGCTTAATCTCATATGTTAGTTCGTCTTGAGTATCTGATGGTAAGGTGATTTGGCCGCTCTTGTCCATTTCTAACTTATCATAAGCTCTGTTTTTTGCTTTCTTTTTAGGAGAGTCTAATAAAATTTGCATTTCAGAAATTCTAGTTATCACTTGTAAAATCTGCGAATGTAAAGCATTCAGCTGTTCTCTTCCTTCAACAGAACTTTCTTTCTCTGCCAAATTACCAATAATAGAAGTCATTCTAGCCATTGGCTGTCTTAGTTCATCGCTAGTATCTTTGATTTCATCGCGTTGTAGCATGAGCTCATGTAAAACAGCTTTTTTCCTTAACCACATATCACTGAACTTCTTAAATCCAATTTTCCAAATAAAGAAAATAACTACGCAGATTATTGTGTAGCATAAAAACATCCACCAAGACATCCACCATGGTCGTTCAATAATTATTTTCAATGTCCTTTCATGGTTACTCACACTGCCATTAGCACTTACAGCTTTAACATGTAATGTATATGATCCACTACCTAAATCATTGAAAGTTACTCCATGCTTTAGTGCATCACCATTGTGCCATTGGGTATCTAACCCTTCCATCCAATAAACGAATTGCAATCGTTCACTTTGGTTATAATTACCTGCTGCAAATTTAATAGTGAATGTATTCTCATTATTCCGTAATATTATTTTATTACTTTCATTAAGAGCTTGAGGTAGAGGTATTCTTCCTTGGTACTCATTACCAGTTTCTATTTCATTATTCCCAATAAATAGTTGGGTAAGCATAACGCTTGGCAGACTGTTCTTTCCTACTTCATTTCCTGGAATAACCCAATTTATACCGTATATACCTCCAAAAATTACTTGTCCGTCTTTTTTTGTAAGTAATGCTCCCTTATTGAATTCATTACTTTGAAGACCGTCTGATATATCATAATTGTATAACCCATAATTAAAAGAATCCTCTTCATCGTTTCTTTCAACAACAATTCGGCTTATACCATTACTTGTTGTAACCCAGATATTATTATTTTTATCTTCTGTTATACCGCAAATGGAATTATTACACAATCCATTACTTTCTGTTATATATTTCAAACTATCCGTTTCTTCATTAAATATATTTAGGCCTTCTCTTGTTCCTATCCATATGAGGCCACGGCTATCTTGATAAATATTTGTTATATAGTTGTTCGTGAAAGTTTTCATGTTGGTACTATTACCAGTATAATAATTCATCTCATTGTTAGATAGTTTCATTATAACCAGCCCGTTGGATGTACCTATAAGAAGTCTATTATTTTTTGTATAATATAATGATGTAATATTGTTAGACATCATTTTCCCATTTTCTTTAGTATATGTTGAAAATGTATTCATTTTAGGATTAAAGACTTGTAATCCACCTGATGTCGCAATCCATAGATTCCCGTTACGATCTGTTGTCAGAGAATTAATGTGATCATCAATTACTGTCTTTGAACTGTCATTTACAGCCGAATAAAAATAAGTATTATTATTTTTGATTCTTGTAAGTCCGTTTTGCATGGAACCAATCCATAAACTTCCGTCCTTTGTATATGCTAAAGCTGTTATTTTTTTACTTGCTATTGCACCTTTATATCCAATTAAGCCTTCATCTTCTGTTCCATACCATATTTTGCCGTTAGGTTCTTCACAAATAGCTGAAATATCCCCAATAGTCTTTCCGATGAATTTATATATACTTTTGCCCCAATAGGCAACACCATATTTTTGAGTTCCCACCCATATAAGATCAGTGTCATCAACATATATGCTTTGTGTCTTAACAATGCCTTCCATATTGTTGATAGCACCATTCATACTTTCGGGCTTTATTGTTTCAACTTTATTTGTTAAAACATTCATTTTAAGTAATCCGTTGACATCAGTAGCAATCCATATGTTGCCATTTTTATCTTCGTCCATTCCATTTACAGCATTATCTGTTCCTGTACCTTTGAATCCTAGTTTTATTCCAATAGACATGTCCCACTTTGCTGTTTTCTTATTAAATTTAAGTAACGTTCCTGGTCCATACAGCCAAATATTATCATTTGAGTCTGCAAAGACTTTTATGCCATTATTCGATTTAATTTTAAGATTTACGAGTGTTTGATTAGACCATGCTGTATGCTGTTGGTGCATTACATCACAACATACAATTTTTCCGTCATCATATGCAAGTATTGTTCCTTCGGCCGATTCTCCCATTGAGACAATATTTCCTTGGGGGATACCCGTTGAATTGTTAGTATAACCGAAGTTATACAATAATTGTTGTTGCATATTGAAACAATCAACTCCATGATTAGGGGTGTATGCCCATAGATTCTTATGGCTGTCAATAAATATAAGCGAAGGCGATGTGTTAATTCCCATATTAGAGAATGTTGCTTTCATATCTCTTTCAAAAGATTCTGTCTGAGGATTGTAAATACAATATCCTGAAGAAGTTTCAATCCATAAATCACCATCCATTCCTTCTTGAATGCTTTTTATATAGCTATCAGGTAAAGATGATCCATTTTGTGGGTCACTCTGAAAAATTTTGAATGTGTAACCATCATATCTATATAACCCGGCAGGAGTGCCAAACCACATATATCCTCTAGAGTCTTTCATTATGCAGTTCACTTGACTGCAGGTCAGTCCTTTTGAGGTATCTAAAGTTTTGAAAAGATACATAGAACCTGCTGATAATGATAACAGCATAATAGTTAGCATTAATATGGTCTTGAGTCTTTTCATGCTTATATAAATAAAGTTTAGATCATGCAACTGTAGTGGTCTACAACTCCAAGTAGGTGGTTGTTATCGTCTACGACTAGTACAGAGTGTATCTTATACTTGTTCATTATATTTTGAATGTCAGATATTTTGGCATCTTGCATTACCGTCTTTGGATTCTTAGTCATAATATCTTCAACAGTGCGATCAAAAAAAGCCTTTTGGTTATTTTCCATTGCACGTCTTATGTCACCATCTGTTATAAGACCTACAATTCGGCCTTCTCTAATAGCGATACCAAGTCCAAGTTTACCTTTACTTACTAATATTATTGCTTCTCCGAGTTTCATTTCAGGAGGCATAATAGGCATATCATCTGTTCTCATTACATCAAAAGCTGTAGTAAGCAGTCTTTTCCCTAACTCTCCACCTGGGTGAAATTGCGCAAAGTCTCTTGGCTTAAAGTTCCTAACTTCCATTAAAGCAACAGCTAAAGCATCTCCCATTGCTAATGCAGCGGTTGTACTACTTGTTGGAGCTAGGTTAAGCGGGCATGCCTCTTTTTCAACACTAACATTTAGATGTACATTGGAATACTTTGCCAATAAAGACTTTGGGTTGCCACTCATTCCGATAATAGGGACATTCATATGCAGTACCATAGGAAGAAATCTAAGTAATTCGTCTGTTTGTCCTGAATTGCTTATAGCAAGTACAACATCATCTGGTGTCATAACACCTAAGTCTCCGTGGTATACATCTAAGGGATTTATGAAAAATGATGGAGTTCCTGTACTAGATAAAGTCGCTGCTATCTTTGCTCCGATATGTCCACTCTTTCCAACACCAGTTACAATCACTTTTCCATGACATTTGAACATCATGTTAACGGCATTATCAAAGTTATCATCCATTTGAGGTATAAGGTCTAATAGAGCCTTTGCTTCATCTTTTATACATTGTATTCCGTATTCTCTTACGGATTTTTTATTATATATCATACTAATTTCTTTATCAGTTGTCCTATTTCATCTAAAGGAACCATGTTAGGGCCGTCGCTCAATGCTTTGTCTGGATTTGGGTGTGTTTCAAAAAAATATCCAGTTGCCCCAAATGCTTTAGCAGCTAAAGCCATATATGGCACATATTTTCTATCACCTGATGTTTTGCCTCCCCCGGCCCCAGGTCTTTGTACACAATGAGTACAATCCATAATGACATTAGGTACAATTTCTTTCATGTCAGGTATATTCCTGAAGTCAACAACCATGTTATTATAACCGTACATGTTTCCACGTTCAGTAAGCCATATCTCTTTAGCTCCTGCGTCTTTTGCTTTTTCAACAGGGTATTTCATATCCCAACCGGACAAAAATTGGGCTTTCTTTATATTTACAATTTTACCTGTTTTTGCTGCGGCCACTAGTAAGTCTGTTTGTCTGCATAGAAAAGCTGGAATCTGCAATACATCAGCAACTTGGCTAACTTGTTCAGCTTGCCAACTTTCATGAATATCTGTAATAATACGCAAACCGTATTTCGCCTTGATATCATTTAGCATTTCCAGTCCCTTGTCAATACCGGGACCTCTGAAAGAACTTATTGATGTACGATTAGCCTTATCAAATGAAGCTTTGAATATTATATCTATATTCAACTCTTTATTGATTTTAACTAATTTCTCAGCTACAGTGTTTAGCAGTACTTCCGATTCTATAACACACGGGCCTGCAATAAAAATAGGTTTCATATAGCAAAGGTATAGAAATTGGCTTAAATGGCCAAATATTTAACGCATATTTCGTGAAAAAATGGAAAATGCAATAAAATATTTGTGAAAACAGAAAAGATTTATACCTTTGTTCTTTAATTCGTATTTTATGGATTATATCAAGGATAAATGATTAACTAATTAAAAATAAAAAGAAATGAAAAAGTTTTTTATGACTTTAGTCGCCATTGTTATTACTTTTAGTGCTAGCGCGCAAGTGTATGTGGGTGGAAATGTCGGTCTTTCAAGAGTTAAATCTGATGGTGCTGATGCGGAAACACAATATTCGTTATTACCTGAGATTGGTTATAATATTAATACTGATTGGGCTATAGGCGTTGAATTTGGTTGGACAAAGGGTTCTATGAATGAACTCTATACTAATAACATGCGTACTTTTGAAGTTGCTCCATATGCAAGATATACTATATTCCATAGCAGATTAGTTAACGCTTTCATAGATGGTACTATTTCATACGGTCATGTTAATGGCACGGCAGACTTATATACCGTAGGTCTAAAACCTGGTGTCGCAGTTAATTTAGTAAAAAATCTTAGCTTTGTAGCTCACATAGGTTTCTTAGGATATAAAGAAGTTGACTATAATGATAATATAAAAGCAGCTGATACAAATGTTTGGGGCCTGAATTTAGATGGAAATAATATCCAGTTTGGCATACTATATAATTTCTAATTAAAAGTCCTCAATTAAAATAAAAGAAAGACCGGGTCTCATAGAGAGAATCCGGCCTTTTTAATATAAGTATTTATTATAAATTAAAAAACGTCTCTTCCTGTTGCAACAAGGTATGCTGTTCTGCTATTAAGGTATTGACATACAGCTTCAGTATATTTATCTTGAGATTGCTGATTACTTGTCTGTGCGTCTAACAGATCACTCATGGTGCCTGTACCGGCCTTATAATAATCTTCATTCAACCTAAGGTTTTCTGTTGATTGTTCTATACTTTTTTTAGCTACTTGTATCTGTTTGTATGCATTATCAAGATCATTGTAGGCACTCTGCATTTGTATTATTAGCAGCTGTCGATTGTCTTCACGATCCATTCTTGATATTTGTTCTGCAATTTTTTGATGTTTAACGTTATGATTACCACTCCACCATTCGCTTATTGGAACACTAATAGTTGCCATGCCTATTACGTTAGTTTGTCCTTTTCCGATAAGGTCTGTGTATACGCCAACTGCTCCAACCGAAATTGTAGGAAGTAATGCACCCTTTTTCATCTTAGTTTGCAATACGTTTGCCTCAACATTTTTATCAAGTAACTTTGCTTCAGTCTTGTTGCTTAGGGCAGAGTTATGATCTACAAGATATGATGATGGTTCTGGTATCTCTTTGCTGATAGTTGTGTCAATCATTATATCCATTCCGTTCATACCAATGTATTGAGCTAATACCATCTTACATAGTTTTATTCCATTTTCAACTTTTAGCCTATTAGCAATCAATTCATTTTGCTTTATTTCTACAGTTAGCATATCTTTTTTTGTGGATATACCCCCTTTATAAGAATTTTCAGCATCTTGATGTATTCTTTTTAATTGACTGTCAGCTACTTCTATTGTTTTCATCTTTTCAAAAAGAGTTATTAGTTGGTTATAATAAGTCTCTGTAGATGATACAATCTCATCTTTAGATTGTTGCATTTCAAGTTTTTTTACTAGAGTCTGCAATTTTGCCAGTTTATTTCCTGCTGTAATTTGGCCTCCAGCATAAATAGGTTCCATTGCCATAACTTGGGCTGCTGTTCCATATTTAAGCATGTCGAATGAATATGATGATGGCAGAGATGCTAATGCAGACGGATTTAATCCCATTTGTGATATAATTGAGCCAAGCCCCTGTTTTTCTTCATCCGAAAGACTTATGTCTTTTTTCATTAAATAATCATTCGAATGAAAATAGACAGCTCCGGCTGAAACATTAGGAAAGTATTTTGAGAATGCATTCTTTTCTGTTTCACGTGCTTGATCTATGCTCATTTGTGCATCTCTCATTTTAATATTGTTCTTGACCGCAAGTTCTCTACACTCTTTTAGAGTATATACCTTTTGTGAAAACATCGGCAGAATTATGCCAATATATAATAATATTATAGAAATCCTTTTCATAATTAGTGTTTATCTTAAAAATCCATTATTTATCCTTCGACAGCCAACAGTTTTACACGCTCTTTTTCATTTTTAAGGTGACGTTTGTGATCTTCTATTCTGAAAACAATCCAATATCCTATTGGAATCATTGTTATTATGAAGAACATGGCTACAATTGTACCAAAGCATACAACTACCCCCATAGGTCCCCACATAGGTGAGTTCTGTATAACCATCGGAATAACACCCATTGATGCAGCTGCACTTGTCAAGAATATTGGTCGCATTCTTCGTTTAGCAGCATTTATAGCAGCATGCTTAGCACTAAGATGATCTTTAAGACGAAGTTCTTCAGCATAGTCTATCATTATAATGCCGTTCCTCACTATTATACCCATTAGTGATATCATTCCAAGTATACCTGTCATACTTGTATTTTGATTCATTATTAAAATGCCTAAGGCGGCACCTAGTAGAGAGAATGTCAGTGATGCCATTATTAATAATGAAAGTCGTATATCTCGGAAGTGGAATAATAAAATAACAAATATAATTACGATAGATATACTAAGACCTCCATATATTTGTGGTCCATTTTCATCATCGCTTTCACGTTGTCCTCCTACTTTCATACTAACGCCTGTAGGCATATGTATTGTTTTTAGGTTGGCAATGGTCTTGTCTGTTGCCCTATTTGTATTTACGCCTCTGCGTACATCGGCAAAAACTGATATAGTTCGTACACCATTTCGACGAACTATCATGCTTTCATGCCAGTCGGGTTTAACATCTGCTATCTGCCTTAGGTGAATATTGGGCGTCGGTATTAATCCTGAAACTGTTGCGTTGCTAAGATCATCAACTGTTTGTTTGCCAGTATTGCTATCTTTCAACATTACTTTTACAGGATAATCACCTTCCCAGACAGTTGTCATTGGTATACCATCACCAAATCTTGTTGCAAGATTCATTGCTAGTAATGATTTACTTATTCCAAGTCTGTCCGCCTCGTCACTGTTCATTATAACATTTAGCCCACTAGTCGTTCCTTCAAAGTTGCTACGAACAAGTATTAAATCAGTGTCTTTACGCATAATTTTCATAGCCTCGTCCACGGCTTTGTGTATTTGCGTATAATTACTACCACTGAATCTTATTTCTAAAGGTGCTTTTGTATCTGAATAGTCAAGTTGTTTGAAACGTACTTGAGCATTAGCAAAGTAATTAGAGTATAATGGCGTAAATTTATCTAGTAAAGCTTCTGTTGCTTTATCATTTTCTGTGTTTACAATGAACTGGGCAAAATTAGTTCCACCCAATTGTGGCGCATAACTCATTTGGAATCGGGGAGAGCCGCTACCGTAAAAGGTCGTTATATTTAATACTCTTGGATCTTTTTTCATCATGTGACTTAAACTATCAGCAATCGAGGCTGTATGCTCTATAGCAGTGCCTGATGGAAGGTACATTTCAACAGCAAACTGGTTTCGTTCTGCTCTAGGCATTAGTTTTGAAGGAAGTCTTGAAAATAATGATGCTCCTATTACAACAGATATTGCTCCAATCCCAAGAGTTACAAAAGGATGGCGGAAACATGCAGATATTAATATATCATAATAGTGTTGCATTATATCCAAAAATGTTTTATGCTTCTTCTTTTCACATTCATCTTTTTTTAATCCTTTTTTTATGAAAGTGTATTGCATCCATGGAACAACAAATACAGCAACTAGCAATGATGCTCCTAGTATTATAGATACTGCTATAGGAAACCATTTTACAAAATCAAGCATTTGCCCTCTCATTGTAAGTAACAATGGGAAAAATGTAATAGATATAGCAAGAGTGGCACTGAATATTGAAGAGAAAAATTCTTTTGCGGATAATGATGCCGCATGCCATTTGCTCATTCCGCTGTCAATTTTCTCTATATAACAGTCAATGATGACGATGCTATTATCAACAATCATTCCTAAGGTTACTATAAGAGCCGCCAGAGTTACCGTATTAAGTTCGATGCCGCAGGCCATAAAAACTCCTAAAGCCATAAGTATAGCCATTGGTATCGTAGCTGCTGCTACACTTGCTACACGCATTGGTAATAGTAGCATTATTACAAATATTACAGAACAAATGGATATAAATAATTCCTGAAGGAACTCTATTATAGAATGGTTTACTAATGTGCTTTGGTCTGTAATTGGATATATTGATACATCAGATGGCAGTGAACGTTTAAAATTCTTGATAATATCTTTGACCTGATCTCCAAAGTGTACTATGTTATTGCCTTCATTCATTTCAAGAGATAGTACAATACATTTTGTTCCATTATTTTTTATATACGAGTCGGACTCTGGATATTCTCGTTTTATTGTAGCAATATCTCGTAGACGTACCACATTTCCTGTTGGATCAGAATACACTATTTGTTGAGCAACTTCGTTCTCTGTACTCATGTTGGATTGGATATGGATAGGGCGTACAGTTTTTTTGTCGTCTACATTACCACTTATTATTGTCATTCCCTGTGCCTGCATATTAGCCAATATAGTCGCAGCGTTAATGCCATAGGTCGAAAGTCGATCACGGTCTATATAGACTCCTATTTGTTCCTGTTGCTCTCCATAGACACGTAGATTGGCTATAGATGGCAATACTCTCAGGCTGTCTTGTAAGTCTGTTATATAGTTGTGTAACTCATGATAAGTCTTATTTTTGCTTTCTAACGTAATAAGCATAGCAGATGTATCACCGAAGTCATCATTTGCTATAAGAGCCATCACGCCTGGAGGCAATTCTGTTTTGAACTGTTGTAAACGATGTTTGAACTTACTCCAGAATTCATCCTTATCTTTAACGTTATCGTTAAGCTCAACAAATACATAGCATACACCATCTTTCGTTTGTGAGTATGTTTTTGATTTTTTTATCTCCTTAAATCCCCATAAGAATTTTTCAAGAGGTTTTGTTAATTGAGCTTCTACATCTGCAGAGGTAGCTCCGGGATATACACCTACTACGACCCCTTGTCGGATTGTGAAAGTAGGAAACTCATTTTTTGGCATATAAATAAGTGAGTGTATACCGAACATAATACATGCTGCCAATATCAGAAGCATGATGCTACGGTAGTGCATCACTGCTTCGATAATATCTAATTTATTCTTTTTCATTATCAGTCTTTTTTAACTTTAGAGCCTTCGCTCACCTTATTCAGTCCTGCTGTTAAAATCTGCTCTCCATCTGTTAGACCTGACGTAATTATTGTTCCTGCATCAGTTACTCCACCTGTAATAACACTACGCCTGTGGGTAGAGTTGCCTTCTACTATCCATACATAAGAGCCATCACCGTCTATGAGAACATCATCTTGAGGTATTATTATGGCTTTCTCACCATTTTTTCGACTCATCATAACGCTGCATACCATACCTGGTAGTAGTGAATGGTCTCTGTTAGAAAGCTCTAATTTTATATCATATGTATGACTTAATGGGTTGGCTTGTACACCTTTTTCTTTTACAATACCAATAAAGCTGCGATTGTCTAGTGCACCAACTGAAAATCTTACAGATTGTCCTATTCTAACCCCTGATATTTCTTTTTCTGGAACAGAAACCTTTATTTTGACCTGATCAATTTTAACTAAATTGAAACAAGCGACCCCTGGCATGACGTTATTTCCTATATCCACTGTACGCTTAGATATGTATCCACTGAAAGGAGCTCTAAGAACACAATCACTTAAGTTTTTTAATGCAATACGTTCGGCTGCTTCTGCTTGTGCAAGCTGTGTCTGTACTTCTATGAGTTTTATTTCTGGTAAGCTGCCCTTCTTGTATAAAGTATTAAGTCGGTGATAAGCATCTTTTGCTTGTTTTAAGGTAGATTGGGCAATGTCATAGCTGTTCTTTAGTGTAGACTTGTCTAGTACTGCTAGTACTTGTCCTTTTTGTACAGCTTTACCTTCGTCTGTGAATACTTGAGCAACTGTGCCCATTGTCGAAAAACTCAGCTGTGAACCATAAGATTCTTCCACAGTACCGATATAACTTTTGTTAGTCGCATCAGTTGAACTGTTTACTGTCATAACTTTGACGCCAATAGGAGCTGCCGTCTCATCCTTCTTTCCTGATGAGCAACTTGTGATGAGAGTTGCTCCTAATAGGAACATAATAAATTTGTTTGTATTCATCGTTTATAAAATATTGTTCTAAATAACCGCTGCAAAATTAGTGCTAATAGTTGCTATTGGCAAGATTGATAATAACCGTAAAGTGTTCTATTTGCCAAATTAGATATAAAAATAGATGAAGTCTTTTATAAATATTTCAATAATTTACTATATTTGTACCGAAATAAAGTTTTAAAAATAGAATTTATGATATTAGGAAGTAATAAGCAGAACAGTTTACAACTGCCATTTGAATACCATCATTTGCCTGAAGATGGACCTCAGTTCTTAAAATCAGGTAAATTACTTACCATAACAGATATGGTAGGAGTTGTATTATGTACATCCGGATATATAAAAATTAAGACCGGATTTGGCCAGTATGACCTGAAAAAAAAGGATATATTTTTATATTCTCCATCAGGTTTAATTCAAATTCAAAGCGTTAGTGATGATTTTGAAGGAATTGTTATTAAACCAAGAATGGATTATATAATGTCTATATTATATAATATGGTAGATGTGAAAAATCAAATGTATATAAAGGATAATCCTTTGATTACTTTTACAGACGAACAATATAAATATATATTGTCAACAATGCTATCTATAGAAAAACGTATAAACGAAGAATCTAGCTCTGTGATAGATAATAGTAGGATAATTATTTTCACAGAACTAATTAAGTCTCAGATGCGAACCTTGTTTTATGAGATAATAAACATATATCTTATTAATCAACCGTTGGATATAAAAGCACCTGATAGAAACGATGAAGTAATGCGGCGTTTTGTAGTTTCGTTAGACATGCATTATCGTAAAGAGCGAAATGTAGCTTTTTATGCATCAGAACAATGTCTTTCATATAGTTATTTTTCAGAGATAGTAAAATCAAAATCAGGTGTTACGGCTCTTAAGTGGATTATAAATCGTGTCATAATGGATGCTGAACAGATGCTTGAGTATACTAATGTCAGTGTGAAGGAAATTGCTGCAAGGTTATCATTCCCAACTCAATCTTTTTTTGGCAAATACTTTAAACAATATGTAGGTATATCCCCCAAAGAGTACCGTAAAAAAGCGAGGAGTCGAAAAGGAGAAATGCCAGATAAAAATGTAGAGGTTGATTTTCTATAGTTTTTGAGGAGTGCTTAATCATATATGCTAATCTAGCTATTAGTGCTTTTTTGTAATGAATTGAGGATCATATTTTGTCCTTTTTGCCAATTACATATGCTTTTGCCGTTTCTTCTGCTTATATACATTTAATGATGTATCTTCTTTTGACCGTATTTTAGAATAGAGAATATACCAAAATTCATCTCCGCACTAACTATTCTTCAGTATATCAACAAAATCAATAACAGAGATATTGGGAAAATTAAATATGAACCATAATAAAGGAAATGTATATGATAAAGGATATTTAGCATATTTATCCTGAAGCCACTCATCATGAGTGGCTATTCGCCCCATATTTCTCGGTATTTTCTGATATATATTATTAATTTTCCAGATACTGAGATGTTGAAGAGGAATTATTATAGCAACCATAAGTCTTTGAAGATTATTTACCAAGGTAATTTACCTTTTGCCTTCAGTGGGCACTTAACAGACTGACTATCAGATAATTTGGCTGAAGGCAATTTTGAGAAGAGAATCGAACCCCTAATTTTATATGTTTAGGGGATTTTGTTTTTATACTAATATTTATATATGCGAATAGACTTTAGTATATAATAAAAAGACACCTTTTAATGTGCAAAAATATTGCTTCCTTACTACCATCATGATTATTTTTGAACTTTCGACCTAGGTCAAACGATCATTTGACGTAGGTCGCACAATCGTTCTACCTAGGTCGAAAGCTTAAAGAGTATAGTTTTTGCAGTTTATTATTAATGTCTTATTAATATTGATAGGCTTGTTTTAGAGGTATTAAGTTATACTTACTTGCACATTCGTATTTTTTCAATCTATTCAAAACAAACAGATGGTCTGTAATACTTTAATTGTTGCTTTATCTAAAAAGGGCTTAAACTGTGGATTCTCACCTGACTAAATTTGCCTTCAGCCAAATTATCTGATAGTCAGTCTGTTAAGTATTCACTGAAGGCAAAAGGTAAATCACCTTGGTAAATAATCCTTAAAGACTTAATGGATATATATCATGTATTATTGCTCTCCTTTATTATACTTGTTTATATTAATTAATTTAAGTCATCTGAAATTTCATTATTTCAACAATTATGATTATTTTTGCACAAAATTATACGCAATATAAAATAATGAAGTTCGCAATTATAGCTGCAGGTGAAGGATCCAGGCTCACTGCTGAAGGTGTTAAAGTACCAAAGCCTCTAGTACAGGTGGCTGATGAAAAGCTTATAGACAGACTGATACGTGTCTTTATGGAGAATGATGCTACTGAAATAGTCGTTATTTGTAATGATATAACAACAATGGTAAGTAAGCATCTCATGAAATTACAGAAAGAAGGTCTTAATGGCATGCCTGTTCCTATTAGGTTCGTAGTTAAAAGTACGTCTAGTTCTATGCATAGCTTCTATGAGATAAGTCCTTATCTTTGCGATGGACCATTCTGTTTAACTACAGTGGATACTATTTTTAAAGAGCAAATGTTTTCAGAATATATAAAACGGTTTAAAATGTTACTTGAAGAAAATAGTGCAGATGGTCTTATGGGAGTAACAGATTATGTTGATGATGAAAAGCCTTTGTATGTTGGTGTTGACCAAAAATTCAATATAACAGGCTTTTTTGATGAAAATAATGATTACCGGTATATTTCAGGAGGTATATATGGACTAACGCCAAAGGCTCTTGATACCTTAAAACATTGCATAGATCGAGGCGAAAGTCGTATGAGAAACTTCCAGCGGGCATTGATTGCTGATGGGGTGAGGTTAAAGGCTTATCCTATGAATAAAATAATGGATATAGACCATGCCGATGATATAATCAAGGCTGAAATATTCTTGCAAGAAAGATGAAAAAGATACTAGCAATAGGGAGGGCTGAACGGTTCTCTCCAAATTCTGTTGAAAAAGATGCTGCAATTCTTAGAAGTGTAGTTAAACTCCTATCGGAGAAAGGGTATGCTGTGCGTACGGTAAGCGAGTCGTTCCTAAAAATGGATGACTATGCTGATATTTATTTGTCAATGGGGCGTCTTCCTCAGACAATAGAAATTCTTAAGTCGCATGAGGATGACGGAGCAATAGTAATAAATAGTGCTTATGGTGTGGAAAGGTGTACACGCTCTCTTTTGGATAATACAATGAAACAGGGTGGAATACCGGTTCCAAGGACTATAAGTAAATATGGGTATTGGATAAAACGGGGTGATGCAGCAGCTCAATCAAAAGATGATGTTGTATATGTAAAAGATGAAAAAGAAAAGGCTAATGCCATAGAGGCAATGCGTAGACGTGGTATATCAAGTGTGGTGGTAAGTGCTAATGTAAAAGGTGATTTGGTAAAGTTCTATGGAGTTAGAGGTGTAGATTTCTTTAGATATTATTATCCTACTGACGATGGACAGTCTAAGTTTGGAGATGAAAGATTGAATGATGCAGCTATGTATTATGATTTCGATATATCCTCTATGCAAAATGATGCAGAACGTTTGGCTGATATGGTTGATATTGATATATATGGCGGAGACTGTATTGTAAGATCAGATGGGTCTTATTGTTTTATTGATTTTAATGATTGGCCTAGTTTCTCACGTTGTTGTGATGAAGCTGCCTATGCTATCGCTTCAAGAGTCTTTGAACTCAAGTCTATTACAATTTAGATAAATAATTAAATATTATTGAATTTACAAATAAAAATAAGGTGAAACTTATTCAAAGCTTCACCTTATTTATATAGTATACTATTATCTTATGAAAAGAAGTTCACGATACTTTGGAAGTGTCCATAACTCATCTTCCACTATCATTTCCAAGCAGTCAATTTCGTGACGTATAAGTTCCATTTTGGGCTCTACCTTATCATGGTATGCGATAGCTCTCTTTTCTATATGATCTATCTTATTTGCAATCTTGCGAGCGTTAACTAATTCTTCGACATATTTTTCAATTTTTTCTGTACGCTCTGCAATTTCTTCAATAATCTTCATATTACGTGCTGATAATTTCTTCGCTTTATCTGCATCAAATATATCTCGCAGATAGGCTACATTCTTAGCTAATTGACTTTGATAGTGAGTGGCTACAGGTATTATATGGTTCATAGATAGATCTCCCATTACTCGAGCTTCTATTTGTACGGTCTTAACATAAGTTTCCCATTTCACTTCGTTTCGAGCTTCAAGTTCTTTCTTACTCATTACCTTCATATTCTCAAACATCTTGATGCTTTCAGAATCTAGGTATCTTTCAAATATTACAGGACAGCTTCTTTCTGTGTCAAGTCCTCGCTTCTTTGCTTCTTCAATCCACTCATCTGAATAACCATTGCCATCAAAACGTATTGGTTTGCATGTCTTGATATCTTCTCTTAATACATCAATAATAGCACTAATCTTTGGTTCTCCTCTAAGAATAAGTGTGTCTACTCGTTTTTTGAAATCATTTAGCGATTCAGCTACAGCTGTATTTAAAGCAATCATTGCAGACGCACAGTTTGCTTCACTACCAATCGCACGGAATTCAAAACGGTTTCCTGTAAAAGCAAATGGTGATGTACGGTTACGGTCTGTGTTATCAATAATCAACTGCGGTATCTGTGGAATATCCAATTCCATACCTTGTTTTCCTTTAAGATTGAATAGCTCATCTTTATCAGATTCTTCTATATGGTTAAGAACTTCTGTCAATTGTTCACCTAGAAACGAAGAGATTATAGCAGGTGGTGCCTCATTGGCTCCAAGACGGTGCGCGTTAGTTGCACTCATTATTGATGCTTTCAGTAATCCATTGTGCTTGTAGACACCCATAAGGGTTTCAACGATAAATGTTATGAAACGTAAATTCTCTTCAGGCGTTTTTCCTGGTGAATATAGTAATTTACCATTGTCAGCGGATAAACTCCAATTGTTATGCTTCCCAGAACCATTTATACCATCAAAAGGTTTTTCATGAAGCAAGACTCTGAATCCATGTTTGCGTGCTATCTTTTTCATTAACGACATCAATAACATGTTATGGTCTACAGCGAGATTGCATTCCTCGTAAATAGGTGCTAGTTCAAATTGGTTTGGAGCTACCTCGTTATGACGTGTCTTGCAGGGTATCGCAAGTTCTAGCGCCTGTATTTCAAGATCTTTCATGAAAGCCTGTACTCTGTCTGGAATTGTACCGAAATAATGATCGTCCATTTGTTGATTCTTTGCTGATTCATGCCCCATTAGAGTACGACCAGTAAGAACTAGGTCCGGGCGTGCGCTGTATAAGCTTTCGTCAACAAGAAAATATTCTTGTTCCCAACCAAGGTTCGTTTGAACTTTTTTTACTTCTGGATAGAATAGATGACAAACATCAGTAGCCGCTGAGTCTATCGCACGTAATGCTCGTAATAGAGGGGCTTTATAGTCAAGAGCTTCACCCGTATATGAAATAAAAATGGTCGGTATGCATAATGTATCATCCATAATGAAGACGGGCGATGTCGGATCCCATGCTGAATATCCTCGAGCTTCAAATGTGTTGCGTATACCACCGTTTGGGAATGAGCTCGCATCTGGTTCTTGTTGCACAAGTAGTTTTCCTGAGAAACTTTCTACCATACCACCTTTACCATCATGCTCTACAAAGGCATCATGCTTTTCAGCAGTTCCTTCTGTAAGAGGTTGAAACCAGTGAGTATAGTGTGTCACACCATTCTCCATGGCCCATTCTTTCATACCTGTTGCTACTGCATCTGCGATGCTGCGATCAAGGCGAGTACCATTGTCAATAACGTCAACTAGTTTGGCGTAAACATTTGTCGGCAGGTATTTGTACATCTTTTCACGATTGAAAACGTTTTTGCCGAAATACTCTGATGGTCGTTCGTTGGGTACATTCACCTCAATGGCTTTTTTATTGAAAGCTTCTTCCACCACCTGGAATCTTAAGTTTGTTGACATAATCTGAAACTTTTATTTGGTTGGTTATAATATATAAGTTTGCTTTTATTGTTCAATAAATCGCTTTGTTATATCGCTATATTTGTCTATTCGTCTGTCTCTTAGGAATGGCCACCATTGTCTAACGTTTTCGCTATGCGAAAGATCAACATCAACGGTTATTAGATTTTCTTCACTTTCTGATGCTTGTACTAGAATTTCTCCCTGTGGACCTGCAACGAATGAAGTTCCCCAGAATTGAATACCACCAGTTACTCCAGATGGGTCTGGTTCATATCCTACACGGTTAACAGCTACAACAGGTAGTCCATTAGCTATAGCATGGCCACGTTGTATAGTTTGCCATGCATTACGCTGACGTTGCTTTTCTTCATTAGTGTCACTACTTTCAAATCCTATTGCAGTCGGATATATTAGTATATCAGCACCCTGAAGTGCCATCAAACGTGCTGCTTCAGGATACCATTGATCCCAACATACTAATACCCCTAAACGACCAACAGATGTCTGGATCGGTTTAAATCCCAAATCACCAGGAGTAAAATAGAATTTCTCGTAGTATGCAGGATCGTCTGGTATATGCATTTTTCGATATTTACCAGCTATAGAACCATCTTTTTCTATTACCACGGCTGTATTATGATATAGCCCAACTGCTCGCTTTTCAAATAGTGACGTAACTATTACGACATTATTCTCTTTCGCAATTTTCCCGTATAACTCAGTCGATGGTCCTGGTATAGTTTCTGCAAGTTCAAAACATTCAACGTTCTCTGTTTGACAGAAGTATAGCGAATTATGTAATTCTTGCATTACTATAAGTTGTACTCCTTTGCTTGCAAGAGCCTCAATGCTTTTGATAAGACGGCTGATGTTGTCTGCTTTATCTGCATTGTTATGTTGTTGTATCAAACCGATTTTAATGCCATTCATATTTTTTCTCCTTATTAATATAGTTGCATAGTGCAGCAATGAATTGATCCGTGCTGTATTATTATATTATTTGAATCTATACCTTTTATTTGTCTATTTGGAAATGCCTTTGCAATAGTTTCAATAGCTTTAGAATCCTTGTCATCTTGACCATATGTAGGTACAATTACTGCACCATTTATTATAAGATAATTAGCATAAGTAGCCGGTAACCTTTCTCCTTCATTGTATATTGGTGAAGGTATTTCAAGAGGAAGTAAACGATATGAATTTCCTTCAATTGTTTTTAAATTCTTGAGTTCTTCTTCCATGGCTTTCAGATCTCCGTATTGAGGATCATTTTTATCACTGCAACTTACGTATAACAAGGTATCATTTGGCGCTATTCTTACGAGAGTGTCAATGTGTCCATCAGTATCATCACCTATTAGACTGCCGTGATTAATCCAAATTATACGTTTTGCATTTAGATATAATTTTAACTTTTCCTCAATTCCATCTTTAGACAGAGGCTGGTTACGATTCGGAGCCATCAAACAATTTGAAGTAGTAAAAATTGTGCCATGTCCATCGCTTTCTATAGAACCACCTTCAAGTACAAAGTCAAGATGATTAATGTATTCTCCTTTCAATAGCCCTGTCCTAAATAATTGCTCGTTTATCTTGTTGTCTTTATAAGATTCAAATTTTTCACCCCAGCCATTAAATTTAAAATCAAGATAATAAATTTTAATGCCGTCTCTAAGTGTTATGAAAGCATGATCACGTGCCCATGTATCATTAGTCTGGCATTCAAAATAAAGAATTCTATTTTCCTCTGCATTCGGAATCTTCGACGAAATAGCTTGCTTTATGACATCTACTTTAGGGGCGACAATTATAATATTCTCTGTCTGTATTATTTCACGTACTATTTCTAGGTATGTTTCTGTTATTCTGTCCAAGATAGGAAGCCAGTCCGTGTCTTTATGAGGCCAAGTAAGCATAATAGCTGATTGCTTTTCCCATTCAGCAGGCATTACTTTATTACTTTTTGGTGTAATCTCTTTCTTCATAGTTTAATAGAAACATTCATTTTGTTTTGCAAAGTTACTCTTTTTTCCTGATTACAAATAATAAATGCCTGTTTTTAATTGTAAAAACGAACCTTTTTATTAAATAAAATCAATTTATTCAATTGAAAGTTTTAACTTTGCAAAACAAAAATATAAGTATATGATATTGATAGCCGACAGTGGTTCTACGAAAACAGACTGGTGTCTAGAAGATGACGGTGATATAGTAATAGAAACTGCAACTCAAGGAATCAATCCTTTTCATCAGGATTGCGATTCTATACGTGGTATATTAAATGATGAATTGTTACCGAAACTCGGAGATATGGACATTGATAAAGTTTGCTTTTATGGTTCTGGATGTAGAGCAGAAATGATACCTAAAATGAAAAAACTTATGTCAGAAGTTTTTCCACACTCAGAGATAGAAACAAATGGAGATCTCCTGGCTGCAGCAAGAGCTGTATGTGGAACCCAGTATGGCATAGCCTGTATTTTGGGAACAGGTTCTAATTCGTGTCTTTATGATGGACAAAATGTTAAAATGAACACATCTCCTCTTGGATATATATTGGGGGATGAGGGTAGTGGAGCCGTGTTGGGGAAATTATTTTTGAATGCTATATTTAAAGGTAAATTATCCTCACAAATTAGAGACGAATATTTAAGAGAAAGTCAGCTTACCTTAACAGATATAATCGATAGGATTTACCGTCAACCGCTAGCTAATAGATATTTGGCATCAACGTCACTTTTTATTCGTCGGCATCTTAATAATGACGCTCTGCATCAATTAGTTGTGGATAATTTCAGATCATTTTTTAGATATAATCTTTCTCAATATAATCGTAGAGATCTTAAAGTTGGTGCAATAGGTAGCGTGGCCTTCTATTATAGTAAAGAATTGATCGAGGCTGCAAAAGAAGAAGAATATACAATTGGATTAATTGAAAAAAGTCCAATGAGAGGACTTATTAAGTTTCATCATTGATTTTTTATTTGTTAAAAACTAATAAATCGTTCTTTTTGCTTAGTTGTAAAAAATAAAATGCAGAAAAATGCATAAATGCCAAAATAAAATATAAATATCATTTTATTCTTTGCGATAAATTTACTACCTTTGCAGCCGCTAAAGCGAAACAATATAATATATTATAATACATATATGGATTATTTCATTTTGTTAATCACCGTTTTGATAACGGCAATTTTTCTGGTAGTAGCGGCTTATGTTATTGCTAAGCTTATCGGTCCGCGCTCCTATAACAAGGTGAAAGGCGAACCGTTTGAGTGTGGTATTCCTACACGCGGTTCTTCTTGGTTACCTGTACATATAGGTTACTACCTCTTCGCAATCCTCTTTCTCATGTTTGATGTGGAAACCGTCTTTCTATATCCATGGGCAGTGGTAGTTAAGGACTTTGGACCTATGGCTTTGGTTAGCATTGGGTTCTTCTTGTTAGTACTGGTGTTTGGCCTGGCTTATGCTTGGCGGAAAGGAGCTTTGGAATGGAAGTAAGAAAACCACACATCAAAAGCATTCCTTACGCAGAGTTTAAGGATAATGATTCCCTTGAGAAAATTGCTCAGGAATTACATGAAGGTGGCGTCAATGTCATTACTGGCTCGCTAGATCAGATGATCAACTGGGGGCGTTCTAACTCTCTTTGGTCTCTTACTTTTGCCACTAGTTGTTGTGGTATCGAGTTTATGGCCGTCGGTTGTGCTCGTTACGATTTTGCGCGTTTTGGCTTTGAGGTTACTCGTAACTCTCCACGTCAAGCAGATTTGATAATGTGCGCAGGGACAATAACAAATAAGATGGCACCTGTAATGAAACGTTTATACGATGAAATGGCTGAGCCAAAGTATGTTATTGCTGTTGGCGGATGTGCCATTTCTGGTGGCCCTTTCAAGTCAAGTTATCACGTTGTGCGTGGTATTAATGAGATTGTACCTGTTGATGTATACATTCCAGGTTGTCCTCCACGTCCAGAAGCAATCCTTTATGGTATGATGCAACTACAACGTAAAGTTAAGGTGGAAAAATTCTTTGGTGGGGCAAACCATAAAGAAAAGAAACCTATCATCGTTACAGATGAGGATCTTAAGAATAATATAAATAAGTAAGGAAGCTATGAAACTTGAAAATAAAGTATTCGAATTAAATAATTTTGCCCAAGAGATGGCAAAACTTAAGAGCGAAAAACATTTCGACTTCCTTGTGACTATAGTAGGTGAAGATTTTGGAGAAGAAGGATTAGGATGTATCTATATATTAGAGAATACTGGTAATCATGAGCGTATAAGTGTTAAGATGATTGCCGGTGGAGATCGTGATAATGCTTATATTCCTACTGTATCTAAAATTTGGAAAAGTGCAGATTTTTTAGAAAGGGAAGTATATGATTTCTTAGGTATTAAATTCCTGGGACATCCTGATATGCGCCGCCTATTTTTAAGAAGCGATTTCGAAGGTTATCCACTTCGTAAGGATTATGATATGAGTCCTGAAAATAACAAATATACTCTTGAGTCTGATCCAGAACCAGATTATACTAATGAATGGAACCTTGATGAAAATGGTAATCTTGTTGCAACCCAGCACAAGTTGTTCGCTGATGATGATTATGTTATAAATATAGGCCCTCAGCATCCGGCTACACATGGTGTACTTCGTTTGCAAACGATACTTGACGGTGAGACAGTTCAAAAAATATATCCTCATTGTGGATATATACATAGAGGCGTTGAAAAAATGTGTGAAGATTATACATATCCTCAAACTCTTGCGCTTACAGACCGTCTTGATTATTTAAGCGCTATGATGAATCGTCATGCTTTGGTCTCTGTCGTCGAAGAGGCTATGGGAGTTGAATTATCAGACCGTATTAAATACATCCGTACAATAATGGATGAATTACAGCGTCTAGACTCTCATCTTTTGTTCTATAGCTGTTGCGCTCAAGACTTAGGTGCACTTACTGCATTTATATATGGTATGCGTGATCGTGAGGAAGTGCTTAATGTTATGGAAGAGACTACCGGTGGGCGATTAATACAAAATTATTATAGAATAGGTGGATGTCAAGAAGACATAGACCCTAATTTCGTAAGTAATGTAAAGAAACTTTGTAACTATATCAAACCTAAATTTAAAGAGTTTGATGATATCTTTACAGGAAATGTTATCACAAATAATCGTTTCGTAGGTGTAGGAAAATTGTCTCTTGAAGATGCGATATCTTATGGATGTACAGGTGGTACAGGTCGTGCTTCAGGATGGCATAATGATGTTCGTAAGAATCATTCTTATGGCATGTATGATAAAATAGACTGGAACGAGATAACCTATAATAATGGTGATTGCTTTGATAGATATAAGGTGCGTATGGACGAAATGAAACAGAGCGTTCGTATACTTGAACAACTTATTGACAACATTCCGGAAGGAGAGTTCTATATTAAGCAGAAACCAATTATAAAGGTTCCTGAAGGACAGTGGTACACGAGTTGCGAAGGAAGCCGTGGAGAAATAGGCGTATATTTGGATAGCCGTGGTGATAAAAAACCATATCGTCTTAAGTTCCGCGCAATGGGTCTGCCTTTGGTATCAGCAATGGATGAAATCTTGCGCGGTGAGAAAATTGCCGATTTGATATCAGTAGGTGCGACACTTGACTACGTTATCCCAGATATTGACAGATAAAATAATAAAATACAATGTTTGACTTTAGTATAATAACAACATGGTTTGACAGTCTCCTTCGTACTACATTAGGTCTAGGTAGTTTCTGGTCAATCCTTATTGAGTGCGTTATCGTGGGTCTGCTTATTCTTACAGCTTACGCCCTTCTTGCTATCGCACTTATCTTTATGGAACGTAAAGTCTGCGCTTATTTTCAGTGCCGTCTAGGCCCTATGCGAGTAGGCCCATGGGGCATTTTCCAGGTTTTTGCCGATGTAGTGAAAATGCTTATAAAAGAGATTTTCCCAGTCGACAAATCTGATAAGCTGCTTTATGTAATAGCACCGTTCTTAGTTCTTATTGGTTCTGTAGGAGCATTCTCCTTTATGCCTTGGAACAAGGGAGCATCAATTCTCGATTTTAATGTTGGCGTATTCCTTATAACAGCTATTTCCAGTCTTGGTATAGTTGGTATTTTCCTTGCGGGATGGGGATCCAATAATAAATATTCAGTTATATCTGCAATGCGTGGAGCTGTGATGATGATATCTTATGAGATGTCTCTAGGATTGTGTCTTATTTCAGCTGTAGCACTTACAGGAACTATGCAATTGTCAGGAATAATACAAGCACAGAGTGATTCATGGCTTATATTCAAAGGGCATATACCTGCAATAATAGCATTTTTGATATTTTTGGTTTCTGGTAATGCTGAAGCAAACCGTGGACCGTTCGACCTTGCTGAGGCAGAGAGTGAGTTGACAGCAGGTTATCATACAGAATATTCAGGTATGGGATTTGGTTTCTTCTATCTTGCTGAATACCTTAATATGTTTATTATAGCAGGTATTGCTGCGACAGTATTCTTGGGTGGATGGATGCCATTGCATATTGCCGGACTTGCAGGTTTTAATCAAGTAATGGATTATATACCTGGTATAGTTTGGTTCCTTGGTAAGACATTCTTGCTAGTATGGGTATTATTATGGATTAAGTGGACTTATCCACGTCTCCGTATTGACCAAATATTGAAGTTAGAATGGAAATATCTAATGCCGTTAAGTTTGCTGAATCTTGTCATAATGACAATAGTAGTAGCTCTCGGTTGGCACTTTTAATATTGGAATAGAAAATGGAAAATAACAAATCATATTTCGGAGGGATATCAGACGCTGTTAAGTCATTACTTACAGGTTTGCGTGTCACTATGAGTGAATATTTCACAAAGAAAGTGACCGAGCAGTACCCTGAGAACCGTAAGACAGTGCATATCGCTGAGCGCCATCGCGGACTATTGGTTATGCCTCACGACGAAGAGGATAACAATAAATGTGTAGCTTGCAAATTATGTGAGATAGCATGTCCTAATGGAACAATAAAGGTAATACCAGAAATGGTAGAGACAGCTGACGGTAAAAAGAAACGTATATTGAAAGATTATGTTTATGATCTAGGTGATTGTATGTTCTGCCAGTTATGCGTTAATGCTTGTCCACATGATGCAATCAAGTTTACAAATGATTTTGAGAACTCAGTTTTTGATCGTACAAAATTGGTTCAGCATCTTAATATTTACAAACCTTATGTTGAACCTGAAGCTCCAAAGGCAACAGAAGCTGAAGAAGCAGAGGCTGTTAAGGTAGAAAAGAAAGAGGAGGATAAATAAAATGGCAAATATGGTAGTGTTTATAATTCTTGCCGTAGTGATTCTCGGTTCAGCCGTGATGTGCGTTACGACAAAACGAATAATGAGAGCAGCCACATTCCTGCTGTTTGTTTTATTCGGAGTTGCAGGGCTATATTTCCTGCTCGACTACACCTTTCTGGGTGCAGCTCAGATATCAGTTTATGCAGGCGGTATTACGATGATTTATATCTTTGCAATACAGTTGGTTAGTAAACGTACTCTTCAGGGACTTATCGAACGTCTGAGGGGCGGCCATGTGATAGGTGGTATGATTGCCACAATAGCATGCCTTGCTACGGTATTAGTAGTGTTGTTAAAAAATAAATTCATATATATGGCTACCCAGCAAGCAGATGTAGAAGTTCCTATGCGAACAATAGGTCATGCACTGATGGGCTCAGACAAGTACCAATATGTACTCCCGTTTGAGTTTATTTCAGTATTTTTGCTTGCTTGTATTATTGGTGGTATAGTAATTTCAAGAAAGGAGAAATAAAGTATGGTACCAGTAGAATTTTATTTTGTGCTATCAGCACTATTATTTGGAATAGGCGTATTTGGTTTTGTAACACGCCGCAATCTTATTACCATGCTCATTTCTATCGAGTTGGTACTCAATTCGGTTGATATTAATTTTGCAGCTTTCAATCGTTTACTATTCCCTGGACAGCTAGAAGGATTTTTCTTTTCTTTGTTCAGCATTGGTGTCAGTGCCGCAGAGACAGCTGTAGCTGTAGCAATAATAATTAATGTTTACCGTCATTTCCATAGCGATCAGGTGAACAGTATTGAAAACATGAAATATTAAAGAAACTTATGGATTACAGTTATGTATTTTTGATACTCCTTCTACCGGCTTTATCATTCGTTTTGTTAGGATTGGCTGGTATGAAGATGTCGCACAAAGTTGCGGGAATGATAGGTACTGTTGTTCTGGGTACAATATTTTGTCTCTCTTACTACACGGCTTTCGAGTATTTTCTCGGACAAGGCAGAGGAGCTGATGGATTATTTCCTACAATAACACCTTTTAATTTTACATGGTTGAAGTTTAGTGAACTACTGACGTTTAATATCGGATTCAGACTTACACCAATTTCAGTGATGATGTTGGTCGTTATAACGACTGTCAGTTTAATGGTTCATATTTACTCTTTTGGGTATATGCATGGTGAGAAAGGTTTTCAGCGTTATTACGCCTTCTTGAGCCTTTTCACAATGTCAATGTTAGGATTGGTCGTTGCAACGAACATATTCCAGATGTATCTTTTCTGGGAGTTAGTAGGTGTTTCTTCTTATTTGCTAATAGGTTTCTATTATCCAAAACATACTGCAGTTGCAGCTAGTAAGAAAGCTTTTATCGTGACACGTTTTGCTGATTTGTTCTTCCTTATTGGTATTTTGATATATAGTTATTATGTAGGGACGTTCAATTTCGACCTTAACGCAATGCCCGAATTGGCTGGTAAAGTTGCAGGTGCAGCTCAGTTGATGCCTTTAGCATTATTCCTTATGTTTATTGGTGGTGCCGGTAAGAGTGCAATGTTCCCATTGCATATATGGTTACCAGATGCAATGGAGGGTCCAACACCTGTATCTGCGTTGATTCATGCCGCAACAATGGTTGTTGCCGGTGTATATTTGGTAGCTAGTATGTTCCCACTTTTCGTGCAATATGCTCCGGCTCAATTGCACTGGATTGCTTACATCGCTGCATTTACAGCATTCTATGCAGCAGCAGTAGCTTGTTGCCAGAGCGATATAAAAAGAGTTCTTGCTTTTTCTACCATATCTCAGATTGGTTTCATGCTTGTTGCTCTTGGCGTTTCTATGCCAGATGCTGCAACAGGAACTGTAGCACATACAGCTGAGTATGCTGATTCTTATGGTTTGGGATATATGGCAGGAATGTTCCACCTCTTCACACATGCTATGTTTAAGGGATGTTTGTTCCTTTGTGCAGGTTGTATTATTGAGGCAGTTGGAAGCAATGAGAAGAGCTTTATGGGTAATCTGCATAAGTATATGCCAATTACACATATAGCATTCCTTATCTGTTGTCTGGCTATTTCTGGTATATGGCCACTAAGTGGATTCTTCTCTAAAGATGAGATCTTGGTGGCATGTTATAACTTCCATCCTGCAATGGGTATGATAATGAGCGGAATAGCTTGTATGACCGCTTTCTATATGTTCAGACTATATTATGTTATATTCTGGGGACAAGGATATTATGAAACACATATCAATGAAGGCGCAAAGAAACCTCACGAGGCTCCTGCATGTATGACCTTCCCTTTGATATTCCTTTCATTGATAACTGTTCTTTGCGGATGGATACCTTTTGGTCATTTTGTATCAGCTAATGGATTGAGTTTTGATACCCATGTCAACTGGACTGTAGCTATTACTTCTACAATATTGGCTGTATCTGCTATTGCCCTTGCAACATTCATGTATAGTGGTAAGACAACACCTGTTGCTGATTACCTTGCTAAAAAATTCCCTCGTCTGCATCAAGCTGCATATCGCCGTTTCTATATAGACGAAATATGGATGTTTGTTACGCATAAGATAATATTCCGTTGCATAAGTAAACCTATTGCATGGTTCGACCGTCACGTTGTTGATGGAACGATGAACTTTATGGCATGGGGCACAAATGCAGCAGGCGATTCCATTCGTGGATGGCAGAGTGGTGATGTACGTCAGTATGCAGTATGGTTCCTGACAGGAACAATAGCATTGACATTATTGTTGTTATGTATATGTTTATAAAGAATTAGATAAAAATGAGTATATTAAGTCTATTCGTATTAATCCCTGCACTGATGTTGCTTTGCCTATGGCTCTCTCGCAACCTTAATCAAGTGCGTGGTGTGATGGTGGCAGGAGCCAGTCTGTTATTGGTTCTTTCTATCTATTTGACTATCGATTTTATCCAACAGCGCCATGCAGGTAATACAGATTCAATGCTGTATGCATATAGCGTAGCTTGGTTTAAACCATTAAACATTTGTTATTCTGTAGGTGTAGATGGCATTTCAGTAGTTATGCTGTTACTTTCAAGTATCATTGTATTCACAGGTACATTTGCATCTTGGAAACTTAAACCGCTTACAAAAGAATATTTTCTATGGTTTACTCTTCTTTCAACCGGTGTGTATGGATTCTTTATTTCTACAGACTTGTTCACAATGTTCATGTTCTACGAAGTTGCTCTTATCCCTATGTACCTACTTATTGGCGTATGGGGTAGTGGACCAAAAGAGTATGCAGCCATGAAACTTACCCTTATGCTAATGGGAGGTTCTGCATTGCTTATTCTTGGAATTCTAGGCATCTACTTTTTCAGTGGAGCTACAACAATGAATATATTGGAAATTGCAAATGGACATCTAATGCCGAAGAATATGCAGATGGTATTCTTCCCATTTGTATTTGTTGGATTCGGAGTACTTGGTGCTTTGTTTCCATTCCACACATGGTCTCCTGATGGTCATGCTTCAGCCCCAACAGCAGTCTCAATGCTCCATGCCGGAGTACTTATGAAGCTTGGAGGTTACGGATGTTTCCGTATAGCAATGTTCCTTATGCCTTATGCAGCAAAAGAACTAAGTTGGGTCTTCTTGATCCTTACAACTATTTCTGTAGTTTATGGAGCTTTGTCAGCTTGTGTACAGACTGACTTGAAATATATAAATGCCTATTCATCTGTAAGCCATTGTGGACTAGTTTTGTTCGCTCTACTTATGATGACACGTACATCTTGTACAGGAGCTGTTCTGCAAATGCTTTCTCATGGACTGATGACAGCCCTCTTCTTTGCACTTATCGGTATGATATACGGACGTACACATACGCGAGATGTTAGAAAGTTGGGCGGATTGATGAAGATAATGCCATTCCTTGGTGTTGGCTATGTAATAGCCGGTCTTGCCAATCTAGGTCTTCCTGGTTTTTCAGGTTTCGTTGCAGAGATGACAATTTTTATAGGATCGTTCTCAAATGCAGATGTGTTCCACCGTACAGCTACAATAATAGCTTGTACAAGTATTGTTATAACTGCAGTCTATATCCTTCGTGTTGTAGGCAAAATTCTATATCAGAAAGTTGCAGATCCTGCATACGAGAAACTTACAGATGCTACATGGGATGAGCGAGTTGCTGTTTGTGGACTGATATTCTGTGTAGCAGGTCTTGGTCTAGCTCCATTATGGGCTAGCAATGTTATCAGTGATACAATAGGCCCTATCATCGATCATATTAATATGGTTGCAGCGCTCTAATGAGAATAAGAATTGAAGATTGAAAATTGAAATATTAGAAAATGGATTACAGTCAATTTTTAAAAATGATACCGGAAGCAACATTGATGCTTATCCTAGTGATAACATTCATTGCAGACTTCTGTTCCAACGGTAAAGAACGTAAATGGTTTAACCCGTTGATGTGCGTATTGATGCTTGCGCAGATTATAATAAATATTCTGCCACAGGTACCGGTTTCAGCCTTCGGTGGAATGTATCAGACTACAGCTGCTGCAGGTGTCCTTAAGACAATACTTGCAGTAGGTACACTTATAGTACTCATTCAGAGTCGTCAGTGGCTTTCACGTCAAGATACAAAAAGTCGTGAAGGTGAATTCTATATGTTGTTAGTCTCAACGTTGTTGGGTATGAACATAATGGTAAGTTCAGGACATTTCCTGATGTTCTTCTTAGGACTTGAAATGGCATCTGTACCTATGGCTTGTCTTGTAGCTCTTGATAAGAAAAGTAATGAGTCTGCAGAGGCTGCTGCCAAGTTTATTCTTACAGCAGTATTCTCTAGTGGTGTGATGCTATACGGCATATCATTTATATATGGTAGTGTAGGTACATTATACTTTGATGATGTAGCTAGAGCATTAGGTAACTCTCAAAATATGGCTCTTAATATTATGGGTATGGTCTTTTTCTTCAGTGGATTAGGATTCAAGATTAGTCTTGTGCCATTTCATTTTTGGACAGCTGACACATACCAGGGTGCACCAACAACTGTTACCGGCTATCTCAGTGTCGTTTCTAAAGGCGCTGCAGCCTTTGCGCTTGCAACAATCCTTATGAAGGTATTTGCTCCTATGTCAGAGTACTGGCAGTATATGCTTGATATTGTTGTTGTCTTGAGTATCACAATCGCTAACTTATTTGCTATACGCCAGAAAAATATTAAGAGATTCATGGCTTTCAGTTCTATCAGTCAGGCAGGATATATTATGCTGGCTGTTATAGGTAATAGTGCGATGGGTATAGCAACTCTGTCATATTACATATTGGTTTATGTCGCAGCTAACCTTGCTGTATTTGCAATAATCAGTGTGGTAGAGCAGAATAATAATGGTAGTGTTGACATCGATGATTATAATGGATTCTACCAGACCAATCCCAAATTATCATTCATTATGACATTGGCGTTGTTCTCTCTTGGAGGTATCCCTCCATTTGCAGGAATGTTTAGTAAGTTCTTCGTATTTATGTCTGCACTTCAGGTTAAGACATTCTGGGTATATCTCGTAGTCTTTGTAGCATTGATTAATACAGTAGTGAGTCTTTACTACTATCTTATTATTGTCAAGGCTATGTACATCAACAAGAATGAAGCTCCTTTACCAACATTTAAGAGCGACTTCAATACTAAACTTGCTCTCTTCATATGTACAGCAGGCGTAGTCCTCTTCGGAGTATGCAGCTTTATATACGACTGGATCGCAGTAGCAGCCTAATATATAACAACATTAAAAGAAGCTTCCTATTAGGGGGCTTCTTTTATTTTATAATAACTAGACGCAAATATAATGCTGTTATAGTTTACGTTATGAGTGTTTTCTTGGTTTTTGTAGACACTATTTTTCTTGTTTAGTGAATTTGCTAGACTGAATTTTTCTGTCGAAGTAGAAATATTCCTAATTTTATTGATAATATAATTTCGCAAACAAAGTTTGCCACTCTCTCACTAATCAAAACAGTAGAAAGAGCTTGGTAATATTACATATGTCTCAAAATATGTGGATAATAAAAAACTGTTATATTATCTTTTTAGGTTTGAAGATGGCGGCAAAGATAATACATATAATGAGGGCGTACAAAGCAAAGATGGTCCATACAGTGTTCCAGTTGCCCGTAGTGTATAGATTATCCGCCATCTTCGTCTGTACCGTGAAGCAGTTGACTGTAACCTGTGCCCATAGTGTACCTATCATTGTGCCAAAACCACCGGTCATAATCATAAAGACACCCTGGCTGCTGGCTCGCATGCTGCTGTCGGCCACTTCGTCGACAAACAGGGTGCCGGCAATAGAAAAGAAATCGAATGACATACCGTATAATATCATTGCAAAGACAAACATCCACATTCGGCCACTGGGATTGCCAAAGGCAAACATCGAGAAATGGATGGCCCATCCCAACATGGATATGATCATCACTTTCTTTATGCTGAGGTGTCTGAGCATGAAAGGCACAAGGAGCATAAAGAGGGTTTCGCTCATCTGACCGAAAGACATCAGAATGTTGGAATGGTTTACGCCAAAGGTATGCGAAAACTGCGAGACAGTGGCAAAGCTGTTGAAAAAGGGATTGGCAAAGCTATTGGTGGTTTGTAGACAGATATTGATGAGCATTGAGAAGACGAGGAAGATGGCCAGTTGCTTTTGCCTGAATAGCTTAAAGGCACTAAGGCCGAGAGCATGGAAAAACGACTTTTTCTCTTTGTTTTTGCGGGTATGACAGTGGGGTAGAATGTTTGTGAAGAGGGCAAGAATTACTCCTATAATGCCCGAAGTGACAAACTGCATATAGGAGGTCTGATATCCAAGCAGGTCGACTGCCCACATGGCGATGATAAAGCCGATAGTGCCGAACATGCGTATCACTGAAAAATATTTCATGGTGTCAATACCCGCATTGCTAAGCAAATCGAGCGTGACGGAATTGTCGAGCGAAATAGTGGGCATATACAGTGCTACACTGATGCTGAATAGCGAGAAAAGTATGGCGAATGAACTGTCTGTGCGGTAATTATATCCGTAGTAGGCGATGGCGAACATCATTAGGGCGGCTATCAAATGGCAAATGCCAAGGAGGTGTTGGGCCTGAATCCATTTATCGCCGATGATGCCTATTAGTGCGGGCATGACAATAGACACGATGCCCATCATGGCATAGAAATATCCAATATTGTTGCCCATGCCAATATCAACAAGGTATCTGCCAAGTGACGTGGAATATGCTCCCAGCACGGCATATTGCAGCATGCATGTTGTGGCTAGTTTTATCTTTAGACCTATCATTTATAATCGGCGCCTCTCTATACTATCTTCCGGCCAAACGGTACGAGGGCTATATGTGCTAACTTGAAGTGCTGTCTGCCGAAGGGAATACCTACGATGGTGATGCAGAATAGTATGCCCCAGAACAGATGAGACAGACATATCCAGATTCCCCCGATGAAGATCCATATTACATTCATCAAGGTGCTGATGCATCCGCCTGCCGACGGTTGCTCTATCACCCTGCTGCCAAAAGGCCAAAGGGCCAACGCGGCAAACTTCAGCGTCTGAATGCCGAAGGGGATGCCTACTATAGTGATCATCAACAGAATGCTGCTAATGAGATACTGGATGGCTATGATGAAGCCTCCGAAAATGAGCCAAATAATGTTTCCTAATATCTTCATAAATTTATACAAAAAGACTGCCTATCTGATATACTGAGGCTGATATGCACCACGCCAATACTGTGGTATATCCTGCAGCAAGGAGTGCCCACTTCCAACTGCCCGACTCGTTCTTTATGGCCGCGATCGTGGCTATACATGGGAAATAGAGCAATACAAACAATAGATAACAGAAGGCTATCAATGGCGTGATGCCGTCTTTGCTCATTTGCTGATACATGTTGGCGTATTTGGCTGAGTCGTCGTTGCTCTTACCCGAATAGTTGCTTTTGTCTGAGTAAAGAACCCCCATGGTGGAGGCTACAATCTCTTTGGCACCTACACCGGCAACAAGGCCTACATCGAGTTTCCAGTCGAAACCCTGAGGGGTGAATACGGGGGCTATCACTTTGCCTATCTGACCTATATAGCTCTGCTCTTGTTGCTCTTGCGCATTTAATTTATCATTGTGCGGGAAATATCCCAATGCCCATACGATGATACTTGCCACGAGTATAACGCCGCCCATCTTTTTGAGATACTGTTTGCCTTTCTCCCATGTATGGCGTCCGATGGCTTTACTGGTAGGGAATCGGTAAGGCGGAAGTTCCATAACAAATGGGGTGTCTTCGCCTTTTATGATCCAATGACTGAATATCCTGCTCATGATGATGGCCATCACGATGCCTATAATGTAGAGTGATATCATTATAAGACTGCGGTATTTGAGGGCAAAGAATGTGCCAGTGATCATTATATATATTGGTAGGCGGGCCGAACAGCTCATCATGGGCAGAATGAGCATTGTGATGATGCGGCTGCGCTTGCTCTCGATGGTACGTGTGGTCATCACGGCGGGAACGTTGCACCCGAAACCCATGATAAGTGGGATAAATGATTTACCGTGAAGGCCCATTTTATGCATCAGTTTATCCATGATGAATGCTGCACGGGCCATGTATCCGGAGTCTTCCATAAATGAAATGAAAAAGTACAGGATGAGTATTTGCGGTAGAAAGACGATGACTGAACCTACACCACCGATGATGCCATCTACAAGCATGGCCTTTAACGGACCTTCAGGCATGGTCTGACTTAGGAAACTGCCAATGGCACTTACGCCTGAATCTATCCAGTCCATTGGGTACTGTCCCAGACTGAATGTTACTTGAAACATGACGTACAGCATTAAGAAGAAAATGGGGAAACCTATATATTTATTGGTTATTATGCTGTCGAGAAGATGGGTCATCTGGTAGGTGTCTTGCTCTTTTCCCTCTTCGTATCCTGCCTCTTTGAGCGCTCCATTGATGAATCCGTATTTAGCATCCATTATGGCTGTCTCGCTGTCTTCTTTGGTCTCTTCTTTTATCTTGGCTGCCGCTAAATCTCTTACTTTTATTATATTATCGCCATTGGGCAGAGTATGCACTAGGCGCTCGGCACTGGCATCCATCTCGAGCAGTTTGATAGCAAGATAGCGGGTTGAGTATTTATGTCTTATCTGTTCATCGTCGTGCAATTGTTTCTTGACCGTGTCTATTGCTTCTTCGATAAATCTGCCATGGTTTAGGTGTATGTGTCTGAAAACGCTCCTATTGGGTCTGCTGCCGTGAGCAAAATCCTCCACATGATCACCTCCGTGGAGTTTCTCGTAATTCTTGTGCCAGTTTTGAATGTCAGCTGCAACTTCTGGGTTGATGTTACCCTTTTTGTCGATGAAGTCTACACCCTCGTACATGTTGATGATGGTATGGAACAGCAGATCAACGCCTCTTCCTGTCTTAAAGACTGTAGGAATGAAAGGTACACCAAATAGCTGTCCTAATTTATAGTAATCCAGTTTGTCACCACGCTGCTCAAACTCATCGTACATATTCATGGCGCAGACCATTCTGAGATGCATGTCAACAAGTTGCGTGGTAAGATAAAGATTGCGCTCCAGATTGCTCGCATCCAGCACATTTATGATGATATCAGGTGTCTTGTCTATGATTTGTTTTCTTACATACATCTCTTCGGGACTGTATGCTGATAGTGAATAAGTGCCGGGCAGGTCAACAAGATTGAATTCATAACCTTCGAATTCAGCATGCCCTTCTTTTGCATCTACTGTTACACCGGAGTAATTGCCTACGCGCTCGTGAGCTCCAGATGCAAAATTGAAAAGTGATGTCTTTCCGCAGTTTGGATTTCCAACAAGTGCCACGTTGATCACTCTTCTTTTTTTCATTGCCGCATCGTGCAGCTGTTTGTCTGTAAGTGGTTGCTCGTCAGCATCATCACTACTTATGACTTCAGATTTAACGTCTACCGTATCTTCTCCTTTTTCAAGCATTTTGGCCTCTTCGATGGAGATGATCTCTATCATGTCTGCTTCGTCGTGCCTCAGTGATACTTCGTAGCCCATTATCTTGTATTTCACAGGGTCGTGGAGTGGGGCATTGAGAAGAACCTCAACAACTTTTCCCTTTATGAATCCCATCTCAACGATGCGTTTGCGGAATCCACCATGGCCCAAAACTTTTACGATAACACCTCTTTCACCTGTCTTTAATTCTGATAATTTCATATAATATATTTTTGCATCTTTTATTCTAACTGCAAAAGTACACAAAAAATGGTACTTCGTTGCTGTTTCAGGTTCAAGAAAATGGAAAATACCTAATAATGATGATGGTAAGAAATACAAACTACTGTTATGTAGGTATCATTTATGCGTTTTCGAAGTATTCTGTCAGTTCTTGTGATGCTAGTTCTGAATCGTTGGCAAGATCTTTTATAATGCGCCCGTGTTCAAGAAGAGCAATTCTGCTGGATATGTCTATCGTATGCGAAAGGTTATGGCTGCTTATAATGATTGTTGCACCTGTTGTTTCGTTATACTCCTTAAGTATACGTTTGAGCATTGACTGACCGGATGGGTCTAGAAAGTTGAATGGCTCATCTAGTATAACTATCTCAGGTTGATTAAGTAATGTGGCTATGATACCAACTTTCTGTTTGTTGCCCGCAGACATATCTCTAATAAGTTTCTTATGCCCTGTTACCTCGCCATTCATGAAGCGCTCATATTTGGAAAGTCTCTCTTTTAAAGTAGGATCTTTGATGCCGCAAACTTTACCGATAAACGAGAAATATTCCTCGGGGGTCAAGAATTCTATCAGGAATGATTCATCCAGGTATGCACCTGTCGTATTTTTCCATTCTTCTGATTCAGCAGGATTAATATCTCCTATATTCACACTACCTTGATCAGCCTTTATAAGGTCGAGTATCAGACGGAACAGGGTGGTTTTACCCGCACCGTTATTGCCTACCATACCCAATATCTCACCACTGTGTATAGTGAATTGCTCTATATCGCAGGCTACTGTATCTCCAAAAGATTTCTTTAGATTACTGATATTGATATTCATAATGCTTTTATTAAGGTGTTTAATACTTAAAGTGATTTCTTAAAAGATACAAGGGCGGACATTACTATCCGCCCTTATTATTCGTTGTAGTTTAAACGAGGCCTTTACCGTGGCAATTCTTGAATTTTTTGCCGCTTCCACAAGGACAAAGATCATTACGTCCCGGCATCTTCTCTGCATGCAGAGGCATTTGTGGTTGTCTTGCGCCTTCGCGTGTATCATGATGAGATGCAGCTGCCTGATCAGGATCGCTCAACTCGTCTTTTATTTCCTTATAGCGCATAGAGTGCTCTTCGGGAGCGGCTCTCTGTGGCTGTTCCATTTCCGGAATAGCTCCGCGCATCAATATGCCAACTATTCTATTGTTCATCGTGTTGACCATGCTGTCGAACAGTTTTACACTTTCGAGCTTGAATACAAGCAGTGGGTCTTTCTGTTCGTAAGATGCATTCTGAACACTGTGTTTCAATTCGTCAAGTTCGCGTAGATTTTCTTTCCAGCAATCGTCTATGATGTGCAGAAGAATAACTTTTTCAAACTGTTTTACAACGCTCTTGCACTCACTTTCGTAGGCTTCTTTCAAATCGCATGGTATATTGTATACACGTTTTCCGTCTGTTACAGGGACCATGATACGTTCGTACATGCTGCCTTGTTTTTCGAATACATCTTTAATAATAGGATAGGCAACAGTCTGTATTCTGTCGGCTTTACGCTTGAATGAAGCCATTGTCATCTGGAAGGCTTTTTCGGCTATATCATTACGACTTTCATTGCTGAATTCCTGTTCTGAGAATGGAACTTCCATGGCAAGATCCTGTAAGAATGCTTCTTTGCATCCGTCATAATCGTTATTCTCTACGATGTTTACTACACGATCCCAGAGGATATTGGTGATATCCATACCAATACGTTCTCCCATAAGAGCATGGCGGCGTTTCTCGTATATTACAGTACGCTGTTTGTTCATTACATCATCGTATTCGAGGAGACGCTTACGTATACCGAAGTTGTTTTCTTCTACTTTTTTCTGAGCTCTCTCAATACTCTTTGAGATCATAGGGCTCTCTATCATTTCACCTTCTTTGAAACCTAGGCGGTCCATAACACTGGCAATACGCTCACTGGCGAACAGACGCATAAGTTTGTCTTCAAGACTGACGTAGAATACTGATGAACCTGGGTCTCCTTGGCGTCCTGCACGACCACGCAACTGGCGGTCTACGCGGCGGCTTTCGTGACGCTCTGTTCCTATAATAGCAAGACCACCTGCGGCCTTAACTTCTTTGGACAACTTGATATCAGTACCACGACCGGCCATGTTGGTCGCAATTGTTACTGCACCAAGACCGTCTACACTTTGTCCGGCTTTTGCAACGATGTCTGCCTCTTTCTGATGCAATTTGGCGTTAAGTACGCTATGTGGGACTTTGCGCATCTCGAGCATACGTGAGAGTAATTCTGAAATCTCTACAGATGTTGTACCAACAAGTGTAGGACGACCGGAATCCCTCATTTTGATAATCTCTTCAATAACGGCACTGTACTTCTCACGTGCTGTTTTGTATACTCGGTCTTCCATATCATTGCGCTGGATAGGACGGTTGGTTGGTATCTCTACAACATCAAGTTTATAGATATCCCATAATTCCCCGGCTTCAGTAGACGCTGTACCTGTCATACCCGACAGTTTATGATACATACGGAAGTAGTTCTGCAAAGTAATAGTAGCAAATGTCTGTGTGGCTGCTTCTACCTTTACGTGCTCTTTGGCTTCGATAGCCTGATGTAGTCCGTCGCTCCAGCGGCGTCCTTCCATGATACGTCCAGTCTGCTCATCCACAATTTTAACTTCGCCGTTCATAACTACATACTCATCGTCTTTGCTGAACATTGAGTATGCTTTAAGTAACTGCTGTAAAGTATGTACACGTTCGCTCTGTATTGCGTAGTTATTTAATAGTTCGTCTTTCTTGTCAAGGCGCTCTTGATCATTAAGATCTTCTTCCTTTTCAAGGGCTGAAAGCTGTGATGCAATATCAGGAAGTACGAAAAGTGTCTTGTCGTTAACCTGCTTCGCAAGCCATTCTGTTCCCTTATCTGTTAAATCTACAGAATTAAGTTTCTCGTCTACAACAAAATAAAGTGGCTCAACAGCTTGAGGCATACGACGGTTATTATTCTCCATGTATGACTCTTCTGTTTTAAGAACTCCTGCCTTTATACCTTCTTCAGAAAGATATTTGATAAGAGGCTTGTTCTTAGGAAGTGCCTTATGACTCCGGAATAAGCTTAAGAAACCTTCTTCTACCATCTTCTGGTCTTTCTTTTCCTGACCTTCTGTGATCTTTGCTTTTGCATCAGCAAGGTATTGTGTGGCGAGCTTACGCTGAACTTCAACGAGGCTCTCTACTAATGGCTGGTACTCTTCGAACATCTGGTCGTCGCCCTTTGGCACAGGACCCGAGATAATCAAAGGTGTACGTGCATCATCAATAAGGACTGAATCGACCTCATCCACAATTGCATAGTTATGAGCGCGTTGTACCAAGTCGGCTGGCGAAATGGCCATGTTATCACGAAGATAATCAAAACCGAACTCATTGTTGGTACCAAATGTTATATCTGCCTGATATGCTTTGCGTCTCTCTTCTGAGTTTGGCTGGTGTCTGTCTATACAGTCTACAGAAAGTCCGTGGAATTCGTATAGAGGGCCCATCCATTCAGAGTCACGTTTAGCAAGGTAGTCGTTGACTGTTACTACGTGTACTCCATTGCCTGTTAGAGCATTCAAAAATACTGGGAGGGTAGCTACAAGTGTTTTGCCCTCACCGGTTGCCATTTCGGAAATTTTGCCTTGATGTAGAACCACACCACCGAATAGCTGTACATCATAGTGTACCATATCCCATGTAATTTCGTTGCCGCCGGCCATCCAATGATTCTGATATATGGCTTTGTCTCCTTCAATATGTACAAAATCTTTTGTAGCTGCCAATTCACGGTCGAAAGCCGTAGCAGTAACTTCAATTGTCTCATTTTCAGCAAAACGACGTGCTGTATCTTTCATGATAGAGAATACATCAGGAAGGGTGTCGTTAAGTGCTTTCTCGTAAATTTCGAGAGCTTCTTTTTCTAATTTGTCAATATCATTGAAAATCTCTTCACGCTCGTCTATAGGTGTTTCTTCAACTTTAGATTTAAGTTCAGCAATTTTCTCCTTCTGCTCTTTAGCAGATTCCTGGATTTGTTGCTGTATCTCTTTAGTGCGATTACGCAGACCGTCATTATCTAAAGCCTGGATTGCTGGGTAAGCCGTCTTGATCTTTTCTACTATAGGTTGTATCAGTCGCATATCACGCGATGATTTATCTCCGAAAAGGGACTGCAAAATTTTACTGAAATTCATTTTATATTTTATTTTTGTTATTAACGATTGATTTAATTGACTGCAAATTTACGAAAAAAAAATGATTTGCAGCGTAATGTGATATTTTTTATCAGAACAGAGGTTCTGCTTGGCATGCGTTAGGTGCCCTTATACGTATCGATTTAGCTATTGTTGGTGCGATACGATCAATCGTTACAGGATAATTAATTTTCTCAGCTTTTGTTCCTGCACCATAAATTATTATTGGAAATGGTATTATGTTTGCTCTTGACAGTTGATTGTCAAAATTATCTTCGTTTATTAGACGCCAGCCGGGTGCTACTTCTATTATGATATCTCCGCTGTGGCTATTATTATAGCCATTGCGTATTTTTTCTGTCATTGCATTGCCTGAAGACAGAAAATCTTTGTATGTAAATATGTTTCTGACACCCGAAACTTGTGCCAAAAACTCTTGTGCTCTGTCTAGTATTTCTCCAAAGTTGATACGCTTCTGGTCGAATAGTTTGTGGTTAAGGAATATCTCATTACCGAAGCATGTCTCTACATAGCTACCCTGTCCATATATTGCACAAAAGTACATGTTTAGAAGGCTTGCTGTCCTGTTGATATAAAATTTACCTGTTGGTATTCTGTATTTTGAATAGTCGGTAGTCTTATCATCACTACAGCCGGTACTTGTTATAATAAAGAGTACGTGATCTTTACCGATAAGTGATTGTATATTGCTTATAAAGTCGCCTATGGTGCGGTCTAGTTTTGTGTATACATTCTGGATGTCGGTCTGACATCCTGTCACAGACGAGAGATTGTCATTGCCTGCGTGATAGGTTACTGCCAGTATGTCTGTTATGTCATCAAGACCCAGACCATTGCTTTTTATACATTGCAAGGCCATATCTTTGACTTTCTCGTTCAGAATGCTGTTAGACTTCTTATTTCGTAATGCTGAATATTGTGTAGAGGTGGAGTTTAGGTCATTGAAAGCTGTAACCCAGCTTATCTTAGACTTTGTATAATATGGTGAAGTACGCCACATACCATCATTGGTATCTATCCAGAATGCTCCATCAGCAGCATGACCTGCTGAGAATACGGCTTCTTCACTTTCAGGGGCTACTGAATATACTTTTGCAGCACCTCCTGTTGATATCTTAAGTTCGTCGCAAATAGTCGACGTACATAGGTTTTCTGGAGTTCCATTCTCGCAATCTACTGGTCTTAATGTCTCTTTATCAAGCCATTTATTACCTGTGATGCCATTATAATATGGTACGGTACCTGTATAAATAGATGCTATGGCAGAAGCTTTGTCTATTGGCGAAAATGGGTATGAACAAATAGAATATACTGTTCCGTCTTGGAGCAACTTCTTGAATCCATTGCTATTATAAAAAGGTGAAAATGCTTCCAGGTAATCTGAACGTAACTGGTCTATAGTGATGTTAACAACCAAACGTGGTGCTGGGTTGACTGCCTGTGCCTTAGTCTGTGCTACAGGTAGCAAGGCCAGAAGTGAAGCTGTTATATAGGTGTACTTCATTTATCGTTATTCTTTGTCCATGTTGGATACTTGGATATACAACGTAAAAGCAAACATAGTGCCAAAATATCTATTGCAACTGGAATTTCTTGTAGACTGGTGACAGATACCATAAGCAATAGCACTATCGGGATGATACTGAATATGAAAAAATTGTCTTTATTCTTATTCCTTGTTGATTTTATCATTTTTGGTATAAAGAATAGTGGCAAAGGATTAAATATGAGTACAAGCAGATTTGTGCTTGTGGTAGGATGCTGTGAACAAAATAGAACTACAATAAGTATTCCTGCCAAACCGCACATTGTCATCATAATTGCATCAAACGCCCATGTAATCTTTTTGCTTATATGCTCGTATATGGTAATTAATGCAGTTATGCAAAATAAAATTGCGGCGCATTCAAGAGGAGTTAATGGGAAACTATTTTTTATTATTTGTGCTCCAGGTTTTACAACTATTATTGTCTTACTAACCAGATGTCTTGTTGTTCCGTCTGGATTGTATATTATGGCTTTCCCGAAGTCTGCTAACAAATTACCAGGAAGGAACTGCTGCTGTTTCTGATTTGTCTTAAAATCTGCAGTAAGTCCCAGGGCAAGGTCATTTCCAAATCTTGCCCATGGATAATCTTGATTATATCCATGGATCATTTCTCGATAAGATGCATTATATCCCTTACGGTATGAGAATCTTACTTGGCCTTTAATACATCTTATTATAATGTCTCTTGCTCTGGTAGTGCAATTATCTTTGAAATAATTATATCGGTATATCCTGTTTTCGGGTTTGTAATTTTCTTCCAGTGCATTCCTGAGTGCCATCTTTTCTTTTGGAGTAAGATTCAATATCTGCTCTGTAACCTTACTTCCGTATGAGTAATACTCTCCAACGAATGCATCAAATGGTATAATACCTAATTCATAATCAGTTAGTCCAAATGCAAATCTTAAAACAAAGAATGGCTTGCGAAAATCGAACATACCATAATTAAATGCATAATCAATATTGTTACGCAAATCATGATATCGTATTGCCGTATGTCCGTAAAGACTATATACTTCTTGATGGGGGGAACAGGTAAGAAGACCTATCTCTACAGAGTCCATGTTTGAATCCTGATTTTGGGCTTTTATGGCATTTGAACCGCTGAAAATCAGTAGTATAATGACATAAAGATATCTAAAATGAATATTCTTAAATTGTTTCACGATGCAAAAATAACTTATATTTTGCACTTATCGTGCTATTATTCCGATTTTTTTCAATAATTTTGCACCTCGTAAACTAAAAAAGTTTGAATTTAGTAATTGACATAGGTAATACGTGTACCAAACTCGTTGCTTTTGAGGACGGTGAACCGATAGAAGAGAAACGCATTGAGAATGATGAACCACAGAAGATAAAGGATTTCTGTAAAAATTTCTCATTTGAGCGTGGTATATATTCATCTGTAATAGATCTTTCACGGCAATACGTTGATATAATTATTTCATTTCCTTTCCCAATGATGGAACTTCAACCGGGTGTAACCGATGTACCTATTATTAATAGATACAATACTCCGCATACATTAGGATCAGATAGATTGGCCGCTGTGATAGGAGCTAAACATCTTAGCCCTCAATCAAATATACTTATAATTGATATTGGAACCTGTGTTACTTATGATTTTATAAGTGCTAATGGTGAATACCTTGGCGGAAACATATCACCGGGTCCAACAATGCGAATAAAAGCTCTAAATAAGTTTACAGCCCGACTGCCTCTAATAGAGCGTAGCGGAAAAACTCCTGATATAGGTATAAGTACAGAAACAGCAATTCGTAGTGGCATAATGAATGGCATTAGATACGAAATAGAGGGCTATATCAGTAAATTTTCTGTAAAATACCCTGGTCTTTTTATTTATTTAACGGGCGGAGTCGATATTAATTTGCACATTCCGGAAAAAATGCGCATCTTTGCAAATAAATTTATTGTTCCTATAGGACTTAACAGAATATTAGAATATAATAATGAATAGTTATAGAAGAATTTTCGGTGCGCTTATGCTCACTATGGTTACAATGGCGGTAGTCGCGCAGAGTGGCACTAACTCTCCTTATAGCCAATATGGTTTTGGTATATTATCTGAACAAGGTGGTAGTGCCAGCCGTGGTATGAACGGGCTTGGCATAGGGTTTCACAGTAAGGATCAAGTTAATATTCTCAATCCAGCATCTTATTCAAAGATTGATTCTCTAACATTTTTATTTGATGTTGGTGTATCCGGACAGAATACCAATTTTAAGGAAGGACTTAATAAGGTTAATGCCAAAAATGCAGATTTTGAATACGCTATCGCCGGATTCAGAGTTTCAAAAGGTGTCGGTATAAGTTTTGGTATCATACCTTTTACTAATATTGGATATGATTATTATAAAAAAACCTATATGGAAAGTGACAAAAGTTCTTATTATACTAATACTTATTCTGGCTCTGGTGGAATTCATCAAACTTATCTGGGCGCAGGATGGGAACCTATAAAAAATTTCTCTATCGGTGCAAATTTATCATATTTATGGGGTGATATGAGTAGATCTGTTGTAAATAGTTACAGCAATTCTTACATAAATACACTTTCTAAGTATTATGATTATACAGTTAGTAGTTATAAGGTGGATTTGGGTATGCAATATACACAGCAGATTACCAAAAAGGACTTCTTGACATTGGGATTCACATATGGAGTTGGACACAAAATAAGTGCAGATCCAAATTGTCAGGTTATCTCGACCAATCCTTCTACTGCAGTTTCGGATACTGCATCATATACTTTAAAGAATGTACTTAAACTTCCGACAATGTATGGTATTGGTTTGCAATGGAATCATGATAATAGATTCAAAGTCGGATTTGATTATTCATTTCAAAAATGGGGTAGCGTAGAGTATCCTGAATATAAAGTGATAAATAATAAGGCTGAATATAGTTTGTCTAGTAATATGTTTATGGATAGACATAAGTTTACTCTGGGTGGTGAATATATTCCGGATGAGACAAAAAGTAGCTTGTTGAGTAGAATACACTACCGTGCAGGTTTATCTTATGCTACACCTTATATTAAAGTAAATGGACAGGATGGTCCTAAAGAGGTAAGTGCCAGCTTTGGTTTTGGTATACCTATTACTAATAGGTATAACAATCGTTCTTTACTTAATATATCTGGTCAGTGGGTTCATTCATCAGGCAATAATATGATAATAGAGAATACGCTTAGGATAAACATTGGCATAACATTCAATGAGCGTTGGTTCATGAAATGGAAATTCGAATAAAGTTTTTATCATTTATGGCAGCAGGTCTTTGCCTGCTGTTGTCTGTTGGATCATGCCGGCAAGAAAAAGAACATACTGCACCGGCAATATGGGGTCGTGACTCTGTTTCAACAATGGTGAGTTATGGCGTTAATGCCCTGATCTCTGATTCGGGCGTAATAAAGTATCGAATAGTTACTGAAAGATGGGATTATAATATTGTAAGAAATCCACAAAAGCAGTCATTCGAAAAAGGTATATTCCTTGAGCAGTTCGATGAAAAATTTCATATACAAGCATATATTCAGGCAGATACAGCATACTATTACGACCAGAAAAAACTTTGGGAACTTAGAGGGCGTGTAACTGTACGTAATTTAGATGGCCTGATATTTAGAAGTGAAGAGCTCTTTTGGGATGGAATATCTCATGAACTATACTCATATAAATTCTCACGTGTCGTAACTCCACAGAAAGAGATTCAAGGATCTTACTTTAGAAGTGATGAACATATGAGTCATTATATTGTAACAAACTCAAAGGGTTCGATGGAGAAAAACGATTTCTCAAGTTCTCCGCAGCAATCTGCACTACAAAATCCTAGTGATACTGTTCATCAGCAGCAACGTAACCCTGCAGTTGCAAAACCAAAGACAGCTGTAGAAATACAGAATAAGAATAATAAAACTGCGGCACGCAATGTACCGTTCAAACCGAGATTATCTAACCGTTAATGACCACACAAATTATAGAGATAGTAATAACAATGCTTTTCTCTGCATTCTTTTCGGGTATGGAGATAGCTTTTGTATCTAGTAATCGTCTTCTTGCGGAAATGGAAAAAGAGAAGAATGGATTTGCACAGAAAGCTATTTCTGTCTTTTATAAGCACCCTAATAATTTTGTGTCTACAATGCTTGTAGGGAACAATATTGCGTTGGTAATCTATGGTATACTCATTGCACATTTGTTCGATACTACTATATTTAAAGGGCAGCCTGTTGGATTTACAGTCCCTGCTGATACCGTATTATCTACAATAATAGTTTTGTTTACAGGTGAGTTCTTGCCTAAAGCTCTTTTCAAAAGCAGTCCCAATCGTTTACTTACATTTTTTGCAGTACCGGCATTTATCTGTTATATAGTGCTTTTCCCTATATCAAGATTCTCTACATTTATGTCTCATTTTATATTAAAACTGCTGGGCGTTAAAATGAGAAAAGCAAAAGGAGATAAAGAATTTTCTAAAGTAGACTTAGATTATTTAGTTCAGAGTAGTATTGATAATGCAAAAAGTGAGGATGATATTGAGGATGAAGTTAAGATATTCCAAAATGCCTTAGATTTTTCCGATACTAAAGTTCGTGACTGTATGGTTCCTCGTACTGAAATCAAGGCTGTAGAGATAGATTGCAGTGAAAATGAACTAATGAATAAATTTGTCGAGAGTGGAAATTCAAAAATTATAGTTTATAAAGAAGATATTGACCATATAATAGGATACATACATTCTTCAGAAATGTTTCGTAATTCAAAGCAGTGGCGTGATAATATAAGGACTATGCCTTTTGTACCTGAAACAATGGCAGCTCAGAAATTGATGCATCTTTTTTTGCAGCAAAAGAAAAGTCTGGGTGTGGTCGTTGACGAATTTGGAGGGACAAGTGGTATTGTATCACTTGAAGATATAGTGGAAGATATTTTTGGAGATATAGAGGATGAACATGATAATTCAACTTATATCGCAAAGAAAACAGAAAGTGGTGAGTATATACTTTCTGCGCGCCTTGAAATAGAAAAAGTAAATGAGATGTTTGATCTAGATTTGCCCGAAAGTGATGATTATATGACTGTAAGTGGACTTATACTAAATTACTATCAAAGTTTTCCGAAACTTAATGAAATTGTTAAAATAGATAAGTTCGAGTTTAAGATAATAAAGAATACAATGACAAAAATAGAGGTAGTGAGATTAAAAGTTAACGCTTAAAGCAAATTTTTACGTAAAAAAGTCGCATAATTGCTATCTTTTTTGTAAATTTGTACGCTAAATTTGAAAACATAAATAAACAAAAATAATTAAAAGTAATGGCAGCATTAGGAAAAATTAGAAGCAAAGGAGTGTTTCTGGTTGCTATAATAGCATTCGGCCTCTTCGCATTTATCGCCGAGGAAGCGTTCCGCTCTTGCGAATCAACAAGCAATGAGAGTAAACAGCAGGTTGGCGAAGTCTTAGGTGAAAAAATATCTGTTCAGGATTTTCAGAAACTTATTGATGAGTACACTGATGTTATAAAGATGACTCAGGGACGTGATAATCTTACAGATGAAGAATTGAATCAGGTCAAAGACCAAATTTGGAATACTTATGTCCAAAGTAAGATTGTAGAGAAAGAGGCAAAGAAAATAGGTCTTACTGTAACTGATAGGGAAATAGAAAATATCCTGAATGAAGGAACAAACCCTATGCTTGCTCAGACTCCTTTTGTAAATCAGCAAACAGGTCGCTTTGATGCAAATATGCTAAAGAAATTCCTTTCTGAATATAAAACTATGGATAAGTCTAAAAATCCGCAGGCTGCAGAACAATATGAAAAAATATATAATTTCTGGACTTTCATTGAAAAGACATTGCGTCAGCAGACTCTTGCTACAAAATATCAGAGTCTTCTAGCTCATTGTTTGATATCAAATCCGATATCAGCGAAGATGGCTTTTGAGGGACGTACTATAGAGAGTGGTATACAGCTGGCTTCTGTTCCATATTCTTCAATTAGTGATAATAAGGTAAAAATTACCGAGAGTGACTTGAAGGATAAGTATGATGAAATGAAAGAGCAATTCAAACAGTATGTAGAGAGTAGAGATATTAAATATGTTGATTATAAAGTAGTTGCTTCATCAACAGACCGTGCTGCGCTTAATAAAGAAATTATAGGAGCTGTAAACCAACTTAAGAGTGGAGCTGATGTGGCTCAGACAGTTCGAAAGGCATCCTCTTTGATCAATTATCTAGGCATACCTGTTTCAGCTAAAGCTTTTCCACAAGATATAGCAGCTCGTTTGGACTCAATGTCAGTTGGACAAATCTCAGGGCCTACTGTTAATACACAGGACAATAGTATAAACGTAATTAAGCTAATCTCTAAGGCCCAAATGCCGGATTCTATACAATATCGTCAAATACAGATAGGTGGTGCAAATGTTGATCAAGCGCGTAAAGCTGCTGATAGTGCTTACGTGGCTATCAAAAATGGTGCAAAATTTGAAGATATAGCTAAAAAATATAAACAAGATGGTCAGCCTCAATGGTTAACATCTGCTATGTACGAGAATAGTGGATCATTGGAGGGAGATAACAAAACATACCTTCAGGCTATTATGCATACTGCGGTCAATGGAATACAGAATATAGCAGTTACTTCTGGAAATGTAATTGTACAAGTACTTGCTCAAAAGGGCATGGAAACTAAGTATGATGCGGCTGTAATTAAAAAGACAATAGAATTTTCTAAGTCAACATATTCTAAAGCTTATAATAAGTTCAGTCAGTTCGTAAGTGAAAGTCAGAATGCTAAAGCGATTGAGGCAAATGCAAATAAGTTCGGATATAAGGTTAGTGAGCGTAAGGATATGTACAACTCTGAACATTATGTTGCAGGTATTCATGGTACTCGTGATGCTATGAAATGGATCTTTGGAGCAAAAACGGAAGACGTATCTCCTTTATATGAATGTGGCGACAATGATCATTTATTAGTAATGATCATGACAAAAATACATCCAGTAGGTTATCGTTCTTTGGAGGATGTTAAAGATGTTGTTAAAGCTGAGGTAATGAAGGAGAAAAAATATGAGATGATACAGGCTCGTATGAAAGGTGTGAATAGTATTGCAGCTGCAAAAGCAAAGGGCGCAATTATATCTAATGTGAATCAGGTAACATTTTCTTCACCTACATTCGTGCAAGCAACAGGTGCAAGTGAGCCTGCTATCAGTGGTGCTGTAGCTGCGACAGCAGCAGGCAAATTCTGTGCAAGGGTTATTAAAGGTAATGCAGCTGGCTATATGTTCCAGGTTATTAATAAGACAAAGAGGCCTGGCAAGTTTGATGAAAAAGCTGAGGAGCAGCAACTATCTCAACAAGCCATGCAATCTGCTAGTCGTTTTATGAACGAACTTTATCTTAAGGCAAAAGTGGTAGATAACAGATATTTATTCTTTTAATTCAGAATAGAAAAATTTCATAAGAAAAGAGGTTCACAAGTTTAAACTTATGAACCTCTTTTCTTATAAATTAGATTTGCTTGCATTTAGGCATTACTAATATCTTTTTCTAATATTTTCAGTCTTCTTATTGCATCTTTAGCATTTGGGTATAATTTAATTGCTTTTTTATAGTTCGAGATGGCTGCATCTTTCATATGTTCTTTTTCACACTCCTTGCCTAGTAATGTATATTCTGCGGCTAATTCCATTAGAAATTTTTCTTGTTTCTTCTTTTCTTCTATCAGCTCGCGATATTTCTCTTTAAGCTGATTAATATTATTTAATTTGCGTCTTATTAATCGCTTCGAAGAAGGTCTTTCTATATCATATCTGCTGTGTATTGCTTTGAAAAAATCCGTTAAAAATGTATCCATATCACCAGCTTCGAATGCTTTTACTGCATTATAATACTCTTTATCAGCTTTACTTTCGTTAATCGCTTTATTTATGATATGATTATCATTGTATTGTTTTGAAAAATTTATTATTTCTTTGCGCACAAAAATTTCGTCTCTGCGTATTGGATCCTTTAGGCTAATACCATTAAGTGAAGTACAGCGACTTAGTGCAACATATGCTTGTCCACCAGCGAATACACCTCCTGTAAAATCTATTTTGACTTGTCGAAAGGTTAGTCCTTGACTCTTATGCACAGTGATAGCCCATGCTAAGCGGATAGGGTATTGTATATAAACTCCAATTTCTTCTTCTTCTATTTTCTTTTTAGTGTCATTAAACGTATATCTGACATTTCTCCATGATTCTCTTTGAATTTCATATTCATTTCCGTCTTCAGTAACAACGTATATAATACTATCTTCTTCATTTATTGCTTCAATTACGCCAAGTGTGCCATTTACCCATCTTTTGTCAATGTCATTTTTGATAAAGATAATTTGTGCGCCTACTTTGATCTTGAGCTCTATTGGAGTTGGCAGAGAATTTTGTGGAAATTCGCCTCTTATTTCTCCTATAAATGTTGTTGCATTTCCAGATATCTCATTTAATTGTTTATCATTTATGTAGTCAACTGTGTCGCGTCTTGTTGCTAACGTTATTACAAGATCATTTTCTCTCGTTTTTAATTTAGCATTGAGGCGCCCATTTAATTTAAGAATGTCATTTGCAGTAGTAGTATTGGACCTAATGCGATTTAAAATATCAATAAAAGAGGCATCTGATTGACGATAAACTTTTTTAAGCTCTATACTTACTAATTGTATATCTTTGAAAACGTGTGCATCAAAGAAAAAGCAAGAGGAATAAAATGGTCGTAATAGTTTTCTGTCATTTTCTTTTATTACTGGTTCCAGTTGATATATATCGCCTACGAATAAAACCTGTTTCCCTCCAAAAGGTTCTCGCATATTGTGTGAATATATGCGTAGTACTTTGTCAATAAAGTCAATTATATCTGCTCTAACCATGCTGATTTCATCGATGATTATTAGTTCAACTTCTCTAAGTAATTTTCTTTGTGCACCATTATATTTAAGTGTATCTCTTATATGTCTAATAGAATATCTTGAATCATTCGGCACTAAAGGATAAAATGGTATTTTGAAGAAACTATGAAGCGTTGAGCCACCTGCATTGATTGCTGCTATACCAGTGGGCGCAAGGACAACATATTTCTTTTTTGTAACAGAACATATATAACGTAGAAAAGTCGACTTACCCGTCCCTGCTTTTCCTGTAAGGAAAACCGAGCGACGGGTAAATTGTATTAGTTGTAGAGCTTTTTGAAGTTCTTCGTTTTCTAAATCTATATTTGAGTTAGAAATCATCGAGACTCATTTGTTTGAGTGATGTTTTATTTTTCTTTTTCTTTTCTTTTTTTGCTTGGCTGTTTTGCTCCGTAGTTGCATTTTTTTCTTGTTTTGTTGTGGTCGGTTTATCAGACTCAGTATTTGTTGGTTCATGTTCTGCACTAGCACCTTCCTCCAAATTATCTTTTATCACAGGATTGCCATTTTCATCTAACTCTATCATTTCATCTTCACTATTCAAGCTATCTTTTGTTGCTTCAGCCTTTTGTTTCGGAGCATAGCTTGCACAATTATACATGCTATTAGTTATATCTTCATCTTTTGGCTTTCCAAATTTACCATGATAGCGCTTGAATTGAGGATCTCGTAATAGACTTTGCAGAAAGTATCCACAAATAGGTAAAGCCGTTCTGCTTCCTTGACCTAATGCTCCAGTTCTAAAATGTATACAGCGATATTCACCACCGACCCATGCTCCGACTACGAGTTTAGGACTAACACCAACAAACCATGCATCAGAGTGGTTATTAGATGTACCAGTTTTTCCACCGAATTCAGTATCACGGAAATTTCCAACATATCCCCAGAGTGGTTGAGATGTTCCACCCGGTTCACGCATGCCACCCTGAAGTAATTGTTGTACCAAAAACGCACTCTTATATGGTATAGCTTGGTGAGTCTCTGATGGAGCTGTATATACTTCATTTCCATCACGATCTACTATTTTTGTCACTAGAACAGGAGCATGAGCTTTTCCATCGTTAGCAACACAGCAATATGAGTTTACTAGTTCTAACAAATTTACATCAGATGATCCTAGAGCAAGAGATGGTGTATCATCAAGTGGACTTTTTATTCCCATTGCATGTGCTGTCTTTATTATATTAGCTGTTCCAACCTCCTGACCTAATCTTACAGCAACAGAATTTATACTTTTTGCAAATGCGCTTTTTAAAGGTATTGAATCTCCTGAAAAAGACCCATTAGCGTTAGATGGAGTCCAAGTAACCATTTGCTTTTTTACTTTATCATAAACCTGCATGCTTATATACTCATCTCTGCGTTTATCACAAGGTGTTAAACCTTGATTCATAGCTTCTGTGTAAACAAACAATTTGAACGTAGAACCAGGTTGTCTCATTGAAGTTACCTTGTCATATTTCCATGTCTTGAAATCAATATCACCAACCCATGCTTTGACATAACCACTTTGTGGTTCCATTGCTACGAATCCACAATGCATAAAATGTACCATATATTTTAGAGAATCAATGGTACTCATTTCTTTTATAATAGTGCCCTTTTGATAATCAAAAAGTTTAACTTTGTGTGGCTTGTTTAGACAATACGCTACGCTATCTGGATGATTTGAGTATTTCTGTACTAAGTATTTATATACAGGTAACTTTTGAACTTTGTCTTCAATAAATCCCGGTATTACATTTCCATTTTCATCAACCCATGGATCTTTGTTTCCCCAATGTGCCTTGAAGTTTTGCTGTATAGTCTTCATCTGTTTTACAGCTGCTTCTTCAGCATATTTTTGCATTTTAGTATCTACTGTTGTATAAATTTTCAGACCACTAGTGTATAAGTCATAGCCATTTTGTTTGCACCATTCTTTAAGATAATTAGCAACTGCTTCACGGAAGTACGTAGCTTGTCCATCATAGGTGTTTTCAACGCTATAATTAAGTTTGATAGGAATCATTTTTAGCGAATCATATTCTTCGTGATTCATATCTCCATGGCTGACCATGTTTTCTAATACAACATTTCTTCTTCTAAGGCTATTTTTAGGGTTCGTAAGTGGATTGTAAAAAGATGTAGCTTTTAGCATTCCGACAAGCAATGCAGCTTGTTCTGTCGTAATATTCTTTGGCGTTGAGTTGAAATAAGTTTTACATGCCGTTTTAATGCCGTATGCGTTACTTCCGAAGTCAACAGTATTAGCATACATAATAAGAATCTCTTTCTTATTATACATCATTTCTAATTTTGTAGCAATAATCCATTCCTTACTTTTCATTATTAGCATTCTTAGTCCTGGAATATATCCAAGCAGTCCTGTTGAATACTGAGTACGAACACGGAACATATTTTTTGCCAATTGTTGAGTTATAGTTGATGCACCTCGAGCATCATGATGCAAAATCATATCTTTGGCCGCAGAAAACATACCTTGAAAATCTATGCCGAAATGATGGAAAAAACGTTCGTCTTCGGTGTCTATAAGAGCTTTCCAAAATTTGGGGTTTACTTCATCGTATTTAACGGGTTGGCGATTTTGATTGAAAAAACGTCCGATCATAATGCCATCAGCACTATATATTTCAGATGCTTCAGCAGTGTTAGGATTTTTTATTTTGGAGAAGCCTGGTGATTTACCAAAAAGCCACATGAAATTCATGTCTACAGCTCCTAAATAGATGAAAAACAGAACTAATAAAGATGTTATCACTACAGCTGTTTTCTTATACCATGGAGCATTTTTATATAAGCCTTTGTACCATCTCCAAAACTGGCGTGATTTTTTGATACACCATCTTATAAGATCGATGATGCGTGAGCCATTCTTTTCATTGAGAATTCTACCCATATTTTTTATTTTACTTTATTTATTTCTTATATTAAATGCTGCAAAGATACTGCAAAAATAAATATAAAAAGATTTCTATCTCCTTAAAGTTATATATTTTATGATTTCTTCAATGTCAGAAGGATTAAACCATTTTATTTCATCATCATGGTGAAACCATGTGAGTTGCTTACGGCAATATTTTCGAGTGTTACTTTGTATCCGCCTAATGGCTTCTTCTTTACTGATTTTTCCATCAAAATAGTCAAAGAGCTCTTTATATCCAACAGTATTTAAAGAGTTTAGTGTACGCCTAGAATATACGTTTCTGGCTTCATTAATCAGTCCTTCATCAATCATAGAGAGTACCCGTGAATTAATGCGTTCATACATTTCTTCTCTTGTGCGTTCAAGTCCTATTTTTATTATATTAAAAGGTCTTTGTTTTTTTTTATGACATCTGAAAGAAGTATAACTTTTGCCTGTCATTGTACAAATTTCAATAGCATGTACAACTCTACGCGTATTTTTGAGATCAACAATATTATAATATTCGGGATCGAGTATCTTTAACTCCTCGCATAAAGCACCTAATCCTTCTAATTCATATCTTAGTTTTACTAGTTGTCTCGTCTTTTCATCAATAGTAGGGATGTCATCAATGCCATAACATACAGCATCTATATACATCATACTACCACCACTCATCATGGCTATATCCTTTTTTTTGAATGTTTGTTCTAATCTTCTTAAGACATCATTTTCAAACATTGATGCATTATAATAATCTTCAAGTTGAAGATTACCTACAAAAAAATGTTTCACTCGTTGTTGTTGTTGTAATGTTGGAGCAGCTGTTCCAATAGGTAGCTCTGCATAAATCTGCCTAGAATCAGCATTAATAATAGGTATATTGAAGTATTCAGCAATGCTCAGGCTTATTTCTGTCTTTCCGACACCTGTAGGACCTACAACAACAACGAGTGTCTTCATTATACGAGAGGGCGTACTATGCCTCTTTGAGAATTCCTTACAAAATTTATAATGTAATCAATTTCATTACATTTTGGAAGTTCTTTTTGTATTTCTTGGATACCTTCTTCAATAATACCTTTAGAGTACAATAATCTGTAGGCTTCATGTATATTATTAATAAGCTCATTACTGAATCCATGTCGGCGTAAGCCCACAAGATTTATACCACAATAATATCCATAGTCTTTTCCTGCAATAATATATGGAGGAATGTCTTTACTAAACTTGCTTCCTCCCTGTATCATGACATATCCACCGATATGGCAGAATTGATGGGTGAGAACCGTTGAACTTATAACGGCATCATCGTCGATCGTAACTTCTCCTGCAAATTTGGTAGCATTACCTATAATTAATCTGTTTCCAAGTACACAATCGTGAGCTATATGAAGACTTTCCATTAATAGATTGTTACTTCCAAGAACAGTTGTTCCTTTAGAAGCTGTTCCTCTTGAAATAGTAACATTTTCTCTAATACTGTTATGGTCTCCGATTTTACATGTTGTATCTTCACCTCTAAATTTTAAATCTTGAGGTTTAGTACTTATACTTGCTCCAGGAAAAAATTCATTATTGTTGCCGATACGTGCTCCGTAGTTGATTGTTACACTATTCTGCAAAGTATTATTGTCGCCAATTTCTGTATTCTTATCAATAAAGCAGAATGGTCCAATTGTATTATTGTCTCCAAGTTTTGCTTCAGGATGTACGAAAGCTAAAGGGCTAATATGATTCATCTTTATTTGTTTTTTACAATTTGCGCAGTGAATGTTGCTTCTGATACGACCTTGTCACCTACGAAAGAATACCCTTTCATTGAAGATATTCCATGACGTACAGGAGCCAAAAGTTCTACTTTGAATATAAGTGTATCTCCTGGTACTACTTTCTGGCGGAACTTAACATCATCTATACGCATGAAGTATGTTGACCAGCGTTCAGGTTCTTCTACAGTACTGAGTACAAGCAATCCACCACATTGAGCCATGGCTTCTATTTGTAAAACTCCTGGCATAACTGGTTCTTTAGGAAAATGACCCTGAAAGAATGGTTCGTTACTCGTAACATTTTTTATACCAACAATACTGTTAGGACCAATATTTATAACTTTGTCTACAAGTTGCATTGGATAACGATGTGGAAGCAGTTCCCTTATACGGTTTACATCCATGATAGGTGTTTCGTTACAGTCATAAAATGGTGCTTGAATTTCATGCTTGCGTATTTCACGCCGCATTTGTCTTGCAAATTTATTGTTTATTGTGTGCCCTGGACGTGTCGCAATGATTCGACCTTTTATAGGTTTACCTATGAGAGCCATATCTCCTATTATATCAAGTAGTTTATGCCGTGTACATTCATTTTCCCATACTAGTGGCTTATGCTGTATATATCCTATCTTTGTTGCATCTAAATGAGGGACTTTAAGAAAATCAGCGAGTTCATCTAATTGTTCTTGAGTTATTTTTCTTTCATATATTACGATTGCATTATCCATGTCCCCTCCCTTTATAAGGTTCGCTTTAAGCAAAGGAACAACATCACGTACAAAAACAAAAGTACGCGCAGGTGCTATATCTGTCGCAAAATCTTCTACATCATCTATAGTGGCAAATTGGCTGTTAATGAATTTTGAATCAAAAGAACACATAGCTGTAATGCTAAATTGTTCATCAGGAAGTATTGTTACGCAAGATCCACTTTCTTCATCCTTAACTTCTATTTTATGTTTAATGACGTAATAATCTTTTGGCGCATTTTGATCTTCAATTCCAACTTCATTTATTTTTTCAACAAACATAACAGAACTGCCATCAAGAATAGGAAATTCAGGGCCATTTACCTGAATAAGACAATTGTCTATCCCCAATGCATATAAAGCCGCCATACCGTGCTCTATTGTTGATACTTTTATATCTCCTTTGCCCAGACATGTTCCACGCTGAGTTTCTATCACGTTTTCAGCGATAGCATCAATTATAGGTTGCCCATCTAAGTCTATACGCTGTATTTTATAACCTGAATTTTCTGGAGCCGGGTTAAATGTAACCGTAAGACTCAAACCTGTATGCAAACCTTTTCCGAAAAGAGAAAAGCTGCCTTTCAGTGTCTTCTGTTTCGACATAAGTTATTAATGATTTATTTAGACTCTAATTTAATTCTCAGTTCATCTAGCTCCTTCTGTATCTCATTTAATTGTTTATACATATCAGGTAGTCTACGCATAATAACCTGAGATTTGAAGTATTGCTTAGGTTCCATTGGTGGAGTCCCTATCATAGTTTGGTTGCTTTTAACGTTTCCAGGGACACCTGATTGTGCACCGAGGAACACTTTATCACCTATTTGTATATGCCCTGCAAGACCTACTTGTCCTCCAAACATACACCAAGAGCCTACTTTCGTGCTGCCAGCTATACCAACTTGTGCTGACATAACAGTATTTTCACCAATTTCAACGTTGTGAGCTACCTGAACTAAATTGTCGAGTTTGACTCCCTTGCGAATATATGTACTTCCCATTGTAGAACGGTCAATACATGTATTTGCACCAATCTCTACATTATCTTCTATTGTGACTATTCCTATCTGAGGAATTTTATCATAACCATCTGTTGATGGGGCAAAACCAAATCCATCTGCACCTATTACAGAACCGGCGTGAATTGTAATATTATTTCCAAACTTACATCCCTGATATATTGTAACGTTTGGGTAAAAAAGACAATTCGTGCCAATATTAACGCCGTCGCATATTACTGTATTAGGATATACCTGAGTGTAATCACCAATAACTACGTAATCTCCAATATAAGCAAAGGCACCAATATAAACACCTTTTCCAATTTTTGCATTAGAAGAAACAAAAGCAAGAGGATCAATGCCTGTCTTTTTTGGTTTACTCGATTCATATAATTGTAGAAGCTTTGCTACGCACTCATATGCATTTTTAACTCTGATTAATGTAGTTTTTACGGCTTTCTCAAGTTCTAAATCATCATTTATCAAAACTACTGATGATTTTGTATCGTATAGATAATGAGTGTATTTGGGATTGGATAAAAACGAAATAGCTCCAGAAACTCCTTCTTCGATTTTTGCAAAAGTGTGTACCGTTACATTTTCGTTACCTTCCACACGGCCTTGTATAAATTCAGCGATTTGTTTAGCTGTAAATTCCATATTTATAAACTTGGTTGTACTTAATCTTGCAAAGATAATAAAAATACTTTATATTCTTTGATAACATAGATAATATTTTCTTATTTTTTTAGAAAGTAGAGCTATGTTTAGAATTTCGGATGCCTCTATTATATCTTTTGTTCTACCATCTTTGTAAAGAATAGTGATACCTGATTCATTTGCGTCATACATGTCTTTTTGTACAGTATCTACACTTATGAAATAATGTGTTTCTTCTTTTGATATATTCAATGTCGTACTTATTTTTTCTTCAAGTTCTGAAATCCTTTCTTGTGGTATTTCATTTTCATGAACTTCAACCTTAAAAATGTTTCTATTTAGGATGTCAGAAGCAAGTAAAGATAGTATTTTGTCATCACTATGCATCCATACCTTTAGTGCACTCCATATGTCAGTATCGTCAAGCTCTTCATAAAAATAAAGAGCCTCTTTGTTCGAATTGAAAAAAAAGGCGTCTACATTGTTATAGAGAAAGTAATGTAGAGCTGGGGATGCAAAAATGTTCTTACCAGATTGTACTAGATATTTAGCTCTTAAAAGTGCATTGACAAGAATTTTTTCGCATGCAACAGCTGTCTTGTGCAGATATACTTGCCAGTACATCAGTCTTCTCGTCGTAATATAGTTTTCAATTGAATATATACCTTTTGATTCTACAACTATTTTATCATCTTTTACATTTAGCATTTTTATTATTCGTGCACTGCCAATATTTCCTTCTGTAACGCCTGTAAAGAAACAATCACGCCGAAGGTAATCTAGTCGATCCATGTCAATTTGACTGCTAATAAGCTGATGAAGAAACCTTTTGGGATATTCATCTTTGAATATTTTAAGAGCCAAGTTCAGCTGTCCATCCATATCCTTATTTATTTGTTCCATCATCATTAATGATATTTTTTCATGACTGATTCCATGTATTAAGGTGTTTTCCAATACATGACTGAATGGTCCGTGGCCAATATCATGCATCAAAACAGCTACTTCAACAGCTTCAGCTTCACTGTCGAAAATAAAAATACCCTTCTGGGTTAGAGATGTTACAGCTTCGCTCATTAAATGAAATGCACCGATTGAATGTTGAAATCTTGTATGTTGTGCACCTGGATAGACAACTGACGCCAATCCCAATTGCTTTATTCGAGAAAGTCTTTGCATTAGAGGATGTTTAACTATATCAAGCAATAGTCCTCTTGGAATTTTTATAAACCCAAATACAGGGTCATTTATAATTTTACTATCGTTCAAAATAATCTATTTAGATGCAACTTTATCAAGTTCAATACTCATTAACTGTTGTAATTCTTTGGCTTTTTCTGCAGCTATATCAGCGAAATTTTTGTCTTTGCTCGCATATATTATTCCTCTTGAACTGTTTACAAGAAGTCCACAGTCTTTAATCATACCGTATTTGCAAACATCCTCTAGACTGCCACCTTGTGCACCTATTCCTGGAACCAATAAAAAGTGATTAGGAACTATTTTTCGTATGTCTTTGAACATTTTTCCTTGTGTGGCTCCAACTACATACATCATATTATAGTCGTTTCCCCATTTTTGAGAATTATTTAAAACGATTTCGAAGAGTTTTTCCCCATTTTTATTCTCAATAAGTTGAAAGTCAGCAGACCCTTTATTGCTTGTTAATGCAAGTAATATAACCCATTTATCTTTGTATGTGAGAAATGGCGTAATACTGTCTTCACCCATATAGGGAGCTACAGTTAGAGCATCTATATCATATTCTTCAAAGAATGTCTTCGCATACATTGCTGACGTATTGCCGATATCACCTCGTTTAGCATCTGCTATAATGAAATGTTCTGGATAATTTTTATCCAGATATTTAATGGTTTTTTCAAAAGCAATCATTCCACTTATTCCTGCAGCTTCATAGAAAGCAAGATTGGGTTTGAAGGCTACGCAATAAGGTGCCGTTGAATCTATTATTTCTTTATTAAAAGCAAATATAGGTTCTTTCTCATTGAGGAGATGTTCTGGTATCTTTTTTAAATCAGTGTCAAGCCCAACGCAAAGAAAAGATTTCTTTGTCTTTATTTGATGTATAAGTTCTTTTCTATTCATAATAATATATGGTATCTATATTAATTATTGATTAAAATATAACTAAAGTTCACTCTCTTTCATTCTCTCAGCATTTTCAGCCACAGTCAGGGCATCTATCATTTCTTGTATATTACCGCCCATAAATCCCGTGAGGTCATGAGTAGTAAAACCTATTCGATGATCAGTAACGCGTCCTTGAGGAAAGTTATAAGTGCGAATTTTTGCAGAACGGTCACCTGTAGAAACCAAAGACTTGCGTCTATTAGCGATGTCGTCCATGTATTTTTGGTGTTCTCTGTCATATATGAATGTGCGTAGTCTAGAAAGTGCTCGTTCCTTATTTTTAGGTTGGTCGCGAGTTTCAGTACATTCTATAAGAATTTCTTCCTGTTCTCCTGTATTAGGATTTTTCCATGGATATCTAAGTCGAACACCTGATTCTACCTTGTTTACATTTTGTCCACCAGCACCGCTACTTCTGAATGTATCCCATTTTATATCACCTTCATTAATATTGACTTCAAACTTATCAGCTTCTGGCAATACTGCAACTGTTGCAGCGCTAGTATGCATACGGCCTTGGGTCTCAGTCGCGGGCACTCTTTGAACTCGATGTACACCTGATTCATATTTTAGAACTCCATAGACACCATCTCCACTAACAGCAAAATCGATTTCTTTGAAGCCACCGACAGCACCTTCGCTAGCACTGGTAACTGATAGATTCCATCCTTTAGAATCACTAAATTTCTTATACATATTGAATAAGTCACCAGCAAAAAGAGCTGCCTCATCTCCACCTGTACCAGCACGTATTTCCATCTGTACATTCTTTGCATCCTCAGGGTCTTTAGGTACAAGTGCTATTTTAATTTCTTCTTCAATGCTTGGTCGTTTTTCTTCATTATCCTGTAACTCTTCTCGAGCCATATCCTTCATATCTGGATCACTTTCATTAGCCATGATATCTTTTGCTTCTTTTATAGCATTTAAGCAATCAATGTATCGCTTTCTTGCATCCATAATATCGCCGAGTTCCTTATATTCCTTTGTTAGTTTCACATAACGTTGTTGATCTGCAATTACGCTCGGATCGGTAATAAGTGTAGATACCTCTTCATAGCGGCTCTCTAATCCGTCAAGTTTTTCTAATATACTATTATTATCTGGCATATCTTTATTATTTACATCTTATTTATTAGTAGTCGAATACTCCAAATTCTGATTTGATAGTAAGACTTTTTTTACCTTCTTCAATATGTCCTATTACCTTGGCTTCAATATTAAAACTGTTGGTTATTTCTATAACTTTTTGAGCAATTTCTGGACGTACATACACTTCCATCCTGTGTCCCATGTTGAAAACTTTATACATTTCTTTCCAGTCTGTTTCACTTTCTTCTCTTATTATTTTAAATAGAGGTGGAACCGGGAACATATTATCTTTTATTACACGACAATTACCTCCTACAAAGTGTAGTACTTTAGTCTGAGCACCACCTGTGCAGTGTACCATTCCATGAATTTCAGGCCTAATTTCATCTAACATTTTCTTTATTACCGGTGCATAAGTACGTGTAGGAGATAAAACTAGTTGCCCTGCATTCACATCCAATCCATCAACTTTGTCATTCAAACGGTGATGACCACTATAAACGAGTTCATTAGGAACTTCGTGATTATAACTTTCAGGGTATTGCTTCGCTAGATATTTTGCAAATACATCATGTCGTGCACTTGTAAGTCCATTGCTCCCCATTCCACCATTATATCTGTCTTCATAAGTAGCCTGTCCAAATGAAGCCAGACCAACAATTACGTCTCCTGGACGTATATTTGCATTGTTAATGACATCGGAACGCTTCATACGGCAAGTAACAGTTGAATCTACTATTATAGTACGGACAAGATCGCCAACGTCAGCAGTTTCCCCTCCAGTTGCATAAATCCCTATACCCATTTCACGCATTTGTGCCAAAATTTCATCTGTACCATTTATTATAGCAGATATTACATCACCAGGGATGAGCATTTTATTACGTCCTATTGTACTAGATACAAGGATGTTTTCGACAGCACCTACACATAACAAATCATCTGTATTCATTATTAAAGCATCTTGTGCTATACCTTTCCATACACTTAAGTCTCCTGATTCTTTCCAGTATGTATAAGCTAAAGATGATTTAGTACCAGCACCATCAGCGTGCATGATATTACAATATTCTGGGTCACCACCTAGAATATCTGGTATTATTTTACAGAAAGCCTGTGGAAATATACCTTTGTCAATATTTTTAATAGCGTTATGTACATCCTCTTTGGCTGCACTTACGCCCCTCATCATATAACGATTAGATTTATCCATCAATATATTATTTATTTTATTCCATGTCGTTCCAAAATTCCCAACTAGCAAAAGCTTGTAATAGCAGCATTTCTAAACCGTTTTTAGTGGTTGCTCCTCTTTCTGCTCCTTTTTTCATAAATAGAGTTTCGTCCGGGTTATAAATAAGGTCATACAGAATAGTTTTATTATCCATAGATTCATAAGGCAATAGTGGACATTCTTCTGAGTGTGGATACATGCCAACAGGAGTGCAATTCACTATTACATTATATTCTTTTATAAGTTGAGGAGTAACATCACTGTATAGTATGCACTCCTCATTCTTTCTGTCTCTACTTACATATATAGTTTCTAATCCTAGTGATTTTAGACCGTAATTAATAGCCTTTGATGCACCGCCTGTACCAAGAATAAGAGCTTTCTTATGAAATTTCTCAAGCATAGGACTAATGCTTTTTGTGAATCCAATAACGTCAGAGTTGTAACCCTTAAGAATTATTTTACCGGTTTTTCTTAATACACGAATTACGTTTACGGCCCCAATAACTCTTGCTTCAGGACTTATATAGTCAAGATAAGATATAACTTTCTCTTTATAAGGAATTGTTACATTAAGGCCTTTTAGGTTTGGATTTGAATCAAGTATTTCGGGCAAAGCATCAATGCTTCGAATTTCAAAGTTTTCATACTTAGCATCAATACCTTCATTCTCAAATTTCTCGTTAAAATAACTAATAGAGAAAGAATGCCCTAAGGGGAATCCAATTAAACCATATTTGTCCATAATCGTGTTGATTGTTTATTTTATTTTATTTTGTAGCAAAGTACATTGTACATATACCAAATGTGAGTCTTTTAAACTTAGCCTCTCTGAATCCAGCTCTTTTTAAAACGTCTACCATCAATTCTCCTTGCGGAAAGGCCTCAATAGTTGCAGTAAGGTATTTATATGCATTGACATCTTTTGATATAATCCGTCCTACTATAGGAAGCACTGTGTGAGAATATATTTTGAATAGTTGTTTCATTGGAAATGAAATAGGTTCAGTCAATTCAACAATGCTCATTTGTCCACCTTCCTTTAATACACGGAACATTTCCTTTAATCCTTTATCAAGATTTGGAAAATTACGTATTCCAAAAGCAGCTGTAACAGCATCAAAAGTACAATCTCCAAAAGAGAGATTCATGCAGTCTTCTTTCTTGAATGATATTATATCATCCATTCCAGATTCCTTTGTTTTTACTTTTCCAATATTCATCATGCCTTCGCTTATGTCAGCTCCTATTAGTGATTTTGGTTTAAGCATTTTTGTCGCCATCATTGCGAAATCTCCTGTTCCGGTAGCAACGTCTAAAATGCATTGTGGCTTAGCTGCTGCCAGTTGCATTATAGCTTTACGTCGCCATCCTTTGTCGATATTCCACGAAAGTCTATGGTTAAGTAAATCGTATGAATGAGCAATTTGGTCAAACATCATTTCAACCTGTTTACCTTTTTCTTCTTGCTCACTATAAGGCTTTATCTTTTCTTGCTTATACATTACGTTTTTTTAGTTCTTCAGCAACGTTGTTCTCAATGCGTTTAGCAATATCTTCATTGTCCTGAACTTTATTGAATTTTTCTCCAATAATATGTTCATACAGTTCTATATATCTTTCACTTACGCTTTCAACATACTCGTCAGTCATTTCAGGAACAGTTTGTCCAGGTTCATTCATAAAATTGTTTTCTATAAGCCATTGGCGTACAAATTCCTTAGATAATTGTTTTTGGGGTTCTCCTTTTTCGAATTTTTCTTCATATCCATCAGCATAGAAATAACGACTACTGTCAGGAGTATGTATTTCATCAATAAGATAAACTTTACCGTCACGTTTTCCGAATTCATATTTTGTATCTACTAGAATTAATCCGCGACTGGCTGCTATTTCCTGACCACGAGCAAAAATTTTGCGTGTATAGTCTTCCATTGTTTCGTAATCTTCTTTACTTACAATACCTTCTTTGATAATTTCTTCTTTTGAAATATTCAAGTCGTGTCCTTCATCTGCTTTTGTCGTTGGAGTGATTATAGGTTCTGGGAAACGTTGGTTCTCTCGCATACCATCAGGCAACTTTACTCCACAAAGTTCTCTACAGCCATTCTTGTATTCACGCCAAGCACTTCCTGTAAGAATAGATCTAATAATCATTTCAACCCTAAAACCTTCACATTTAAGACCTATCGTTACCATTGGATCAGGAGTCGACAATTTCCAGTTAGGGCATATATCTGTAGTCTTATCAAGAAATTTAGCAGCAATTTGATTCAAAACCTGACCTTTGAAAGGAATACCTTTAGGAAGTATTACATCAAAAGCCGAAATACGGTCAGTGGCAACCATAACGATCACATCGTCGTTAATGTTATACACGTCACGAACTTTTCCGTGATAAACACTCTTTTGTCCATCAAAGTGGAACTCTGTCTTTGTTAAAGCTTTCATTTTAATATTTGGTTTTAAAATTTTCATTTGTTATCATACGTATAGTCTGATTTTATTTCAGTTTTGTTGTCAAACTTTTCATACGCGTTTACAATTCGTGAAACAAGTTTGTGTCTTACTATATCCTTCTTTTTCATTTCGATAAATTCGATGCCTTCTATTCCTTTTAGAATATTAACAGATTCTACTAATCCACTCTTTTGACCTCTTGGTAAGTCTATTTGTGTCATATCACCCGTTATTATCATCTTTGTGTTCCATCCCATGCGGGTAAGAAACATTCTTATTTGTGCTGGAGTTGTATTTTGTGCTTCGTCAAGAATAACCACTGCATCACTTAAAGTACGTCCGCGCATAAAAGCTAGAGGAGCTATCTGTATGATGTGTTTTTCTATCATATCCTGTAATTTAATAGCAGGTATCATATCTTCTAATGCATCATATAAAGGTTGTAAATATGGATCTATCTTATCTTTCATGTCTCCAGGCAGAAACCCTAACTTTTCACCAGCTTCAACCGCTGGTCTACTAAGTATTATTTTTTTTGTCGCTTTTTCTTTTAAAGCCTTTACAGCTAGCGCAATACTTAGATACGTTTTACCTGTACCGGCAGGTCCAACTGCAAAAACCATATCATTCTTTTCGAATGCATCTATTAATTTCTGTTGATTTTCGCCACGACCTTTAATAGGCCTTCCTGCTACGCTATATACCAAAACTCCTTTAACAGAATCTTGTTTTGTCTTTTCACCTTTGGTGATAGAGATAATATCTTCTTCGCTTAAAGAATTATATTTCAATACATGCTTTTGCATTGTTTCTATATTCTCTTCAAACGCTGCCATTTGCTCTTCATCGCCTAAGACACGTATTACGTTATCTCTAGCTACAATCCTCAATTTGGGGAACAATGCCTTTATTATTTGCAAATTAGAATTGTTAACCCCGTAGAAAACCACTGGGTCGATATCTTCCAAAACGATATGCTTCTCTGTCAATGTTTTTAAATTCTTAAAAATTTGCTGCAAAATTACAAAAAACTTTTTATATCTCAATCAATTACACTATCTTTGTAGCTTAAAAATACGAAATTTTCAATGAAGATCACAAAAAATAGATATTTAGAGGTTTTTGGTATAGTTGTAATATTGTTGGCATTAGTACGTTGTGTGTTTCCGTCGGTCGCCGAAATTCATCATGAAAATTTGGCGAAAGAGGCTCCTTCTGATGTTAAAAACACATCAAACAAAGCTGATTCTGCAGTGATGTCAAAAGAAACAAGCGAAGCTGTTGATGCAGATGATTCGGATAGTATGAAATTATCTCCATTTTTTGATAAGAGTGGTAAGCCAATTAAAAACAAAATATACAGCGTTCCAAATTTTGGGAAGGCATTTCCTGATCAGAACGATGTTCAGTTAGCTGTAGCAATGAAGTATGGCGTACAGCCAGTACAAAATCGTGATGAAGCAGAAAGCCGTAAACGTGAATTAGTATTTATAGGCAGTAATCCTTATTTTTACGTAGACCATTTACACAATAGTATTCCATATCTTGTGCCACGTGCTTCTGTTCTTCTTCAGGAGATTGGTCGTACTTTTTTTGATAGTCTTCAAATGAAGGGTGTTCCTTTGCATAAAATAATTATTACTAGCGTAATGCGTACAAAGGATGACGTCGCCAAATTAAGAGGTCATAATGGTAATGCAACACAGAAGAGTTGTCATCTTTATGGTACTACGTTCGATCTCTGCTATAACAGATATAAAACTGTAGAAGATCCATACGGTCCAAAGCGACGCCAGGTAAGAAATGATACTTTGAAGTGGGTGTTGAGTGAGGTTCTTAATGATATGCGCAAGCAGAATAGATGCTTTATCAAATATGAAGTTCACCAAGGTTGTTTTCATATCACAGTAAAATAAAGTGCTTTATTGATGTTTATTATTTTGTATATTTTTTGTATTTGAAATAAAAAAGTCATATATTTGCACTTTGATAATTTTTTAAGGTAAATGGTATCAGTAGAAGGACTAAAAGTCGAATTCGGTATAAAACCGTTATTTAGTGATGTAAGTTATGTGGTTAACGATAGAGATCGCATTGCTTTGGTAGGAAAAAATGGAGCTGGTAAATCCACCATGCTAAAGATAATATGCGGAATGCAGAAACCTTCGGCAGGAGTAGTTGCAATACCTCAGGATACGACCATTGGTTATCTGCCTCAGGTTATGATACTTCAGGACGATACTACAGTCAGAGAAGAGGCGCGTAAAGCTTTCAATGATAATACTGCACTTAAGGAGAGTCTGGACAGAATGAACCAGCAGCTTGCAGAGCGTACAGATTATGAGAGTGATGATTATTTAAAGCTTGTTGAAAAATTCACTACAGATCATGAACGGTATATGATGATGGGAGCTGAAAATTATGAAGCTGAAATAGAACGCACCCTTATTGGACTAGGTTTTGAACGCACTGATTTTGATCGTCCAACTAGTGAATTTAGTGGAGGATGGCGTATGCGTATTGAATTAGCAAAAATACTTCTCCGTAAACCTGATGTTCTCCTTCTTGATGAGCCTACTAACCACCTTGATATCGAAAGTATACAGTGGCTGGAACAGTTTCTCTCCACTAATGCTAAAGCCGTATTGCTTGTGAGTCACGACCGCGCATTTATTAATAACGTGAGTAATCGCACGCTTGAAATATCATGTGGTAAAGTAATAGATTATAAAGTAAAGTATAATGATTACATCAATTTGCGAGCAGAGCGTCGTGAACAGCAGATGCGTGCATACGAGAATCAGCAAAAGGAAATCGCAGAAATTAAAGATTTTATAGAGCGTTTTCGTTATAAAGCAACTAAAGCGGTCCAGGTTCAAAGCCGCATCAAACAACTCGCCAAAATTGTACCAATAGAAATAGATGATGTAGATACCTCGGCCATGCATCTCAAATTTTCCCCATGCCTTCGCAGTGGTGATTATCCAGTTATATGTGATGATGTACGTAAGGCTTATGGTTCACATACAATATTTGAACATGTTAACCTTACTATTAAGAGGGGAGAAAAAGTGGCTTTTGTTGGTAAAAATGGAGAAGGTAAGTCAACATTGGTTAAGTGTATAATGAGCCAGATACCATATACAGGCAAACTAAAGATTGGACATAATATACAGATTGGATATTTTGCTCAAAATCAAGCTCAGATGCTTGATGAAAATCTTACGGTATTTGAGACTATAGATACTGTAGCCAAAGGAGAAGTTAGACTTAAAATAAAGGATATATTAGGAGCTTTTATGTTTGGAGGTGAAGCTTCCGATAAGAGAGTCAAGGTGCTTAGTGGAGGTGAACGTAGTCGTCTGGCTATGATAAAGTTATTATTAGAGCCGGTTAATCTTTTAATTCTTGATGAGCCTACGAATCACCTTGATATGCCATCTAAGGATGTTCTTAAAGAAGCGATAAAAGCATTTGATGGAACTGTAATAGTTGTAAGTCACGACAGAGAGTTTCTTGATGGTCTTGTAAACAAGGTTTATGAGTTTGGTAATGGAAAAGTTAAAGAGCATATTGGAGGTATATATGATTTCTTGCGCGACAAGGATATCACATCACTTAATCAACTAGGAACCTCAAATAAAAGTCCCGAAACTAATCCTAATTTAACAGTCGAAGAACATGTAACACCTTTAGTTGATAGCAAGTTTAGTTATGCTGAACATAAAGAACAGCAGAAAAAAATACGAAAGCTAGAAAAGTCTGTGAAAGATTCTGAAAAGAAAATAGAACAGATGGAGATTCGATTAAAAGAACTTGATAATATACTATGTTCTCCCCAAAGTGCAAGTAATATGGATCTTATAAACGAGTATACCTCTATAAAAAAATCATTGGATTCAGAGACAGAGAAATGGGAAAAAGCTTCAGAAAAACTAGAGAAGTTAAATAACTAAGATTTTTAAAAGATATAATTATGAAAATGAAGAAATTAATTCCAATTATGGCCTTTGCTTCAGCTGCTATGACAGTTGGTGCACAGACACCATTGAAGTCAGGAATAAACCTGTCTAACATGGATTTGACGGTGAAGCCGGGAACGGACTTCTATCAATATGCTTGTGGTGGCTGGATGAAGAATAATCCTCTACCAGCAGCGTATGCACGTTTTGGTAGTTTTGACCAACTTCAGCAGAACAATAGTAAAAGAATCAACTCTATCTTAACTGAGTTGCAGAAAGGTTCTTTCGCAAAAGGATCAATAGAACAGAAACTTGGCGATTTCTATAAACTAGCGATGGATTCAGTGCGTCGTAATAAAGAGGGCGTGAGTCCCGTAATGCCTATAATTCAGAATATAGAGAAAGCTAAAACTATAGCCCAATTAGAGGCCATCCAATTAAAGTATGAACCTTATGGAGGTATTGGTGATATAGTTCCGGCATCATTTGATGCAGATCAGAAGAATGCTTCAATGAATATACTTAATATATATCAGGGGGGTATTACTCTTGGTGAAAAAGAGTATTATTTGGATAATGATTCAGCTACAGCTGGCATACGAGAGGCTTATAAGAAACACATTGTTACAATGTTCCGTCTTTTCGGATTCTCTGAAAAAGTAGCACATCAGAAGATGGTAGACATTATGAACATTGAGACATCACTTGCTAAAGTAATGAAATCAAATACAGAACTTCGTGATGTTGAGGCTAATTATCATAAGATAAAATATTCAGAGTTTAATGCTAAATATCCACACATCCAGATTAGCAAATTAATGCAAGCTTTAGGTGTAAAAACAGCAGACTATCAAACCTTAGTTATTGGTCAGCCTGATTTCCTTAAAGGTGCAGATAAGATAATTGCAGCACTTACGCCAGATCAGAAAAAAGCATATATGGAATGGGATGTTATTAATAGTTCTGCTTCATATTTGAGTGATAAAGTTTCAGCAGGTCACTTTGACTTCTTTGGTAAGACTATGCAAGGGAGAAAAGAAGATTATCCCCGTTGGAAAAAAGCTACAAGTCAGGTAGAAAGCAAAATGGGTGAGGCTCTTGGTCGCATATACGTAAAGCGTTATTTCCCTGCTACATCAAAAGCCCGTATGGAACAGTTGGTTAAAAATCTACAGATTTCACTTGGTGAACGAATTCAGGCACAAACATGGATGAGTGATACAACAAAAGCTGCAGCCCTAGACAAACTACACAACTTTTATGTAAAGATAGGTTATCCAAACAAATGGAAAGATCTTAGCAAGCTTACGATAGATCCTTCAAAATCTTATTATGCAAATGTTCTTGAGTGCAACAAGTTCCTTACAGAATGGTATATTAATCATAAGGCAGGAAAACCCACTGATAAAGATGAATGGTTGATGACTCCGCAAACTGTTAATGCATACTATAATCCAACAACGAACGAGATCTGTTTCCCTGCAGGAATACTCCAGCCACCATTCTTCGATCCTTCAGCTGATGATGCTTTCAATTATGGAGCAATTGGCGTTGTTATAGGTCATGAGATGACTCATGGATTTGATGATCAGGGACGTCATTATAACAAAAAGGGTAATATGACAGACTGGTGGACAGCATCAGACGCAAAGAATTTTGATAATCGTACTGGTAAGTACGCAGATTTTTTCTCTGCAATTAAAGTATTGCCTGATTTGAATGCTAATGGAAAACTCACTTTAGGCGAAAACTTAGCTGACCATGGAGGTCTTGAAGTCTCTTTTAATGCATATAAAAATGCTACTAAAGATGCTCCACTTAAAGATATCGACGGACTCACTCCTGATCAGCGTTTCTTCCTTGCTTATGCAGGAGTTTGGGCAAGCAATATTACAGAAAAAGAAATACGTAATAGAGTGAAGAGTGATCCTCATTCATTGGGCATGTGGCGTGTCAATGGAGCTCTTCCTCATATAGATGCATGGTATAAAGCTTTTAACATAAGCGATGGAGATAAGATGTTTATTCCTACAGATAAACGCCTTTCACTTTGGTAAATAAAGTTTTTAAATGCTATAAAAACCGCTGTAAATGTAAATTTATGGCGGTTTTTTTTTGTTATTATACTTTTTTTTATATCTTTGCGATAAAATAAGATGTGCAGACTTGATATCCTAAATTAAATCAACACATTATATTGTAATGTTAATTACCAGTTAATAGATTTTATTATGCTGAGTGACTTTGAAAATACTAAAGAAGACCAGATAACAGAACAGAAGACGTCGCAGAACAAATATGTTGGATTACACCAAGAAGAGATGGCTCCAAAACCGTCTTTGTCAAATCAGTCACAACAAGTAGAAACAGTAATTTGTCCCAAATGTGGCTCACTGAATGAACGTGAAGCTGCCTTCTGTGCATCATGCGGAGAGCCATTGCAAACCTCTGTATGTCCTAATTGTGGCGCAAATATAGATCCATCAACTGATTTCTGTGAGAAGTGTCATCATTATATTAAGAAAGATATCTGTTCTTTTTGTGGAGCTAATTTGTCCGGGGATGAAGCCTATTGTCCAGAGTGTGGTTCACCCCGTGGAGGAATTGTATGTCCACAATGTCATACACTCAACGAGTTCGCTTTTTGTAAGAAATGTGGCATGGCATTAACAGAAGAAGCAAAAGCAATGGTTGTAGAACTTCATAATAACCCTGATTTTGTAGCACTCAGTAAAGTCGTAAACAAGTATATCCAATTAGAAAATAGTCTACCTTACGAAAATGCTAAGGATAAGGAATTGAGCGAACAAAGTGAAGAATTTCGTATGCATGTACTTACGCTTTTGGCTAATGATAACGGTATCTCAGACCCTGAGATACCTGTTAATAATAGAGAAAGAAAAAGTTCTGACGAAATTCAACATGAAAAAGAGAAACTGATGATTAGATTGACATCGCTTTTTGAAACGATGAAAGTACCCCGCACAGATTCAGCTGTAAGTGCTCGTAACTATGCTATGGCATGCAAACCTGCAGATTTGCGTCTTGGATGGATATGTAATTATAAGCATGCAGTACATGCCAGTCCATGTGGCTGTGCTAAGCCTCAGATGGGTGGTAAATGGATAATCTTGGGAAGTAATCAAAATACAAAAGAAGACAAATAGTAATGGACGACAAAACCATACTCACAGATAACCATAAGCAAAATACACTTCTAGTAGATTCTCCTTCAGATGATATAACAGTCAAGACGGGATCACTAAATGATGCAGAAGTGGGCAGTTATGATATTGTACTTAAAGGTAAGTGCTATCATAATATAAGGTGTTTGTCTAGTTCATCAGGTGAGGCTCAGATATATCTCGTGGTTTATGGTAAAAATGAGTATGTACTAAAACTATATTATCCTAATTGCAAACTTAATAAGAAGGTTTCAAAAGTAATCTACAATATAAATTTTGAGATGATTACTAATGTTATCGACTTTGGTTATACTTATGTAGATGGCAATAAACGTGATTACGAACTTATGGAGTATCTGCGTGGTGGAACTCTTTCTGATTATAAGTTGAATCACAATATGAAGAATTTCCGCAACATTGCATTGCAGTGTGCGGCAGCCCTTCACTATTGTCATTTGCGTAGAATAATACATAAAGACATTAAACCATCTAACTTCTTTTTCCGTGACGAAAAACATGCTCAAGTCGTTTTGGGCGATTTTGGCATATCATTGTTATTTACTTTAGAGAGCGAAGGTGTTATTCGCACTACACAAGCCCGTACACCTACATATGCAGCACCTGAAATGTATACAAATGTCATAGATGGAGAAGTTGAAATAACTCCTACAGTAGACTTCTATTCGTTGGGTATGACTTTATTTGCCTTATGGCTTGGTCATGAAATACATTCAGCTGATGAACGTAAAATGATGCAGCAGAAGAGTGAGGGGCATCTGCCACGTATCAATGAACTTCCTGAGCGTGTAAAAATGCTTATACAGGGTCTCACTACAGTTAATCCATCTACAAGATGGGGATACAACGAAGTAGAACGCTGGTTCAAGGGTGAACAAGTGGATGTAGACATCTCTTCTCCGTTCTTAAAATATAAGAATTTTATAGTTGATCCTGAACGCAACCTTATGGCATCAAATCCTAAGGAACTTGCTCAGTTACTTTTTGAAAATAGACGTTTAGCGATAACATATCTGTACAACCACAAAATATCACAGTGGCTTGAAAGTTGCGGCAATGAGAAAATAGCTTTGAAGGTAGAAAATATTGTAAATGACCTATATCACGTAGATACAAAGGCTGGCTTGATAGCATGTATCTATTCGATAGATGAATCATTTCCTTATATTGATGTAAATGGAAATAATTGCAGTGATATGCACCAAATCAGTGTAGCGTTACTCAATAACATAGATCAATATTCTGTACTTTTGTCTGATTCCAAAGACCCTCTGTTTTTATATCTTGAGTCGCATACTGATTGCGATATTGATCGTTTAAGAGCCTTATTTAGCAAAAAAACGACAGACTGCCATGTGTCCATTATGAGCCTTATTTATGAGATAGACAGTGAAATCCCTTTTTTGTCAAAATATCCATCATCAACATTGAAAGAGATTACATATGCCTTCGGTCATTTTGATTGTTCAGAAGACGATTGGCGAAGTCTTTGCGATGGACGTCTTTTATCATGGATGTATTGTCATGCAGACCGTATGGCTACCGAATCAATAAGAATACTTACAGATAACCACCAATATACACATTCATTTGCATATAAAATATTGTATAATATAGATCGTGATGCAGCTTTTGACCTTCGTGAAGCACGTTCACCTGAAGAAGTTGGTGAACTTATGAATATCAAATTGCAAGAATGTCAGAACCTTACCAAAAAAGAATTTACAGACGAACTCTTTGATTATGTAGATCCTGATGGCCGCTTAGCTTATTATGCACAGATGCATGGATGGTACGATTACGTTTCGGAAGGCATGAAATGCTTTAACCTCGATTCAGAAGAAAATAGAAATCGTATGGGAGCATATGATATCCAGACTGCCTCTTATCGTTTCTGTCGTGTACTAGGGGTTATCCCCAAATATAAATTGGATGAATTGAATGTTCTTAGTGATGGTCGTAATGTTTCTAAAAATTATATGAATCCAGTCCGTCACGAGATACGAAACGGCAATTTCAGCCAGTGGTTGGCTATTTTTTATCACGAAGATCCGTTTGCCGATTTTTCTGAAGCTTATAGTTATGAGCGTACACTTGAAAAATGGATATTACTTCTGGGTGAGTTTGACATAAACCAGAAGTACTATCGTAGATTTATTACAGCAAGGAAAGAAACAGACGAACAGACAGAAGCGGCCCGTCAGTTGTGGGCTCATGCTTCTAATAAAGAGATCATATGGAGTTATACATTTTATGGTCTTTGCCTGTTATGGTTGGTCTTTGTAATATTTGTTGGCATCACACCTGATGGTCGCAGATATCTAATGAACCATACTGTGTTTAGTATAGGTGTTCCATTAGGGCTATGTACGGCCCTTATATGCGCTGTTCATTCATATTTCAATGGATACGGTTTTAGTATTGGCACAGTTATATCTCTATTAGGATTTTCTACAGCAGCCATACCGATAATGATAATTAGAGAAGTTTATAAGGGCATACCGTCATTATTTACTTTGACTATAATTATAATAACAATGGTTTATGCATACATCTGTTATGTCACTAATTTCCGCCACAATTCAGACGAAGATAAACAAGCCATTAATCAAGTTTTGGATGATGATGTAAAGTCAACTCTTCTAGAGCCACTTTACTTCACTTTTCGCACTAAGTCGTACAAGTATAAAGGCAGTAAGTTCGCTATGCTTCAAGACGTCAGTGATCATATCCGCAGTATGGCCGGTGAGTCTGTTATCCACTACATGTGCTGGAGCCTTTTAATAGCTGTCTTCGTAATAGATTTCATAATATATAGTCCTCATTTTGCCAATACCACTAATCCTAAATTGCCTACATGGCGAGTTGACTATCAAGAAGTATTGGAAAAAATAAAGCATGATGTAGAATAATGAAATGTGAGCATTGTCATAAGCAAAACAGAAAAGAGGCAAAATTCTGCAAATGGTGTGGAAAAGCTCTTGTTCAGTCCAACATTCTAGATAGATTAGTTGGACTAGACGACGTTAAGGCTAAGCTCAAGACCATTGTTGATACATATACTTATCTTCGCTCACGTAAAGACGCTACCGATGTTCATCTAGATCTCAATTCTATAATAGTTGGAGAGACTGGTACCGGTAAAACACTTCTTGCAGAAGTAGTAAGTGCTTATTTCTATCAGCATAAGATTATTGAAAAGAACAAATTTACTAGAGTTGATGCAGTAGACTATAACCGCTTTGTTGATAATTGGGATGAGAATGTTAAGAAAGCTCGTGGTGGAATACTGTTTTTTGACAATGTTCAGAAACTTCTGCCATACAAATATTCCAATCAGGTAAATCCCTTAGACAAGCTCTTTGTTGAGATGGATCATTGGAATGATAATCCTATTGTCATAATGGCCGGTCTTTCTAAAGGTCTAGATGAGTTCCTAACTAGTAATCCGGCTGTAACAAATAGGTTTAATTATCGTTTTGATCTCCCTGAGCCCAATTATCAGGAACTTACAGATATCTGTCGTAACAAATTACGTTCAAAGTACGATATCAGTAATTTTACGGACGAAGCTTCAGAACAATTACTTAAATATTTCCGATATCAGATAAAGATAAAGGATGATTCGTTTGGAAATGGTCACCTTGCCAGTAAAGTAGCTGAAGATATATTCACCTCATTTATTGGTCATGGTCCTGATACAGTAAACGTAGAACGTGAAGACATACGTGGTTACATACCTCAAGAGCGTACTCTTGATGATATACTTACCGACTTAGATAATTTTGTCGGTATGGACGAAATAAAGAAAGCTGTGAAAGAGGTCGCCTATACAGTACAAAACGATCTCCAGCTCAATGAGCGTGGCTTGGGCAGCAGGCACAAGATGGGACTCCATATAGTTCTAACCGGCAATCCCGGAACAGGTAAAACATCTGTAGCCCGTAAACTTGGAGAGATATTAGCTTCAGTAGGTTATCTTGATAGTGGTCATGTAGTTGAAGTAGACCGTGCACATATGGTGAGCCAGTATCAAGGAGAAACTCCAAAACTAGTTGACAAACTATGTGATAAAGCTATGGGCGGTATCCTCTTTATAGACGAAGCATATACCTTAGCCCCTGTATCTAACAGCGGTGAACGCGATATACAGGGAGAACAGGCACTCGAGAAACTAATGAAACGCATGGAAGATGATCGTGGCAAGTTTGTTGTGATAGCTGCAGGCTATCGTACACAGATGGAAAATCTCTTCCGTATCAATCCGGGCTTCCGTAGTCGTTTCAATTATTTTCTTAATATAGATGATTATACCTCCGACCAACTATATAATATACTTCTTAGCTTTGTAAAGTCAAAGAAGTATATCCTTTCAGACGAAGCTGCCAGCATAACCCGCAAGTGTATAGAAATGATGTATCATTCGCGTGATAAGAACTTTGCCAACGGTCGTAGTATGCGTCAACTTTTTGAGAAGATATGCCGTGCTCAGGCCGAACGCCTTCAGCGAGGCAATATCTCATCCATGAGCGATGAGCAACTAACTACTATTCTTCCAGAAGACATTCCATATAAGGCACCTAAGACAGCCGATTATACAAAATGTCTGGGTAAACTCAATGGTATGGTAGGACTCAAATCTGTAAAGAATGAGATAACCAATTTGGTTTCATATATCAATCTCCAGATTAAACGTGGTGAGAGTCAGACATTCCAGGGGATACACTATATATTTACAGGAAATCCAGGTACCGGTAAGACAACAGTTGCTCGCATAATGGCAGACGTATTTAAGACACTCGGCGTTTTGTCGCGTGGTCATCTTATTGAAGCCGACCGCAGCAAACTAGTGGCTGGTTACTCGGGTCAGACAGCCATCAAAACCAATAATCTTATCGATAGTGCTATGGGCGGTGTGCTCTTTATTGATGAGGCTTATACATTGAATCAAGGCGATAATGACAGTTTCGGAGCAGAAGCTATAGATACACTATTAAAGCGTTTAGAGGATGATAGAGGCAAATTTATATGTATCATTGCCGGATATACGGATTTGATGAAAAAATTCATAGATAGCAATCCGGGATTAAAGAGCCGTTTCACCCATACGCTACATTTTGATGATTATACACCCGACGAACTTACGCAGATTTTTGTCAATATGGCTCATACACGTAAGTTTGTAATATCAGATGAAGTAATTCAGGCCATCCATCGCAACTTTGAAGAGATATTTCTCCGTAAAGATAAAAATTTCGGAAATGCTCGTGAGGCCCGTCGCCTTTTCGACGAGTCTGTAGAGCATCAGAGCAAACGCCTTGTTGAGCAGATTAACGACAACAGCCTTAGCGAAGATGAGATGTATCGCATAACAATAGATGATGTATCTATAGATGCTAATATCTCTGCTCGTCCTCTCGATGAAGTTCTCGCAGAGATAGACCAACTAATAGGAATGCGTAATGTCAAGAATTCAATACGTCGTCTGGCGGTACAGAGCATGTTCATGAAACAACGTAGCGATTCAGGTATCGGTAAGGTTCAACAGTTATCTATGAATTTTATTCTCACAGGTAATCCTGGAACAGGTAAGACCACCATTGCGCGTAAAATGGGCGAAGTACTTCAAAGTATGAACATTCTTCCCACGTCGCGTGTGATAGAGGTGAATCGTAGTAACCTTGTCGGTAAATATATGGGCGAAACCCCGAAGATAGTGAATGAAGTATGTGATTGCGCTATGGGTGGCATCCTTTTTATAGATGAGGCTTACACCCTTAGTGATAGTCGTGATACGTATGGAAAGGAAGCTATAGATACACTTATGAAACGTATGGAAGACGATCGTGGCAAATTTATTGTTATAGCATCCGGCTATAAAGATAATATGGAAGACTTTCTCTCTACCAACCCCGGACTTGCAAGTAGATTTACACACCGCCTGCATATAGATGATTACAATGAAGACGAACTACTTCAGATCTATAAGAAGATGGCAGCCGACCAAGACTATCGTCTTGATCCTCAGGCCGAGTTCAAACTTATGCATGTCATCGACGAGATATTAGTATTGAAAGATAAAGCATCGTTTGGTAATGCCCGCGCCATGCGCAATCTTCTCAATGCCACTATACAGCAATTGTCTATACGTGTATCAAAGATGCCTGTAGACAGTCGTACAAAAGAAATCTACCAGACTATTTTGGCAGAAGATTTAATAATAGAAAAGAAAGACAGCAATGATAATATGTCCTAATTGCAAAGAAGAAATCGATGAAGACTCACGTTATTGCGATCAGTGCGGTCAGGCTCTGCTATATTGTGTACAGTGTGGCAGAGTAGGGCTCGGTCGGCGCTGCACATATTGTGGTGGTATGATGTATACCCTCGACGAGGTTGTAAATCAGAAATCCAAAGATTCAAGTCTTACTAATACATTCAATTCGTTTACGGCCTCTATAGCAGCTTCAAAGAGAGGCCGCATAGACTTACCCCAACAAAGTAAAGTACTTGGAGTTCCACAATTAACATTATATAATGGAAACTTAAATATACGTATCATCGGCCAGAACGGAGCCGTTATAGGTCGTCGTCAAGGTATATACCAGAAGATGTTTGAGGGCAATAAATATGTATCCAGCCTTCATGCCCAGTTGATGTATTCTAACGACACCGGGTGGCGCATCATTGACAAGCATTCATCCAATGGTACGATGGTGAATCAGCACAAACTACAGCCTGATGTAGCCATGTCTATAAAGAATGGAGACATTGTGACTATAGCTAATATCAACCTGCAAGTCAGCGTGCTATAAAAGAAACAAATCAGAATGTTATGTTAAATTTTGAAATAGATGCAGCCAGTAGAGTAGGACTGATAAGAAAAAACAATGAAGATATGATACTTGTTGGAGACCGTATGATCCGCAATGGTATTTATCATACATTTGCTAATATTTCAGGTTGCCAGATGTACATCGTTGCATTAGCCGACGGCATAGGCGGTCATAAGGCAGGTGAGAAAGCTAGTGAGTTAGTACTAGGCAGTCTGCGCCATAAGTTCAGTATGCCCTGGAAGTATCTTGACGCGTGTAGGTTCAATGAGGCAGCCTACTATTGGTTAGACCATGTATCACGAGATATTGCTAACAGCAGTAAAAACGAACCGCTCTATTCGGGGATGGGAACCACTTTAGTGGGACTTGCTGTCAACTATAATGATCTATATTGGGTAAATTGTGGAGATAGTCGAATCTATCTGTATCGTAACGATAAACTCACCCAGTTGTCTACCGACCATTCGTTAAACAATATTCTCGGGGATACTCGTCACAATGGTATTATCGTGAATTGTATTGGTGGAGGTTGCGACACCTCTTATCTGGATTTGGTAGAGTTTCGTAAGTCAGCTAGTCATGGCGATATATACCTACTGTGTTCTGATGGTCTGACAGACATGTTGAGCGATGAAGATATATCTCATTATCTTCTTGAGGGCGCCACCGCCGACCAATTATGTCAGTATGCCGAAGATGCCGGTGGCTACGATAATGTATCCGTCTGTTTAGTAACAGTATTATAGTTAAATAGGTTATCCCATCTTTCTTCAAGAGTAATGGGATGTTAAAAGATAAAGTAATTAAAAGATAAAAAGATAAAGGAATAAAAGATGCCATTAAGATTACCAGACAAATTACCGGCGATAGAGATTCTCAAAGGCGAGAATATCTTCGTTATGGACAATTCAAGGGCGACAACACAGGATATCCGCCCATTAAAGATTGTTATACTCAATCTTATGCCGCTGAAGATAACAACAGAGACAGACCTTGTACGCCTACTCTCAAATACACCTCTTCAGCTCGAAATCAGTTTTATGAAACTGAAAAGCCATACGCCCAAAAATACACCGATAGAACATATGATGATGTTCTATAAAGACTTCGAACTTATGCGTGATGAGAAGTTCGATGGAATGATAATAACAGGAGCTCCTGTCGAAGATCTTGATTTTGAGAAAGTTTCTTATTGGAAAGAGCTGACAGGCATCTTCGATTGGGCCAGAACCCATGTCACCAGTACACTTTATATATGTTGGGCAGCACAGGCCGGTCTGTATTATTATCATAACATACCCAAATATCATTTGTCAAAGAAGATGTTTGGCGTTTTTCGTCAGTACCCGCTCGAACCTCAATTACCTATTTTCAGAGGTTTCGACGATTATTTTAATATGCCTCACAGCCGTCATACAGAGACTCACAAAGAAGACATCCTGAAGTGTCCCGATTTGCAACTTATAGCAGAGTCGCCCGAGTGTGGCGTAAGCATGATTATGGAGCGTGGTGGACGAGAAATTTATGTAACCGGTCATCTTGAATATGCTGCCAATACCCTTAATACAGAGTATAGGCGGGATCTCGGAAAACGTGATGATGTTGAGATTCCTCTGCATTATTTTCGTGATGACAATCCGGCCAACGACCCGATGGTCACATGGCGTGCACATGCCAACCTGCTTTATAGCAATTGGATAAACTACTATGTATATCAAGAGACGCCTTATGATATCAATAAGATAGAATGATGAGACAACTAGAATTACTTTCACCGGCAAAGAACCTTGAGTGCGGTATTGCAGCGATCGATCACGGAGCTGATGCTGTATATATAGGAGCACAGCATTTCGGCGCCCGTTCTGCAGCAGGTAATAGCCTAGACGATATACGTCAACTAGTTGAGTATGCTCATCAATATCATAGTAAGATCTATGTTACGGTCAATACCATACTCTATGATGACGAACTCAGTGCTACCCGCCAACTCATCTCACAGTTATATGATATAGGTGTAGACGCCATCCTTGTTCAGGATATGAGTATACTCAGAATGGAGCTACCTCCAATAGCCCTTCATGCCAGCACGCAGACCGATAATCGTACCGCTCAGAAGGTGAAATGGCTTCGTAGCATCGGTTTCAGCCGTGCCGTTCTGGCTCGCGAACTTTCTGTCGACGAGATAGCATCCATACATAATGCTGTTCCGGATATGCCACTCGAGGTCTTTGTACATGGCGCTTTATGCGTTAGCTACTCCGGCCTGTGCTATGCATCACAATACTGTTTTGGTCGTAGTGCCAATAGAGGAGAGTGCGCACAGTTCTGTCGTCTTAAGTTCGACCTTACAGACGCCGATGGCCGCCGGATAGAACACGATCGTCATCTGCTTTCACTTAAAGATATGGCCCAGATAGATAACCTGGAAGCATTGGTTGCCGCAGGTGCCACATCGTTTAAGATCGAAGGCCGTCTTAAAGATGTAGACTATGTAAAGAATGTCACGGCAGCTTACAGTCAGCGTCTCGACGATATTATATCCCGTCATCCCGATCAGTATTGCCGTGCATCGATAGGTAAGGTGGAGTACACCTTTACACCTAATCTCAATAAGACATTCAATAGAGGCTATACCACTTATTTTCTCAATGGTCGTCAACCCGAAATAGCCTCTTTTGATACGCCAAAGGCTACCGGCGAGTATGTTGGTACTGTAAAAGAAATACGCGGACACACATTCACCGTAGCTGGATTATCCAATTTCGCCAATGGTGATGGACTGTGTTATTTCAACGACCGTCGCGAACTGGAGGGTTTCAGAGTCAATAAGGTAGAGAACAATCGTCTGTTTCCTCTTAAGATGCCAACCGATCTTCGTCCCGGTACACGTCTTTATCGTAATAGCGATATTGAGTTTCAACGACTTCTGTCCAAACCAAGTGCGCAGCGTCGTATACCTGTGGTTATGACCATAAGCGAAGTGCCGGATGGGTTCTCCCTCCAAGTGACCGACCCCACAGGCAAGAGGGTGGTGCATACCATGCAGATAGAAAAGCAGCAAGCTCAAAAACCTCAGAAAGACAATATTATGCGCTGTCTTACCAAGTTGGGCAATACTCCATATACATGTGATACGGTAAATTTTCAACCCGAAGGTTTCAACTGGTTTATACCGGCGGCACAACTTACACAGTTGCGACGTGATACTCTGCAACAGTTCACGGCCCCCGACGATACCACTCCGTTAGCAGTACGCAGTCTGTTGCCGTCTGCCCTTCAGCCATACCCCTTCTCATGGTTGTATAACATATCCAACAACCAGTCGGCAGAGTTTTATCGCCTACAAGGAGTGCCGGATGCATCACCGTCTTTCGAGCAGCAACAGCCGGCCACACCACTTATTATGCAGTGTCGCCACTGCCTGCGCTATTCTCTTGGTTATTGTGTGCGGTATGGTGGCGAAAAACCAACATGGCGCGAACCACTTATGCTCTCACTGCCGGATGGGAGGCACTTCCGTCTTGAGTTTGACTGTAAAAATTGTAAAATGAACATATATGCGGAAAACCGTTAATTGTATAACCATAATGATATTGGCGCTGCTTGTCAGCTCCTGTTATTATAAGAGCGAATCCCAAACTCCTGACGCGTGGAATCTCACCGAGCAGGAGCTCGATTCTATTTCATTCTCTACTTCACATCACTATACCCGCAACTATAATTTTGTAGTCAAGGCCGATTCCATGCCATTGATAGTGCAACCGCCCGAAGAAGCCATTAACAGTCTTAAGACCGATAGCGTAGAAGTATATCGCCATGATCGTTTGGTTGTTGCTGATATTCGTATGCTGTCCAACGATAAGACCGACAGTGTCTGGGTTCAACTGGCTCGTGACCAGAGCACAATCGGCTGGATACACGAGAGTAAACTACTTCCATCAGTAGTACCCGACGATCCCATCTCTCAGTTTATAGATACTTTCTCCAACATCCATCTTATCCTATTTATGATAATCATCAGTCTGATGGCTGCTGCCTATCTGATACGCAGAATATTAAGGAAAGGGGCAAAAATAGTACACTTCAACGATATACCGTCATTATATCCCACATTGCTTACAGTGATTGTATCAAGCAGTGCCGCCTTCTATGCCAGTATCCAGTTGTTTGCACCGGAGACATGGCGTCATTTCTACTATCATCCTACATTAAATCCATTCACTGTACCACCTATATTATCTATATTCCTGATATCAGTATGGGCCATGATAATAGTAGCCATATCATCAGCCGAGGATGCCATCAAAAATTTACGTTTCTACGATGCCATTGTATATCTCAGTGGTCTGGCCGGTATATGTGCTATAGATTATATAGTGTTCAGTATAAGTACCTTATATTACGTAGGCTATATATTTCTGGCAGCCTATATATTCTTTGCTCTGTGGCGTTATTATTACTATGCACGTTATCCGTATGTATGCGGCAATTGTGGTGCCAGCATCAGGCGTAAGGGCATCTGTCCACATTGCGGTGCATTTAATAATTGATACTTAATATACCGCATCGTATAATATACCGACAGGGTATACCACTTTTTCGGTATTATCTATAGATGTCGCTCTTCTTCAGTTCAATGATATGTCCATATCGGGCAATTTCTTTCAATGGCAGCATCTTCTTGTTTCCAACGATAATAATTGCTCGTGGTTGGTTTTGTATATTGTCTTTATAATATGATGTAATATCGCTCATACCCAAAAGAGGAATATTTTTTACGATACCTTTATTAGGGTCTTCGTTGTATCCTTCTTCTTTATAGTTTGCTATCATTACTCCAATATTTCGGAACGACGGATAGCTATTATTGATACGGTTTACAGCCTCCTGTTTGATGGCTTCAACATTCTTTTCTCTTAGAGGCATATTGCAGAACAGACTGTCTAGCATTCCGAGAGCAAGTATTGTCTTATCATTTTGAGTGCCTAGTTCTGTGATATATGCCGGTAGCCCCTGTGCAAACTTTATTGGTGGTTGTTGGTCTCTTCCATGTGTGCTGTAGGCATAAGAACGGAACTCACGTATTTCCTGAAATAGAAGTGACGTGAAATCACCTCCGAAATAACTACCCCATATTTTTAGTTTTGCCCTTTCTCTGTCTGAGGTGCATGGTTTTACTGTCTGATAGGTTTTGATCTTTGTCTGTCTGGCTTTTGGAATATCATATATATATACAGTTGGCTGTTCTATTTTAGTTCTTTGTCTGTATACGATAGAGGCGGGCTGTGATGCCTCGTTTATAGGCATATATTCTCTTATTGCATTTTCCACCTCATTCGTAGGCAACTGACCACAGTAAACGATAGAACATTCGTTTTTAGGTAAATCCTTGAACAATCCAACAAGTTGTTCACCATTCATTTTTTTTATGTCTCCAGTCGACAGATGATTGATATAAACGGACTTTTCGCCATAGGCAATCTTTTCGATGATGGCATCAGCTACGTCATCAGCATCTTTTACGAAAGATTTATTGCTCACCTTATATGTTTCAGCCAGAGTCTTCATACTTTCCTTGTCAGCCTTGGCTCTATCCATGAAGTGGCGGAGTAGTTTAAGCGATTTAGCAAGATTGCTGTCGATACCAGATAATGTAATATTGAAACTATTCTTTTCTGCTGAAGTTTCCAATGTAGTACCGAGCTGTTGTAATGCTTGTCCGAATTCATGTTTTGAAAGAGAGTCGGTGCCGATGTCGGATAGATATTCTGCAAGTGCATTTAATTTAGGCTCGCATAATGTGCCTTTATGATAAATTAGGGAAAACGAGAACAGATTGTTTACCGTATTCTTTTTCACATACAGAGTAATATGCTTATTCAGAATATTTGTCTCCACATCATTATTATAGTCCAGCAATCTCGGAGCGACCTCTTTTATGGATATCTGTTCCAGTTTTTTTGCATATTCAGATTCTGCGTTTGCATTCTTTGGGACTATCGGTTTGAAGTTTGGCTTGCTCACTTTATCTTTGGGATATGAACCGTATTTTTTTACGAAATCGATATACGAATCATTAAAATACTTATTAGCTACATTTACGACATCCGCTTTTGTTATATTCTTGATAGTCTCAGTCTGTTGTAAATACTCATCCCAAGTTCTTCCTTGCGAGAATACATTCATCATCTCTTCAGCACGGCTGTCTATACTCTCAAGATTTTTCTGTATGTCGCGCGATTGCCCCAGTTTAAGAGCCTCGAGAGTCTTTTCAGAGAAGTCGCCTTTTTTCAGCCTTTCAATTTGTTCCCAAACCATCTTTCCGGCTTTCATTCTTGAACCGAATGGTATTTTTGGAACAAATGCGAATCCTACACCTCCGCCATCGTTAAGCGATGCTCTCATTGCTCCTGCAAAAAGAACCTTATGTGCAGATGTCAGTGAGTCAAGAAATCCGGTACCATATTTATTATATAACAGTGCTACAGCCAGGTCGAGTGCTTCTGTATCCTTGTCTTTTTCTGTAGGTGCACGGAATGCTACTACTTCTGCTTTAATTATAGGTATTGGTATCTTGATTTTAACCGTCTCTTTACCTCTCAGTGGCGCAGGTGTCTGAACCTTACGGTCGTCTGTATTTCCTTTTGCTATTCTCCCGAAAGTCTTTTCGAGTATAGGTACGATAGAGTCGCTGTTAATATCTCCGCTGAGTATAAGTCCCATGTTGCCTGCTACATAATATTTTTTGAAGAATTTATCCATTTCCGACAGCTTGGGGTTCTTTAGATTCTCCGTACTGCCAATAAGTGGATATGCATATGGATGACCTTCGAAGAATTTCGCAAAAGCTTTCTCATATGGAGGTATAATAATTTCGTCAGAGCGCATATTCTTCTCTTCGTATACCGTCTCCAGTTCACCTTGGAACAGTCGGAATACAGGATGCATCAGTCTTTCACTGTTCAACCATAACCATTGTTCGATATATTGTGGAGAGAATGTGTTATGAAATTCAGTTAGATCATAAGATGTTGATGCGTTAAGTCCCGATCCCCCATATTTAGATATTAGTCTTTGAAACTCGTTTGGAATAGCATATTCAGAAGCTTTTATACTTAACTGATTTATTTTTCTTTGAACATCAAGTCTCTGTTTTTCATCAGTTGTCTTTGCTAGTATGTCATATTGATTGGCTATTGAGTCAAGCCATATTTTTTCTTTATCATAGTTTGTCGTTCCAATTTTGTCAGTTCCTTTAAACATAATATGTTCAAAGTAATGCGCTATTCCTGTGTTAGGGCAATCCTTAGCACCGGCCTTTACTACAACAGCTCCGAAAACTTTCGGTTGACTGTGATCCTCATTTAACCATACGGTCATACCGTTGTTTAACTTTAGTTCCTTAACATTTAGAGGGTCAGCGGCTTGAATATTACATACAGCACATGTCGCCATTATAGAAAAAAATAATTTTAAATATTTCATTTCTTATATATGTTATGATTGTATATTACTACTATACATTTAATACTAGACAATACGATTATTGTCCCCCCTTGAAGGCAACAGGCAGGGTATATCTTATGTTGATTGCTCTGCCATCACTCTGTTCAGCAGGCTTCCATCTGGGACACCTTTTTAATAGTGATACAACCGTTTTCTGGAATATGACATCTTTTGGAGCGGATATAACCTTTATATCTCCAATATATCCATCCTTTTTTACCACAAACGATACAACAACCTTGGCGTTCTGTTCCTCGTATCCCTTTGGATATTTAAGATTGTCTTTTATCCACATAAGAAAAGCAGTCATATCATATCTGCCATTAAACAATGGTGATCTTGCATTCTTTGGCAGCACATCTACCGTCTCTAGCATATGACTTGAAACTACATGTCTATCTTGATAAAAGATAATTCCAGATGCAACTATTTGATATTATAACTTTTGTTTTCATTTGTGCAATACCCTACAAAGATAAACAAATTAATTAAGCAGTAAAAGTTTTTTTTGTGAATAAGCACAATAATTTTATGTATTGTGTATATTATTTTACCAAATATACCTTTTATATTCCGAAGCATCAAATATCAACCGTTTGTGAATGCAAATAATCCTTTTACAAAACCACTGTCTGATATTTTTGTCGTTATTTCAAATTCATTTAATTTTGAACTTCGGTAAACCCCGAGTCATAAATAATAGCATATTTATAAATCTGTAATGTATAAGCAAATGAAGAAGAATATTTCATTATTACTATTATCACACTCTCAGGAACATCTAATGTAAGCATACTTATAGATGGTAAACCGTCGTTGATGTCAGAAGATCAACTTCTCGCTTTGTTGCGTGATACCCCTGTCAGGGATGCCGCCTATGCAGAGATCTTCTACGATACCCCTCCTCGTTATCATAAAGTTAGTCTATACCTTTGGTGGTTACAAATCTAAGCAGCATAAAGAAGTCGATAAAAGTCGTTTAGGTCATTGATCGTATTTATATTTGTCTGTTGCTATGTTCAATCTTTTGCGGCTAAAATTGCAAAATAAGCCGCATGCTTTGCGGATAACGCAAGTGAATAAACCGCATCAAACATCTCATATATTTTTGACAACAGTTACGAAAAACCTAAGATGATAGCTACAGTTGTCGATAATGAAATTAAAATATTTTCAGTCACAGTTCCTTTGTGGTTTAAAAAATATGTTTTAGAGAAATTACAGTGATATAGCTAAAATCTTCGCCGAGTTGGTAAATATTTATATTATTCAATAATAATATCTTAATTAATTTGGATATATCCGAATTAATTTATACTTTTGCACCGAAATGATACAATAAAATGAGATTTGATATCACAGAGATAGAAGAACTTTCTGGTGATAAAGCCAGTATTTACTCTGTTGTCATTGATGGACAAGATGAAACATTATTGGAACAGTTTTTTAATGATAATGAGGAATATAAAGAAGAACTTAAGATCATCCTTAATAAAATAAAAACTATGGCGAATATAACAGGGTGCCGTAAATGTTACTTCAAGGATGGTGAAGGTAATTTGGCTGATGGCGTTGTTGTATTAAAAGGTCGTAAACTAAGATTATATGGAATCTATTTTAATAATACAGTAGTCTTATTCGGTTCAGGAGGATATAAGAATGTCAGAGCTTATCAAGACGATCCGTCTCTTAATTACAAGGCCGAACAAGTGAAACAAATAGCTAAAAAGATAAACGACGCAATACTAGATGGAACTATTAAAATAGGAAATGGAGAAATAAACGATGAAGACCGGGAAGACTATGAATAAGAAACTTACTAAAAAGGTTGGCGGTGTATTAGGCCAGATGTTAGCTGAATCTGATAATAAAGTTCTTGCAAGAACTCAGAACAGAATGCTTATTGCTGCTAAAATAGATATGGCATTAAAGCGAAAAGGATTAAGTCAGAAACGTTTTGCAGCTATAATGGGTAGAACAGAGCCTGAAATCTCAGACTGGCTCTCAGGTGACAGAAATTTTACTATAGATACATTGACAGACATCTCAGAAGAGTTGAATGTTGAAATTCTTAATACTTCTTTGGTTAATATGTATAAGATATCAAATTCAAACATATCTTGTAAGATAAAATCCGGGAATGGCCAGGTATATATAAATCCAGATCATAAATGGCAGAATATATCGGCAGATAATAGTATTTCATTAGATGTTGAACAAAAGGTAAGCTAAGATGGAAATTAAATATGGTCTTAAAAATATGGTCGAAGATGATTATAAGTTTAATTATGACTTCGATTATGATTCAATAGACAAGACAAGTGTGGAATTTCGGTTTGGCCACAATATTAAAGCAGAAAAAGACAAACAGGAAATCATATTAAGTGTTTTTACACAAATTGTAAGCGGAGAAATTGTGCTTGTTAACGAAGGGGTGCGGGCTATTTTCTCAGTAGAACCATTTGATAGTTTAGTTGCATCCTTTTCTGATGATGGTATGCAAGTAAAGGAACCTATGCTTATTAATACATTTATTAATGTAGCAATTGGGGCAGTGCGTGGTATGCTGGTGAAAAATTTGAAAGGAACACCTCTTGACGGTTGTGTCCTTCCTCTTATCCCAATGAATTTAATTAGTGATAATGTGATTAGAAAAAATAAATAGTCAATAGTAGTTTAGCGGCACAGGCCGTATGGATAGTTCATCCATACGCCTGTGCTATATTTATAAATACATATAGAAAATAAGAAAAAAACAGCCTGATAATTTGTTTTATAATAAAGAAAACAATATATTTGCAAAAAACATAATAACATGGACGAAATAAAGTGTATAGAAAAAGGTCTGAATAAACATGGTCGTACAGCTTATGAAAAAGCAAAATCTGTAGGAAATGCTGTTGTACTTAACGGCAATAAAATATGTACCGTCGGCCGTGATGGGAAAAAAGTTGTTATTAGTAAGATAGAAAAATCATCTGTTCGTGTTAATTCTCAAACTTATCGATTGAAATAGAATTTTGTGGTGAAGAGATTACGTGTTTTTGCTGGTCCCAATGGTTCTGGAAAATCTACAATGTTTGAAATTGTTAGAACAGAAGGTATTAAAATGGGCGTCTATTGTAATGCAGATGATTATAAAATTACTATTAATAAAAATCACTCGTTTGACTTTGATTCATGTAATATTAAATTATATAAGGATAACTTTTTGAAATCATTAAAAGAATCCTCTCTATTCACACAGATGCAAGGAAATGATTTATTAACTAAAATTTCTTTTAAAGATAATAAAATAATATTTGCTACAGATTATTTCGTAAATGATTATTTTACGTCGTTTCTAGTTTCATTCATTCTTTTAAATTTAATAGGACAATGCGAAAAGTTCAGTTATGAGACTGTAATGTCGCATCCTTCAAAGTTAGACTTTATACAAAAAGCTAAAGATCATGGTTATAAAGTATATTTGTATTTTATTTCACTTGTAGATCCTAAACTTAATATAGGTCGTGTCGCAACGAGAGTACAATTAGGTGGACATGATGTTCCTACAGATAAAGTAGAGTCAAGATATTATAGATCTATGGAAAATCTATTACCGGCTATTAGAATAGCTGACAAATCATATATTTTTGACAATAGTTACGAAGAACCTAAGATGATAGCTACAGTTGTCGATAATGAAATTAAAATATTTTCAGTCACAGTTCCTTTGTGGTTTAAGAAATATGTTTTAGAGAAATTACAGTGATATTTTAAATACTTCATGTTTTTTTCAATTGTAATTATTGCTATATTTATATGTAAAGGTGTGTAAATACATTTTTTGTGTATATATTTGGGAGTTTAATTATTTTTTGTTAACTTTACACACGCTTAGGCACATTAAGCCCAAGCAATACATAAATATCAGCAGCCAAAACTGTACTGATATATTGATATTAGCTCGTACGTCTCATCGAAAAGACCCCTATTAATATCGAGCTAAACACGCACAAAATCAATGCGTTAAGTCAGATTCTAATATCGGATTCCGACTTGACCTTCTTTTGTCGTCACCACAAGTGTTATCGAGACTTTTCAGGCGCTTGTCTATTATATTTAAACTACAAAAAATAAAGAGTAAAATACCGTAAGATGAAAATGGAAAATATTTATTTTCAGGAATTATTATCAAGAGATGAATCTTTTAATTATTTTATTACAGTGTGGAAGGGGGCACTTACTGACGATAAAAATAAGAAAAATCAATTTCGTAAACTTACAAATGTAATGCTCGACCATCAATTCTTTTATTGCTATAGAGCCAAGGATGGTAGTATTAATATTGTGATGAATCGCGCAATCATTAGTGATGCCGAACTATATAGTCTTATGCACTGTATGTTTAATAAGTATTTTAATGATAAATTGTCGATGTCGTCGTTTGTTAAGATAGCGCAGACCCTCTTCTTGACAGATGGTAAGGGGTTTAACACTATGTATAATAGGATGAAGAGGCATTACAATCATCAACCGCCTACTTGTCTATATAAATATCTTTGAGATATGCAAATATTATTGGGTCAGAATTTGATATTTTCTTGTCTTTTTCGGACCTAATAATATTTCGTGTTTATTCTCATACGTAGTACCTTTGCAATGTGGATACAGGTTGTGTCTATATTAAAATTATTTATGCCTATGATTAAAATGATTACCGTTGATAACTATTTTGCTGTACGTCAGATCGTTTCTATTCTGAGTCTGATGTTTGCTCGTCTTCCTCCAGAGTGTAAAGGGGGTCTTTCGATCATTATCAAATGATTGATGTTTAGTATTTATCTTATTATCGTTCTTTTCTTTATTTACATTTGGTCTGATTTTCTTATTTATATTCTTCTTTATTGGATGATCTCTTTCTTCATCTTCTTTTGCCGGATGCTATTTGTTCATTTTCTTTTGTGTGTACAAAAGAAAACGGAACCAAAAGAAAAAACGCAAACACACTGCGAAGCTACTCCGCTCGGTCATTCAGCTAAAAACGAAGAACTCGCTGCGCTCAGACAGCTTCGTTTCTTAACGCTTCATTCGGTCGCTCTCGTTTCACGCTTCTCCGCTATCGTTTGCAGCTTACGCGCCCTCATCGCTGGCGCATCCTCACTACTGGCATTGTCCCCGCAAGCGTTTCAGTGCGCTACATGGCGACAGCGTTCACCGCTGCGCCTTAAACAATCACAATGACCCTCTGATGGGTCATTGTACCTTAATGTACAAGCGCCGGCTGGCGCGCTATAAGTCTCTTCCTTTAAAGGGAGAGATTTAGTGAGAGTTACAGCCCCTCTTAGGCAAGAGGGGTCTTGGGGAGTTGTGAAAGAACTAGCCGAAAGGAGAATCATTGAGAAGTCGAGAAACGAACAACAATCCGAACGGAGAAAAGAGGAAACAACAATCCGAACGGAGAAAAGAGGAAACAACAATCCGAACGGAAAAACAAAGAGGAAAAGAAACAATCCGAATGGATAAAAAAGAAGTAACATAATGACATAACAAATTAATTCAATATTGGTTAGGACCTCTTCTTATTCACATACCCCGCCCTGACGGGCACCCCTTTAAATCTTTCAAAGGGGAAGAACCACAGGCGACAGCGTTCACCGCTGCGCCTTAGACAACCACAATGACCCTCTGATGGGTCATTGTACCTTAATGTACAAGCGCCGGCTGGCGCGCTATAAGTCTCTTCCTCTAAAGGGAGAGATTTAGAGAGAGTTACAGCCCCTCTTAGGCAAGAGGGGTCTTGGGGAGTTGTGAAAGAACTAGCCGAAAGGAGAATCATTGAGAAGGCGATAAACAAATAACACCCCGAAAGGAGAAAAGAGGAAACAACAATCCGAACGGAAAAACAAAAAGGGAATAAACACCCCGAAAGGAAAAAGAAGAAATAAAGTAATGACATAACAAATTTATTCAATATTTGTTGGGTCCGTTTCTAATTCACATACCCCGCCTTGACGGGCACCCCTTTAAATCTTTGAGGCCACTGAAAAAGGGGAATACTTGAATGATGATAAGAAAAGTAATCGAAAAAGAAAAATATAAAATGAAATAGAAAAGAAATAACGAATAAAATAATGAATAAAGAAACGAATAAATAAGTGAATAAAGAAACGAATAAATAATGAATAAAGAAACGAATAAAAACTTATATAATTACGAAATGAGAAAAAGTAAATATTACGAAATGAAAAAGAATAAAAACAAGAAGAAACTAGAACAACAGAAAAGGAAAGACATGACTGGTAAAAGTAAAACAATAGATAAAATTACTGATGGCAAAATAAAGAAAAAATATAAGGAGAAAAGAACATGGCCCGAAAAGAGAAAAAAAGGCAAAGACTTAAAAACAGAAAGAGCTAAAGAGAGGGAATCTCTCTATAAACATCATAATGACCCTCTGATGGATATTTCTACTCTGATGTACCGGCGCCGCCATACTCACTATAACCATCTTGCTTTCATGGGAATGAGCTAGATCTGTTTCGTCCCCCTCAGGCAAGAGACAACCCCGAACAGTTGTGAAAGAATCATCCGAAGGGCAAACCCTTCACGAAGTTGTGAAAAGTAAAAACAAAAAATATTATATGGAAATAAAAAAAATAGACATTTATAAGTTACTGTCAGAGCATTTTATGCTCTCCGAATTCATCAAATCCAATACAGCCGAATTGCTGCATATTGACAATATGCCTGATTCTCGCTGTATCTCCCACCTCGTTCATCTGTGCTTCTATATACTCGAACCGGCACGGCGGGCGCTCGACGATTCTATCGTCATCACATCCGGATATCGCTGCAAAGAACTCAATCACATGGTACACGGGTCGGGCAGGAGTCAGCACCTCTCGGGCAACGCTGCCGATATCCATATCAAAAGTGGCGATTACGCTGTGCGCCTGTGGAATATACTCAAAAACAACAGTCATGTAGACCAGTTGCTGTGGGAGCACAACTCCAGAGGCGCAGAGTGGATTCATGTAAGCTACTCAGCTAGTCCACGCCATTATATAGATCCAAATTTTAAAGCATAAAACAGAAGAATGAAATTAAGATTCGCAAACGGTTTTAATATGATAGACCGTCATATCCTAGACAGACGTCCCGTAAAGAGACTGGTCAAAAACAGTAGAAGAGGCGACGGCGCAAGCAACCTCGGCATCTATCTTGCATCTATAATGGTGATGCTGAATAATCCTGACAGCTGCGGCGATGAGTTCACTATCCTGGAGATTGCAGCCAAATGTGGCAAGAGCGTAAAGGCGGTGCAGCGGGTGGTAAGCAACGACGAGCTATATCAGCACAACCCCGATGGCACCTTCTCGGTACGCATGCTGTGCCAGGTTACCATAGAGGAGGAGCAGAAGACGGTCGATCCAAAGTTGAACGTTGGTCACACCGCCGTGCGACTCGAGTCCGACACCCACACCCCTATATACGCAGGTGCGAAAACTAAAACTAAAAACATTAAAAGAAATACAGCTCAAGCAGTAAAAGAAACTGCTGCTACTGTTGATTTTCACTCCGTTATAGATAAGGCTTTCGCCGACGGCAGCTGGTTGGCGGTGATCGAGCGCCGGATGAATATACCAGTATCCACCAATCCTGCGATACGCCGCCTGGTAAGAGATGCCTTTGCCGATGTGGTGCAGCTCAACTGCATCTACAACAATGGTGAACCTTATAATGAACAGACCGTGAAGCGATATTTCTCTAACTGGATACGCCCTGGCGGCAAGTCGCGTGCCACTCTCGACAAGCGCATCGACGGCTACTTTGAGGCGCAGTGTGCAGTACCCGATGCCGTGAATGCTGATGCCGACCGTAAGGAGCCCGATCAGCATCTTTACAATCCACAGCTCGAGTATATCGACCCTCAGGGCCGTCGGCGCGGACCGCACAACGAGATAGTAGACCGACTGGCTCAACCCTGTCCCTCGGCAGATATGATTTATCGTAAGAACCTTCATAAATGGATAGAATATGGCTGTTAAACCTGTAAAATACTCGTACACCGGCTATCCCGTGTACCGTGATGGCGATTTCAATCTGAACCGCAAGCCTAACAGCCGTGGCATCATCCGCACCGAGTGCCCCATCGGCGACCACAAACATCACGACCGCCGACTCAGTATCGACATCAACAGTGGATTCCTCTGGTGCTTCGACCCCGAATGCTGTCAGATGGGTATCCTCGAGTCGTATTACGACAAGTGGCTTAGCGAGCACGAGAAGAAATACATCAAGGCGTTCAATGCCAAACCCATCCTCGACGAGGCGATAGACATCTGCTCGCCCGCTGTGCTGAAGTACCTCAGAGAGGAACGCGGGTTTACCGACCTCAGCGTCTTCAAGAAACTCGGCATCAAAGAGATCGATCACTGGTACGGCAAAGACGAGGCTACAGGCCTTGACGACATCGGCCGCAGTCTGTGCTTCCCCTTCTATATGGGTGATAAGGTACTCAATATCCAGTTTAAGCGGGCCGACGGCATCAAGGCTTTCCGTCACGGCAAAGGTGTACGCATCCCTTATAATGTCAACTCGCTGATAGGGCAGGACACCGTCATCATCACCGAGGGACAGATGGACTGTGCCGCACTCGTGAGCTGTGGCTTCGAGAGCACGATAAGCATGCCCAATGGCAGCAACTCGCCCATGGAGTGTTTCGACGAGGTGGAACAGTTCATGACCTCTGCCGTTGAGTTCGTCTTCGCTGTAGACAACGACACTCCGGGTGTGATGCTGCTCAACAAACTGTATGAGAAGTTCGGTGCCAAGTACAACTGTTACTACATCAGTTTCAAGTATCACGACCGCGATGTGCCCGAAGACAAATGGTTCGAAGCCAAAGACGCCAACGAGTGTCTCAAACTTGGTGGCGTAGAAGCCGTAAGGTGGTGCATGGCGCATAAGCTCGAGTGTCTCAGTCCGCATATCATCACCGCCGACAGTGTAGCAGAGAAGATGGACGACATCTTCTTCAACGGTCTGCCGCAGGGCGTCACCCTCGGTCTGGGTAAGTTCGACCATTACGTCAAGTTCATGACCCGTCAGCTGTACATCGTCACCGGTATGCCGTCGTCGGGAAAGACCAACCTCATCGACTTCTGGATCACCCGTCTGGCCTATCTTCATGGGTGGAAGTCTACCGTCTTCTCGCCCGAGAAAGACCCCGAGGCGCACTTCAACGAGTACATCCACCGTATCGTGGGGCGTAAGGCCGATGTTCAGCACATGAGTTACGAGAAGTACATCGCCACCCGTTGCGATCTCAGCAAGATGATAACGCACATGGTGATGGGGCGCGACAATACCATCGACAAGATTCTCGCCACGGCTGCCGAGGAGGTTCGCAAGCGTGGCATCAAGGTGCTGGTGATAGACCCGTTCAACTATATCCGTCTCAGTCGTGACACGGCGTGGTCGGAGAGTGGTGCCATCAATGACCTGCTCATCCAGCTCAAGGTGTTTGCTCAGGAGCACGACATCCTGATCATCCTCATGGCTCACCCTAAGAAGACGATGGATACCACCGACGGACAGAACATCCATCTGCATATGTACGACATATCCGGTTCGGCATCGTTCTATAACGTCAGCGACATGGGTATTATAATAAGGAGAGAGCGGCGGCGCAATTACACCGAGGTGTGTGTAGAGAAGGCACGAGAGCACGGGCGTATGGGTGATGAGGGGTTGGCGTATCTGTGGTACAGTGGTGATACGGCGCGTTATGCTTCTGCCGAGGTGAATGGGGATGTGGAGCACAACATCGGAGTGAATGTTGAGTATAAGGATATGGACAAGAGTGATTGGAGCTCTAGAGCTCCTGAGCAGTTGGAGATGTCTTTTGAGCCGTCTCCTGAGGATGATCTGCCGTTTTAAGGATTGCTAATCCTTAAGATCTTTTCTTTCTCCTTTTCTCCGTTCGGGGTGTTGTTCATTTTACGATATCGTAAAGTTTATCCTTTCGGGGTGTTGTTCGTTTCTCGCCTTCTCAATGATTCTCCTTTCGGCTAGTTTTTTCACAACTCCCCAAGACCCCTCTTGCCTAAGAGGGGCTGTAACTCTCACTAAATCTCTCCCTTTAGAGGAAGAGACTTATAGCGCGCCCTCCGGCGCTTGTACATTAAGGTACAATGACCCATCAGAGGGTCATTGTGGTTGTCTAAGGCGCAGCGGTGAACGCTGGCGCCATGTAGCGCCCTGAAACGCTTGCGGGAACAATGCTAGCAGTGAGGATGCGCGAGCGATGAGGATGCGCCAGCGATGAGAGTGCGTAAGCCTGCAAACGATAGCGGAGAAGCGTAAAACGAGAGCGACCGAATGAAGCGTTAAGAAACGAAGCTGTCTGAGCGCAGCGAGTTCTTCGTTTTAGCTGAATGACCGAGCGGAGTAGCTTCGCAGTGTGTTTGCGTTTTTTCTTTTGGTTGCGTTTTCTTTTGTACACACAAAAGAAAATGAACAGATAGCATCCACAAAAAAAAGGAATACATCATCAGTAGAAAAAATGGAAAAACAAAGAGGAAAATAAACAACCCGAAAGGAGAAAAGAGGAAAGGAAACATCCCGAAAGGAGAAAAGAGAAAAAAGGAAACAATCCGAAAGGATAAAAAAGAAATAACGTAATGACAACAATCCGAATGGAAAAAAGGAGGAAAGAAAAGAAAGGAGGAAAGCAAGAAAACTAAACCAAGTTTTATAAATAGGGAAGAACTCCCTAATCACCAGACCTGTACTTACTGCGGTCTGGACAAACCAATCGAAGAATTCGAGAAGATGAAAACAGGTACATACCGTAAAGTATGTAATAAATGTAAGTACAAATACTATACGTTGCCAGCCTATTACAGGCGAATGGCAAAAAAATAATGCCACTCTACCACTCTGTGGCTATAACTAATTGATAATAAATATGATAATAATTTTTAATGACTCACCCAAACGCCACAAAAAGGCACTCAATAACCACGCTAAAGCTATGCTCCGGGTGTGCCGCAGCTATGCTTTTGACACAAAAGTAGCCCTACTTTTAGTGCTGAAGCTATGCTTTATGATGGCAAAAGATATGCTTTGCTATTTTAAGTGCATATTACAACATAAATTTGATAGTAGATGGGACTACAGATAGAATATTATAATAAAAACAGACGTAAACTTAAGGGTGCGTCGCTCGACGAACTCTTTGATATGCTCAGATCGGGCAAATATGCCAAATATTGCAACAGTCTGAGGTTTAAACTTCGTTCCGGGGTCAATCTGGAGCGTAACGCCACCATCGAAGATGCCGACAGGCTGCCTATTGTCCGCTTCGGCATCTCATCTTGCGGCACTTATACGGGCTATGTGTTGCTCAGTTTTAAGGTTAAAGAGACCGATACTCTGGATGCCATTCGCCGTGCCGCCTCCATTCTGCCCCAGACCCTGATGTGCTTTGCCGGCAGCAGCGGTCTCTCGCTGAAGGTCGTCGTACCCTTCACCTTGCCTGACGGTAAACTGCCGGGCGAGGAGGTGGGCGATGGCGCCTCTTCACGGTCGGTCGTCAGCGATATGCATTATTTTCATCAGCATGCCTATTATACGGCCGCCAAGTTCTATGCCGCCCAGCTGGGTCTCGAACCCGAGCGCCAGTCGCCATCCATAGAGCGCGGCTGCCGCATAGGTACAGATGCCGATGCATACCTCAATCCCAAGGCCCTGCCTATTATGATAGAGCAGCCCGGTTCGTCGCTTACCTACAGCATCATTCACGGCGCCACGGGGTTGCATCATCAGGGCGTGGCCGATGCCGTGCCTTACGCTAATAAGACACTTCCCGGTTACGACGATTACCTCATTGCGCAGACCAAGTTCCAGTATTGCTATCGTAATGTGGCCCGCACCACAACGAAGTCGTATCCTCCGTCACTTCGTGCCACCTCCCTGACCGCGGAGGGAGGAAAAGAAACTACTGAGGCATGTGATGATCACGTACAGGCCGGTGACCAAGATACCGGGATGAAAGACGAAAAAGACCTCGACCTCTTTGTCCTGGCCCTCGCTCAAGAGTGCATCAGGAACGGTCTCGAGCAGGAGTTCTCCGTTAAGCGCCTGCTTCATATCTCACCCTTCGGCCGCTACGAGGTGCTGGTGCGCGGATGCTTCAACAATATCTATATGGCCACCAAGATGGGTTCCGACTCCTCTATACCCGAACCCACCATCGAGATGGCCCAGCTGCGCCACTTCCTGATGAGCAGATACCGATTCCGCCGAAATAGTATTACAAATCAGATAGAATATGTAGAAGAGGGCATGTATATGTTCGACTGGTCGCCACTGACCAAGGAGGCTACCAACCGTATCACCATAGAGGCCCTTATGGATGGGGTTGTGGCATGGGATAAGGACGTGAAACGCTATGTAGAGTCTACCTTGGTGAGCGATTACGACCCCGTGCATGATTACCTGTCATCTCTGCCCGACTGGGATGGAAAAGACCGTGTGGCACAGCTCGCCCGCAGGGTTCCCACGGCCAATACCTCCTGGGAGCATAACTTTCATACATGGATGCTCAGTATGGTGGCCCAGTGGATGGGGCTCAACCGGGTGCACGGCAGTTCGATGGTGCCGCTCATCATCGGATCACAAGGCGACGGCAAGTCCACCTTCTGCCGACTGCTGCTACCCGAAGAACTGCGAAATTATTATACAGACCGTCTCGATTTCGCCAACAAGAACGAGGCCGAGCGCGCCCTCAGTCGCTTCTGTCTTATCAATATCGACGAGTACGACAGCATCACCAAGCGCCAGACGGCATTTCTCAAGCACATCCTTCAGAAGACCTCGGTGATGAGCCGGCAGGTATATTCGTCGGTGATCAAGGCCAACCCCCGCCATTCGGCTTTCATCGCCACCACCAACGATCTCACCCCTCTTATCGACCCCTCGGGCTCGCGCCGCTATATGTGCATCCGCACCGCAGGCGTTATCGACACCCGTACGCCCTACAGCTATCCCCAGCTCTACGCCCAACTTAAGGCCGAACTGCAGCAAGGCGTAAAGAGCTGGTTCGACAATGCCGACGAGAGCGCCATCCAGCTGCAGAACCGCGACTTCGAACAGTACGACATCCTGCAAGAGGTCTTCAACGAGTTCTATCATAAACCCCATCAGGGCGAAACCGGCGAGTATCTCATGGTCAGCGTCATCCTTCACCGTCTGCATCTCAGATACAAGAGCCTCAAAGAAGATAAATCCACCTATCTGCGTCTGGGCCGGTACCTGATGCGTCACAATTTTAAACGTAAAAAGATGAACTACGGATCCCTCTATTGCGTGGTTCGCAACGAGCAAGCATGATACCATACAGAATAGTACAAGCCAAGCGCCCCCAGATGGCGCACTACGGCAAGTGGACCGCCAAGGCCATTCACTGTAGCACGGTAGATACCGCCGCCATCGTTCAAGACATCGAGCGTCAGTGTTGCCTTAAGCGCTCAGACATACTGGCGTGCCTGTGCGAGCTGGCCGAGCAGCTGATACACCACCTGCACAGAGGCGACATCATCGAGCTAGACGGCATCGGCCGTTTCAAACTCGAGATAGACAGCACCCCCGCCACCGATCAGCACGCCTTCACGCTCCATAATATAATAGGTGTACACTGCATCTTCACCCCCATCAAGCGCCATGGCGTGATACCGCTATACAGTCACATCACCTATCTTAAGAAGTAAAAACCACCCCCGGATGCATTTTGGATTATTCTATTTGCCCAAACACTTGCAATCGCCTCCCGAATGTTGTACCTTTGCAATCGCAATCAAGAAAAGACGTCTATTGCACATAAGCGTTCAGGAAACTCCTGAGCCATAGTGACTGGCGAAGTAACATCTCTTCAGCCGAAAAGTCACTGTGATTGTTTAACCATTATAACGAAAGGATTGTAATATGCCTATTCTTTACAAATTAGCAAAAGACAACCGTAAAAACAGTCGTACAGCCGGCTTGTACTTTGGCAGAGCCATCGTAACAAGCGTGATAGATACAGAAGGCCTTGCAGAGATCATGCAGCGCAACTGTACAGTGAAAAAGAGCGATATCCTCGCTGTTCTCGCCGAGTTGGTAGAGACGATGACCGACCAGTTACAGAACTCCATGCGAGTAAAACTCAATGGGTTCGGCAGTTTCAAGATCGGTATCCGAGGTGTCGGCAGTAAGACCGTCGACGAGTATTCTGTAGCGAAGAACGTGAAAGGCCTGCACATCAATTTCTTACCTGAGGGTTCTAAAGACATATCAGGAGGCAGAAGCCGGAAATTCTTGAGCAATGCCACAGTGCAAGAAGCACCTAAGAACGCCGTAGTGGGTGAGAAGCAGACAGCGAAAGCCAAAGCAGGTGGTAGTCCCTCTGCGGGTGCCTAACTGAGACTGCCTGGAATAGGCAGTTGCAGGAAAGGAGAACTTAATGTCGAAGATTTCATCAACCTCTTGGGGAAAACTGATAAAGGTGCTTATCACCATACTCAGCGCCCTTGCAGGCCTGGTAACAGGAACGGCAGTAGCAGCCAATTAGGCTAACCGCTACCTTTAGTATTAAGGTATGCAGTGCCCCATGGTGAGGTGTAAAGTAATGTCTGTAACGGCATCCGCGAATAACAGTAACGGATGCCGTTATTTCATTTTCCCTAATTCCTCCTTGACAGATTTAAGGAGGTGTCACAAAGTGACGGAGAATGCGAGTATACTGTAAACAATCCCTATAATTTATCTGCAAAATCGAAAAAAAACGCCATTTCTTATGCTTTTGATGAAAAATAATGTTACCTTTGCACCACTTCAGAGAAGTATATAACAACAACTATAATACGTGCTCAGAAAAATACAACAGATAGAAAATGACACTGTGCCGGATGGTCAGAGCCTTCTATTTTTCGACAGATCAAACCTGTTTGCCGCGGTAAAAAATACTTATCGGGAGTCCCCAACTCTTACCAATACAAATAAATTCTGATACATATATTTAATAAATGTAGTATGATGCATTAATGCTATTGATCAAGGACTGAAAGAATAAAGTGTCAATGTTCTAGATTCTGTAAAATAATGATTTGGGTAGTATTTACTCTTTCTATTAACAATTTTACGTTTCAATTGGTTGAAAAATATAACTGAAATAGAATTATAATAAATAATGAATAATATAACAATAGCTGTAGCTGGAACAGGCTATGTCGGACTAAGTATCGCAACATTATTAAGCCAACACAATAAAGTATTTGCAGTTGATATCGTCCCAGAAAAAATTAGACTTATCAATAATAGAAAATCACCTATTAAAGATGAGTATATAGAAAAATACCTTGTAGAGAAAAAATTAAATCTTGTAGCAACTTTAGATGGACGTTCTGCCTATGAACAGGCTGATTTTGTTGTTATTGCGACTCCTACAAATTATGATTCAGTAAAAAATTACTTTGATACTAGTCATGTTGAAGAAGTAATCGAAATGGTACAGGATGTTAACCCTAATGCTATTATGATAATAAAGAGTACTATTCCTGTTGGTTATACAGAAAATGTACGTAAAAAGTATCATTCTAATAATATCATATTTGCACCAGAATTCTTAAGAGAAAGTAAGGCTCTTTATGACAATTTGTATCCAAGTAGAATTATAATAGGTCGTCCAAAAGATGACGAACGTATAGTTAAGGCTGCTTATACTTTTGCTAAGTTGCTTCAAGAAGGTGCCGTAAAGAAAAACATTGAAACGCTTTTTATGGGACTTACTGAAGCTGAAGCGGTAAAGCTATTTGCAAATACATATCTTGCATTACGTGTTAGTTATTTTAATGAACTTGATACCTATGCAGAAATGAAAGGATTAAGTACAAAAGACATTATTAATGGTGTAGGGCTTGATCCTAGAATTGGAACATTCTATAATAATCCGTCGTTTGGCTATGGCGGATATTGTTTGCCAAAAGATACTAAACAATTGTTAGCAAACTATCAAGATGTCCCTGAAAACTTAATAGAAGCTATTGTAGAAAGTAATCGTACGCGTAAGGATTTTATAGCAGACCGTGTATTACATAAAGCTGGTTACTATGATTATTCTAATAGTGGAGACTATTCTGTCAATGAAGAGAAACAATGCATTATTGGTGTGTATCGATTGACAATGAAAAGTAATAGTGATAACTTCCGTCAGAGTAGTATACAAGGTGTTATGAAACGAATTAAGGCAAAGGGTGCAACGATTATTATTTATGAACCAACCCTTGAAGATGGTTCGACATTTTTTGGGAGCAAAGTAGTTAATAATATTGATAAGTTCAAGTCTCAATGCCATGCTATCATTGCCAATCGCTATGATGTTTGTCTTAATGATGTATATGAAAAAGTATATACAAGAGATCTATTTAGTAGAGATTAAAATCTTATTTTAATTTTTAAAAATATGCCCAATCTAAATAGCAAAAAATTAGCAAAGAATACAGCATTTTTATATTTAAGAATGGTCTTTGTAATGTTAATATCTTTGTATACAAGTAGAGTTGTACTTAAAACTTTGGGTATTCTTGATTTTGGCATTTATAATGCAGTAGGTGGTCTAGTGGGGATGTTTGCCATTCTTTCAGGGTCAATAGGAACAACTATTACTAGGTATATAACGTTTGCATTAGGTAAAGACGATATTAAACTCGTTAGGGAAACATATAGTAATGCTATTAATATTCAAATATTTCTCTCCTTAATTTTAGGATTATTAATTGAAATGATTGGAAGCTGGTTCTTAAATACCCACATGAATATACCAGCCGAGCGAATGCACGCTGCAAATTGGGTCTTCCAATGTTCTATATTAATTTTTATATTGAATTTACTAAATATTCCATTTAGTGCAATACTTATAGCATATGAGGACATGAAAGCTTTTGCCTATATTGGTATTTTAGAAGCGGTATTAAAGCTCGTTATCGTATTATTGTTATGCCTAGGAAAATTCGATAAATTAATAATGTATTCTGTTTTGTTCTTATTGACAAATATTATAATACGTATTATCTATACATTATACATTAAATTCTATTTCAAAGATTGTAAATATATTCGAAATAACAATTATTCTTTACTGAAAGAAATGATGATTTTCGCAGGATGGAATTATTTTGGAGCTGGAGGATATATTATGAAAACACAGGGATTAAATCTTCTAATGAATGTCTTTTTTGGACCTATTATAAATGCTGCGAGAGGAATTACTACCCAAATAGAAAGTGCATTAATCCAATTTATTAGTAGCATATCAAATGCTATAAAACCACAAATAATTAAATCTTATGCAGATAATAAAAACGAATATTTGTACAAATTATTATGCAATGGATCTAAAGCAATGTTTTACTTAATGTTTATAATTTCAGTTCCTTTGTTTTATGAAATACAACTAATCTTAGATTTATGGTTAGGTAATTATCCCCCAATATCAATAACATTTATAAGAATTACAATTATTACACTTCTACTTAGTTCTATACAGGATTTATTCTCAACGATAATTCTTGCAACAGGAAAAATTAAGAGATATCAAATTATAGTCGGAACTTTAAACATCGTGATTTTGCCAATTTGCTATATATTATTTAAATTAGGTTTAGCAGCAGAATGGGGATATTTGATGTGTTTGTGTATCCAAATCTTGAGTATCGTCGTATCTGTAATTATCCCATTGAAAATTATCGGATTAGATTTTAATTTATATTTTAAAAAGACAATAAAACCAATATCTAAAGTTTCTATTCTTGGACAAATAGTTCCTTTGTTAATCTATTTTAATTTTAATTCAGGAATACAAAGATTATGTTTGCTTTCATTATTTTCAATAATAGCAAACTTATTGATTATAGCCATATTTGGAATGTCCAAAAATGAAAAAAAATATATTATTAAAAAGATAAAGTCTCATTTCAATAATAAGGAAAATGAATATAATATCTAAATTTAAAATAATTAAACACATTGATTTATATTGTTTAATATTTAGAATGACATTATTAATAAATATGTCAAACAGTAAAATATCAATCAAAGATAAAAAATCTTTTTGGAAGTGCTATATAAGAATAGAGAAAGGATGTGAATTATATATAGGAACAAAAAATAAAATATTAAAATCCAATATAAAACTATCACCTAATTCTAATCTTACTATTAAAAATAATAATTTTATTTTAAGTAATAATATTCTGTTAAATGGAATATTTTATATAGGTAATAATAATATTTTTAATAGTCCAGATTCAATAATTAATATTGAAAATGGTAAATTTTTAATTGGTGACTTTAACAGATGCTGTGCTACGGTATGGATCCGTTTTAATGGGAAATTGAGCATAAAAGATTATAATACTATTAATGCTAATACAGAGATAAGATGTGATGAATTAATAGAAATAGGAAGTTATAACCAAATATCTATGAATAATCGTATTTGGGACACAAATACTCATTGTTTCATCAGTGATGATGAAAAATATAAACAAAGTATTGTATCAAGATTTCCCAATTTTGATGAAGTTCGCAAACCTAAAACATCTCCGACTAGAATAGGAGATTGTAATTGGATCGGTGAATCATGTTTTATTAAGGGGGGAACTATAGAATGTCATTGCATAGTTGGGACTCGAACTATGCTTATTAATAAGGACATTCCTAATTCTTCTATGGCTATAAATGATAACAAAAATCGCATAATTAAAATATAAAAATGGAAACGTTAGTCTCTATAATAACTATAACAAGAAATAGGTGTGATATAATTGGAAGATGTATTGAAAGTATTCAAAAACAATCTTATTGTAACCATGAACATATTATAATTGATGGGAATTCAAGTGACAACACCAAATCTATTGTTAATGAATATGCCCAAAAAGATAATCGTATAATATATAAAAAAATAGATATATGCGGTCCATCTATTCAGATGGAAGAAGGCTATAAATTATGTAATGGAAAATATATAGCATTCTTGGATGATGACGATGAATATTTACCTGATAAAATAGAAAAACAAGTTTTAAAGTTCAATACATTAAGTAACGATTATGGATTAGTGTATTGTTGGATGACTTATATTGATAGTATAACAAATAAGAAATTATTTGATTTTTCACATAATTTAAAAGGCTTTGTTGGCCCAGAAGCAGCTTCTGAACCATGCGTGTCAGGAACACCTACTTTAATGGTTAGGAAAAGTATTATTCCTATTATAGGTGGAATTTATAAGGACGAAAAAGGTTTGATTGGTGCAGACTGGGAATTTGCAGCTCGAGTTTGTCAGAAATACAAAGTAGATGTTGTTCCAGAATCTTTAGTAAATGTATACGTTAATCATAACCATATACAACTTACAAATATAAATGCAAATAAAAAAATTGATGATCAAATTAATTTTTCAAAATATTTTCTTAAACAATTTGCAGACATGTTTATGATTAAACCTAAATGTGCTATCCCTCACTATAAAACATTAGGTAAATTATATATGAAAAAAAAACAATATTATATTGCATTCAAATATTTTGCAAAATGCATACGATTATCTCCATCTTGTAAAAATATAATACTACCTCTATTTTATTTTATTAAACAAATGTTCAAATGATTAATTTAGATAACAATGAGAATAAAAGTAAAATAGCATTAATTGCTGTAGGATATAATAGACTCCATTCTATCAAACGCCTTCTAAACTCATTGAACGATGCTATTTATCCTAAAGATGATATTCCTTTAGTAGTATGTATAGATGCTAGTAATAACCAACAGTTATATAATTATGTTAAAGAATACAATTGGAAACATGGCGATAAATATGTTATAATTCAGCATAAGCGATTAGGGCTAAAAGAACATATCTTTAAATGTGGAGATTTGTCGATACATTTTAGAGCTATTGTTTTATTTGAAGATGATATTTTTGCATCTCCATATTTTTATAAGTATGTTATGGCTGCTGTGAATGAATATGAAAGCGAAGACAGAATAGCACAAATTTCATTATATTGTAATGAAACAAATGGTTATATAGGCCTTCCTTTTAAGCCATTAAATACAGGTTTTGATACATTTTTAACACAAGATGTCTCTACTTGGGGAGAATGTTGGACTGATAAAATGTGGAAGCATTTTAAAGATTGGTTATCATATAACAAAAAATTCATGATATCTAATTTAGATATTCCAGAACAGATAAAAAGCTGGGAGAATGCATGGTCTAAGTATTTTATTGAATATGTAATTGCTAATAATAAATATATTTTATTTCCATATCAATCGTTAACCACCAATTTTAGTGATGCCGGTACTCATATTGGGGTATCTGATAATTCTGTTCAAGTAAATTTAATGTTTGGTGATAAAAAATATTTGATGCCGTCTTTTGATAAAATGGAAAAATATGATTCTTTTTTTAATAATATAAAAATCTCAGAATGGATAGGTATAGAACTAAACAAATTATGTATTGATTTATACGGAGTGCGTAAAAATGTTATGAATAAAGAATATATTCTTACATGTAGAGATCTAAAATTAAAAAAAATAAGCTCTTTTGGCTTGAAGCTCCGTCCAATTGAACTAAACATAAAATATAAAATACCAGGAAATGATATATTTTTATACTTAACAAACAAAAAAACGATATCAAAAATAATTCTATCTAATAGTTTAACAGAATACTATTTACAAGGATTTAACTTAAATATACTGTTAAAGTACTTAAAATCAGTATTCTGTCGCGTGCTCAAAAATAAAATTTATGAATTTAAATATTTTGTATTTAAAAATAAAAGTTAAAGTCCTACGATATTTATGTCCTATTGGCAGTGTTATTAGCCCATATAAAGGTTATATATTGATGTATCATAGTATAGAAGATTCTAAACCAGAATCTGATGATGTTTGTAGATGTTGGAAAAAAGATTTTGAATATCAAGTTAATAGTTTTATCAAAAATAAATTTAGCTATATTGATTTTGATAAATTATATTCTATCATAAATAAGAAACTAAATAGTAATTTTTTTTTAGTAACATTCGATGATGCTTATGAAAATGTTTATTATAATGCTTTTCCATATTTGAAAGCTCATAATATCCCATTTACGATTTTTTTAGCGTATAATAAGATTAATAAGAGAGAAATATTAAAAGATTATCAGATTATTGAAATGCTTAATTCTGGTTTATGTACAATAGGGGCACATACGATGAATCACCCTTTTTTATCAACCGTAGATAATCTTGATGTCGAAATATTAAATAGTAAAATAGAACTTGAAAAAAAGTATAAGTTTGATGTCAAATATTTTGCATATCCTTATGGTCAACCACTTGTCATTGGCAATAAGGCTGTATCAGATGCAAAAAAACATTTCATCTTATCTTGTTCAGCATATCCACTGCAAATAAATATATTCTCATCAAATAAGGCCTTTCTCCCTAGAATAGTTCCAACTAATCATTTTGCTAAATATTGTGACTTTTATAAAAGTATATATTTTGCTAAATATATAAATTTATTCTCAAACTTTTTAAAATTAAAAATTCAATAAATCCATTTAGTATTACTTTAGTGATTTATAAATTAGTAATAAACAAATAATAATACTTTATAACACCTTAATGAAATACAATAACTTTATAAGAAAATTTTTCCGCATACCATTATATCTTAAGATACACATTTTTATAGCATGTAATCGTATTTTTTTTAGTCTTATAGGAATACATTATGGTAAGAATATGAGAATATATAATAGGGTTTATGTAACAGGACAAGGACACATTACAATTGGTGATAATTTTGTTTTCATTAGTGGTGATAGTATAAATCCAATATGCCGGAATATTTGTGGATCTTTTTATACATCATTGAATGGGGAAATCATAATTGGTAATAATGTAGGTATTAGTTCTGCTTGTCTATGGGCAAATAAGCGAATTGTTATTGGCAATAATGTAAACATAGGTGGAGACTGTCTAATTATGGACACAGATGCTCATCCCGTTGATTATTTAAAACGCCGTGATGCTTATTGCTCTTCTGTGTCATGGAGAGAATATCAAAAAGAAATACCTAATAAACCAATATATATAGAAGATGATGTATGGATAGGCGCGAGGTGTATAATATTGAAAGGTATAAGAATAGGTGCCAAAAGTGTTATCGCAGCTGGTAGTGTTGTAACAAAAAGTATTCCTTCAAATGTAATTGCTGGTGGAAATCCATGTACAGTAATAAAAAAAATAAATTGTAATGATTGAATCTTATATAAATTTAGTGTTGCAAAAAATTACATTGTTGTATTTAATTTTACATAAACAAATAAATATTTAGGTGATTTATGTTAAGTCATGATAATCCTTGAACTTTTATATATTTCTTATTTTTAACATACGAATCATGCAGATTATTAATATTCTTGTTAATTTATTTTATGTCATAGCAATAGTTGATGCTGCTAATATATTTACAGGTGTAAAAAGTAAATTATTTATTCTCGTTCTTCTTATATTATTTTTGACTTCTAAAACTAGACTTTATTTTAAGTATTTTAAAATGTTTTGTGTCGTAATCGCAATCTCAATTTTTTGTTTTATATGTGGTAGATTGTATGGTTATGATTATGATATTCAATTTTTTTCTCAATATCTATTGGGATTTAGCATGTTACTTTTATTAATTTGGCAGAAATACTATGATGTCGAATCTGGAATGTGGATTGCATCTTATATATTAGCCTATGGTGTAATTGCGGCTTATTTTGCTTGTTTTATTAATCCTGCTTATAGTTCAATAGTTTTGAGTCTTGCATCAAATAAGGAAGGTACGGATATTATTTATATTTCTCAAAGGAGTTTTTTAGGATATGATTTTTCTGGAGTTTTTTATACGCCACTTATGTTTGTCGTTATCCCATGTTCAATTAGTATTTATAGATTGTTTTACTTTAAAGGAGAAAAACTTAAAAACTTATATATGGCTTTATTGTTTACAACGGCTCTTTTTTGTGGAGGAAATAGAGCCTGTTTGATGTGTATTGCTATATTGTGGATGTTGATTGGTGGTTATAGTTTTTTAATAAGGCATAAATTTTTATTACATGTTATGCTACCGATAATGTTGGCTTTAATTATAATTCTATTTGAGACTTTTAATTCAGAGGATGAGTTATCAAATAGAGTTAAAAGCTTACATATTATTACTTATGAAAGAATTCTTAAAGAAAATCCATTGGTCTATTTGACAGGAATGGGAGCTGGAAGTCTTGTTTATACATTAGGGTTTGAAAAAAAAGTGCCTTTAATGGAATGGACCTATTTAGAACTCGTACGAATGTTTGGCATTTTTAGTTTATATATTATATATATATATTATAAACCTGTATTATTTTTATATAGAAATAAACAATTTTTTAAATATGGTTTACCTGTTGCTGCTGGATGTTTTGTTTATATGGTATCTTCATATGCAAACCCATATCTAATCAATTCAACAGGTTTCTGTGTCCTAATTTACTTGTATAGTTATATCGAAAAAAGAGACAATAGATTGTAATCTAGATATAAATTATTAATAGTCTTTCAATGGAAGAAAAACAAAAAAATAAAAAAATCAGTATTGTAACAGTTACTTATAATGCTGGTAAAACAATTGATAAAACAATACAAAGTGTCATAAATCAGACATATAATAATATAGAATATATTATTATTGATGGAAGAAGTACAGATAATACTCTTTCGATAATAGAAAAATATTGTTCAAAGATATCTATATTGGTAAGTGAAAAAGATAACGGAATATATGATGCCATGAATAAGGCCTTAGATATAGCTAATGGTGATTATATATTTTTTATAGGAGCAGATGACATCTTTTATAATAATTATGTAATAGAAAATGTTGTGAAGTCTATTAAAAACGAAGATGAGATATATTATGGAGATGTTTATATGCCAGAGCATCATAAAACATATTGGGGAAAGGTTGGCAAGATAAAACTTGGTATTGGTAATATTTGCCATCAATCAATTTTTTACCCCAGAATAGTTTATAAAAATTATTATTATAATCTAAATTATAAAATATTTGCTGATTATGTTTATAATTTGAACTTGTATAACAAAGTGAAATTTAATTATATAGGCCAGATAATAGCAATTTTTAATGTATTAGGAGCTAGTCAATATAAAGAAGATTCAAATTTTGGATATATAAAAAATCATCTAATTATAAAAGAACTTGGTTACACTTCTCTGATCATATCATATATATATCATTTTTTAAGAAAAACTAAAAATAGAATAAGAGGAGTTTACTACAGATGATAAATTTTAAAGATATCTTATGCGTAATTGTTATTTACAAAAGTGTATATAAGAATTCAAAGACTTATAAAACATTTATTGATAAAGTAAAAGGATTAAATATTTATATATGTGATAATTCTCCAAATAGTCAATTATGCAATGATGATAATATAGTACAATATAATTATACTTCACAAAATATTGGCTTAAGTAAATCATATAATAACGCGTGCGAGTACGCTCAAAAGCATAAATATGAATGGATGTTATTACTTGATCAAGATTCCGATTTTACTAATGTAAACATTACGGATTACGTATCTGCGATAAATGATAATCCTAAAGTCTTTCTTTTCGCACCATCTGTCAAATGCGAAAACAAATTTATGTCACCAATTAATCTAAAAAACATATTTCCTCATTTAGAAAAAGAGAAATCCAATGTAGGTATACAATCTTTGTTTAATTATAGTCCAATAAATAGTGGTATGTGCATTAATGTTGAAGCTTTTATTAAATGTGGTGGTTACGATGCAAATGTTTTTCTTGATTATAGTGATTATATATTTATTAAACGTTTTAGAAAAATATTCAAATCTTTTTATTTAATGGATAAGACAATCTATCAAAATCTATCAACAATTAATGATAATAAAGAGCAGACAATAAATCGTTATAAACTATTCTGTTTAAGTATCAATAGTATTAACAAAGAAAATATATACGATAGAATATATTATAGTTTATTAGTTATAAAAAGGTGCGTATCAATCATGTTTAGGAAAGCATGTATAGAACCTTGTATAATATGCTTTAAATATTTGGCTCATAAATTATGATTTAATTATGATAAGTGTATGTATTGCAACATATAATGGAGAACGTTATATTAGAGAACAAATAAAATCAATTTTAAGCCAATTATCGGAGGCTGATGAAATTGTAATATCCGATGATGGAAGTATAGACAATACAATAGATTTAATAATATCCTTTGCTGATAAAAGAATAAAAATATTTAAAAACGATGGACAACATGGAGTTGTACCGAATTTTGAGAATGCAATAATACATTCGGCAGGTGATCTTATCTTTTTATCAGATCAAGACGATATATGGGATCCTCAAAAAGTTCAGAAATGTATAAAAGCTATTGAAGATGTGGATTTAGTCGTACATAATTCATTAATAATGGATGGAAATGGTTTTATTTCAGACAAAGATTTCTTCTCTATTAGAAAATCAGGAAGTGGATATTGGAAAAACCTATATAAGAATTCTTTTGTAGGAAGCTGTATGGTTTTTAAAGTGAGTTTGAAAAAATACATACTACCATTTCCGCCAAATATATTGTGGCATGATATGTGGATAGGATTAATAGCAGAGAAAGTGGGTAAAACAAAATTTATTGAAGATACGCTTTTGTATTATAGAAGGCATGAACACAATGCTTCTGCAACATCTGAAAAATCAACTTTTGGTTTAAAATTTAAATTAATATATAGATGGAACATGCTTATAAATAGTTTATTCCCCAAATGTAATTAAAACAAATATTAATCTGCCTTCTTATTCCAAAATTATATTAAATAAAATTTTAACAATGCCTGATAAAGGGTCGTGTTATACTGTCATAGATAATATATGAGTTTAATAAATTACAGTCTTCTAATATAAATAGAAATTATTTATTACATAGTGATTAATAATTCTCTTTAGTTACGGGGAAATAATTATAAAATATGAAAATGATAACAGTTTCTATAGTAACTTATAATACGGACGTTTTTGAATTAGCTAAGTGTCTTGATTCTTTGAAGTCATCAACAATTTTCAAAATATATGTTATTGACAATTCAAATCAAATCTATATAGCTGATTTCTGTAAACAATATAATAAAGTAGAGTATATTAGTTCTGATAATGTTGGTTACGGCGCCGGACATAATATTGGAATAAAAAAATCTATCAACAGTGGTGCCGATTATCATTTGGTATTGAATAGTGATGTCTATTTCTCTCCTGCAGATTTGGAGAAAATAATTGATTATATGGATACTTCCCCTGATGTCGGACAATTAATTCCTAATACTATTTATCCAAGTGGAGAAATACAGTATGTCGTAAGACTACTACCTTCACCTATGATTCAAATCTTTCGTCGTTTTTTTCCAGATAATTGGTTCAGAATGAAAAATGATAAATTTCTATTGAAAAATTGGGATCATAAAACTCCTATTAATGTTCCTTTTCACATGGGATGTTTCATGTTTTTACGTAATTCAGTACTGAAAGATGTTGGCTTATTCAATGAAAATATATTTATGTATATGGAAGATGTTGATTTGACACGTCGCATCCATAAAAAATATAAAACTATGTTTTGGCCAGAAGTTACAATTGTCCATGATCATAAACGTGGTTCATATAAAAGTAAAAAGTTAATGAAGATTCATATCAAAAGTGCTATCACTTATTTTAATAAGTGGGGATGGCTATTTGATAATGAAAGACGAAAATGGAATAAAAAATTACTAAAGGATTTAGAACACAAAAATACTGTATGTAATCTGAATGATGACAATAAATCTTAACTTCTATTTATACTCTTTTAACGAACTTAATAAGATATATTAATTATAAATGTAAGTGTCCAAAATAAGCATATTGGATGATACATTAATAAATGTTACTTTTGCACTCGAATAAAATTTTAAAATTATGGAGAGTACAACGGATTTTGAAAAGTTACTTTTTCTGTACAAGACAGAAGGCAACAACATGTCGATCGAATCATTTTGCGTACACAATGGTGTAAGCTACCGCTCATTCGATAAATGGTATCGCAATACCCATAAGCGCATCGAACCTGTTCAGATCATTGATAAACCTGATTTGGAAGAATCTGAATCCCGAAGGGCATCTCATGATGAGGAACAAGACAATACCTCAGTCCAAGAGCCACTCGTATCGTTATCGCTCTATTGCAATAATGGAGTATCTGTAAAACGCAGACATCTCACTTTTATCCAGCTGAAAGCACTTATCGTAAAATTGGAGGGCTTGTGTTAACGATAAATAGTCTTCGTAACTTCTACTATGTACCTGATGTAACGGACATGAGATGCGGATATCACAGGCTGATTCCAACTATTTTTTGTACCTTTGTATAGTAATATTAAGGTACGGAATATGGATTTTGAGAACGAAATAGACCTCAATGAACTCTCTGATAGAATAAATAATCTCAGGGAACTGGAAGATCAGGAAAACAGTCCCGAGCTTCCGGATGAGTACCGTAATATGGACAAGGAAACCATCATAAAGATGTTACTTGCGTCTCAGCATGAGAATGAAAGGCTGCATGCAAGACTCGATAAGCAGGACGAGGAAGCCAAAGCCCGAGAGGAAAGGCTGAACGTACGCATAGATGAACTTACAAGAGTGAATACGGTAAGTTCGGAAAGCCAAATTAAGCTTATGGACCAGCTTGCAGAATTGCATAACCAGCTAAAGCAGATGGGTGCCCAGTATGGCGATCTACTGGTAGAGCTTAAAAGGCAAAAGGACTTGAACCGGCAATCCGGAAAAGAGAAATACGCAACAACTAAACAGAACGTAAAGAAGGATGATCAAGATAAGGATGATTCTGATGATGGGCAGCGTGGTAACTGGTAATACAGAACTGGCGTTGGATAGTATCCCGACACTAGCCTATATGAGATATGGGTTGTCAACACCGGCAAACCGAATCGCCGATATGCTTAAAGAATCAGGTTTGGGCGGATGTCGCCAGTCTGTGATCAACTGGCTTCAGGATGGTGGAAATCAACTAGCTTACCTGTTGCCTTCTTTAAAAGAAAAACTTCTCAATGAAAGAGCAAATCTGAATTGTGATGAAACATGGGGCCGTTTGAGATTACAATATAAAGCAGGCTATAAAAAAGTCTATGTCTGGTGCATGGTTAACAAGAAAGAAAAGATAGTCTATTACTTCTTTGACAAGCCGGAAGAAGGTACCCGAAGCAGAGAGGTGCTCAAGCAGTTCCTTGGGGATACCAAGATTAAGTCTTTACAGTCTGACGGTTATGTCGGTTATGTATTCCTTGATGATGAACTGGTGGATATAGAGCATATATATTGTCTGGCGCATGTGAGAGCAAAACTTGTTGTCGCTTACAATATAGGCAAAGTGAAAGAAGCCCTGCAGTTTATAGAATGGATACAAGAACTTTATAAATTAGAAAAACTTTACAAGAAACTGAAACTTTCACCGGAGCAAATCAAAGAAAGACGAAATAATGCTGAGACTTCTGAAATTATCCAAAAGATGAGAAATGAATTAGACAGGCTATGGCCTGAAGATAAACAGAAGCAATCAGAATTGGATCCGGTCTTTGCAACTGCCCTCAGGTATCTTTATAACCAATGGGATGGCTTGATGAACTATCGCAATGATGGTGAATATAGCATAGATAACAATATAGCTGAGAGAAATGTACGTCCTGCAACAATAGAACGTAAGAACTCGTTGTCCTTTGCCAGTGAGGATGGTATTGAGTGCTCAGCTACATATCATACCATCGTTCAGACATGCAGAATGATGGGTGTCCGTGTATTAAAATATTTCCAAAGCTTCTTTAAAATATTTAAGGATGGCTGTCGTGACTTCATGAATATGTTACCTGGAAAACTGGCAATTGATTAAAATCTATTAAATTCTTATTTATTCGTTGAAATTGTGGCGCTGGAATACGCTCTGTTTAAAAGGGTTTAATACTAATTGGACATTTACTTATAATTTTTTTTGTGGTTTTATGTTAATTAACATAAAAAGATTAAAAATATTTGTTTATACAGAATTTTATATAATTAAATATAATTATGGAAATAATCAAAACCACTATAGAAGGTATCGTTATAATAGAGCCTCGCGTATTTAAAGACGAGCGAGGTTATTTCTTTGAGAGCTTTTCTCAAAGAGAGTTCGATGAGAAAGTAAAGACGATTACATTCGTCCAAGATAATGAAAGCATGTCATCGTATGGCGTTATGCGCGGGCTGCACTTTCAGCGCCCGCCATACACCCAAAGCAAATTGGTGAGATGCATAAGGGGGGCTGTACAGGATGTGGCTGTAGACATCCGTAAAGGGTCTCCTACATATGGGGAGCATGTATCTGTGGAACTGACAGAAGAAAATCATCGTCAGTTTTTTATCCCCAAAGGTTTCGCTCATGGCTTTAGCGTGCTTAGCGAAACGGCTGTATTTCAGTATAAGTGTGATGAGTTTTATCATCCTGAGGCTGATGGTGGCATAAGCATTATAGACGATAGTCTAAACATCGACTGGAAAATACCCGCAGATAAGGTTATATTAAGTGAGAAAGATACAAAGCATGATTTGCTAAAGTATTTTGATTCTCCTTTTGACATAAACGTTGATTTGTATCAGTTAAAATAATTAGCATTTATAATAGTATGGAAAAAAAAGTTGCACTAATTACGGGCATTACCGGTCAGGATGGTTCATATCTGGCTGAGTTCTTAATAGAAAAAGGCTATGAGGTACATGGCGTCTTACGTCGTTCTTCTTCATTCAACACAGGTCGTATAGAACATCTGTATTTGGATGAATGGGTACGTGATATGAAAAAGACCCGTCTGGTAAATCTTCATTGGGGTGATATGACAGATTCTTCTTCATTGGTAAGAATAATAAGTGAGATAAAACCTACAGAGATATATAATCTAGCAGCACAGAGTCATGTAAAGGTATCTTTTGATGTACCTGAATATAGTGCTGAAGCGGATGCCGTAGGTGTGTTGCGCCTTCTAGAGGCCGTTCGTATCTGTGGACTGGACAAGAGTTGCCGTATCTATCAGGCTTCAACATCAGAGTTGTTTGGTAAGGTGCAGGAAGTCCCCCAGAAGGAGACAACCCCCTTCTATCCGCGTAGTCCTTATTCAGTAGCAAAACTTTATGGTTATTGGATCATGAAGAACTATCGTGAGAGTTATGATATGTATTGTTGTAATGGCATATTATTCAATCATGAGAGTGAACGTCGTGGCGAGAATTTTGTTACTCGCAAGATAACATTGGCAGCTTGTCGTATAGCTCAGGGTTATCAGGATAAGCTTTATCTTGGTAATATGGATGCTCGCCGAGACTGGGGTTATGCAAAGGATTATGTAGAGTGCATGTGGCTTATTCTGCAGCAGGATAAACCGGATGATTTTGTTATAGCCACCGGTGAGATGCATACCGTACGAGAATTTTGCACACTTGCTTTTAAAGAAGCCGGAATAGATTTGCGTTGGGAAGGTAAAGGCTCAGAAGAGAAGGGTATAGATATAAAAACAGGTAATATACTTGTAGAGGTTGATCCAAAATACTTTCGTCCATGTGAGGTGGAACAGTTGCTTGGTGACCCTACCAAAGCAAGAACAACTTTGGGTTGGAACCCGACGAAAACAACGTTCCCTGAATTGGTTAAAATAATGGTAGAACACGATATGAAGTTTGTGCGTAAGCTATTTATTAAGGCACAAATAGCAGAGTAATAAATAGAGAGAGGTGTTATAGCCCTTTTAAAAGCGATAAATAGATTAGATTATTAGAATTTTAGCCCCCTCCTATATTGTGGAGGGGGATTACGAAAGGATGTTTAGACTATGAATATTTTAGTAACAGGTGCTAACGGGCAGCTTGGTAACGAGATGCAGATTGTAGCGAAAGACAGCAAGGATAAATATATCTTTACAGATGTATGTGATGGATATCAGAAACTGGATATAACAAATATTGATTGTATCAGGACTGCTGTAAGAGAGAATAATGTGGAGTGCATCATAAACTGTGCTGCATGGACTAATGTAGATGCAGCGGAGACAGCAGGGGATATTGTGGAGATCCTGAATGCAAAAGCACCAGAGAATCTTGCCATCGTAATGAAAGAAGTGGGCGGACTACTAATACATATAAGCACTGACTATGTGTTTGGCGGTGATCCATACAATACGCCTTGTAAGGAGGAACAGAAAGGGACTCCTACGGGTATCTACGGTTTGACGAAGTTACATGGAGAACAGAACATTCAGGCTACGGGAGTGGAATACATCATCCTGCGTACAGCATGGCTGTATTCTGAATTCGGTAAAAACTTTGTGAAGACGATGATGAGTCTGACAAGCACAAAACCAGAACTGAAGGTGGTGTTTGACCAATGTGGTACACCTACGTATGCCGGAGATTTGGCAAATACAATATTTGATATTGTGGAGAACCGTAAATACGAGGGGCATTCCGGCATTTACCATTTTAGCAATGAAGGTGTGTGCTCGTGGTATGATTTCGCTAAGATGATAGCTGATATGGCGGGTAATATCGGATGCGATATAAGGCCTTGTCATAGTGATGAGTTCCTATCGCCTGTAAAGAGACCGGCATATTCGGTGCTTGACAAAACAAAGATAAAGGAGACTTTCGGGTTGAGCATTCCTTACTGGACTGACTCTTTGAGGGCATGCATCGTAAATCTACAAAAATAACTTAGATAGAATTCGTATTAAAAACACAACGCATATGAAAGGAATTGTTCTAGCTGGTGGGAGTGGTACAAGATTGTATCCAATCACAAAGGGCGTAAGCAAACAGCTAATCCCAATTTTTGACAAGCCTATGATTTATTATCCCATATCTGTATTGATGTTGGCTGGTATTCGTGAAATTTTAATCATCTCTACACCTGTAGATTTGCCGGGATTTGAACGATTGCTTGGTGACGGAAGTGATTACGGAGTAAAATTTGAATATGCAGAACAGCCATCACCGGATGGATTGGCACAGGCGTTTATAATTGGTCGTGAGTTTATAGGTAAGGATTCTGTTTGTTTGATTCTGGGTGATAATATTTTTCATGGTGCTGGTTTCTCGGCAATACTGAAAGAGTCTGTAAGAACTGCTGAAGAGGAAAATAAGGCTACTGTGTTTGGATATTGGGTTAGTGACCCTGAGCGTTATGGAGTGGCTGATTTTGACAAAGAGGGGAATTGTCTGAGCATTGAAGAGAAACCTAAAGTACCAAAAAGTAATTATGCTGTGGTTGGATTATACTTTTACCCTAATAAGGTCGTAGATGTGGCTTCAAAAATAAAGCCCTCAGAACGTGGTGAATTGGAAATAACAACTGTAAATCAGCATTTTTTGAAAGATAAAGAATTAAAAATCCAGACTCTTGGTCGTGGGTTCGCATGGTTAGATACCGGTACACACGACTCTTTATCAGAGGCAAGCACATTCATAGAAGTAATAGAGAAGCGCCAAGGACTGAAAATAGCATGTCTTGAGGATATCGCATATCGTCATGGGTGGATTGATGAGACAAAAATGAGAAAGGTAGCTGCACCAATGATGAAAAATGAATACGGTAAGTATATCATATCTGTTATTGATGAAATTAAAAAAACAGGAATTTCTAACTTATAATAATTATTTAATCATGATATTTAAAAGAAACATCTTAATAACCGGTGGTGCCGGGTTTATCGGCAATCATGTGGTTCGCTTGTTCGTAAACAAGTACCCTGAGTATCATATCATCAACCTGGATAAGCTGACGTATGCGGGTAATCTGGCTAACCTCAGGGATATAGAGGAGATGCCTAACTATACGTTTGTGAAGGCTGACATATGTGACTATGAGGTGATAAAGAAGCTGTTCGCCCAGTATGAGATAGACGGGGTGATACATCTGGCGGCAGAGACGCATGTGGACCGCTCGATAAAGGATCCTTTCGTGTTTGCAAGGACTAACGTAATGGGCACGCTGACGTTACTGCAGGCGGCTAAGGAGTACTGGGAGAGCCGGCCTGAGGGTTATGAGGGCAAGATGTTCTATCACATCTCTACGGATGAGGTGTATGGGGCGCTGGAGCTGACTGACCCTGAGGGGATAGAGTCGCCTTTCACAACGCGGGCTTCGTCGGCTGAGCATCATCATGCTTATGGCCGTGAGTTCTTCCTGGAGACGACGAAATATAATCCGCACAGTCCTTACTCGGCGGCTAAGGCGGGGAGTGACCACTTTGTGCGTGCTTTTCATGATACGTACGGCATGCCTACGGTGGTGACCAACTGCTCTAACAATTACGGGCCGTATCAGTTCCCCGAGAAGCTGATACCGCTATTTATCAATAACATCCGCCATGGCAAGCCGCTGCCTGTATATGGTAAGGGTGAGAATGTGAGAGACTGGTTGTATGTGGTGGATCATGCGAGGGCTATAGATGTGATATTCCATCGTGGCCGTGTGGCAGAGACGTATAACATCGGTGGTTTCAATGAGTGGAAGAACATCGACATCATAAAAGTGCTGATAAAGACGGTGGACCGTTTGCTGGGCAGACCTGAGGGTGCTGATGATGATCTGATAACTCATATATCTGACCGTAAGGGTCATGATATGCGTTATGCGATAGACAGCCGTAAGCTGAAGGATGAGCTGGGCTGGGAACCGAGCCTGCAGTTTGAGGAGGGTATCGAGAAGACGGTGAAGTGGTATCTAGACAACCAGGAGTGGATGGACAACGTGACGAGTGGTGACTACCAACGGTATTACGTGGATATGTATAAGGGGAGATAAAAATACACAGGTGTTGCACTTTAACACATAAAACGTTGGTTTTTATAATTAATTTATTAACTTTGCAACTGAAATCAAACAAAAAGGAGAATATTATATGTGCATAATCAAAGGTATTAAACATTTTATGTCAAATGGGGCAAAAACATTTCGTAGTGCTTCGTCTGGTAAATACGATGTGGAATCTGATTCTGTAAAGGACATTCGTCGAGAAATGTTTGAAAATTCAAAATCAGATTCAGTTAACTTACGTTCAGATCGTGAAAAAATAGGGCGTGACATGCGTAATGGCTTTAACAAAGTAGCAATGAAAAATGGCTAAGCAATCAATAAAACGCAGCGAAACTCACGTATCTACTAGTAATGGCGTAGGCAATCAATTGGAACAGACTGTTACCGTAGAGGATAGTTCCATGCCTTCACCAGAGGAATTAACTAAATATATAGCGATAGACCCCAAAATTCTTGATTATTTTATTGCTGCTTCGGAAAAGGAGCAGGAGCATCGTCATTGCTCAGATATGAAGAAATTAAAAATCATAAGCAATGCTGAACGTAGAACAGGACGAATAAATTTTTTCGGAATGTTTTTTGCTTTTTTGTCAATTGTTGTATTTATGGCCGTGGCAGGATTTGCTCTTTATCTGGACCATCAATGGTTTGCAGGATTTTTCGGTATGACAGGTTTAGTTACAATAGTTTCAATATTTGTGACTAAAGATGATAAAAAAAAGGAATAGAATGCGTCAATGCTTTTATGAACGAATATTGCTTAAAAACAATCCTATTGTGGAAGCTTCTGTAGACATTCATTGTACCTATGGAGATGAAGAAATCTTGGAGAATTTTGTTAAAAGCATCACTATTAATACAAAAGAACTCGATCCTGATTTTTCTAAATTTGTAGATGATAACTTTTGGGATTTGGTATAATGGAATTAATCCAAAATATCTGTGGGATTACTGTGGGGCAGCTGTGGGATTTTGCCCGACAGTAGCATGTGTATAATGGGAAAATATAATGTGACAGGTGGCGACTATCAACGGTATTACGTGGATATGTATAAGGGGAGATAAAAAAAACCGTATATAAAGAATGCCGGTACAGATGACTCTGTATCGGCATTCTCTATTTTATAAGTGTGGCGGTGAGCTTATGGATCGATAAGCGACAGCCTGGCCATAAGGTAACAAACAGTAGACTCGGCTCCTTGGTTCAGGTTGATGTTGTTCTCTTCAAGACCGTCGTAACAGCCGCCGGTAGCGGGATTATAAATAATCTGGTGAAGATGATTGTTGCCCATAAACCAACTGAATGCGTCTTTTTGTTTCTGGATGTATTCTTTGTCGTGGAATATATTATAGAAGGCTGACAGTGCGATCACCGTACCTGCTACGTCAACAGGCTGCTCTCCGTATTCTGTATTTGCTTCTCCTCGGTTCAACCAGTTAGTATTAGAGATAACCTTGATCTGACCATTCATGAAGGTCTTCTCTAATAAGAACTCAAACGACTCTTTAGCGATAGATTTGTATCCATCATTTTTCATTACGCTGTATGCGTATAATAAACTTTCAGGCAAAAGGGCATTCTCGTATGTGAGGTATGGCTCAAACCATTTCCAGTTATTATCTGACGCAGATAGATATAAGCCGTTCAACTTGTCTGCTAGCAGATGGATAAGGTCATATACCTCTCGTGACGGCTCTTTCATAAAATATAAACAGAGGCCTTTTATAGCGAAGGCTATGCTCCTGGGGGATTGCATCTTTCTAAGGGCAGGGAAGGTAAGACGAATGGTCTTTTTGGCTTCCTTAATTTCGAATTCGTATAAGGTGTGGGCATTGCAAATGAAATATCCAAGGGCCCATATAGCACGGCCATTGCTGTCTTCTAATAAGACTTCATCATTCTGCGGGGTAAAGTTATAATACATGTCTACATAGTTCTTGAGTGTTCCGTCGTCTTGTAGACAATACTGGATGAATTCTAAATATCGTTTCATGTACATTCCATATTTGGGATGTTCTTCTTGCTTATCTGCCATGCAAAGGGCTATAAGTGCACGGGCATTATCATCGAGGGTATAACCGGATTCTAAATCGGGCTGGTTGCCTTTAGAGAACTGTATAATGCCCAGATGCTGGCTCATGCTAACGATATGATCCAGTTTGATTTCGGGTAATGAATATGTAAGGATATCGTTTGAACCAATTATCTTCTCGAAGAGTAGGGTATAGGCGATGGCTGTATTCTGCCAGGCTGTGAAGGCTGTCTTCTGTAAACCGGAAATTCTCATCTGGATACGTAGTTCTTCGTTTTTCAATAGACTATTAGTAGATTTGGCTAATTGTACTGAATCGTGGAAATTAAAGATGACGCCTGTATTATCGCTCAACAGTTCGGATGCGTGTGGTATCGGGGTGGCAATGATAGGGCATCCGCAACTAAGGGCATAGACGAAGGTGCCGCTTACTGCCTGATTAGGATCGGAGGATGTAAACAGATAAATATCTGTCATCTGAAGATATTCAAGCAGTGTGTTGATGTCAAGATATTCGTTTATGAATTTTACATTGTCGCCTAGGTGGAGCTCTTTCACTTTAGCCTCAAGGCTTTCACGATAGGCCTCTCCATATTTCTTTACTACCATAGGATGGGTCTCTCCAATGATTAAAAACAGTATTGCCGGATTTTCCTCTATGATAGCCGGCATGGCGTCAAGGGTGGTCTCTATACTCTTACCGGGACTTAGCAGTCCGAATGTAGAGAGTATCTTACGTCCTGAGAATCCGTAGGTCTTTTTTAATTGTTTCTTATCAATCTGTGACACTAAATGGGTGCCGTGAGGTATGATGTTGATCTTGTCTTTATCAATTTGATACTCGTTTTGCAGTATGGCTGATGAAGCATGGGTCATCACTACGACTGACTGACAGGCATCAATTATATCCCGGAGATACTCACGTGAATATGCTTTGGGATGAGATAGTACGGTATGGAAGACTATAACGATAGGTTTGGTTATAGACTGGACGAATCTTAAGAATGATTCCTGATTCTCACTGTAAAGGCCGAATTCATGCTGTATACAGATTAAATCTATATCGGTATCCTGGTTAATCTTTTTTGATACTACATCAAAATCTTCTTTCTCAGAGGTATTTAATATGTACTTTACAGTAGCATCATATGAGTGCTTCTCGATATCAGACTCGACAGCACATACCTCAACGTTATAATCTTTTTTGAATTTATCGTTAATGTTTTGTATTAAGTCGTATGAGAAGGTAGCAATGCCACATACACGTGGTGGATAGGTTGTAATACATAATATATGTTTCATTTTCTATAATTTAATAATTCATCAATTAATTCTCTGACAGGGACGGATGCACATGCGATGCATTTATCTGCCGCTCCATAGTATATATATAGTCTGTCGTCCCATATTATAGCACCTGTGGGGAAACATACGTGATTAACTATACCTTGTGTCTCATAATCTTTCTGGGGCTTTAACAGTGGATATGGCAATCGTGCTATTTCGATAGAGGGATTATACTTATTGAGTAAGGCTGCACTGGCAGAATAGACATATCCTTCGGGGGTATCGTAAACGCTGTGATAGATCATAAGCCATCCTTCATCTACCCGTATTGGTGGGCAGCCTGCACCGATATAGCTTGACTCGAAATCATATTTGGGCTTAAAGAAAACATGACTGCTGAATGCGGAATAATATTCCTCCCAGAAATCCTGTGTGAGGTTCTCAATCTTATCAATGGATACTGACTGAATATCAGGTCTTATACGATGAAGAAAAAAAAACTTTCCATTTATCTTATGAGGAAACAAGACGATATCCTTGTCCATGAGATAGAGCAGTTTGCCTGTTTCTGTGGCTGATTGACGCTGGTTGTATAAACGGAAATACTTATCTGTATGCGGATGTTTGTCTCTAGTAAGCCATTCGACAAATTGAGGATAGGTAACGTGAGAGGTAATGACTCCCAATCGTTTAAAATGTATCAAGTCTTTGGATGTGGCTAATGCTCCAACGGCATTATCTCCATCATAGGCTGTGTATGTAATGTAATAGGTATCGTCTAGCTTTACAATTCTAGGATCCTCCATACCATGTCTTTCATATTCAAATTCGGGAGATAGTATGGGCTCCTTTTTACGATAAACGACTTTTAACGGGCTCTCTAGTATACAATAACCGATAGACGACATATTGCCTGTCTTTACGGCTCTATAAAACATGTGTATTTTACCTCCTGCAACAATAACGGCAGGATTCATTACGCTCTCATTTTCGAATTCAAGATCAGTAGTCTCTATTATAACACCTTCTCTTTTTATATTTATCATTATGTTTTGTTTATTATAAGTGTGGCTCTTTCTCCACCATGGTCTTTTTCCTTTTGGTATTCACTTTTAACCTTTATCTTGTCCGTCTGAGGTTTTTTCTTCAACTCTTTTCTTTCTTTTCCTTTTTTGTTATTCATGATCTTATGTTTTAAATTGTTAGTTATTCTTTTATCCCAAATTAAGAACTTCCTATTTTGGCAAATATAATCAATATATTCGACAAATATCTACAAATAGTATTTTATTTGTTATAAAAAGTAACGAATTATAACTAAAGTGTTTATAAAGACATTATTTAACGGATATAAAATAATACTCTGTTTTTCAGAGTTTTATGAATATTATTAACATGTCGTAAGTTTATGGATATAATACCACTGCTTACAAATTGATAGCAGTGGTATCTCTTGTTAATGTCAACTAATGATTATGGGAACGTCGGCATTATAAGATTTGCATCAATTGATGCGGATCATTGCCCTATGAGGCGAACAATGTTTGTGCAATATGGATCTTCTTTGGTACCGGGAAGTGGCTTGAAAATGTAGACCAGTACGTGATACTCGTATGTGAGATGGGTTATAGTCTCGGCCTCGCATAGGAAACGATAGTTGGTGCCTGCTACTATCTGGGTGGCAACTCTGAGCGGGGTGTATTTTACGCCTAGAAGATGGCTCATAACTTTGGTAAAGAGGGCTTGATCTTGCTCTGTCACGTCTCTGTAGTTGGTCCAGCCACCATATTTAATACAGGCGTCGTTTTCTGATACTACATCTGTCTTCTGAATGTTTATCGGTAGGATTTCTTCGTAGATAATCTGATCCGGTTTGGAGGCGATGAAGTAACAGAACTGGATGGTTGCCTCGCCTTCGGTAATACATCTGAAGACAAATGTCTTGATGTTTTTAGAGCCCGGATGAATGGGTTGCTCGGGTTCGGAATGGATATTAAGGAGGATAATACCTCCTGTGATACGACACAATGCGTAATTCAAACCTGAACTTGCGCATTCTTCACGCTTTTGCGTGATGATGTCACCCACACATAGAGAGTGTTGATGATTTTGGTTGGATGATTGGCTTGACATAATTTTGATTATTAAGTTATTTGGTCAGTACGGAGTATCCGTATGTGTCTGATATGATAGAGGATAGCAGCGAAAATGTTCCGCTGTATTAAGGTCTTTTTCTGTTGGCAAATATATTGTTTTTATCGATTTGTTGTCCTGTTTTTTCACCTTTTAACTCATTATGGCTTATGTTAGCATATGGTGAGGGGATATTGTGAGCGTAAAATGTGTATATCCATTCAATAAAATTAAAATAAAGCCAATCATTATTAAAAGTGTTATTGTTTATGTGATTAATCTTGATTATACTTTTTTTATTTTATATATTCGCAGAGTATCATAATTTTCTGATTTTAGAATTTACTTATTTCACCTTTTAAATATTTTTATTATGGCAAAGTATTATGTAAATAACAAGCAACAGTCGGATAGTGGTAATAATCATGAGGTTCATAGAGAGGGGTGTTATTTTATGCCTTCGGATATAACTTACTTGGGTCATTTTTATTCGTCTCAGATTGCTTTGGATGAAGCAAAGAAAATATATCCTGATGCTGATGGCTGTTGCCATTGTTGTCCGGAAATAAATCATGATAAATAGATCTTATATCCCTAAATGGAAAATATGAAAGGGATGAAAATATAAAAAGGTTTAATCTTTTTTTATATTAAGTCGTGTTAGTTAAAAGAATGAAAAAATATGACATTTTGTAGTGTCATTATTATTGTGTAATTGATTTTTTGCTATGTTTGTCGCAGACTAATTTAATAGAGACTATAAGAATGTATACGGAAACTCTGTATACTTAATAATCTAATACTTTTAAATTATGAATCTCCATTCGGCTAGTTTTTTCACAACTCCCCAAGACCCCTCTTGCCTAAGAGGGGCTGTAACTCTCTCTAAATCTCTCCCTTTAGAGGAAGAGACTTATAGCGCGCCCTCCGGCGCTTGTACATTAAGGTACAATGACCCATCAGAGGGTCATTGTGATTGTCTAAGGCGCAGCGGTAAACGCTGTCGCCTGCGGTTCTTGCCCTTTGAAAGATTTAAAGGGGTGCCCTTCAGGGCGGGGTATGTGACTAAGAAGAGGTCCTAACCCATATTGAATTAATTTGTTATGTCATTTCTTTATTCCTTTTTTATCCATTCGGGTTGTTTATTCCCTCTTTGTTTTTCCGTTCGGATTGTTGTTTCCTCTTTTCTCCGTTCGGAATGTTGTTTGTTTCTCGCCTTCTCAATGATTCTCCTTTCGGCTAGTTCTTTCACAACACCCCAAGACCCCTCTTGCCTAAGAGGGGCTGTAACTCTCACTAAATCTCTCCCTTTAGAGGAAGAGACTTATAGCGCGCCCTCCGGCGCTAGTACATTAAGGTACAATGACCCATCAGAGGGTCATTGTGATTGTCTAAGGCGCAGCGGTAAACGCTGTCACCATGTAGCACTGCGAAGCGCTTGTGGGGACCGCGTGAGTAGTGAGGATACACCAGCGATGAGAGTGCGTAAGCTTGCAAACGATAGCGGAGAAGCGTGAAACGAGAGCGACCGAATGAAGCGTTAAAAAACGAAGCATGTCTGAGCGCAGCGAGTTCTTCGTTTTAGCTGAATGACCGAGCGGAGTAGCTTCGCAGTGTGTTTGCATTTTTTCTTTTGGTTGCGTTTTCTTTTGTACACACAAAAGAAAATGAACAATAACACCCTCAAAACAAAAAGAACATCCTAGCATCCATAAAGTAAATAAAATGAATAAAAATGAGGGAAATGTTATTTCCCCGGATTTTATTACTACTTTTGCAATCATAAATTGTTCGATATTACGAACTTATGGGATGACTCAAGGTATAAGCAATAAATAAAATGACTTTAAGTAAAACATTAGGATTGATTTTAAGGACTAATTCAAATTCTTTATCGATATTCGTCTTAGGCCTTTTCGTGATTTTTTCTTCTTCTGCAGATTCGTATGCTCAGAAGACTAAACCGAAAAAAAAGATAAATGTTATTAATAGGGACAGCACTGCTAATGATTCTTCTAAAATATCGTATGAGAGAAGTATCAATGAGGTGGTGGTGACGTCGCAGAGAAAAGAGGCAAACATCACTAATACCATAATGGGTATGCAGAAGCTGACGGGATCGGAAATACAAAAGGTTCCTGCGCTACTGGGCGAGATAGATGTGGTGAAGGCGATCCAGCTACTGCCGGGTGTGCAGAGCACGTCTGAGGGGAGCAGCGGATTTAATGTGCGTGGTGGTGGTGCCGACCAAAACCTGATATTGCTTGACAACACCAATATATATAATGCATCGCATATGTTCGGATTCTTCTCGATATTTAATAATGACGCGGTGAAGAGCGCTGAACTGTATAAGGGTAACCTGCCTATAAAGTATGGCGGACGATTGTCTTCGCTGTTGGATGTGGAGCTCAAGGACGATGCTCCTGAGAAGGTGAAGGGTGCAGGTGGCATAGGACTTATATCTAGCCGGTTGACTCTGGAGGGACCTCTTGGCGAGAGGACATCATGGCTGGTGAGTGGCAGGCGCAGTTATGCGGATCTGTTTCTACGCATGTCGTCTGATCCGGAGAAGAGAAAGGAGTATCTGTATTTTTATGATTTCAATGTCAAAGTGTCTCATCGTCTGTCGATGACTGACAAAGTGGGATTTAATCTATATAATGGCAGGGACAGGTTTATATCATCGTTTGGCGATATAGGGTATGGCAACTTTGTGGCTTCGGCTTTCTGGAACCATGTGTTCTCGGACAAACTGTTGTCGAGGCTGAGTCTGAATTATACCAAATATAGTTATGACCTGGCGTGGAAGGTTACAGACTCGAGGGCTGAGTGGCAATCGGATATCCAGGACGTGGAGATGAGACTCGACTTCAGTCACTCTATATCTGACAAGTTGAATCTGCAGTATGGGGCTACTACGACATATCATATGTTTAACCCTGCTATGATAACACGTGCGGGATATCCTGACTTCAGGATGAACCGATCGTATGCACTTGAACATAATATATACTTTGGGGCTGAACAGAACTTAAGCAAGGCGATATCGGTGAACTATGGAGCCAGACTGACGGCATTTAGAAACATGGGTAAGACGCTGCAGTACCATTATGATAATAATTATGAGGTGTCGGGGGCTACAGAATATGGAAGCGGCAAGATATACCATACGTATATAAGGCCTGAATTCAGGGCCGGACTGGTGTACAGACTGAACGGATGGTCGTCGGTGAAGGCTAACTTTACTCATAACACGCAGTTCATCCAGATAGCCAATAATTCTGATTCGGGATCTCCTCTAGACTTATGGTTCCCGGCTAGTCCGAATATCAAGCCGCAGGAGGCGAACCAATATTCGGTGGGTTACTTCAGAAACTTTAAGGACAATGCCATTGAGACTTCTGTAGAGTTGTATTATAAGGGTATGAACAATGTGATAGACTTTAAGGACAATGCACAGATTATGCTTAATGATAAACTGGATGGCGAGATAAGAACGGGTAAGGGCAAGTCTTACGGTATGGAGATCATGGTGAAAAAGAATACAGGACGGCTTACAGGATTCGTAAATTATACGCTGGCACATACCGACCGTACCATAGCAGGTATCAATGATGGAAAGACTTATCTGGCGCCTAACGACAAAACGCACAGCATTAACATCATGGGGAATTATGCGTTGTCTAAAAAGTGGGATGTGTCTGCCGAGTGGGTGTTCGCTACAGGTACACCGGTAACGTATCCTACCGGCCGAATGGAGATAAACGGTGAGTATTATCCTATCTATTCGGGTAAGAGCGAGGAGCGTAAGGAGCCGTATCACCGTATGGATATATCTGCCTCGTATCATCCCCACAAACACCCCAAAAGGTGGTATCAGGGTGAGTGGGTGTTCTCGGTCTATAATGTGTACTGGCACAAGAACCCGTGGATGACATCTTTTGACCAGAATACGGCCGACGGATATCCTCAGGCTAAGATGACTTATCTGTTTGGAGCAATACCATCTGTAACTTATAATTTCAAATTCTAATAGGGCAATGACTAAAATAAGATCAATATCAGCGTATGTAATAGCATTATTGTCTATTGCGATTATATCTTCGTGCACTGAGGATACAACTATAAATACTAAGAATTCGGCTTATGTACCTGTAATATATGGAACAATAACAAACCAGAATGTAAGGCAGCAGATACAGGTGAGCAGCTCGAGCGGATACTTTGACAAGGAGGTTAACAAGCGTATCGCTAATGCTGTTGTTACGATAAAGGAGGACAGTGGGATGGTTTCGAAATCGTATGTGCTTACACAGGACTCTGTGGGCAGCGGCATATATGCTACGAAAGACCCGATGAGAGGTAAACCGGGATGGACTTACAGTCTGTCGGTGGTGATGGACTTTAATAATGATGGCAGCAACGAGGAGTATACGGCTGAGTGTATGATGCCTGAGGCGCTGAAGGTGGACTCCTTTAATATTTCGAAGAAGAAGGTGGGCGAATATACGTTGTACTCTTTGAATATAAGTGCTCAGGATGATGGTGATGTGGAGAACTACTATATGGGAAGATACAGCATCAACGGGGCGTGGTATAACAAAATAAGTAAGTATATCATGTTTAACGACGTGAGCCTTAACGGTGAGTATGTGAAGAACCTCTCGGTATGGAACTTTAATGATGTGGCTGATAAAAGTAAATTCAGCGATGATGACGCAAAGGATATGATATTCATGTCGCCGGGCGACAGCATGGTTGTGGAGTTTAGCAATATAAGCAAGGCGTACTTTAACTTTATAAATGAATGTGCAAGCCAGAAGAACGGATCGAACCCTATGTTTGGAGGGCCTCCTGCCAATATATCTACTAACATGTCTAATGGGGCAAGGGGATTCTTTACTGCCTATGGGGTGTCGGTGGTATCGGCCAAGGCGCCTGAATAGAATTAATAACTTAATAAATAATACGATGATAGAAATACCTGAATCTGGAAACATTGCCCGTATGGCAAATAGAATACTATGTGGAAAGGTGGTAGCTGATGTTATTAATGCTACAAGTCCGCACAGGTTTGCGTGGTATGAGGGTGACCCTTTGCTTTATGCTGCTGTTCTTGGAGGAAGAAAAGTAGAGAGCGTGAGGGGATATGGAAGCTATGTGGACATCTGTCTGGATGATGAGACACATCTGGCGTTTAGTGATGGAACTAATGTCAGATATTATGAAAAGGCAGAAAGATGTCCTGAAAAGTTTCAATTGCTCGTGGTGTTTGATGATGATAGTTTTATCGTTTTCACGGTAGCTATGTATGGGGGTATCTATGCATTCCGCGGCGGTATCGACAATATCTATTATAATGGTAGTGTTGAGAAGTTGTCGCCTATGGATGATAGGTTCGACATTGATTATTTGGACGCTATGATCAGAAACGTGGGCAAGGATATTTCGGTGAAGGCTCTGCTGGCAACCGAACAGCGGATTCCCGGGCTTGGTAATGGGGTGTTGCAGGACATCCTGTTTAATGTTGGCCTTAATCCAAGGTGCAAAATAAGTTCTTTGACTGGTGTTGACAGGCAAAATCTGCTTGTTGCCATAAAGGATACCCTGAAGGATATGATAGCAAAAGGTGGCAGAGATACAGAGAAGGATATTCTTGGTAACCCCGGAGGATACCATTGCCTGCTGTCTAATAAGACTTGTAAGGACCCATGTCCGAGGTGTGGAGGGAAAATACTGAAGGAGGCCTATCTGGGCGGTAGTGTGTACTATTGTGGTGAATGTCAGAAAAGATAATGCTGTCTTTCTACTGTATTATCATGTGATAATAGGTTAAATCTTTGATTTTCTGAATGTTTTTGCTTACTTTTGTAAGCGCTTAAATGAAAAATACTAAGAACATGTTTAGTGTAAAAGAAATGAAAAATGTTATTTATAGAGAGATCGCGTAGAAATTTAATATTGATAATCTTATTATCAATCTGTTCAGTGACTTTTGCTGATAATGGAGTTTTTGATAATGTAGGATATAGGGCTGAAATGCAGGTAACTACTGCTGATGGGGCTTATAATCCGTTGTGGCTGAATGCGAACAGGTATGGACTGGGATCTGTAGATAAGAATAATGCTTATATCAGATTGGGTATGTGCAGGCCGGTGGTTACTGACTCTGCCCGTAAATGGGGTATAGGTTATGGCGTGGATATGGCTGTAGCTAGCAATTTCTCGAGCCGGTTTATCGTGAATGAGGCTTATGTGGAAGGCCGGTGGAGAGCCGGAATGCTTACTATAGGTAGTAAAAGACAGCCTATGGAAATGAAAAACATGGAGCTAAGCAGCGGTTCGCAGTGCCTGGGTATAAATGCATTGCCTGTGCCGCAGGTGAGACTGAGTCTGCCTGAATACTGGGCAATACCTTTGCTGAATGGTTTTATATCGCTGAAAGGACATTTCTCTTATGGTATAATGACCGATGGTAATTGGCAGGAAAACTTTGACACGAAGGGTATAAAGCATCAGAAAAATGTGTTATATCATAGCAAGGCTGCCTATTTAAGGTTTGGTAACGAGGAAAAGCATCCGTTGGTGGTAGAGGCCGGACTGGAAATGGCAACTCTGTTTGGAGGTAAGGTATATCAGGGTGGACAATGGTATGACTATGGCGCTGATTTGGGTGACTTTGCCCGTGCTTTTATACCAACAAATGTGCCTAACGATGATGATTTGTACACGGCTGAGGGTGACCAGCTGGGATCGCTGATGCTGAGTGCCAGCTATAAGTTTAATGGCTGGAAGGCTAGGGTATATTATGACCACTACTTTGAAGATGGCTCTGCTATGTATTTTCTGGATTATGATGGCTATGGAAAGGGTACGCAATGGAATGATCATGTGAAAAATAGATATATTGCTTATGACCCGAAGGATGGTATGTTTGGTGTAGAGGTAACATTGCCCCGCAATAGGTGGATATCGTCTGTAGTGGTTGAATATCTATATACAAAGTATCAGAGCGGACCTATATATTTTGATCATACACAGACCATCTCTGATCATATAGGTGGAAGAGATGATTATTACAATCATGGTACGTATACAGGATGGGAGCATTGGGGATACGTAATAGGTAACCCTCTGTATCTATCACCTATATATAATGACGATGGGTATATCTATATCAAGGATAATAGATTCATCGCCTATCATCTGGGCGTATCGGGCGACCCTACGGCTAACCTGCATTACAGAATGCTGATTACTACGCAGCGAGGCTGGGGAACATACTTCGTTCCTTATAATGACATACGTAAAAACTTCAGCATGCTGGCAGAGGTGACTTATACCATGCCTAAAAGGGTGATGAAATGGAATACAGAAGGCTGGAGTATCAGGGGCGGACTGGCCTTGGACAGAGGGCAACTGCTAGGCAACAATACAGGACTGCAGATAACCGTGGCTAAAACAGGCATCTTAAAAGGGAAAAGAAAATGAAAAAGATATTGATATTATTAGCTGCTGTGATGACTATGGCATTGGGCAGCTGCACTCTGGATGCATCAAATAATGGAGATCTGGATGGTAACTGGCAACTTATGCGTGTTGATACTCTTGGCGGGGGATCGACTGATACAAAAAACTGGCAGATTTTCTATGCCGTACAGTTCAGATTGATGGAGATAAACGCTTATTCGTATCCTGTGGGGAATGGCGGATTTATGTTCCACTTTGATCATTCTGCTGATTCGCTTAAGCTGAGTACTGCTGCTGCTGATGGCAGTGAAATGTATGATTTGAAAAGTGTAGCACCTTTTGGACTGACTAAACTTGATGAGCATTTTAAAGTACAATTGCTGAATAGCGATAATATGGTACTGGAGTCGAAAAAATTGAGACTGACATTCAGAAAGTTCTAATCTCCTAAAAAATATCTTATATATATTATTGCTAAAAAAAAATAAATATATTGGATGATTTGTTGGGTTTAACATGAAAAACTATATCTTTGTAGCAATTTAATGGCTATAGACCTTATGTGTTTACTATAATTATACATTTATGAAATCGGCATATAACAAGGTGTACTGTTTGATCGTAATAGTAGGAATCATCGATATGGCTACGGTTAATATCGGCTATTTTATTTACTACTTTGCGGATAGATGGCTTGAATTTGATCTTGAACTATTTAAACACGATTTTTTATACGGATTGTACTTTAATATATCTTACTTCATCACAATCAATATTATGAGTATATCGGCTCATAAAAGGCTTACCGAGCCTCAGGAGGAACTAAGAAATGTATTTAGGACGGTTCCTTTGTCATTACTAATATTTATGACACTGAACGGAATGTCGAAGCTTCCCAGCCCTGGATTTATGAAGTCGGCTATACTTTGCGCAGCAGCTTTTGTACTGATAAGTGCAGAGAGGTTGGTTGTAAGAAAAGCAGTTAAGCATGTAAGACATCTGGGTAAGTATAATCTCAGTTCTATAATTGTAGGATATGGCCCCTCTGTAAATGATGTGATAAATGTGATGAATGACAGATGGAACGGACTAAATCTGATGGGAATCTTTACAGACAGTGAACTGGATGAGGAGGCTGTCGGAGCAAAAAAACTGGGCGGGGTGGAAGATGCCGCGGAATATATTAAGAATAATAATCTGCATGATGTGTTTATATACAGATCTCTGTATAATGATGACAGAATAAAAGATGTACTCAACGCTTGTTATCAGAATGTACTCAGGGTGTATTATATACCGGAAATGATGATTGATAGAGCATCGTATGTGTTTCCTTCTAAATTTGGTAATACCTATATACTGGCTACCAGACATGAACCTTTACTTAAAATGAGAAACAGATGTATCAAGCGAATCTTTGATATTATGTTTTCTTTGTTGTTCTTGTGTACTCTTTATCCTTTTATATATATTATAGTGGCTTTGGTTACTAAACTGACCAATCCAGGACCGATTTACTTCAGGCAGGAACGTACTGGATATGATGGCAAGTCTTTTGTGTGCTTAAAGTTCAGAAGCATGAAAGTAAATAAAGATGCTGATAAAAAACAGGCTACAAAGGATGATGAGAGGGTTACTAAGTTTGGACATTTTATTAGGCATTATAATATTGATGAACTGCCTCAATTTATTAATGTGTTGAGAGGAGATATGAGTGTTGTTGGCCCAAGACCACATATGTTGGCTCATACTAAATATTATGGCGAAATTATCAGTGAGTATATGATAAGGCATTTGGTCAGACCCGGAATAACAGGGCTTGCACAGGTGAGTGGATGCCGTGGTGAAACAAAGACGGTAGAGGATATGAAAAGGCGTGTGGAAAAGGATATCGAATATATTGAAAGCTGGAGTTTCTGGCAGGATATTGTTATCATAATGCATACGCTAATGCAGGCTTTTGGGGATGATGAACAGGCTTATTAGTAACTATGAGTGAGCTAATAATAATATTAAGCTCATTTTTTTTAATGTTTTTTTTTTAGTCTTGTGCTTTTTTTGTAACTTTGCAAAATCATAAAATTGTTGAACAATTCAATATAAAACGAAATTTAAACAATTAGTATAAAGAAATGGAAGATGCTAGAGAGGTGTTCCACAGGGAACAAAGAAACAATGTAAGAAGACGTAAAATGGTTAAAGGGTTTTATTATTCAATGGTGGCCCTTGCGATTTTTGCAGTTGCTTTTGTAATCTTTGTATGCTACTGTGACATTTAAAAGTCTAGAATGGACGAATAAAGCCCCCGAAACTGATTTGTTTCGGGGGCTTTTATTATTTATGGCTTTAATTTATTACTGTTGCATAAGAAAGGCCTTGAATGAAGCAAAGTCTTTGGTCATGGTAATATTCTTTTTAGTACCTTTCATAAATTCAGCAAGGCGTGCAGGTATTTCTATATTTGCACCAATGATAGGCTCTACAGTGTCTTTGAATTTGGCCGGATGGGCTGTCTCACAAAAGATACCTGTCTCTCCCGGTTTTAATCCCTCTATCAAGGCTCTGTATCCGCATGCACCATGGGGATCTAGAATATAGCCTGTAGAACGATAGCACTCGGCCATTGTTTCGCTTATCTGACTGTCGCTATATGTGGCACCACTGATGTATGAGGTTATGGCATCGTGATTGCCTTTGTACAGGTCGTAGACACGGGCAAAGTTGCTCGGAGCTCCTACATCCATGGCATTGGCTATGGTCTGCTTGCTGGGCTGGGGTTCGTATCTGCCTGTTGTCAGATATTTATAGAATATATCGTTAGAGTTGTTTGCGGCTATGAAACGTCGGATAGGCAGGCCCATTTGATGACCGAATAATCCGGCTGTTATGTTACCAAAATTTCCGCTTGGTACGCAGACTACAAGATTATCGGCTAATGATTGAGATTTCATACGGGCATAGGCGTTGAAATAATAGAATGCCTGTGGCAGAAATCTTGCTACATTGATAGAATTAGCTGATGTAAGTTTCATATGGTTGTTGAGCTCTTCGTCCATGAATGCACTCTTGACAAGTGCCTGGCAGTCGTCGAATACTCCATCTATCTCCAAGGCGGTGATATTATCGCCCAATGTAGTGAACTGACTCTCTTGTATTTTGCTTACTTTGCCTTTGGGATACAGTACATATACATGTATGCCTTCTACACCAAGGAATCCGTTGGCTACGGCCGAACCGGTATCGCCACTCGTAGCTACAAGTACGTTGACATCTTCCTTGCCTTCCTGATGGATAAAATACTGTAACAGGCGGGCCATGAAGCGCGCACCTACATCCTTGAAGGCGAGGGTGGGGCCGTGAAAGAGCTCGAGACTATATATGTTGTCTGTGACTTTTACAACAGGACAGTCGAACGAGAGAGTATCGTATACTATCTTTTTGAGTGAATCCGCGTCTACGTCTTCACCAAAGAAGGCGTCGGCTACGGTATATGCTATCTCTTGAAATGACAGGTTCTGAATATTGTCGAAAAATGATTTTGGCAATTCCTTTATATGTTCGGGCATATAGAGACCTCGATCACCTGCAAGTCCCTTAACCACAGCTTCGTGGAGTGTAGCCAAAGGTGCTTCTTTGTTGGTACTGTAGTATTTCATTGTTTTATTCGTTTTTTCTGATATTAATGGATAGACATGAACGTGTCCATAAACTGATTGAGACGAAGCATCCCGTAGCTGCCGCTAACTGTGCTCTGCTCATCGTATACTTGTACGCCATCCGGTTCTATACCCGGATAGTATATAAGGAAGGGAACTGGTTCTTTTACGTGGGTGCGTATCTCTACCGGTGTAGGATGATCGGGCAGTACGGCAATGCATACCGGATCGTTTTGCCATGTCTTCACTTCCTCGTAAATTGGACCTACAATACGACTGTCTAGATTCTCTATGGTCTTGAGCTTAAGTGGCATATCACCGTCGTGACCCGCTTCGTCGCTGGCCTCTATATGAAGAAAAACAAAGTCTTCGTGACGAAGTGCCTCAATGGCAGCCTTAGCTTTGCCCTCGTAATTGGTGTCGGCCAGTCCGGTGGCACCCTCTACTATTATATTGCGCAGACCTGCATAGTGGCCAATGCCTCTTATAAGGTCGACTGCAGAGATGACGGAACCGCTCTTGACTTGTGGATAGGTTTTGCTTATCGGGTCCATTTGTGGACGATAACCGCCGCTCCATGGCCATATGGAATTGGCTTGATCTTGGCCTTTACGGGCACGATCTTTATTAAAAGGATGTGCTGCAAGCAATTCTCTTGATTTTAATATCAGACTGTTGATTAGATCGGCTGTATCTTTTGCTGACATTCGGCCTGCATCAGCAGGGTCTGTATATCCTTTTTCGGGCTTTACCAGAAGTTGTTGCCATTCTTCGTTGGGATGATCATGGGGCGGTGCGCATACCAGATGTTTGTTGCCACCTTTAATGACAAGCAGGTGACGGTATTGTATGCCGGTAATAAACTTGATATGATCATTGCCGAGATGTTTGTCCAGATATTTGATGAGCATATCGCCTTCTGATGTTTTGAGATGGCCTCCGTGATGGTTTTTTATCTTTCCATCTTCAAGGCATATTATGTTACAGCGGATAGCCATGTCTTCGGGCTGCATATCGTAGCCTATGCTGGCTGCTTCGAGAGGCCCGCGACCTTCGTATACGTTATTGAGATCGTAGCCAAGAATGGCTGTGTTGGCTACTTCGCTTCCGGGGAGAAAACCTTCGGGTATGGTGATAAGCCGACCGGTCTTTCCGTTGCGGGCGAGCATGTCCATATAGGGAGTACGGGCATACTGAAGAAGTGTCTTGCCGCCCAGTCTCTCAATAGAATGATCGGCCATGCCGTCGCCCAAAATTATTATGTGTTTCATTTTAGTTGGCTTAGTCTTTATATGTTGGCTATGCTCATGATATTGGCGAAGACTCCGGCTGCTGTAACTCCGGCTCCGGCTCCGTATCCCTGAATGAGCATTGGATATTCCTTGTAGCGCTCTGTGGTAAGCATTACTATATTATTAGAGCCTTCAAGACCATAGAATGGATGTTTTTGGTCTACAGCTTCGAGTGATACGCTGGTATTGCCATGATCCATCTTGGCTACAAAGCGCCAGTGTTTGCCTTCTGATTCTAATTTTTTGCGTCGCTCTTCAAAGCCTGCGTCAAGATTGGGCAGATTCTTCCAGAAGTCTTCTATCGTGCCTTTAAAGAATGAATCGGGTACGAAAAGATTTTTCTCTACATCATCTTGCTCTACTTTATATCCTGCTTCACGGGTGAGGATCACTAGTTTGCGTATAACGTCCTTGCCGCTAAGGTCTATGCGTGGGTCAGGTTCGCTATAACCTTGATCTTTAGCACGCTTTACTGTTTCTGAAAATGGTACATCTGCAGAAATCTCATTGAATATGAAATTCAGGGTTCCGCTAAGCACGGCTTCTATCTTTAATATCCTATCACCTGAGTTCTTTAGGTCGTTGATGGTTCCGATTATGGGAAGTCCGGCTCCGACATTTGTTTCATAACGGAACTTTATGCCACGGGTTAGGGCTGTCTGTTTAAGTTTGGTATAGCTGTCGTAATCGCTTGATGCTGCTATCTTGTTGGCTGCAACTATCGAAATGTTGTGTTCTATAAATGTCTGATACAGATCGGCTATTTCTTTACTTGCAGTGCAATCTACAAAAACACTGTTGAAAATATTCATGTTGATTATCTCTTCACAAAGTTTTTTGGAGTCGCTCTCCGGTGATAAACTTAGTTGTTTGCGATAATCGCCAAGATTAAGTCCCTCGCGGTTGTAGATGGCCTTGTGACTGCTTGAAATCCCTACAACATTAAGTTTGAGACGACTATTGGCTTTAAGCTCTTCGTACTGAGACGCAATCTGCTCGATGAGATGGCCACCAACAGTTCCTACACCGCATATAAAGAGATTGAGTACTTTATATTCTGACAGAAAGAATGAATCGTGAATAACATTGAGTGATTTACGTAGGTATTTGGAGTCGACAACAAATGAGATATTTGTCTCAGATGCTCCTTGGGCACAGGCTATAACGCTGATACCACTGCGGCCAAGAGTTCCAAATAGTTTACCGGCGATACCGGGAGTGTGCTTCATGTTCTCGCCTACGATGGCGATGGTGGCAAGGCCGCTCTCGGCATGCATAGGGAACATTGCCCCTGTAGCTATCTCTTTGGCAAATTCGTGATTGAGAACTCGTACGGCTTCGGCTGAATCTGAATCTTTCACACCTATAGACGTGGAGTTCTCGGATGATGCCTGGGATACCATAAATACAGAAATGCCATTATCGGCAAGGGCTGTAAAGATACGGCGGTTGACACCGATGACACCGACCATTGAGAGACCTGTAACGGTAATAAGGGTTGTTCCGCTGATGCTTGATATACCCTTGATGACTTTCGTGTCGTTTACAATCTTCTGCTTTATTATAGAACCTTCACTGTCTGGATTGAAGGTGTTTTTTACAAGTATAGGGATGTTCTTGATGCAAACAGGATATATCGTAGGAGGATAGATGACTTTGGCACCAAAGTTGCAAAGCTCCATGGCTTCTACATAACTCAATTCGTTGATTGTATATGCTGTGTGTATCACTCTGGGATCGGCGGTCATAAAACCGTCTACATCTGTCCAGATTTCTAATTGCTCTGCATCGAGCGCAGCTGCTATTATAGAAGCTGTGTAGTCGCTTCCACCACGACCAAGGTTTGTCGTCTCGCCTGTATTGTTATCGCGACTTATGAAGCCGGGAATAAGTGATACTTTGGGGATGTGACTGAATGTCTTATGTACAAGATCATTGGTTATATCGCTATTAAGCACGTTCTTGCCATGCTTCTTTTCTGTTTTGATAAACTCACGAGAGTCGAACCATTGTGCTCCATCTATAAGTTTGGCTACAATGTTGCTGCTAATACGCTCGCCATAACTGACAATCGCATCCTGGGTCTTGGGACTAAGGTCGTGAATAAGGTAAACGCCGTGGTAAATGCTGCTTAGCTCTTCTAACATTTTGTCTACGGTGTTGAATAATTGAACACGTTTGTCTGTATCGGTAATGATGGTGTCGATCATATCGTGATGCCGCTTCACCATGGCATTGAATTCGCTCTTGTAAGCCGAATTACCTTTTACAGCCAGAAGGGAGGTCGAAATTAGCTTGTCGGTAATGCCTCCTAATGCACTTACAACGACAATTACTGGTTGAGTCTGTTTCTCAACGATTTCTTTCAAGCTTAGAATGCTTTCTACGGAACCTACGGATGTTCCGCCGAATTTTAATACTTTCATTTGTCTTAATCTTTATATGTTGCCCCCAAAACAAACGGGGAAAAATTTACCTTCTGTGTGCGATTTTAAAAAAAATCACGGCAAATTTAATAAGAATTATCTTCATAACCAACTAATTTAGGGGATAATTGATTAAATTTGCAGAGAATTGGGGAGGGGGTGTAAGTGTCTTGCATATCCTTTCAAAAATATTGAATAAGTATATTATGATTAAAGAATATCAAATAAGGGTGCTGCCTCAGGTGGCTGCCAGTGAAAATGCGTTGACTGATTATCTGGCTGATGAGAATGGCTTTGATGCTCGTACGGTAACTAAAGTTAGAATACTGAAGAGAAGTATTGATGCGAGGCAGCGTACTATTTATGTGAATCTAAAAGTTAGGGTATATATAAATGAAATACCTACTGATGATGACTATGTAAAAACTGAATATAGGGATGTCTCGAATGGAACAAGGGTCCTTGTAATTGGAGAAGGGCCTGGTGGACTTTTTGCTGCACTAAAGCTTATTGAACTTGGACTGAAGCCAGTGATACTGGAACGTGGAAAAGATGTACATGAGCGTAAAAAGGATTTGTCGATGATAACAAAGACACAGAAGGTGGACGGCGAAAGTAACTATTGTTTTGGTGAAGGTGGAGCTGGCGCTTATTCGGATGGAAAACTTTTTACGAGGAGTAAGAAACGCGGCAGTACTGAAAAGATTCTTAATGTGTTTTGTCAGCATGGTGCTTCTACTTCGATTCTGGCAGATGCTCATCCTCATATAGGTACTGATAAGTTGCCTAGGGTTATAGAAAATATGCGTAATACGATACTTAAATCGGGCGGCGAGGTGCATTTCCAGACTAAAATGACAAGGTTGGTTATTGAAAATGATGAAGTTGTCGGAGTAGAGGCTATAAATCTTGCGACGGGAGGAGAAGAGTCGTATCATGGTCCGGTGATACTAGCTACGGGGCACTCGGCAAGGGACGTATATCGTTATCTGTCGGAGGCAAAAATAGAGATAGAAGCTAAGGGACTGGCTGTGGGTGTAAGACTTGAACATCCTGCTGATCTTATAGATCAAATACAATATCATAATAAGCAGGGGAGGGGTAAGTATCTGCCAGCTGCCGAATATAGTTTTGTAACACAAATAGATGATAGGGGCGTTTACTCTTTCTGCATGTGCCCGGGCGGATTCGTAATACCTGCTGCAACTGATAATCAGCAGATTGTAGTAAATGGAATGAGTCCGAGTAACCGTGGTACAGAATGGTCGAATAGTGGCATGGTGGTTGAACTGCGCCCGGAAGATGTAGATGGTGATGATGTACTTAAAATGATGACTTTGCAAGAGGAACTGGAACGAAATTGCTGGCAGCAGGGTAATATGAAACAGACTGCTCCTGCGCAACGTATGGCTGATTTTGTAAAAGGCAAACTTAGTTATGATTTGCCAAAAAGTAGTTATGCACCTGGACTGGTAAGCAGTCCTCTGCATTTCTGGTTACCAGATATGGTGTCTAAAAGATTGCAGAAGGGTTTTGAAAAGTTCGGACAGATGAGTCGCGGATTCCTTACAAATGAGGCTCTGCTAATAGCTGTTGAAACCAGAACATCATCTCCTGTAAGGATACTTAGAGATAGGGATACATTACAACATATACGTGTAAAGGGACTTTTTCCTTGCGGTGAGGGTGCCGGATATGCCGGAGGTATAGTATCAGCAGGAGTAGATGGTGAAAGATGTGCTGAATCAATGGCCAATTATTTGGGGATAACGGAATAAATACTTATATTTGTTACCGATATATAACTTTGATAAATAATATAACCATGAATGTAAATTCGAAATTTGTTATAACGGTGAACCGCGAGTTTGGTTCGTCAGGGCATCAGGTTGGTGCTCTACTGGCCGAAAGGTTAGGGGTGAAGATGATAGACAAACAGGTACTGAAAGCTGCTGCAAAAAAGTTTGATGTCTCTGAGGACGTAATTGATCAGATAGAAAAGCGCAGGCCTTCGTGGTGGGAGGACTTCGCTAAGTTTTATGAATCGTTCGTTGAACTAAATGAATATTATCCGGGGGGTAATCCTGAAATAACATCAAGACAATTGTTCGTTATTGAATCGAATATAATGAAAGAGATTGCAGCTGAAGAATCATGCGTGATGATAGGGCGATCGGCATTTGATATCTTTGGTGACACGCCCAACACACTTAAGGTTTTTCTTCATGCAGATATTGACGTAAGGATAAAGACAATAATGCAAAAATTTAGTATAGGCGAAGATGATGCGAAGAAGATGATAGAAGATAATGACTATCAAAGAGAACTGTTTACAAAAACGTTTACAGGAAAAGACCGTTATGACGCACGTAATTATGATGTTTGCCTTGATGTAAGTGAACTTGGAGTGGATGGGGCTGTTAATACGATATTAGCCCTTATAAAAATATAAGTTTTTTACTCAAACGTTTGCTAGACTGATGAAATTTTCGTAATTTTGTGCGAAAATTGAATATATTTAATAATCATTATAATGAATATTTCTTACAAATGGCTTAAGGAATACGTTGACTTTGACTTGACACCGCAACAGGTATGCGATGCTCTTACTTCTACAGGACTTGAAGTTGACGCTCTTGAGGAAGTGCAAAGTATTAAAGGTGGATTGAAAGGATTGTATGTTGGTAAGGTCCTTACTTGTGACGTGCATCCAAATTCAGATCATCTACATGTAACAACGATTGATTTAGGCCGCGAAAATCCTTCACAAATAGTTTGTGGAGCACCTAATGTTGCAGCAGGACAGAAAGTAATTGTAGCCGACTTAGGCTGCGTATTATATGATGGAGATAACGAATTCGTTATTAAGAAATCAAAACTTCGTGGAGTTGACAGTTTCGGCATGATTTGTGCTGAAGATGAAATAGGTGTTGGAAATGACCATGCAGGAATCATTGTGCTACCTGAAGATTCTTTGGTAGGACAGCCAGCAGCTGAATATTATCATTTGGAAAGTGACTGGGTAATAGAAATAGATATTACTGCGAACCGCGCAGACGCTCTTTCGCATTATGGAGTAGCAAGAGATTTGTATGCATGGTTGATCCAGAATGGTTATAAAACAAGTCTGCACCGTCCTTCTTGTGATGAATTCAAGGTGGACAATAATGACATGCCTATTGATGTCACAATCGAAAATAATGAAGCTTGCAAACGTTATGCATGTATAAGTATAACAGATTGTGATGTTAAGGAAAGTCCTAAATGGTTGCAGGATAAACTACGCGTGATAGGTTTGCGCCCTATTAATAATATCGTGGATATTACAAATTATATAATGATGGCTTACGGGCAGCCAATGCATTGTTTCGATGCTGATATGGTGACCGGACGACATATCGTGGTGCGAACACAGCCTGATGGATCTAAATTTGTAACTCTTGATGGCGAGGAACATACTCTTGGAACTCATGATCTTAGCATATGCAATGCTGATGAACCTATGTGTATCGCAGGTATATTTGGCGGTAAGGGAAGTGGAACTTATGAGAATACAAAGAATGTAGTGCTTGAAAGTGCTTATTTCCATCCTACTTGGATCCGTAAGAGTGCAAGACGTCACGGACTTAGTACTGATGCATCATTCAGATTCGAACGAGGAATAGATCCTAATGGCATAATATATGCACTGAAACAGGCTGCAATATTGTGTAAGGAACTTGCAGGTGGTAATGTATCTATGGAGATAAAGGATGTATATCCTAATCCACTGCCAGACTACAGGGTGGATCTAAAATATGATTATATAAATAATCTTATAGGAAAGGATCTTTCTAAAGATACAATAAAAAGTATCGTTGGTAGTCTTGAGATGAAAATTGTGGATGAAAGCGAAACGGGCATATTACTTGATGTACCTGCTTATCGTGTGGATGTGCAACGCCCTTGTGATGTAGTAGAGGATATCTTGCGTATCTATGGATATAATAATGTCGAGATTCCTTCACAACTTAAGGGATGTCTTGTCATAAAAGGTGAGGAAGATAATAAACATAAACTGGAAAATATAGTTGGTGAACAACTGGTAGGTTGCGGATTTAATGAAATTCTTAATAATTCTCTTACAAAAGCTGAGTATTATGCAAATATTGATTCTTATCCTGCTGAGGCATGCGTTAAACTAATGAATCCATTGAGTGCCGATCTGAGTGTGTTGAGACAAACACTCCTGTTTGGTGGATTGGAAAGTATTGTGCGTAATGCAAATAGAAAAAATGCTAACCTTCGTTTCTTTGAATTTGGAAACTGTTATCATTTTGCGCCTGAAAAGAAAAATGCAGATGAGCCTACTCGAGCATATAGTGAAGATTACCACTTGGGACTGTGGATAACAGGTAAGAGGGTTGAAGGTTCTTGGGCACATCCTGATGAAGATAGTAATTTTTATGAACTGAAAGCTTGTGTGGATAATATTCTCCATCGTATAGGCGTTACAGACGGTATGGTAGTTTCTAAGAGTAGTGAGAATGATATTTTCTCTGCTGGGTTGACTATACAAAACAGAGGAGGAAAAACTCTTGTGGATATGGGCGTGATGAGCCTGAAACTACAGAAAAAAATGGATATCGACAATAAGGTCTTCTTTGCTGATTTAAACTGGACAGCACTTATGAAAGTTATCCGTAAGGCAAAGTTTGAATTTAAACCAATAAGTAAATATCCTGCTGTAAGCCGTGACTTGGCTCTTCTACTAGATAAAAATGTTGAATTTGCTCAGGTTGAAGACATTGCTAGACAGACAGATAAAAAATTGCTTAAAAGAGTTGAACTTTTTGATGTATATGAAGGCAAAAACTTACCCGCTGGAAAGAAAAGTTATGCTGTAAACTTCATATTGCAAGATGAACAGAATACGCTAAATGACAAACAGATAGATGCTATTATGAAAAAACTGATAGATAATCTGAAATCAAAACTTAGCGCAGAACTAAGATAAGTACCGAATATAAAATTAAACAAAATAAAAAATTACTCCAATGGGAAGAGCATTTGAATATCGTAAGGCTACGAAATTAAAGAGATGGGGTCATATGGCCCGCACATTCACTAAAATTGGAAAACAGATAGCTATCGCAGTACGTGCAGGTGGTCCTGATCCAGAGAACAACCCTCATCTGCGCGCAATAATACAGAACGCTAAGCGTGAAAACATGCCTAACGAAAATGTTAAACGTGCTATCAAAAACGCTATGGGTAAAGACCAAAGCGATTATAAAGAGGTAACTTATGAAGGATATGGACCTCATGGAGTAGCTGTATTCGTAGACGCAGCTACTGATAATACAACTAGGACGGTTGGTAATGTACGAGCTATTTTTAATAAGTTCAGTGGTAACATGGGTACGATGGGATCTCTATCTTTCTTGTTCGACCAGAAGTGTGTATTTACATTTAAGAAAAAGGATGGACTGGAAATGGATGAACTTATCCTTGAACTTATAGATTATGGTGTTGATGATGAATATGATGAAGATGAAGAGGCCGGAGAAATAACAATATACGGAGATCCTAAGAGTTTTGGAGATATTCAGAAATATCTTGAGGGCAATGGCTTTGAAGTTACCGGTGCTGAATTTACACGTATTCCTAATGACTTAAAAGATGTTACTCCTGAGGAGCGCGAAACTATTGATAAAATGGTTGACTTGCTTGAGGATGATGATGATGTCCAGAGCGTGTATACGAATATGAAACCTGATGAAAGTGATTCCGAAGAATAGAAATGGCTTTGAAACATCTTTCGTATAAGACATTGGGCACATGTAGTAAGCTTATTGATGTTACTGCTGATGAAGATGATGTAATAAAGCAGGTTTCATTTCTTGGTGGCTGTAATGGTAATCTTAAAGGACTGAGCCAGTTAATCATTGGAATGAGAATTGATGATGTTATATCAAAATTGGATGGCACACGTTGTGGTATGAAAAACACAAGTTGTCCGGATCAATTATGCCGTGCTCTTGAAAAATTGAAAAAACAATGAGATATTCATCTAACAAGATGAATAAATCAGTCTCCTTATTTTGAGGGGACTGATTTTTATTTGTAGTCTTTCTTGTGGAATATTATTTGATATAAAACAAGATGAGGATTAGATGATGAATAGTATGTGTAGCCAAAATTATATCCCTCGTCTTTGTACGCCTTTATACTTGTAGTGTTTCGTATTGCCTCAAGTAATTGTTTGCGAAGAATGGGTCTTGAATTGCTAATAACTGTAGGATCGTCTAATCTGTTCTTTAATGAATAATAATAATACAGGGTGTGAGTGGATTCTTCAAACCCCATACTATCTATTGTTATATCTTTTGATACAGGAGCAGGGCATAATTTTTCTGTATATTCCTTAGCTTCGCGCGCACAACGTTTATCCATTGATTCATGACACCCCAATAGCGAAAATGAAAAGAAAAGCAGTGCTGCCGATAAACTTAATGTTCTGATAGACATGGATTTATAATAATTGTGAATAATGTCGTATAACAAATATAAATTATAGATAAATATCTTGATGCGAAGTTATGAAAATATTTGCACATTTGCAAATAAAAGTTTGGCTATTATTAAAAATAAGCCTATCTTTGCAAGCGAATTATTATAATATAGGTGTAAAGTAATATGTTTAAGGAAAAAGCTGGTGAGGTTGCTGGTGCAATCTGGAAATCTCTCAATGAAAATGAAGGACAAGACTATAACAGTCTGAAAAATGTCACCAAAGAAACAGATTCAAATTTACTTCTTGGACTTGGATGGTTGCTCCGTGAGGACAAAATATCTAATGTTGATGGTAAGTTTAATCTGAAATAAGATTTTAATTTCTATAAAATCATACGTTGGTGGCACTTAATTTAGTACATCAACGTATTTTTTATTATCTTTGCACTACAAATAGAATATAAACAATGGACCACATAAGAAATTTTTGCATAATAGCCCATATAGATCATGGTAAGTCAACTCTTGCTGACCGTATGTTAGAGTATACTAAGACAATCAAAGTTACTGAGGGTCAGATGCTCGATGATATGGATTTAGAGCGTGAAAGAGGTATTACGATTAAAAGTCATGCCATACAGATGGAGTATGAACTGGATGGAGAAAAATATATACTTAATCTTATTGATACACCGGGACATGTGGATTTCTCTTATGAGGTTTCACGTAGTATTGCTGCATGTGAAGGAGCTCTGCTTGTAGTTGACGCTACACAAGGCGTACAGGCACAGACTATATCTAATCTATATATGGCTGTAGAACATAATCTGGAAATTATACCTGTAATCAATAAAATTGATATGCCAAGTGCTATGCCTGATGAGGTTGAGGATGAGATCGTTGACCTTATTGGATGCGACAGTTCTGATATCATACGAGCATCCGGTAAGACTGGTGAGGGTATTCCTGATATACTGGAGGCTGTTGTTAGACGAATACCGCATCCGGTAGGTGATGATAATGCACCATTACAGGCCCTCATATTTGACTCAGTATTTAATTCTTTCCGTGGTATAATTGCTTATTTCAAAATAGAAAATGGAATTATACGTACCGGAGATAAAGTGAAATTCTTTAATACAGGAATGGAATATGGAGCTGATGAAGTTGGAGTCTTGAAGATGGATATGATTCCTCGTAAAGAATTAAGAACAGGAGATGTAGGATATATAATAAGTGGAATAAAAGACAGCAAAGAGGTCAAAGTCGGTGATACTATAACTCATATCGCAAAACCTTGTAAGGAGGCAATCTCCGGTTTCCAAGAAGTTAAACCGATGGTTTTCGCTGGTGTGTATCCTATAGATCCTTCTGAGTTTGAAAACTTACGTGCTTCTTTAGAAAAATTACAATTAAATGATGCTTCTCTTACGTTTTCACCGGAATCGTCGGTGGCATTAGGATTTGGATTCAGATGCGGGTTCCTCGGTCTTCTTCATATGGAAATAGTGCAGGAACGTCTAGACAGAGAGTTTAATATGGATGTTATAACGACTGTTCCTAATGTTTCATACATGGTTTACGATAAACAGGGAGATGTAAAGGAGGTCCATAACCCTTCAGGATTACCTGATTTGACAATGATTGATCATATTGAAGAGCCATATATACGTGCCTCTATCATCACAAGTTCTGATTTTATAGGACCGATAATGACATTATGTTTGGATAAACGCGGTGAATTGATAAATCAGGAATATGTAAGTGGAAATAGGGTAGAATTACATTTTATGCTTCCGTTAGGAGAAATCGTTATTGATTTCTATGATAAGTTAAAGAGTATATCAAAAGGATATGCATCCTTTGACTATCATATAGACAGTTTCAGACCTTCAAAATTGGCAAAGCTTGACATTCTTTTAAATGGTGAACCTGTGGATGCTCTATCCACACTGACTCATCAAGATAATGCTGTGACTTTTGGACGTAGAATGTGTGAAAAATTAAGAGACTTGATACCACGTCAGCAATTTGATATTGCTATACAAGCAGCAATAGGAGCAAAGATCGTTGCTCGTGAAACTATAAAATGCGTTAGAAAAGACGTCACTGCAAAATGTTATGGAGGCGACGTAAGCCGTAAACGTAAGTTACTGGAAAAACAGAAAAAAGGCAAGAAGCGAATGAAACAGATCGGTAATGTCGAAGTTCCTCAGAAAGCTTTCCTTGCTGTGCTTAAATTAGACTAAAATGAATTAATGGAGGAGAGATAATGAAACAATTGCTAAACACTAAACACGATGTGGCCAGAGAATTGGCACGTAAGTATAGTACGATGACTCTTGATGAATTAAGTTTGTTGGAGAGTATACTTGTACCAATGAAATTTACGAGAGGGGAGCTTGTTCTAAAAGAAGGTGAAGTGTGTCATTATATATATTATATAGATAGAGGCTTGGTAAGATTATTTTACTTCAAAAATGAGAAAGAACTTACTGAGCATTTACAGGTAGAAGGTAATATAGTGATGAGTATCGAAAGTTTATTTAAGGAGCGTCCTACAAAGCTGCAAATTGAAGCTATTGAAAACTCCATCATATATGGATTACCACGTCAGAAATTAGAGGAGATAGCTTTGCATAATGGTAATATCCAGATACTCTATAGAAAGATTCTTGAAGAGTCTCTGATTCAATCTCAAGTGCATGCAGATATGCTAAGATTTGAGACAGCGCAGGATAGATATAAAAAGTTATGTAAGACTCAACCTCAAATAGTATTACGAGCTCCAATGAACTATATAGCAAGTTATTTGCAAATGACACCTGAAACTCTAAGTCGTGTAAGAAATTCAACATTGCTTGACGATTAAATGGATTGTTCTATTTTGCAGTTTTTATTATAGTTTTGTGGAGTAAAACTAAAATATTGCACAAAATATTTTGGATTGTGCAGATAACGTGTTATCTTTGCACAAAATTTATAAAATTGTGCAATGGAAATTATACCTAGTTTCAATTCATATATAGAAAAGTCAATAATAAAAAATTGGGATATTGATGCTCTTACTGATTATAAAGGAGTAACATTACAATATAAAGATGTAGCCCGTAAAATAGAAAAGCTCCACATAATGTTCGAAAATTCTGGTGTAACCAGAGGTGATAAGATAGCATTGTGTGGACGTAATAGTGCTAATTGGGCTGTCGCATTTTTAGCAACACTTACTTATGGTGCTGTTGCTGTTCCTATACTGCATGAGTTTACCGGTGAGCAAATTCATAATATCGTAAATCATAGTGAAGCAAAAATACTTTTTGTAGGAGATGTTGTTGCAACTACTATAGATGCTACTAAAATGCCTAATTTGGAAGGCATAATTTATATACCTGACTATTCGCTCGTTATATCACGTACAGATAAACTTACTTATGCTCGCGAACATCTGAATGAAATGTTTGGGCATAAATACCCTAAAGCTTTCCGCTCTAATAATGTTCATTATTATATGGAGTCTAATCCAGAGGAGATGGCCTTAATAAATTATACGAGTGGTACTACTGGTTTCTCTAAAGGAGTAATGATACCTTATCGCGCAATGTGGGGCAATCTTGATTTCGCTTTTCAGGTTTTAGGAACTAAAATCAATAGTGGCGATAATACGATTAGTATTTTGCCTTTGGCGCATATGTATGGCATGGCTTTTGAATTTATATTTGAGTTTTGCTATGGATGTCACATATTTTTCCTTACTCGTGTACCTAGTCCTGTTATTATTGCTCAGGCTTTTGCTGATATTAAACCTGCAATAATTATAGCCGTTCCGCTTGTTATAGAAAAAATAGTACGAAAGAAAGTATTTCCTAAAATTCAAAATAATCGTATGCGATTACTTCTTAATATGCCTGTAATTAGCAAAAAGGTGCGAGAAAAAATATGCGAACAGGTTGTTAATGCCTTTGGAGGTAATTTCTATGAGATAATAGTAGGTGGAGCAGCTTTTAATAATGAAGTAGAGAGTTTTATGCACCAGATAGATTTTCCTATAACAGTAGGATATGGTGCAACTGAGTGTGCACCTATAATTTGCTATAGTGACTATAAATCTTTTGCACCAGGATCGTGTGGAAGGGCTGTGGTTCATATGAATGTAAAGATTGATAGTCCAGATCCTGAAAATATTCCTGGTGAAATAATTGCAAAGGGACTTAATATAATGTTAGGATATTATAAGAACCCAGAGGCTACTGCACAAGCATTGGATAGCGAAGGATGGTATCATACAGGCGATCTAGGACTAATGGATAGTAATGGAAACGTTTATATAAAAGGTCGTAGTAAGAATATGCTTCTTGGAGCTAATGGACAGAATATATATCCTGAGGAAATTGAAGATAAACTAAATAGTATGACCATGGTTGTTGAAAGCGTTGTTGTGCAGCGTGATAATAAATTGGTGGCTCTAGTACACCCTGATTATGAAGGTTCTAAAGAGATGGAATTTAATAATGAGGATATTGAGAAAATAATGGAACAGAACTTGTTAGAGCTAAACCAAATATTACCAGCATACGAAAGATTATCAGCAATAGAATTACATACTGAAGAATTCGAAAAGACTCCTAAAAAGAGCATAAAGAGATATCTATATAAATAAGATTAATTCTGAAATTTAATTATACATGTGTTTATTGTACTAGTGAGTACAAAAATAGTCCCCGACAGCAGATGATTGCTCTCGGGGATACTTTTTTGAATAATTTATATAGTATAAAATACATCATTTCTATTCAAAATGCATTGATTTAGCTGGATGAATATGTGAAATCAGATAACTTGGAGCAATTAATACAAATATACTTACTATTAATGTTGCAATATTAATAGTAATAATAAATGGTATATTTATTTCAACAGGTACTGTATTTACATAATATGTAGTAGGATCGAGCTTAATGAGGCCTGTATATCTTTGTAAGAAGAGCAATCCTAAGCCTAATGCGTCTCCAATAATCAGACCTTTTCCTATAATAAAGACAGAGAACCAAAGGAACGTGTGTCTTATTGTTTTATTCTTTGCACCAAGTGCTTTCAATACACCTATCATAGTCGTGCGTTCAAGTATTATAATGAGTAGCCCACTTATCATAGTGAAACCTGCAACACAAATCATTAGCGCCATAATAACCCAGACATTAAGGTCTAAAAGGTTTAGCCAAGCAAATACTTGAGGATTAGCATCAATAATTGTTTGAGAAGCATATGTCTCACCGTATTTATCAATTGTTCTATTTACTTTCTTAACTAAAACATTCTCAACTTCATTAAGCCTTGAAAAATCTTTTACTTGAAGTTCTGCACCACTGCATTGATCGTTTTCCCATCCATTAAGTTTCACTGCCGTATATATATCGGTGTAGCAAAACGTTTGGTCAAATTTGGTCATATTTGTTTGATAAATACCACTGATTTTGAAACGCCTAGCTCTTACGTCATCCTTAGAAATAAAGTATGCAAAGACTTTATCACCAACTTTTAGCTTTAACTTAGAAGCCATAATTTGTGAAATGACAATTTGATTGTGACTACTTGAATCACTGAATTTTGGAATTTCACCAGATTTAAGATTTTGTTTTAGGAAGCTTAAATCGTAGTCTGGGCCAATTCCTTTAAACATGATACCAAGGAAATCTTTGTCTGTCTTTAGTATTCCTTGTTTTAATGCATACTTTTGTACATGTTTGACACCCCAACATCCCTTAAGAACATTTACCATGCTATCGTTGATACATATTGGATAAGGATCTTGATTATTAAGCGCCATAATATCCTCGACCTGAATGTGACTGCCAAATCCAATTACCTTATCTCGTATTGAATGTTTAAATCCTAATACAACACAGACAGAAATAATCATAACAGCAAGACCAATCGCTACACCTAGTGTAGCGATTTTTATGGCAGGGCGACTTACCTTTTTACGATCGCCCTTATTGTTATATATTTTTTTTGCAATATATAGAGGAAAATTCATAATCAATTATTATCATCAACTCTTCCAGGGTATACTTCTAATGCTTTACGAAGAACAAAAAGAGCACGTTCGAGGTCAACTTTCTTTAGCACATAAGCTATACGTACTTGATTAATACCTGCACCAGGGGTTGTGTAAAATCCTGCTGCAGGTGCCATCATTACAGTTTCACCTTCATAATTAAATTTTTCTAAGCACCAACGGCAAAACTTTTCACTGTCGTCTACTGGTAATTTTGCAACCGTATAGAAAGCACCCATAGGTATAGGTGAGTAAACACCTGGTATTCTGTTGAGACCGTCTATCAAGCATTTCCTGCGTTCAACATATTCATCATATACTTCACGAAAATATTCTTCAGGAGCGTCAAGTGAGGCTTCAGCAACAATCTGTCCAATTAATGGTGGAGATAGGCGAGCTTGGCAAAATTTCATTACAGCTTTTCTGACTTCTGCATTTTTTGTAATAAGGGCACCAATACGAATTCCACATTCACTGTAACGTTTGGATACAGAATCGATAAGAACGACATTTTGCTCAATACCTTCGAGATGACATGCACTGATATAAGGAGACCCTGTGTATATGTATTCACGATATACTTCGTCAGAAAATAGATAGAGATCGTATTTTTTTACAAGATCACGTATCTGATTCATTTCTCTTCTTGTATAAAGATATCCCGTTGGATTATTCGGATTGCATATCATTATGGCGCGTGTCCTGTCATTAATAAGCTCTTCGAATTTTTCTACTTTAGGAAGAGAAAATCCTTCTTCAATAGTTGTTGCTATAGTACGAATTTTTGCTCCAGCTGATATAGCAAATGCCATATAGTTAGCGTAGGCTGGTTCTGGAACAATTATCTCATCTCCAGGATTAAGACAGGACATAAAAGCGAAAAGTACAGCTTCACTACCCCCGGATGTGATAATGATGTCGTCTGCATTTACATTTATGTTATATTTTTTATAGTATCCAACTAATTTTTCACGATAACTTAGATAGCCTTGTGATGGTGAATACTCTAGAATGTCTTTGTTTATGTGGTGTAACGCATCTAGGCCTACCTTGGGAGTTGGTAAGTCTGGTTGCCCTATATTAAGGTGGTATACCTTTATTCCTCTTTTTTTTGCTGCGGCAGCAAGTGGAGCCAGTTTCCTAATAGGTGATTCTGGCATTTCTAGCCCGCGTACTGATATTTCAGGCATTATTTTTTATTTAAAATCCGTGTGCAAAGATACTGTAATTCAAGTGTAATACAAAATAAAAATAAGATTTTATTTTTATTATTTCATCTCGTTCATTTTCTGTTCAGTCAGTCCTTCAATAACTTCAGCTGCTATTTTTTGGCTTTTTGAGTCTGATAGATGGGCTTTAGCCCCCAAATCAGTTTGCAGTTTGCTTAATTCGTCGAGCGTTGCTTGGCTGCCTGCAATAAACTTTTTTTCGTTATTACCCATATACTTTTTATTGTATATCTTATCAATTATTTTGGCTGCAGCTAAGGCATAACGTCTTCTGAATATTTCTTCATTCTTTTTCTCGTATTCAGCTTGTTTCTTTTGTTCTGCAGGCGACATATGGTTTGTTGAATCATTTGTAATTACTCCTAATTCAGTTTGTGGATCAAATCCATCATCAATCAAATCATCTGTAGCTTGTCTTGGAGCCGGTTTAACGAATTCTATAGCCTGTTTTTGAGGTGTCATGCTCCACCAAATTGCTAAACTAAGTATGGCTAATAATACAGTAGCGGATAATATTATTGAAAATCTGTAGATGTTGCTTCTTAATGTAATATCATGACGCATTTCTTTAATTGACTGATATCTGTCTTCTGGATTTGTTTGAGTGGCTCTGGAGACAATCTTTTTATAGTGGATAGGCATAGAAGATGCAACGAAAAGGCTTTCTATAAATTTACCTATTGAATAAATATCTGTTCGTTCGTCAATAGAATTTCCATTTAAAACTTCTGGTGCTATATAATTGAGGTATTTGCCATATAATGATTTTTTATCTTTTATATTTTGGTAAAATGAACCGTGAGAAATAAACATAACACTGTTATTACCATTTCTTGCTAATATAGTTGATGGCGCAAAACAAACATGATATATATTCTTCTTATGCAACAGCTCTGTAAATTCTAATATATCATTAATAGTGTCAGATATAAAATGTTTAGATGCTACAACTGCAGGTCTTTTTGTAAGTAATGACTCAAAACTCTGAAAATTGCACATCTCTATTTTTAAAGCAACAACATCTTCACCTTTAAATATTGGTGTAAAATGTAGTTGATGTTTATTCTTAATTGTTTGGTTTACTTGGTATTCAAAGTTAATATCACCGCTGAAAAAAAAATTGTTTATTAGGTCGGACTTAACTTTTAGGATGTTAATGTATTTGTTTGATATATTGCGCTTATATATATATCCTATAGGTAGACTTCCCAAATTTTGCGTCTTGGCATCACGAGCTTCTATGAGTTCTTCGTAATTCATGTTGTTATTAATTTATGTTGGCACAAAGATAATATAAAACGTGTGTATAGCAAAATAAAAAACAAAAAAAATTGATTGTCTCACGACAACCAATCTTTTATTAACCTTAATAATCTAATACCATGAAAAACACGCTGCAAAGGTATATCTATTTTTCTATTATGCAATAGTTTGATGTGTAAAAAATGCCATAACTAACATTTATTAAAAAATATCACTTCTTCATTAACTAATTTTTACGGTTAATATACTCTAGGACCAAATATCTTTGTTCCAACACGTATCATAGTACTGTTGCATTGTAGAGCTATTTTATAATCATGGCTCATACCCCATGAGCGTTCTTTAAAGTTTTCATTGTACTCAAAAAAGTCTTTTTTTATTTCGTAAAAGAAATCAGAAGCTTTATTAAATTCAGATCGTATCTGATTTTCATCATCAACGTTGCTTGCCATCATCATTAATCCACAAATTCTAATATTTTTCATATCACGCCATTCTCCATTTTTAAGAAGATTACGACAGTCATCAATAGATAGCCCGTATTTTGTTTCTTCTTCTGCAATATGTAACTCTAGAAGAACGTCTATAATCCTTTTGCATTTTTCCGCCTGCTTGTTTATTTCTTTTAAAAGCTTTAGTGAGTCTACAGCTTCAATCATAGAAATGTATGGGGCAATGTATTTCACTTTATTAGTCTGAAGATGACCTATAAAGTGCCATATAATATCTTTTGGAAGTGTTTCATATTTTTTTGAGAGTTCTTGTTCGTGGCTTTCTCCAAAAATACGTTGCCCTTCATTATATGCTACTTCCAAATATTCGCTTGGATGATATTTGCTTATGGCAACTAGACGTACGCCATTAGGCAAAATGTCAAGCACATCGTGCAGATTTTTAGCTACGTCAATCTCCATAGTTATTTTACCTCCTCGTATTCAGGTTTATCGTTATAATTCGTTTTTCCATATTCATACACATCCATAATGGCTGTCTCGTTTATGGCTGCAATGGCATAATCTATAGTGCCTTGTCCCATGAATTCTATTACATTGTCAACGGCACCTTTAAAAGAGCCCGCATTTACAAGATAATAAACATTAGAGCGTTTTTCTTTTGCTGTTTTTTCATCAATAGTTATGAATTGTACCTTAGTCTTATACCATTTATCAGCACTGTCAAGATCTGCAAAAAAGACCTCTTTATATGAAGCCTTCTTTATATCACTTACTTCAAAAGCGCCACTTATATAGCTTGACATTTCTTCCATTATCCTTTTCTCAGCTTCAGTAAAGCTAAGTGCGTCAACTGTATATTGTTCAGTCACTTTTTTCTGTGTACCGTCTTCCTGCATCTTTTCATACTTGATTTTGCATTCGAACCAATTGTCTGTTCTGCTTCTCATAATTTTTATTTTATTTATTAGTTATTATTCTAAACTTTTTTAGGCCTGAATATAAGTGCAAAGGCTATACCGATTACAAAAGCATATCCGGCAAAAATAAGCCAGCAAGCCTGCCAATTTCCTACTGTGTAAAAGTTTTCACCGATATGAATAGCATGTGTGTAATGGTTTATTATTGCTTGAGCTGCCAGTGTTCCCACTGTTGCACCAATACCATTAGTCATTAATAGAAATAGTCCTTGAGCACTTGATCTTATACTTTGATCAGTGCTTTTATCAACAAATAGTGATCCTGATACATTGAAGAAATCAAAAGCTACTCCATATACTATCATCGACAAAACAAACATCCAAACTCCATTACCAGGATTGCCTATACCGAATAGACCAAATCTGAGAACCCAAGCGAACATAGCAATAAGCATAACCTTTTTTATACCATATTTTTTCATAAAGAATGGAATTAATAGTATGCAGCAGGTCTCACTTACTTGTGAAAGGGATATAAGGATGTTTGCATGTCTTACTCCGAATGTTCCTGCATAATCTTGAATAGCTCCAAAACTGCTTATGTATGGATTCGCAAAACCGTTAGTGATTTGAAGACTTACTCCAAGCAAACCAGAGAAAATAAAAAATATTGCCATCTTTTTTTGCTTGAATAATTGGAATGCTTTAAGTCCTAAAGCGTCTATAATGCCTTTCTTTTTTGTATCCTTTATAATCTCACAGTGAGGAAGAGAAAAAGAATATAAAAAGAGTAGTATGCTTAAAACACCTGATGTTGCAAATTGATTTTGGGTAGCTTGGAATCCCATAAGGTCAACGAACCACATTGCACAAATAAAACCGATTGTTCCAAATACTCTAATAGGTGGATAATCTTTTACAGTGTCCATACCTGCATGTGTAAGTGCATTGTATGCTACTGAATTGTATAACGCAAGAGTAGGCATATAGAATGCCATACTCACACTATAGAGTGAGAAAAAAATGCTAAATTGTGAATGCATTCCAGCTGTTAAACCGTACCAAGCAGTAGCAAACATGAAAAGCCCTGCCATTAGGTGACAAAATCCCAACAGGCGTTGGGCTTGAATCCACCTATCTGCTATTATTCCAATTATTGCAGGCATAAAAATAGCGACGATACCTTGCATTGAATAAAACCATCCTATTTGTGTGCTCATACCTATGTTACCTAAATATCGTCCCATAGATGTCAGGTAAGATCCCCAAACTGCAAATTCGAGGAAATTCATTATAATCAGACGTATCTTTAAACTCATAATATTATTATTTTATTATTTTTTTTCTATTTACTATATATATACCTTTAGGAAGTATTGAAATGTCAGTTCCTAAATACATTCCGCTGGTTGAATATATTCTGTTATCTTCTTTACTATTGTTATTTATTACATTGTTAATGCTGTTCGTTCCTCCACCCATAAAACGGAATGTTATAGTGCCATTGGGGGCTTCTGCTATGTTTGTGATGGGTTTGCTCATATAACCGGTAGGACCATTATATACAATAGATTTAATAATAGCTGTAGTGTCTGTAAATGATGTGGTCTTACTAGTTCCTGGGAATGGATCACCTGCATGTGAAGTATAGTATTCATCGCTCGAAATACTCGTATTGCTTATATTATACAAAATGCCATCAGCTGGAAATATAGTCATATATGGTTTACCGGGAATATTATTAGGGCTTTGACCCAGATAAAAGTACGATGGTATATAGTTGACATGTGATATTAATAGTCCATGACCGTAAGCACTTGAATTCCAACCCGTATTTTGTATGTCTTCTAGTGTATAGTATTCATTGCTAGCTGCATCATTTATTATTTTATATGCTTTACCACCTTCATTAAGAGGAAGCATTGTGATATTGGCTGCTGTTTTGAGAGTGTCAATTTTAATCCATCCCATAGACTCTTTTTCCCAAGCTGTATATGGGGTAGGGCAATATCCATTATTTGTGTATTCACCTCCGTCCATCAAATCCCACATTTCCATTTCTTGATTGTCTAGTTTGTTTGCAGGAGAGGTTGTTGAGTACATATCTGGCATACCCATACAATGAGAAAACTCATGGCAGAAAAGTCCTATACCATTTATATAAGTTTTATGATCGTTCATATAACCTTCCCAAGTATAATTTAACTCGTTATTTATACCATATCTATATACTTGTTTACCGTCATAATAGCCAAAGCTACTGTCTGTACCAGACTTTGGCCATAGGTCATCTGAATTACTTGTTATGGATTGGGAATATCCTGCATATATTATATATAGGAGGTCCACTTTTCCATCTCCATTCGCATCGTATTTAGAAAAATCTACAGAGTCATCTATTGCTGTACATGCATCAGGAATGAGCTTGCTCATATCATCATCACCACTACCATAGTAGTTTGATTTCTGTTTTAGGGTAACTGGACCATAAACATCAAATTGAGGATGAAATTTTCCTCCGCTCATATCTGAAAAATACTGTGCGACACTTCCATAATTAAGAGCGAGTGTTCCATCTCTTTTCTCATCAAAAGAACTTGCATTAAGATACTTATCAAAAATGTATTTAGGATTTTTTATCTTGAATGTCGTATCTGAAAATTGTACTAGTATTACTATAGCTTTAGGAGTACCTGTATGCGGAAAATATGTGCTGTTATTAGCAATGTTTTCATTTAATACTTTAGAATTTGTATGGCTTACAGATGGTGAATAAAAAAAATAAATAGTATTTTGTTCTTCTATTGCTCTTTTTTCATCTACAGATCTATGTCCATAATTATGGGCTAATACCCCAGCCGAAGATAAAGCCCCACTAGTACTATCAATTTTTGCAATATAAAAACTACTGCCAACGTTATATAATAAGATGTTATCAGAAGTCATATAATAGTGTCTCTTCTCATCACCATATCCATATATAGTAATAGTAGTTCCATCAGACTGTTTTATTAACCTAGGGCCAGGTTTAATCTTTACAGCTAACGCAAATGTAATTACGGCCATTATAAATATTGACGTAAGAACGAGTTTCTTCATTTTCCCAGGTTCGATTAAATTTGGATGCAAAGATATATAATTTTTTTAAATTAGGAGTTTTGCAAGTACCAATTTTATTAATATTTTATTCTTAATATTATACTGTTTATGCAGTATATTTTCAATTTTAACACAAATGTAATGTTTATTCGAAAATTTTTATTTAATTTTGCCGACGTAATATTAATTTATAGTCACACACAAAACGAACTGTTATGAAAAGATTGATTCTAACGTGTTTAATTGCAGCTGTTTGCGTATTCGCAAATACTACTGCAGCCTTAGCACAGGTTACAACATCAGGTATTAACGGAAAGATTACTTCACAAGATCAAGAGGTGGTTGGAGCTACGGTTACAGCCATTCACAAACCTTCTGGAACAATCTACCGTGCCGCTACTAACGAAAATGGACGCTTCACTATTCAGGGTATGCGTGTAGGTGGTCCTTATCAAATTGTTATTTCTTATGTAGGTAATAAACCTAAAGAAATAAACAATGTTCAATTATCACTAGGTGAAACATCAACTTTTAATGTAAATTTACAGGAAGATGCTCAGCAACTAGGTGAAGTCGTAGTAAGTGGAAACGCATCAAAATTCTCTAAAGAGAAGACTGGAGCAACCACAAACATTAGTAATGCCCAAATTGCTAGTATACCTACAATAAGCAGAAGTATATCTGATATTGCACGTATATCTCCTTATGCAAATGGAATGAGTTTCGCTGGAGGCGATGGTCGTTCTACAAACTTTCGTTTGGATGGAGCAAACCTAAACAATAACTTTGGTCTTAGCTCAAAACTTCCTGGTGGAGGTAATCCAATATCAATGGATGCAATAGATGAAGTACAGGTTGTTGTTGCACCTTATGATGTACGCCAGTCAAACTTTATAGGTGGTGGTATTAACGCCGTAACTAAATCTGGTACAAACACATTCAAAGGTACTGCTTATATTTATTATAATAATGAGAAATGGTATATGCATGGTAATCGTGTAGATAATGCAGGTCTTGGCGAGCGTAAGACGAACCGCAATACTACTTACGGATTTACATTGGGCGGACCAATTATTAAAGATAAACTATTCTTCTTTACAAACTTTGAACACTCTAAAATACCTTCTATCATTAATAGATGGCAAGGTTCTACTGACGGAAACTCAAACCCTACAAACTATATTTCTCGTACAACATTAGCTGATTTACAGAAAGTTTCAGATTTTGTTAAGCAAAAATATGGTTATGACACAGGTTCTTATACAAATTTCCCTGCAGATGAGAATAATTCAAAGTTCTTAGCCCGTTTGGACTGGAATATAACAAATGATCATCATTTGGCTTTGCGTTACAATTATACTAAAGACAAGTCGTGGAATATGCCTGCAGCTAATTCAAGCGATGCATATACTAAAACATCTTATGATCAGGCTCGCGCTTCAGACTTTTCAATGACATTCGCTAATTCAGCATATTCAATGCAAAACAAGGTAAGTTCTGTTTCTGCAGATTTGAATAGCCGCTTTGGAGAAAATATATCTAATCAGCTGTTATTTACATACAGTAATATTCAGGATGTTCGTGGAACAAATTCATCAGATTTCCCATTTATCGATATACTAAACGGATATACAACTGCTGTAAATGGAAGTGTTACACAGACTATGCAACCTTATATGTCTCTTGGATATGAACTTTTTACATATAACAATAAGGTCGAGAATAAAATAACAACTCTTACTGATAATTTTACATATTTCTTGGGTAATCATAAGATCACAGCTGGATTAAGTTATGAACACCAGTCAGCGCTTAACTCTTATATGCGTAATGGTACAGGATATTATAGATATCGCAGTCTTGATGATTTCCTTAATGGAGCTGCTCCAGAAACAGTTGCTTTGACATACGGTTATAATGGAAATAGCAATCCGGCAGCATCGGTTTCATTTAACCAGTATGGACTATACTTACAGGATGAATGGAATGTCATTGATAACCTTAAATTAACTGGTGGTATTCGCTTTGATAATATCACATTCAATAATGATGATGTTGTTCGTAATAACGCAATCTATAATCTTGATTTTGGTGGCCGTCATATTGATACAGGTTCATGGCCTAGTACAAACATTCAGGTATCTCCTCGTTTAGGTTTTACATGGGATGTATTGGGAAATAAAAGTTTGGTAGTCCGTGGCGGTACAGGTTTGTTTGCTGGTCGTCTTCCTTTGGTATTCTTTACTAATATGCCAACAAACTCAGGTATGGTTCAGAATCTTGTTATTGCATCAACTACATATAAAAATGGTGTAGTCACAAAGGTTGATCCACGTCTTCAGCAGTTTGCTGGTAGTGTTGTAACAGATGTTAACCAAATTAGAACATTATTGGGTGCTCCAGCTAATATAACTCCTGACCAGGGAACTGTTCCTAGTGCTATCGCAGGTGTTGACCATAATTTCAAGATGCCACAGGTTTGGAAAAGCTCTATAGCTGTTGATTATCAAATTCCTGTATCATTTCCATTGACTGTAACTGGAGAATATACATATACAAGGAAAATCAACGATGTAATGCTTGACAACTATAATATCAAGCCTATTGATGATACTTGGTCAAAACTTAAAGGAGCAGATAACCGTTATATTTATCCTGCAAGTTATACATATAATAATACTATATCAAACGCCTGTGTACTAACTAATACACATAAAGGATATGGATGGACTGCTAATATTACGTTGAATGCACAACCTGTTAAGGACTTGAACATTATGGTTGCTTATACACATACGGTGGTGAAAGAAATTACCGGTATGCCTGGTTCTAATGCATCTTCTGCTTGGAATGGACTTTATACAGTCAATGGACCTAATTTCAGTGGAGTACAAAATTCTCAGTATGTTATTCCTGATCGTCTTATAGCTTCAATTGCATATAAACATCATAACGACTTATTCTCTTTATTCTATACAGGTTATTCACCTTCTGGATATAGCTTCTGTTATAATGGAGATATCAATGGAGATGGTATCAGATCAGACTTAATGTACATACCTGCTAATGATAGCGAAATAAAATTTACCAACGATGCTGATCGTCAAGCTTTCTGGAATTTTGTAAATCAAGACTCATATCTTAAGAATCACAAGGGTCAGTATGCTGAGGCTTACAGCGCAAGAGCACCTTTTGTTAATAGATTCGATTTTAAATGGGCACACGATTTTAAATTGAATGTAGGTCAGACAACACATACATTGCAATTGAGTTTGGATATCATGAATGTTGGTAACCTTTTCAATTCAAAATGGGGCGTAGAGAAGAATATGCTATCTTGTGCTAATGGTCAGATTTTGAAAGTAGATAAAGTCGATAATACAGGAACTCCTTATTTCTCAATGAATAAAAATTCAGATGGTTCTGCAATTACACATACATGGCAATTCAACCATGATTATGAGCAATGCTGGAAACTACAGATTGGTGTGAAGTATTACTTCAACTAATATTAGTATCACAATATTATTACAGGGTTTGGAATATAATTATTTCAAACCCTGTTTTTTTGCTAATCAACCAATAATAAATTAAAATTATACATCTCGATTATTGTATTTCCATTTTTATTTTTAACTTTGCCGGCAAATAAAGAGAACTGCAAAATCTTATTATGGAAGAAACTAAATGGTATGCACTTGGTACATCATATTGTAGAGAACAAAAGCTTAAAGCTTATTTTGATGGAAAAGGCATTGAAACATATATCCCAATGCAATATGGGTTCAGCGAGAAAGATGGTAAAAGAAAACGAGTATTGCAACCTGCTATACACAATTTGATATTCGTAAGAAGTACTAAAGAGTATATCAAGTCTTTAAAGATTATTACGACTGGTTCTTCTAATGCTTTTAGGTGGTTGATAAATCCTTCAACCAAGGAACCTATAATAGTACCTGATAATCAAATGGCTAATTTCAGAAAAGTCTGTGATATGGAATTAGATGGCATTACTTATTTTACAAATAAGAATATTGAATTTTTTAAAAAAGGAGACTTCGTACGTGTAGCGGCAGGGCCATTTGAGGGCGTTGAAGGCTATCTTACGCGAATACATAAAGACAGATGTGTTGTAGTCGTTATCGATGGATTAGCAGCTGTAGCAACAACTTTTGTACATCCTTCTATGCTTGAAAAGGTGGATTAATAATTCTATTTCCACTCTATTATGATCGCACGTTTACTTTCTTTTGTTATTCGATAAAATTCAGAAGGACGTTCGTTAACAACCCAGATAATCTCGTTTGTATTGTCCTCTAATATTAGTTGAGAATGTTTCCTAAACAAATCATATTTGCGGTCTGTTAAAAAGTCGCTTACTAGTTTAGTACCTTTCATTCCGAATGGACAAAAGCGGTCACCATCTTTTGCAGATCTAAGTATCAATGGAAACTTAACTTTGTCTGCATCCAATGCTATTTCATTATTCTTTTTGGGTATTGCAAAATTTTCTGTTATATCACTAAAACTAATAATAATTCTTTGCTCATTATCTTTAGAAGGATCTATAACATAAGTACCTTGCTCAGGAATTTTCATACGCCTAAAAGGAGCTGGCTTTTTTTGTATTATGATAGTATTCCTGTCTATAAGAAGCTCATATAGTCCTGAATTATATATTTTACCTACACCACAATTGATGTTATTATATATGTCTTCTATGACTTTATAATTGAATCCATATTTTTTTATTCTAAGATAAAGTCCATACTCAGTTATGTCTTCAGTTGAAATATTATCAGAATTTGTATTTAAATCTGTACTATTGCATCTATCGTTTATTGTTGTTTCAATATACTCTTCAGCTTGTGATAAATGTTTTGCTGTACTTAGGATATTTTCTATAGCATTATCATTAACACTTAATAATTCAGGTATTACATTAAGCCTTATTTTGTTGCGAGTAACATCGTCAATAAGGTTCGTACTATCTGTTACAAAGTCTTGATCAATACCTTTTAGATATTCTTCAATTTCTTTTCTTCTTACACAAAGCAGAGGACGTATAATGTCGTCTCTACGCATATGAATTCCAGTAAGCCCATGTAGACCTGTTCCTCTTAAAAGATTTATTAGTATAGTCTCTACACTATCATCTTTATGATGAGCTACAATTATAGCTTCTGCGTTTATGTCATTTTTAAGTTGTTCAAAGTATTTATAACGAAGATGCCTGGCGGCAAGTTCTATACTTTGTTTATGTAGTTCGGCGTAAGAGCGTGTATCGAAATGTGTAATGTGAAGATTAATCTTATATTTTGAACATAACAATTTGCAAAATTGTTCATCACGATCTGATTCTTCACCACGTAATTTAAAATTGCAATGTACGGCTTCTATATTATATCCAAGGTTGTGCATTATAATCAGTAATGCCGTACTATCAGCACCACCGGACAAAGTTACCAGATACTTATTGTTTATATCTAGGAGCTTATTCTTATTAATATACAGTTCTATTTTTTTTATAAAGTCCATACAAAGCGTTTTATTTATATAGATGGTTCGCTGTTTGAATTCTTATTGTTTGTTACTTTCCCATTTGTCCTTGGATTTGTCTTATTCCCGTTAGATATCTTTGAATTTCTATTATTTCTGCTATACTTTTTTTGGCCACAATTTCGTTTTTCTCCTTTTTTATTTTTTGTATAGTTGTTCCCTTTATTTTTTTTATTAGGCTCATAAAGAGGCGCCTCCCCTAAATCATGAGGAATCTCATTTTTCTTAATATCCTGATTAAGGAATTTCTCTATATTTGCAAAGTTATATTGATCTTTCTCATTTACAAATGTGATGGCAATACCATCTCTATCGGCTCTTGCCGTACGGCCTATTCTGTGTACATAATCTTCTGCATCATGAGGAACATCATAGTTTATAACCATTTGTATATCGTCAATATCTATGCCTCGAGAAACAATATCTGTTGCTACAAGAACGTCTATCTTTCCTGATTTAAAATTGAACATGATATCATCTCGTTCTTTTTGGCTGAGATCACTGTGCATCTCTCCACAATTGATATGCTTTTTTATCAAAGACTTATTTATGTCTTTAACTTTATCCTTACTACCTGCAAAAATAATAACCCTCTTTAGGTCACCGTTATTGAAAATATTACGAATGATGTTTATTTTTTGTGGCTCATAGCATATATATGCTGATTGCTTTATTTTCTCTGCCGGTTTGCTTACTGCGAGTTTTATCTCTATCGGGTTCTTAAGTAGTGTTTCAGCCAAAGATTGTATTTTAGAAGGCATTGTTGCAGAAAACATTATAGTCTGGCATGTTTTAGGTAACTTTTTTGCTATTTGCATAATGTCTTCCGAAAATCCCATATCTAACATCCTGTCTGCTTCGTCGAGTACAAAAAAAGAGAGACGATTCATGTTGACATTACCTAATTGCATATGAGAAATAAGTCTTCCTGGTGTAGCAATTATTACGTCAGCCCCTAATTTAAGGCTCTTGATTTCTTGATCGTATCTGTTACCATCATTTCCTCCATATACGGCTACGCTACTTACACCATTTAAATAATAACCAAAACCTTGCATAGCTTGGTCTATCTGTTGGGCTAGTTCGCGTGTTGGTGACATTATAATGCAGTTTATTGCATCTTTAGGGAATCCTCCATCATCTATCATTGATAGGATAGGAAGTAGGTAAGCAGCTGTTTTTCCTGTTCCGGTCTGTGCTACTCCAAGTACATCACGTCCTTCAAGAATTGGTGGTATACACTTTTCCTGAACCGGTGTACAATTGTCAAAACGCATATCATATAATGCGTCAAGAATATTATCATTTAAATTTAATTCTTCGAATGTCATTATTTTTTTAATTTGGTGCTTTGCGATAGCAGAAGTATGCTACTACCACAAATATTATATTAGGAATCCATGCCGCAAGCATAGGAGGCGTATTAGCGTTTATTGCAAATGTACTACTTATGGTTTGCAATAAAATGTAACCGAAACTGAGTGCTAATCCAATACCTAAATACAAACCCATACCACCCTTACGTTTCCTGCTACTAAGACTTATACCTATAGTTGTAAGGATGAATGAAGCGAACGACATTGCTATTCTTTTATGATATTCTACTTGATATTGTACTACATTACTAGAACCTCTATTTATCTGTTTGGCTATATATGTTTTAAGTTCCGGACTTGTAAATGTTTCTTGCTGGCCTTTGGAGAACACTAGATCCAGAGGCTCCATTTGTATTAGCGTATCAATTTGTGCCCCGTGGGTTATATGTTCTCGCATACCTCGCAACTGCCTTATTGTATAATTCGTAGCTCTCCAGTGGTATTTACTTTCAGATATAGTATCATATTGAATGTTACTGGCTGTCATGTGACTAACCAATTTCTTATTTTCGAACTTATCCAAAGAGAAACCCTGTCCACTCTTTGAATGGTCGTCGTAAAACTGTATGTATGCTATGACACCTTTATCAACTTGAAGCATTACATTCTCTGCAGCTGTCTGTTTCTTATTGTTCTTGTATAGGTCCTCAAAGTTTTGGCGTATTACGTTTCCCTTAGGTATTACAAATGCCCCCAAATAGAATGTGACGCATGTTATCAATGCTGCTGATACCATATATGGACGCATAAGACGTTTAAAACTAACACCACTGGCCAATATCGCTATTATTTCTGAGTTACCGGCCATCTTACTAGTAAAGAAAATTACCGATATAAATACAAATAACGGACTGAAGAGATTCGCAAAATAAGGTACAAAGTTAAGATAATAATCAAAGACTATTGCCTTAAGTGGTGCATGATATTGTGCAAATTTAGATAGATTTTCATTAACATCAAAAACTATAGATACAGATATAATTAAAATAATCGAATATATATACGTACCAATAAACTTACGCATAATGTAACGATCTAATTTTTTTATATATCTTGATGGAGCTACATATTTTAGAAACCACAAATGCTTTTTTAGAAAATTGGAAACACTTTTAGCTGCTTTAATAGGCTTCTGATGCTTACTAAAGAATTGTGATACTTTTCTAGATTTTTTGATCTTATTATATATCATATCGTAGATACTCTAAATTCTTACGCCCAATTGATCAATTACAGAACGCTTCCAACCTGTGAAATCTCCTGCGATAATATGCTGACGTGCATCTTTTACTAAACGTAGGTAGAATGCCAAATTGTGTATGCTTCCTATCTGAAGTGCCAATAGCTCCTGAGCTTTAAAAAGGTGGTGCAGGTATGCTTTGCTGTATACTCTGTCAACCTCACACCCGCTTTCATCTATCGGGCTAAAGTCATTCTCCCACTTCTTATTTCTCATATTCATTGTACCATTGTATGTGAAAAGCATTGCATTTCGTCCGTTCCTTGTTGGCATAACGCAGTCAAACATATCAACACCTCTCTCAATTCCTTCAAGAATGTTCTGTGGCGTACCTACACCCATGAGGTAACGAGGCTTTTCTTTGGGAAGTATTTCATTTACAACTTCAATCATCTCATACATCACTTCAGTTGGTTCGCCTACAGCGAGTCCACCTATTGCATTTCCTTCAGCTCCTTTATCAGTTATGTATTTTGCTGACTCTCTACGTAGATCAGCATAGGTGCATCCTTGTACTATCGGGAACAACGTTTGATGATAACCATATAATGGTTCTGTGTCATTAAAACGTTTAATACATCTGTCTAACCATCTATGGGTTAGCGCCATACTGTTCTTTGCATATTGGTAGTCACTCTTTCCTGGAGCGCATTCGTCTAAAGCCATCATGATGTCGGCTCCTATTACACGTTCTGTATCCATTACATTTTCGGGAGTGAATATATGTTTACTCCCGTCTATGTGTGAGCGAAATTCGCAACCTTGTTCGGTTAACTTGCGTATTCCGGTCAGAGAAAAAACCTGAAAGCCACCACTGTCCGTAAGTATCGGTTTTTCCCATCCATTGAAACCGTGTAAACCTCCTGCTGCACGCAGAATATCAAGTCCCGGGCGAAGATATAGATGATATGTGTTGCCTAATATTATCTGTGCATTTATCTGGTTTCGCAGCTCACTAAAATGTACACCTTTTACGCTACCACAAGTTCCAACAGGCATGAATATCGGAGTCTGTATCTCTCCGTGATCTGTTGTCAGTAAACCTGCACGGGCATCGCTGGCATTATCTGTATGTTCTATCTTAAAATTCATACCCGTATTAGTCTTTCTTTTTCTCTTCTTCGATATTGAATACAACAGCATTATCCACAAGTTCATCAGTGAGTGCGAAGTCCCATACTTGCTGTACATTCTCTACGTAGTGAAAAGTAACTCCATTACGGTACTTCTCAGGTATTTCCAATATATCTTTCTCATTTTCCTGACACATTACGATATCTGTAATCCCGGCACGTTTGGCTGCAAGAATCTTTTCCTTGATACCGCCTACTGGAAGTACTTTCCCTCTTAGTGTAATTTCGCCTGTCATGGCTGTATTACTTCGTACTTTACGCTGGGTCAGCGCAGAGGCAATACTCGTGGCTATCGTTATACCGGCAGATGGACCGTCTTTAGGCGTTGCCCCTTCTGGTACGTGGATGTGGATATTCCAATTGTCAAATATACGGTAATCTATATTTAAAGTCTCGGCATGTGATTTTACATATTCAAGTGCAAGTATTGCCGACTCTTTCATTACATCACCCAGATTTCCGGTTAATGTAAGCTTAGATCCTTTTCCACGGCTGAGGCTTGTCTCGATAAACAGAATCTCTCCACCAACACTTGTCCATGCAAGACCAGTAACGACACCTGCATATGAGTTACCTTGATATATATCGCGATAGAATGGTGGTTTGCCAAGTAGGTCTTCAATCTCATCTGGCGTTATCTTGTTATAGGGTAGGTATCCGTTTTTAGCCTTTTCAAGTGCTAGCTTTCTAAGAGACTTATTAATTTGTTTCTCCAGCTGCCTAACACCGCTTTCTCTTGTATACGATTCTATAATCTTCTCAACAGATGAATTCGAAAATTTTATTTGTTGGTCTTCAAGTCCCGTATTTTCCATCTCTTTAGGTATAAGATGACGACGGGCTATTTCTATTTTCTCTTCTGTAATATATCCGCTTACTTCGATAATTTCCATGCGGTCTAGCAAAGGGCGCGGTATTGTGTTTAAGTCGTTAGCTGTAGCAATGAATAATATCTTTGATAAGTCAAAGTCTAAATCAAGATAGTTGTCATGAAAAGCATTATTCTGTTCAGGGTCAAGAACCTCAAGCAGAGCACTTGCGGGATCTCCGTTCACTGTGTTTTGAGTAACCTTGTCTATCTCATCCAGTATAAATACCGGGTTTGAAGAATTTGCTTTTTGTATGCTCTTTATAATACGACCGGGCATAGCGCCAATATATGTGCGTCTGTGACCACGTATTTCAGCTTCGTCGTGTAATCCACCTAATGATACTCTTACATATTTTCTTTTCATTGCAGATGCAATGCTTTTGCCAAGAGATGTTTTTCCAACTCCCGGAGGGCCGTATAAACATATAATTGGAGATTTTAAGTCACCACGAAGTTTTAGTACAGCCATGTATTCCATTATTCGTTCTTTGACTTTTTCCATACCATAATGGTCATGGTTTAGAACCTTCTCTGCCCGAGTAAGGTTTAGATCATCTTTAGTATATTCACCCCACGGCAGACCTACAAGCGTTTGGAGGTATGTTAGTTGAACACTATATTCCGGACTTTGCGGGTTTAATGTACCTAATTTATCTATTTCCTTATGAAATGCCTTATTAACCTCTAAAGGCCATTTCTTTTTTGCAGCTTTTTCGATTATTTCTCGAGCTTCTGGTGAACCTTCTCCAGCTCCAAGCTCTTCTTTCATGTTCTTAATCTGCTGCTCAAGGAAGTAATTGCGTTGCTGCTCATCAATCTGCTTGTGGGTCTTAAGACGAATATCCTGTTTGATACTTATTAATTGCAATTCGCGATTGATGATTTTACTAATAGAAATTAGACGCTCTTTGACATCGTCAATTGTTAGCAATTCTTGCTTCTCATTTGTAGAGATAGGAAGATTTGAACACGTGAAATTGATCAGCATCATGTTATTAGTCATGTTATGCAGCGCAAATGTGGCTTCATCAGGCATATCTTCATTGAGAGTAATATATTTGTTAGTTATCTCTCTTAAGTCATCGCATGCAGCATCAAATTCTTCATCTTTCTTTGGAGGCATCATTTCTAACAATGTCTCTACTGTGCCTGTTATGTATGGTTTACGACGCTTGATCGAAACTAATTTACAACGAGATTCTCCTTGCACAATGACGGTCTTATTCTCATTGTCACCGGGCATGTCTAATATCTTAATAACTTTTGCGTAAACGCCTGTATCATATAAATCATCCTTTCCCGGAGATTCGATATCCGAGTCGCGTTGACAAATTAATGCCATATATCCGCCTTTTTTAGATACATGCTCTATAAGACGAAGACTGGATTCACGTCCTACTAAAATAGGGGTGATTACACCAGGAAAAAGTACTAGGTTGCGAGTCGCTAAAATAGGCAAGTCTTTGGGATAGTCACCTGAAAAGAGTTTCTTGAAATCACCATCGAAATCTGCTACCATTGAAAAAGGTTTGCTATTTTGAAATTTATCCATTTTTATCTTTGTAATTCAATAATGGCTGCAAAGATACTAAAAAAATATCAAACCGCTTATTTAATTATTAATTAAGAATTGATATTTAAAGAAATTAATAGATTTTTTGCGTGTAATATTATTTTCAATACTAATATACTAATTTATTTAATGTAAAAATCATTCGTAAGAATTTTATATTCTTCTGAATTTATGCATAAGTTGGAATTTGTAATTTGCTCTTCTTTTTTTTTCTTAAATGAAACAAGATATCTCTTTACCGGTTTTTCGGGGGTGGTTTGTAATGAGCAGATTTTACTTTTATGAATTCCTGAATATATTGCTTCTTCGTCAATCGTAGAAAGGCTTGTAGTAGGTATAATCATAAATAATTCTCCTTGTTCTGTAAGTAGTTCGCTGCTGTTTGTTATTAATTCATGATATGTTAGCGTGTCTGTATGCCTTGCTATTTTTTTACGACAGTCTGGATTCTTTAAAGAATCATTGAAGTATGGAGGGTTGGTTACGATAATGTCAAATTTTTTATTGATTTTACTGGCGTATTCTTGAAAAGAAATATTTAATATCTCAATTCTGTCTTTCCACGGCGTTATTTTTACATTTTCAATAGCTTGTTCTGTCGCCAGTGTGTCTATTTCTATTGCTGTGATATGTGATGACGGATATTTCTGAGCCATCATTAAAGCTATTATACCTGTTCCTGTCCCTATATCCAATATCTCTTTAGGCGATTCTGATTTTACCCATGCCCCAAGTGCTACACTATCTGTACCAACTTTCATGGCACATTTATCTTGCAATATCTTGAATTGTTTGAATAAGAAATAGTTGTTAGACATAATCGCTACCTTTTAATTATAAACATTCCTATACGATGGGCATATCCCCTACGATTCAGTGACTTGACTATATACATACCATTTGGTATATTGCTTATATTTACGTCGTTACTCTTATATGGAAGTGTTGCTATAATATTACCAATCAGTGATTGTATTATAATAAATTCTGCGTCAAAAACAGATGTGTTGGCAGATAAGTACAGTATCTTTCCATTGTTTCTAATCATTGAACATGATTCTGATGCAGCTGCTTTTTCTGAGTCAGTCTGTTTGCTCTCATTACCATATCTGTCTATAGCCGTAACAGCGTAATTAAGACTCTTGCAGTCTTTCGATATTGGTATATAAATTTCATTTGCTGGAATTCTTGCAGCTATTATATTCCGGGCGTCGTTGATGTCTACAGGGTATGAATAAGACGCATAAACGTTATAAAATAGAGGGATAGATTTTGTGCTATTCCCATTTTCATATTTTGACATCCCACTCACGTCTTTTCCGCAATCCCATGATATTATTTCTTTATCATTACATTTTGACACGTTTAATTTTGTTGGGGCAAGTGGCTTTTTATCGCTTTCCCATGTCATTGCAGGAACCATTGCCGGATATGTGTCAAATTCGTTACTGGCAAAATTAAATATATCTTTAGTGTTATCAGTAAAAAACTTACTTCTGAAATAAGCATGCCCCATACCATTTTGGCGTAGTACGTTCATTTCTCTTGATATTATATCCAACTGCCAATCTTTCTGACTTTGGTCAAGAAAATATATACCAAGTCCTGGTGCTATTATTTTACCGTGCGATTGCTCTTTCCAGTCTATTGCAAATGGGAAAAATTGATCACCCTGAAAATACATCATAGGGAATAGCTCATCCATTAGTCCATCTTTCAACCACGCCTGTGCATCTTGGCAAACTGTATTTCGCGCATTCCAACCGTGACTCCAATATCGTGAAAGATCATCATATTTGCCAATTGGCGAACATGCCATTTTCACCCATGGCTTGATTGCTTTTACTTCATCATGTACACGACGTACGATACGGGTGATATTTTTTCTACCTTCATCTAGAGGTATGCGGATTTTCCAAGTTTCAGGGTAACGAATGTAGTCGAGATTTATGCCGTCAATATCATAGTTGCGAGTGATTTCTGCACATATCTTTGCTATGTAGTCGGCTGTAAGTTCGCTTTCGGGGTTCATGTATCCTTCGTTACCGATTTTACGGATGATTTTTGGATATAGCGTACGCAATCTTTTGCAACCAAGAAAGTTCCATTTTCCTACCGGAATAGCTACTACCCATGCGTGGATTTCCATTCCGCGCTTATGGCACTCGTCTACAGCAAACTTTAGTGCGTCATATCCAGGTGAACGTCCCGGGAAACCGCTTAGACAACCGTCCCATGGTTCTATCTCTGACGGATAGATGACTGTTCCCCGAATACGTGTTTGCAGTATAACTGTATTGACATTTGCTTCTTTCAGTTTGTCTAGTATATTGCAAAATTCCTTTTGCTGTTTTGCTGCAGAAAGCGGAGACTGTGAGTACGAATGAGGCCAATCTAACCCACCTATAGTAGTAATCCAAACAGCGCGCACTTCATGTTTTGGTACACTCTGCGCAACAGAATATACAGACAACAAAGTGACGGCTATAATTATGCTTATTATTTTTTTCATATTTCGTGTGCAAAGTTATCATTATTTTTTTATTATTCATAATAATTTGTTACTTTTGCAAGCAGAATATAAAACTACTAATAATATGATATCTTTCACGCTTAGTCTTTTGGCTTTAATAGTCGGCTATATGCTTTATGGTCGTTTTGTAGAGCATGTGTTCTCGCCAGATAGTCGTAAAACCCCTGCTATAGCAAATGCTGACGGTGTGGATTATGTAGTGCTCCCCGGGTGGAAGATTTTTATGATACAGTTTCTCAATATAGCTGGAACCGGACCAATATTCGGTGCTATAATGGGAATGTGGTTTGGGCCTTCGGCTTATTTATGGATTGTATTAGGATGCATCTTTGCGGGTGCTACACATGATTACCTGAGTGGAATGCTTTCTCTACGTAACAATGGAATTGGGCTGCCCGGACTGGTTGGTAAATATCTTGGTAAGACAACAAAGACGATAATGTTAGTATTCTCTATACTCCTTTTGATAATGGTTGGCGTAGTGTTTGTATATAGTCCCGCCATAATTATGGAGAGTATATGGGGTTCAAGGATTATGTGGATAATAATAATATTTATCTATTATATATTAGCTACGATGTTGCCAATAGATAAGATTATAGGTAAAATATATCCACTTTTCGCTTTTTCTTTATTGTTTATGGCTTTAGCCCTGATGATAGGGCTTTATATTAGAATGCCTAAGATTCCTGAGCTATGGGATGGCCTCGGTAATCTTGGTGCGGCTAAATTTGGTATGACTAATAAAATATTCCCTGCCTTGTTTATCACTATTGCCTGTGGGGCAATAAGTGGATTTCATGCTACACAGAGCCCACTTATGGCCCGTTGTATGAAAAGTGAGAAACAGGGCCGACCTATATTTTATGGTTCAATGATTACCGAAGGGGTCGTCGCTCTAATTTGGGCTACCATATCGTCTTATTTCTTTTTCTATGGTGGTTGGAAAGAAGTTGTATCACCTGATGTGATGCAGCAATTTGTTGAGCAGTCTCATAGTGCAGCCCCCAAGACACTGATACAGTTTTTTGATGCCCCTACAGTCGTTAAAGATGTCTGCCATGGATGGTTAGGCGTTTTTGGCGGAATATTAGCACTCCTTGGCGTTGTTGCTGCCCCTATAACCAGTGGAGATACTGCTTTTAGAAGTGCACGGCTCATCATAGCAGAGTTTCTTCATTTGGATCAGCAGAGTATTCACCGCCGTTTGTATATATGCGTTCCAATGTTCTCAATTTCGGTATTGTTACTGATATGGCAGATTGCTAATCCTGATGGATTTAATGTTATATGGCAATACTTTGGATGGGCCAATCAGACATTGTCTGTATTTACATTATGGACTTTGACAATATATCTCGTACAAGAAAGGAAACCATTCATAATCACATTGATACCTGCATTGTTTATGACCGTAGTCTGTGGCTCATTCTTGTTCTTATCCAAACAAGCATTTGGTTTAGATGAAAAAATCGGTTATAGTGCAGCTGGGGTGATTTTAGTTGTTTCTTTGGTATGGTTCTTCTCATGGTATATAAAGAATAGATCAAAATACAGTATTAACAAATTAAATTGATTTAAATTATGAAAAAGAAGTTATTAATGCTGGTTATGGGACTTATGACCGTTATGGTATCTCATGCACAGTTTGAGGAAGGGAAAATATATGCAGGTGCTTCACTTTCAGGTTTAGACCTGAACTATAGTGGCAAGGAACATACCAATTTTGGTGCTCAGGCTAAGTTGGGATATATGTATCTTGATAATCTTATGGTTTTCGGACAGGCATCTTATCAACATATAGGAAATGATGATATAGCTGATTACGCATCTATCGGAGTTGGTGGCCGCTATTATATCATACAGAACGGACTTTATCTTGGAGCCGGCGTAAAATTGATACATGCCAATCATAGCTATAATGATTTTATGCCGGGACTGGAAATAGGATATGCATTCTTTATCAGTCATACAGCTACAATCGAGCCTGCAATATATTATGATCAGAGCTTTAAAAACCATTCTGATTATTCCAAGATAGGATTTCGTATAGGATTTGGACTATATATATAAAGTAATAATAGATATTAGAAATGTTAAGCGTAGATGAATTAGAAGATCGTCTTATAGATTTGGCTTTTGCTGAAGATATTGGTGATGGCGATCACACTACACTGTGCTGTATACCCGAAGATGCAATTGGCAAATCACATTTGTTGATAAAAGAAGATGGTATACTGGCCGGTATTGAGGTAGCAAAAAAAGTTTTTGACAGATTTGACCCCACTATGGCCGTTGAGGTCTTGATAGGTGATGGAGCTCATGTTAAGAAGGGTGATATAGCAATGATAGTATCGGGCAAGATTCGCAGTCTGTTGCAGACCGAACGCCTAATGCTTAATATCATGCAGAGAATGAGTGGTATTGCTACTATGACTAACAAATATGTAGAACGTCTTGCAGGCACTCATACTCATGTTTTGGATACCCGTAAAACGACACCCGGTATGCGAATGCTTGAGAAGCAGGCTGTCAAGATAGGAGGTGGAGTGAACCATCGCATAGGTCTGTTTGATATGATATTGCTCAAAGACAATCATGTGGATTTTGCCGGTGGAATAAGCAATGCTATCAACCGTTGTCATGAATATCTAAAGGCCAAAGGTCTGGATCTTAAGATAGAAATAGAAGTGCGTAACTTTGATGAATTAAAGCAAGTTATGGATTGTGGCGGTGTAGACCGTGTTATGCTTGATAATTTCTCTGTTCAAAACACCAAGAAGGCAGTAGATATGATTGCCGGCGAATTCGAAACAGAATCAAGTGGTGGGATAACGTTTGATACTATACGTCAATACGCTGAGTGTGGCGTTGATTTTATCTCTGTAGGAGCCCTTACTCATTCAGTAAAAGGACTGGATATGAGTTTTAAGGCTTGCTAATCAAATAGGTATGCTAGGATTAATTTGTAGTTTATTACTTAACGTAAATATTTTAAACTATGCTCCGCCTGTTAATTATCAGATATCACTTGCAGGAAACTTTGGCGAACCGCGTCCAAATCACTTCCATGGAGGTATAGATGTAAAAACAGACGGAGTAGAAGGTAAAAAGGTAATGACCATTGCTGATGGTTTTGTCAGTAGGGTTACTATCGGACTTCTTGGTTTCGGAAATGCCGTTTATGTGCAGCATCCCGACGGCCATACTAGTGTGTATTGCCATCTTAAGTCTTTTTCACCACGTATTTCCGCTTTGGTAAAACGTTGGCAATATAAGCATCAGTGCTATATTGCCGATGTTCGACTTTCACCGTCTGATTGCCCTGTCGCACAAGGCGATTTTATAGCGATAAGTGGTAATACCGGTGCTAGTGAGGCTCCACATTTGCATCTGGAGATGCATAATACAAAAACTTGGGAGATGGTTGATCCTCTGGATTTTTTGAAACCATATGTTAAAGATGGAATGAAACCTCTTGCCCATGGATTTATGGCTTATCCCAAATCGGGCGAAGGCATATTCTGTAACGGCACAGGAAAATCATCATATGGGTTCCCTTCACCTAATTTGACTAGAAAGTTTACAGCTTGGGGTAAAGTAGGTTTTGGTATTTGGGCCAATGATTATATGGAGATTACATATAACAGATATGGTATAAGACATACCAAACTCACTGTAGACGGTCGTGTAGTATTCGAGAGTGATGTAAGTGGAATTCCTGTACAGGATAATCTTATGGTAAATTCTTGGGGAGACTATGAACATTACTGCCGTTATGGTGTCTGGTATATGAAATCGTTTGTGGAACCGGGTAATAGATTACCTGTTTTGCATGCAGACCATAATCATGGCTATATAGATTTCAACCAAGAGCGGGATTATCATATAGTATATACGCTTACAGATTTTGCAGGCAATGCTCGCGATTATACATTCACTGTTACAGGTAAACGTATGGGAATACCAAAGAAAAAGGTATTCAATCCTCGGTGGATGATGCATTGGAATCAGACAAACAGTTTGTCTATGCCAGGCATGCAGCTCGTAATACCTTATGGAATGATTGCTGATGATGTGGAATTACAACCTTCTATCGTAAAGCAGACAGGTGCATTGTCTAATAAATACAAGTTTTATAACGTTTCAAACCCAATGTTGGGATGGGGTGAGGTAAGCATTTGCCTTAACAAGAAAGTGAAGGATACATCTAAGTTGTATATAGAGAGCAACAATGGTGTATGCCATTTTATGGGTGGTACCTTTAAGAATGGTTGGGTTACAAGCAAAATACGAGAGCTGGGGGCTAATTACCAGATCGTAGAAGATATCACTCCACCTACTGTTAATCCTGTAGGTCTGGGCTCGTGGAACACCAGTCATAAAATTACAATAGGACTAACCGATTCGGGCAGTGGACTAAAAAGTTACAAGGCATATATAGATGGACAGTTCGTCTTGTTTGCCATGGTTCCTAAAAGTCCGTGGGTAGAGTGCAAACTTAAAGACACTCCAATAGCAATGACAGGTAAAATGCATAATTTTAAATTCATTGCAGTAGACAATAGAAATAATATACGTACATTTACAACACAAGTTAGATATTGATATTATGAATAGAATAATTGTAGCAGCACTATTAATGGCTGCCAGTACTTATGCATCAGCATGTACAAATTTTATAGTAGGAAAGAAGGCATCGACAGATGGTTCTGTAATATGTTCGTATAATGCGGATGATTATGGAATGTTCCAGTACTTATGTCATTATCCTGCAGCCAAACATGCTGCAGGTGAGATGCGTAAGATAATAAATTGGGATACAAATGAATATCAAGGGCAGATACCAGAAGCGCCTGAAACATATAATGTGATAGGCAATATCAATGAGTATCAGGTAACAATAGGCGAAACTACTTTTGGCGGTCGCCCGGAAATGGTAGACACTACATCTGTAATAGATTATGGTTCATTGATTTATTTGGGATTGCAGCGTTCAAAGACTGCTCGCGAAGCAATAAAGGTGATGACTGGTCTTGCTGAGAAATACGGTTATAGCTCTGAGGGTGAGACTTTTACGGTATGCGATCCTAATGAGGCCTGGATTCTTGAGATGATGGGCAAAGGCCCTGGTGGCAAGGGAGCCGTATGGGTAGCCGTTCGCATTCCTGATGATGCTATCTGTGCTCATGCCAATCAAAGCAGAATAAGAACATTCAATCAGAATGACAAGAAAAATGTAATGTTTTCTAAGGACTGTATCGCTTTTGCAAGAAGTAAGGGATGGTTTAAAGGTAAAAATAAAGATTTCAGTTTCTGTGGCACTTATGCTAACCCGGACTTTGAAGGTCGTCGTTTCTGCGAAGCGCGTGTATGGAGCTTCTTCCGTCATTTTAGCAATGACATGGATAAGTATCTTCCATATGTAGAAGGGAAAGAAGATAATACAACACCCATGCCTCTTTGGATTATTCCTAATAAGAAGGTCAGTGTACAGGATGTGCAAAACTGTATGAGAGATCATTATGAAGGTTCGGCTTTAGCACTCGACAATGATATGGGACAAGGATTATGGGATATGCCATATCGTCCTACTCCTTTGGTCTTTAAGGTCGACGGCAAGAAATATTTTAATGAGCGCCCAACATCTACACAGCAGACCGGATTTACCTATGTTAGTCAGATGAGATCATGGTTGCCACGTCAGATAGGTGGCGTATTATGGTTTGGCAATGATGACGCCAATATGATAGCATATACACCCATTTATTGTGGAAATACAGTACAGCCTGTATGTTATAATACTCCTGGGGCAGATGCTGTAACGTTTAAGGAAAATAATGCTTATTGGGTTTGCAATTGGGTTAGTAATATGATATATCCTAGATATTCTATGATGTTCCCTTCGCTTAAGTCTGTACGCGATTCTTTGGAACGTACATACTTTGACAATCAGAAATCAGTAGAAGACAAGGCCCTGGCTATGTACAAACAGAATCCTGCAGAATCAATGAAATATCTTAATGGCTATAGCAATGATGTAGCTGAACAGATGTTGGCAAGATGGCAGAAACTGGCAATATATCTTATTGTAAAATATAATGATATGACAGTTAAACCAGAGAAAGATGGTCATTTTTTGCGAACAAAGACAGGTTTGGGAGCAACAGTACAGCGCCCTGGATATCCTGACAATGTAGCTAGAAAATTGGTTGAGACTACCGGTGATAAATTTGCTTACCCCGTAAAATAGTATTTAACGGTGAAGATAGTTCTGGCAATAGACTCTTTTAAGGGTTGCCTTACCTCTGTTGAGGCAGAGAAAGCGGTAGCCGAAGGTATACGGCAGACCGGTATTGATGCTCAAATAGTATCAATACCGGTGTCTGACGGAGGTGAAGGAATGCTAGACTCTTTTCTATCTTCAAAGGATGGTGAGCGCGTCAGTGTTAATGCTCATGATGCACTGATGCGACCAATTGTTGCCGAGTATGGATTGATAAATGATACAGCTGTAATAGAGATTGCAAAAGCTTCAGGGCTAATGCTTATACAACCGGAGCAGCGAAATCCTGTTAAGGCAACTTCTTATGGCACCGGCGAGATTATTGCAGATGCCATTAAGCGTGGATACCATAAACTAATTATAGGATTAGGTGGTAGTGCTACATCAGATGCAGGTATAGGCATGCTTAAGGCTCTTGTAGATAGTTTTGGACATGGTAATGAACACATTTTTGAAATACTGAAACGCGAATTTAAGGATGTTAGTATTGTCCTAGCCTCTGATGTTACTAATGTCTTATTGGGCGAAAAAGGTGCCGCATTTATTTTCGCTAAGCAAAAAGGTGCAACGTGGTATGATATTCAGATACTGGAGCGTAAAGCCAGAACATTTGCTGACATGTCAGCTAAGCATATGGGGTATGATTGTCGGAATGTTCCAGGGGCTGGAGCAGCAGGAGGATTGGGATATGCCTTTATTCAGTATTTTAATGCTGTTATAGAGTCGGGAGCTGATTTGTTGCTTGACATAAATGAGTTTGACTCTAAAATAAGAGATGCTGATCTAATAATAACAGGTGAGGGGAGTGCTGATGCACAGACTATGATGGGTAAATTGCCAAGTGTGGTGTTGGCCCATGCTTTGAAATGTTCGGTTCCTGTTTGTCTGATAGCCGGAAAAGTTTCTGATCAAAAGATATTAAGGGAAGCTGGTTTCGGTAAAGTCCTTAATATTAATTCGTCTGTATTAGATGAAGACCCTTTATTGCCAGAAAATGCCATAAAGAATATCAAAAATACGATCAAGGTCCTTTTCAAGTGAAACAATTTGATAACGGATAATCACATTTTTATACCATATAAACCGTATAAACCTCTGTTTAATCCAAAAGTAAAAAATGCCGACTTTTTGATGCTTATTTATTTTGTACTTTTGCACTACAAAATAGAATATACAATACATTTAAATACTTTTATTATGAATATTGGTGATGAGATAAGAAAACTCCTTCGTGAACAGGGACGTACCGTAACTTGGTTTGCTGACCAATTATGTTGTTCTAGAATGAATGTCTATAAAATATTTCAGCGAGATAGTATTGAGACTTCTTTGCTTTTTAGAATATCAAAGATACTTGAGCATGATTTATTTTATGATTTATCTAAATATTATGTTAATAGCAACTTATAAAGAATTATTGTAGATATTGTGTCTAGCCGTTAATGTAGGCTAGATAATATAATTAATCACAGAAAAAATATAAAAAATAATGTCACTTCGCCACTATATGGCTTAAATGCATGAATATCAATATTATACGTTTTGGAGAACCTTCACTTTAACTCCACTAAACGTCACTCTAATACCACTCTTCTTTTATGTTATGATTGAAATCAATGTAAAGCATATCAAAATATGCTTTACATTTTTATCTATATTTATACAGACAGCTATATATCGCGAAAATCAATATTGTAATCGCTATGATTTTCTAAAGTGTAATCATAGCTTTGACTTTGTGGGAGTATAGCTTTTATAGAGTGAAAGCTTAGCAATTAAGTAGTGAAAGCTTAGCTCCAGTACCCTAAAAGCATTACTTTTAATGATAGAACCATTCTGTTAATAGTAATAGTGGTATTAGAGTGACGTTTAGTGGAGTTAAAGTGAAGGTTTACCAAAACGTATGATATTGATAATCATGCATTTAAGCCAAATAGTGGTAAAGTGGTATTATTTATGATAAAAATAAAGGTGATACGTAAAATGCAAAAAAAAAGCACCCGAAAAATCGGATGCTTTTATTATATTCAAAAAATGTGATTATTTATCATCATCTTCCATCTGTGCTTTCAACTGAGCAAGAGCATCTATATCACCGAGTGTTGTTGATGCTGTCTTATTCTCAATCTTAACAGAGTCTTCTTTCTTTGCAGTATGAGCTTTCTTAGCTGCTGCTTTCTTCTCCTCGCGCTGAGGATCTTCGAATGTGCGGCTGTGAGAAAGGATGATACGTTTAGAATCTTTGTTGAACTCAATAACCTTGAATTCTAGTTCTTCACCAAGCTGAGCCTGGCTGCCATCTTCCTTAACAAGGTGTTTAGGAGTTGCAAAACCTTCAACGTCTTTATCAAGTGTGATTACTGCGCCTTTATCAAGCATCTCTGTAATCTTACCAGTGTGGATTGAACCAACTGTGTATTTAGCTTCGAATACGTTCCAAGGATTTTCTTCTAGTTGCTTGTGACCAAGGCTTAGACGACGATTCTCCTTGTCTATTTCAAGAACAACAACATCGATTTCAGCACCAACCTGTGTGAATTCTGATGGATGTTTTACTTTCTTAGTCCAAGATAAGTCGCTGATGTGGATAAGACCATCTACACCCTCTTCAAGCTCTACAAATACACCGAAGTTTGTGAAGTTACGTACCTTAGCAGTGTGTTTGCTGTCAACAGGATATTTAACTTCGATTGTCTCCCATGGATCTTCCTTCAACTGTTTGATACCAAGAGACATCTTACGTTCTTCACGGTCGAGTGTCAGGATAACTGCTTCAACATCATCTCCTACATGTAGGAATTCCTGTGCTGAACGAAGGTGCTGGCTCCAGCTCATTTCTGATACGTGGATAAGTCCTTCTACACCTGGCTGAATCTCAACAAATGCACCGTAGTCTGCAATAACAACTACTTTACCATTAACATGGTCACCAACCTTAAGGTCTGCATCAAGAGCATCCCATGGGTGAGGAGTAAGTTGTTTCAAACCTAGAGCAATACGTTTCTTGTCTTCATCGAAGTCAAGGATAACAACATTGATCTTTTGGTCGAGTGATACTACATCGTTAGGATCGTTTACGCGGCCCCAAGATAGGTCTGTAATATGTATAAGTCCGTCAACTCCACCGAGGTCAACAAATACACCGTAAGATGTGATGTTTTTAACAGTACCTTCAAGTACCTGACCTTTTTCGAGTTTACCGATAATTTCTTTCTTCTGTGCTTCCAACTCAGCCTCAATAAGAGCCTTGTGAGAAACTACAACATTCTTGAATTCCTGATTGATCTTAACAATCTTGAATTCCATTGTTTTGCCTACGAATACATCGTAGTCACGTATAGGATGAACGTCTATCTGGCTACCTGGCAAGAATGCCTCGATACCAAATACATCAACAATCATACCACCCTTTGTACGGCACTTGATATAACCCTGAATAATTTCTTCATTCTCAAGAGCTGTATTAACACGATCCCAACTCTTATTAAGACGTGCTTTCTTGTGTGAAAGAACCAACTGGCCTTTCTTGTCTTCCTGATTCTCAACGTATACCTCTACAGTATCGCCTACTTTCAAATCTGGATTGTAACGGAATTCACTTGCTGGAATAATACCGTCGCTCTTGTAACCGATGTTAACGATTACTTCTTTTTTGTCTAAGAAGATTACTTTACCATCAACTACCTGATGTTCGCTAACCTTGTTTAGAGTTCCGTCATAGGCCTTTTCCTGCTCCTCTTGACTGACACTTGTTGATGCACCACCATTCTCAAATGAATCCCAATCGAAATCACCTGCAGGTTGTACGTTCTTTGTTAATTCTGACATAAAAAATTAAATTTGTTAATTAATAAAATTAGACTTTATGATAAATTTTTAAAAATCGGGTGCAAAGTTAACCATATTAATTGAGAGTATATAAATAAGGTAGAAGAGTTTATGTATTTTTAACTCTTTATCCACTCTAATTCCTTTTTATCTTGTTTCTTTTACGTGAAAACAAATCTCTCAAACCATTGAAATCTTTTTTCATTATCAATCCAAGGCCTTGTGTGTTGAGGCTTGATTTTGTAAAGTATCGGTCGTTGGTCTGGTTATATACTTTTATGGCAAGATTTCCATTAGGATATAATAAATATCTTATGTCAAAGTCTCCTATAAAACTGGTGTTTGCAGTAGTAGCATTATCTCTATATCCGAATTGGCCGTTTATAAGGAGTCTGTTGTTTAATAGTCTACCAGACATAAGTCCTTCATATTCTGCATTGTTCCAGCCTTCTGTACCAGTACTTATATTAGCACCAAAATTCCAGTTGTTATTATTTAATACGCTACTTAGTATGGTGTTGATCTGGCTACTTATTGTTCCTGATAACAGGCTTTGCATGGCCAGTGATGTCTGACTTTTCTGATTTGCCTCTTCAGTAACTGCATTGTTTGCTCCCTGAGTATAGAATCGCCCGATGCCCAGCAGGTACAAAACTTGTTGATTCATATCTTCCTGGCTGTTTATTACACTGCGTACCATTTGTTTCTCGTCCGAATTGACTGTTGGGAGATCTAAATCAAAATCTACTTTTGGTGATCTGGGTTCACCTTTTATGTTCATCAGACAGTTTACACGTATTGTATTGTTTGAAAAACTTTTGCCTATGCTTAGGTCGGATAGTGATACTCCGTTTACAGTATATTGTGCTTTCAGGTTAAGAGCGGCATCGTAAGGATCGCCACCGAATACAATAGAACTGCCTTGTTGGAACTGGAAGTCTTTCTTTATGACATTTTGTATCGTTAGCTTATAGATTCCGTGGTCTACATTATATGTGCCGAACATGTCGAAAGCTCCCTTATTATAATAGGTGGCCCTTATCACTCCGTCTCCGTTCATGGCAATATAGTCGTTTGTCCTGTTGTCCATAATGACTTTGAGGGTAGCATCTTGATTACAGTTGATTAGAAAATTAAGATATATGTTTGTAGGCATATCTGAGAGTTGCTCCTCATCTTCATCTCCTTTTTCTTGTTTGTCATTTTTGTTTAACGCATCTTTATCAGGCTTATGTTCGTTCCAATGTATAAACTGTTGATTTGAAATGGAACCTGATGAAACTGTATTGTATGTGAATATTGTATTTTTATTGGGAGTTACATTCATATCTATTGTTACTTCTCCACTTTTACCATGTATATTTACATCTCCAGTTCCATATACTGTACCACAGAATGTGTTATCTCCAAAATCTTTATGGTCATAGGCCAGCAGATTTTTTGTTTTTACGCCTAGATCGTATGACAATTTAGTGAGATGTTTATGGTGAATATTTCCTGTGATATAACCTACGTTATTATTGCGATCATAGAATGGAGCATTGCGCATCTCTATCTCGTCCGGAATCATTCGGATTGTATCACTCTTGAGTGTATAGGTCGTTCCTAGTTGGCGCATGGATATCTGTCCGTCAACGGTAAGCTGTCCAACAAGTTGGATTGTGCTTAGAGGTCCTATTAGACGAAGATCTCCATTAGCTTGGGCATTGATTTCGTTCATGAAGCTGCCACAAAACGACTTCATGAATTCAACGTTTGTTCCTCTGGCGCTTATACCCAGATCTATAGTGTTACGCGCTGGTGATACATTTCCTTTTATTAAAGTCTGTGCTAATGGCCCATCGTCTGCTTTTGCATCAATATCAATCTGTTTATCTTTCTTATTCCAATTTACATTCGCGAATAAGGTACCCATCCTTCCATCTTCAAATGTAAATTTATTAACGGTAAGGGTGGCATTGGCCGAAGGATTTGAAAAAGCCGAAGATATGTAAGCATTTCCTGTAGCTAGTCCTCCAAATTCCACAGAATGGAAGTTTACCAGATTAAGAATGTAGTCTACATTTATATCTTTCAGATCTACAAATATAGAGTCACGCTGGTTGGGTGATGCTATTCCAGAAGCGATAAGGTGTTGCTTGCCTCGCTCTATGGCGAAGTGGTCTATTAATAGTCTGTTCTTGCTGTATACAATCGCTGATGGTTCAACATTCCATGCCGTGTCGTTTATTATTATTTGAGAAGGATGGAATGATATATGTGCGGCTGATTCCCCTTTTTCGTTTCTGAAAAATTGAGTCTGTGTATTTATTTTGCCTGAGTAAAGATGTTTGAGATGGTTTGTCCAGCCAATATTTGTTGCAAGCAGGTTATTTATGGCGTTAGCGTTAAGGTTTAGGTCGAATTTATGACCATTGCCCATTATCTTTATTATTTTAGCAGAGCATTTTAGAGTATCATTTGGCGTACTAATTGATAGCATGCCATCTTGATAGTTATTGCCTTTATATGAAAAATCAGGTGCTTCACTATGGATGTAAAGCGTTTTTTTGCTGTCGTTCATTTCTCCCGCAATGCTTAGCGGCTGATTGAGTTCTATAGGAATGTTGAATAATTTGTTCAACCAGTCACTTCGTGTGATTGTAGCGTCTATTTTGAAATTATTATTGTGCTTATTGTTGATTCTAGGTAGACCAGGTAGAGTAGGTAGTTTACTTCCTATAAAATTGGTTATGCTTTGAGTTAACGTAGCATAGTCATATCGTCCTTGAATATTCATCTTGGCAAAGTCACTATTCATGTTTATGAAGTGTTCTTTTCCTGTACCTCCTGCTATGATGTGCATCGCATCCATCTTGTATTCTACGTCTGCTTTTTGCATAGAAAAATTCTCTATGTCTAGAGTTCCTTTTAAGTCATTAATGTCGTGACCATTGAAGTTAGCAGATATGTTCACATCAAATTTAGCATTATTAAGCTTATCTGTTATTTTCAGGGCATAAGGGTTGAAATTTTTTATGCTAGCTATGAGATTAAATTTAGGGCTCTTTGCTTTTGTGCTGAATAATCCTTTAACATTAACAATGCCATTGGCATCGTTCATACCAAGCATACCATTAAATATTCCATATTTGTATATGCCATCTACTTTTATATTAGAGTAAGCATATCCATTATAATCAAAGTGTATTATATCACCTTTGGCTTTAATATATGGATACTTCTTATCTTTAAGATTTCCATCTATGTTAATGTTCGTAGCTATTGTACCGAAGTGTTTGTTGTCAAGCAAAGCATTTAGATTTATTCCTGTCGTTTCTATCCTTCCGGTAAAGCAATTGTCTCTTAATCCTAATGCCAAATGAGCCTTGCCAACGCCAGTCACTATTAATGATTTTATGGCAAAAGTCTTATCTGTTCCACCAATAATACCTTGCAGTTTTACATTACCAAGTCGATTTGCTATAGTTGGAACTTTAATGTTTATACCATTAATGTTTTTACTTATAAAACTTATTGTCTTACCTGATATAGACAGGTTATTGATATTGGCAAACCACTTGGGAGCTATATCCCAATCGCTTACCGAACCGTCGGCTCTTAGATAGATGTCTCCACTATGTGAGTTGACTATCAATTTTTTTATTCTGATTTGCGATCGAGTCCCATATATCGAAGAAGTCACATTTATAACACTATTGAAAGATTTGAGTTGGGGAACAAAACACTTGAAATCTGATGGCGTTATCTTAGAATTATTTAATATAACATTAAATTGCAAAGATGCAGGAACCAATTTCTTATTATTATATCTGTAAGTAGCATTGGCATTATCAATGCGGATGTTAGATCCCGGCATATTAAGAACAAAATCTGATAGGCTTGCCATTTTTTTATCAGCAATCAGCTTCAATGACAGTTTGTTGACGCTCAGCCCTGATTGGTCTTTAAATGCCAGTTTCTTAATATTTAAGTTAAGGGAGTCTTCTGTAAAAGTTCTCAGTCTTATGTTTGCACTGATTCCGTATGTATTAATATGTGCTAGTGAAAATTTATTGTTCAATGCCGGAATGTCATACCGGTCGTACTTTAAAGCACCATGTCTTATTATAATAGAGTTTATTTTAAGATCCAGCGGCTTACTTTTAGTTGTATCTTTTGATGCAAGTGAGTCAAGAACAAACTGATAATTGGCATCTGTAGTTGCATCTTTTTTATAAAATAGACCGTTAAATCCAAACAACTGTATGGACGAAATCGATATTTTACCTTGTGAAAGGGCAACTATATTAAATTTGGCAGATAATCTGGCAGCAGATATCATATTTATCTTCTGCTTGTCCTGTATAGTCATATCATCAATGATTATTCGATTGAAAAAGCCAAGATCTATACGGCCAATATTAACTTTGGTTCCTAACTTTTCGGATAAAGCTATCGACACTTTGGAGCCTATATACCTTTGCACTGCCGGTATATGGAAGAGCACAAGTAGCAATAGATATAGGCCGATAACAGTCCATATCAAGCCATTAATGATATGTTTAATTTTAATATTCAATGAAAATTGCAACAAAATTACAACATTTTATTTTCTTACAGGCACGTTGAATACATTTTTTCTTTTATATTTGCTAATTTTTGTGTATTTTGCTAGTAGCTAAATGTGTTATTTACTGAGTGCGATAATAATAGATATTAAATAAATATCATTTTTAATGTATTCTGTCGTGCTCGTCCTCATAACTGGTCTTGTAGTAAATCTTAAAAGCAAAACGTTTCATTAATGTTTTAGATAATTATTTAATAGATAAATAAAATCCTATTTTGTATAATTTGAAAATAAATAATGAAGGTCTGTTTCCTGTTATATTTTTACGCTCTACATTTGCAAGTGCTTTATGTATAAGGACAAAAGTATTCTTTAAGCCTACTTTCTCTATTTTTTTTGCTATATCTAATAGCTTGGAATATCCGCAAAGTTCTTCTCTAAAACTGTATAATGTGTTTAATCCCTCTTCTGTCTTTTGAACAAAATGTTCGTTGTTTTCGAATATATCAAAACTAACCGTATTGTTTATATGGAAGATCTTAATGCCATTTCTGTAAAGAGTCTTTCCTAATAAGACATCTTCATATCCATAATTTTTAAACCTTTCATCGAAAGGAAACATTATCATAATTTTTCTTAGTATCATAAAATTAGCAGTATGAAAATGATGGTATGGAATTTTTTTTCTCATCTGTGCTGTATGAGAATGCTCAGCTGATTTTTCGTATATAAAACGCAGATTGTTTCTAAGAAAAGTCATATTGCCTTTTATTTTTACACCTCCATCAATAACCGTATCAAAAGAAGAACATAAATATGATAATAAAAAGGAATCATTGTCAATACTCATATCACTATCAATAAATAGAATCCATTTAAACTTAGATATACGTGTAAGTTTATTTCTAATGACAGCTCTTCCTTCATTTATGTCGTAAATAATATGTTTGCAATTCTCATAACGTTCTATAGTGCTGTTTTCATTAATAGTATCTATATTTGAAGAACCATCCTCTGCAACTATTATTTCATATCTAAAAGATTTAAGCAACGACTCTTTTATATAGTCTACTTGTTTTTTGATGCATTCTACGAGTCTGCTACATCCAAAATTGTATGTAGGAATAAGTATAGAAAGCTCTTCTTTTTTGATATTTTCCACGATGTTATTTTGATTTATAATTCGCAAAAGTAATAAAAATAAAAAATAATATAGATATTTTATAAATTTTATTTGTATCATTGATGACAAAAGATTAATTTTGCGCGAAATTTTATACAAAAACAAAAAGATGAAAAAAATGTTTATTAAAGGCGCATTATTGAGCCTACTGTTTATGGTTAGTGCAAGTGTGAGTGCACAGATAGATTTAGGTAGCATTATGAATTCCGCTTCAGGTAGTAAGAGTAGTAATGCGAATATGGCTTCAGCCTTGACAACCATATTTTCGAGTAACAAACAAGCTAACTCTGAAACCATAATTGGTACATGGAGCTATTCGGAGCCAGCAATCGTATTTACTTCTAATAATGTACTCACTCAGGCAGCAAGCAAAATAGCAGCACAACAAATAGAAAGTAGATTACAGGCACAACTTAATAACTATGGAGTTAAAAAGGGTGCTATGTCAATTGCGTTTGCAAAAAATGGTAGTTTTACCGAAAAGATAAAAGGAAAGACATTGACTGGTACATGGAAAATGAATAATTCAAAATTACAATTGACATATGCTGGAGTTGAAACAATCTTGATTACTACACAGATAAATTCAGGAAAACTTCAGATGGTAACAGATGCGACAAAACTTTTAACGCTGTTTAAAACGGTTGCTAATGCCTCTGGCAATGCTAATGCTAAAACCATTGTATCTCTTATGAGCAGTGTTAAGGGACTGGAAGCCGGAGTTACTCTGATTAAAAAATAATAGTAAAAGTTTGCAGGTTTGGCGAAAAAGTTTTATCTTTGCAGCCGCTATTACGAGTTGATAGCATAATTCAAACCTAATTAAACAAATAAAATTAAATGGCAACAAAAATCAGATTACAGCGCGGCGGTCGTAAAGGCTATGCCTTCTACAGAATTGTTATCGCTGACGTTAATGCACCACGTGATGGTAAATTTACTGAAAAGATTGGTACTTTCAATCCTAACACCAATCCAGCCACAGTAGATTTGGATTTCAATCGTGCTCTTTATTGGGTAGAAGTTGGCGCACAGCCAACAGATACTGTTCGTAACATCCTTAAAGCCGAAGGCGTATATATGATGAAACACCTTAAAGGTGGAGTAAAGAAAGGCGCTTTTGATGAGGCTGCTGCACAGTCTAAATTTGATGCTTGGAAAGAGAACAAAGAAAAAGGATTTGCAGCTGTTGCTGATAAAACAGCTCAGGCAAAGAAAGACGCTTATACAAAGAACCTTGAAGCAGAGAAAAAGGTAAATGAAGAAATTGCTAAGAAAGTAGCTGATAAGAAAGCTGCTGAGGCTGCTGCAAAAGCAGAGGCTGAGGCTGCAAAAGCTGCAGAGAATGCTCCTGTTGAAGCTCCTGTAGAAGAGGCTGCACCTGCAGAAGAGGCTCCTAAGGCTGAATAAAGTTTTATAAGCAAAGATTTTTAGAAGGAGAGCTGTTTTTACAGTTCTCCTTTTTTTATGTCCAGAATTCCTTATAATCAGTTTCTTTCATTTCTCCTTTACATTTTGGGCAGGTGTGATAATCCCATTTAGTTATTTTATTACTGCCGCATCTCAAGCATAGTCTGTTTATTTCTGAATTGAATGATGGTGCAACATCTCCAATAACTCCCCCTACAACGATATTCTGAATACTATGACATTCAGGACAATACATAGCTGATATATGTTGTCCAAACAATCCGCGACCTTCATATATATCTACTTCATATCCGCATTGTTCGCATTTATATCTCTTTTTTAGAGCCATTGTTTTTTAATTTATCAAGATATAATTTTTCATATTGTCTGGCTACTTTTATATAGTCGTGATGTTTGCGTATATATTCTACACTTTGTCTTTTTAATTCGGGTATGCGTTCTGGATACAAGACAATTTGTTCAATCTCATAATAAACACTATTATAATTGGGTAAGACATTGATTATAGGCCTTAATTCAGTTTCACCTATTATATTATAATTTTCATTCTCACCACCGCCAATAACAATAATTCCTTTGCTCATTGCCAGTAGGGCATTCATTGATGGGGTATAACTATATAGCTGATCTAAAATAATATCACAACCATTCATTAATTGTTCATATTTAGTAAACGGAACAGACACCGCTTTAATTAAATCTATTTGATTAGGGTACTTCAACTTTATGTCTTCGAGAGCTTTTAACATGATATCCGTACCTTTGTATTCATTACGGTCTTTATCAATTCCTATAAAGAATCTTATTTTGGTATTACCTTTATAATTAGGTATAGCTGATTCATTAATTTTTATTGGTAAAGGAATAAAAAAAGTCTTGTTTGGTATATGTAATTTGTAACAACACCAATATTCGTAAAGGCAAGCTACAACGGCATCACAATCTTTCGCAATATACTTACTAAGTCTCTCTTTTTCAGTGCCAATCCATTCATTCCTTTGTATCAAAGCATCTCTATTGGTTCGTAATTTTTCGCCTAGGTTTAAATCACTATATCTAAGAGGCTTTTTATCGCAGCATGTCTGCACCCAATACCAATCGTCTCCATATCCTCCTAAAAAAACCTTTTTATTGTGTTTCCTTAGATAGTTATAAACTTTAAATATTCGTTTTGCTTTTATATCTATGAAAATAGGATTTTTTATTTGAACAATATCATATCCCTTTAAATGGATAAGGATTATAAATAACCTTATAATATATATGATGCCACCAAATATTGAATACTTTCGAGTAATAGAAATGTCACGATTATAATTTCTCCATCCATTTCCATCAGATAATACTGTAACTTTATGCCCAAGTTTTCTTAAGCCTTCGGCCAATGTCCAGTGTACGTTGCTGCATTCACCTATAAGTAGTATCTTCATGTCATTTAAACTTGCGAATGCCGAATATCAACAGCTTCCTTCCTATATTATTCTGAATCATTCTTCTGAAAACTGTATATTTTTTTGTATACTTCTTATCAGGAAGAGGATATAATCCATGTTTGGTAAGTCTTTCTATAGATTTGTTTAGTTGATGGATGCTGTGAGTTAAATCAATTATATTATATAAATAATCCATCGTAAGTTGTGCTATTCGCCTCTCGAGAGCAATCCGGTCTATTTCTGGCAATGTGAACGATATGTCTTGCAGGTGATATAATATATGCTCCGTATCATTTATCCTTCTTATTTTATGCCTTATGTTTTTATCGTGAGTAATAGATGGTTCGCGTTGCCTGTAGTAGTATGCATCAGCATTAGTTTCAAAAACATGCTCAGCGCGTAACATTAATTGTGGCGTGAATTCTTCATCTTCATGTAAGATTCCGATCGTAAAACGAAGGTTTAATAAAATGTTTTTACTAAATATATATCCACATGCAGATGCTCTTAGATTATTATTATGCATATATTCAGTTCCTGATATCGGCCCTTCGAAATTCATTGGTGTTTCTGCATTGGGCTTATCTGTACAGTTGAATAATACAATATCAGGCGTATGATATCTTACAATATCAAGACAATGTTCGTAAGGGGTATGTATTAGAGTGTCATCACCATCAATAAATTGTATGTATGCACCAGAAGCAATACGTATTCCGACATTTCTTGCGGCACTTAACCCTTGGTTTCTCTGGCGAATATATATGATATCATTTCTGATATCTAAGATGTCATTAATGGGCGAAACATCACTGCCATCATCTATAATGATAATTTCTCTGTCTTGCGGCCGCAGCGATAATGTAACAATACTTCTTATACATTCTAGAATGTAATCTACAGGCAGATTGTATGTTGTTACTATGAAACTTACTAATGGCTGCGATGATAAATTTTCTTGTGGATAAATTTGTTTAATTGACATATACCTTTAATTCCTATTAGTTTAGACAATAATACTTTTGGTGATACATTCCAATAATTACCATTATATTGTGGTATGATAGGCAAGCCTCCGATTAACTCATAAAGATCCATTTGAATATTAAGCAAACGTAAATAATAATCAGAAGAAATAATTGGTGAAAGAGGGGTGTCTATAAGTGATAAATGAGCGTTTAATAGATCTGTAGATTCTTTTGCTCCTGCCATCTCTGTTATGCCTTTTTTGTTAACGTAATAATAGTATGTTCCTAAGCTGGTTGTTGCGATAACTTTGCATCGTTTTAATAAATTTGGTAACATGAAACAATCTTCAAAACAACAGTGTTCCTTGTACAAGCATCCGTCAAAAAGCGATCTTTTATAAATCTTGTTGCATGCATACGTATGAAGATAAGCTTTTGTTTTGAACCAATATTCTTTTGCTGTATAATATTCATAATCAGAGAACATTCTTAGATTCTGTCTAGATATAGAATCAAAATGCTCATAAATAGGATATTCCAATATATCATATTCTTTATGTTTGTCCAGTATTCCCATAAGAGACGTTATTGTACCTTTTTTAATGGCATCATCACTGTCTATAAATGTTATGTATTTGCCTTCTGCTTTGTTGATTCCTACATTTCTGGCACTTCCTAGTCCTCCGTTATCTTTGTGTATTACAATAATACGATCATCTTTTTGAGCATATTGATCGCATATATAAGAACACGAATCCTCAGAACCATCGTCAACTATTATAATTTGATAGTCTGTATAGGCATCAGCAAGTATACTGTCAATGCATCTATAAATGGTTCTTTCAGCGTTATAAAATGGTATTATAATACTCAAATTCATATTGCAAAGATATGTTATTTAATTGAAAGTATGAAATATGGACTCGTTTATTTAGATAAAAGTAATATAATAAGAATTTATGCGTTATAGTCTCAAATGAAAGATACAGGTAGTTCGTATAATCATATACTTAAATATACAAGTGCTTTCGGTGGAATAGAGGGACTGAATATCCTCATCGGATTAGTCAGGAACAAATTGGTAGCCATCATGCTTGGGCCTGAAGGAATGGGCATAATAGCACTTTTTAATTCGACAATTAAATTTATGTCGGATTCAACTAACTGCGGTATACCAATGAGTGCAGTAAGAAATATATCCGCAGTCTATGACGATGGTGATACAGAAAAACTTAAAGAAACAATATCTGCAGTCAGAACTTTTTCTCTTTTTGTAGCAATGGCCGGTATGATCTTATTTATAATATTGAGCCCGGTACTTAGTAGGATTTCTTTTTGTAGTGGAAATAAGACTATTAATTTCATACTATTATCACCAATCATTGCAATGATGGCTATTACCGGTGGCGAAATCGCAGTATTGAAAGGTACAAGGCAACTTGCAAAATTAGCTAAAGTGCAGGTGCTTACAGTTCTATCGGCATTATTTATTTCAGCTCCTTTATATTATTATTGGGGGCAGAGGGGTATTGTTCCATCGCTCCTTTTGATGTCAATAACGTCAATGGTGGTCACTATAATGTATTCTTATAAGTTATATAAACTTAAAATAGATATATCAAAAAAAATAATATATAACGATAGTGGCGTATTAAAATTAGGTATTGCCTTTGTTATAGTTGGTATATTAGGTAGTGGAGCAGACTTTTTGATACGATCATTTATCAATCAAACATCATCCTTAGCCATGGTGGGTCTTTATAATGCAGGCTATATGATAACAATGACGTATGCCGGTATGGTGTTCTCTGCTATGGAAACAGACTATTTTCCAAGACTTTCTGCTATCGGTAATGATATTAATAGGCTGAATCTAGTTATAAACCGTCAGATTGAAGTTTCATTACTTATTATTTCACCAATGTTGGTATTCTTTATGATAGCCTTACCAGTTATCCTTCCGTTACTTTATAGTGGTAAATTTCTTCCAGTAATTGGTATGATTCAAATTGTGATAATTGCGATGTACTTTCGAGCAATAAAATTACCGATAGAGTATATTCCATTAGCAAAAGGAGACTCAAAAACATACTTATTTTTAGAGTCTGTATATGATATTATTGTAGTTGTTCTTGTAATATTGGGATTTAGATTTTGGCAACTTACGGGTGCCGGTATTGCGTTGACTGTTTCCGGTTTAATAGAATTTGTTGTGTTACTTGCTTTTTCTAGCTATAAATACAGCTATAAAGTTACAAAATCTGTATTACTATATTCACTTATACAGATTCCTATTGGTCTTCTTGCATATGTTGTCACTTACATAGAAAATCCTTTATGTTATTTAATAACAGGTACTTTGCTATTCATAATCAGTGCTATTATTTCATTACGAATATTACATCGTAAGACAGGATTGTGGAGTAATCTTAAAGATAAGTTTAAATTGTCCTAAAAGCATTATATACACATTTTTTATAGGATTATTTATATATAAAAATCAATTGTACAATTTCGAAAGTAAAAAGGTCAATTAATCGGGAATCTATTAAAATCCCGTTAAACCGATATAAAAAAATGTCGCATTTCTTTGTTGTTTGATAATATTTAGTAACTTTGTAGCTGTTAAATATTGATTTATGACACTTATAATTGTCGCCATATTACTGATAGGCTATATTCTCATAGCAACAGAGACGGTAACCAATGTGAACAAAGCCGCAGTGGCTATGTTCATGTGTACTGTTGGCTGGGTGCTTTACATCTGCTATGGCAACGATTTTGTTATGAGCCAGCATCCCCAAGAATATTCTAATTTTCTTGCAGGTGCCGTACCTACTAGTGTATATGTAAAGCAATATATAGCACAAGATATCTTTTTGAAGTACGTAGGCAAAGCATCAGAGATAGTCTTATTCCTCCTTGCAACGATGACCATTGTTGAGATACTTAATAATAACGGATGTTTTGATTTCCTTTCTCAGATTATGCGTACCCGAAATAGCCGTAAGTTATTGTGGACTATGTCGATAATTACATTTGCTATCTCAGCTAATTTGGATAATCTCACTACAACTACGATGATGCTTGTAATCATGCATGATATGCTACATAGTAGGCGTCAACGTATACTCTATGGATGTGCTATTGTATTGGCAGCCAATTGCGGTGGAGCCCTTACCGTAATAGGAGATACAACTGGTTTGGTATTATGGAATACAGGAGCAGTTACTGCTTCTAATTATTCAGCATCATTAGCATTACCTTGTATTGTTGCTTGGATAGTACCAACGTATTTACTTAGTCGCAGTCTGCCCGAAACTGTTGATATTGAGATGGCTCCTATGCCATATCGTGGTGATGATACCAACCTCAACAGATGGCAACGTCTACTTATGTTTATAGTAGGAATTGGCGGATTATGGTTTATACCTACATTCCACAATATAACAAAACTAAGTCCTTTTCTCGGCGCTCTTTGCGTATTGTCATTACTATGGGTGGTAAATGAGATAGTTAATCGCAAACTGATGAATGCTGACCAGAGAATTCAGCGTCGTATGCCACGTGTTCTTCAATATGGAGTAATACAGATGATGCTTTTTGTAATGGGTATCATGTTGGCTATTGGGGTAGTGCAAGAAACAGGTGCTATCAAATTGTGTTCAGAATGGTGTGATTATAATATACACAATATATGGATAATGGGACTGCTTTCAGGACTTATAAGTACAGTTCTTGATACTTTTGCATCAGCAATGAGCCTGTTCTCGCTATATCCGATATTAGATGCAAGCACACTTAATCATTGGGTTGATTCAGACTATATGATGTCGTTCGTACAGAATGGTGCATATTGGAAAATTATCTCATATTGTACAGCTATTGGTGGTAGCATAATGGCTATTGGTTCACTTAGTGGACTGGCATTAATTAAAATGGAAAAAGTACATGTGGGATGGTATATTCGTAATTTTGGAGTTAAAGTTTTGATAGGCTGGCTACTAGGATTAGGAGTACTTTATTTACAGATAAACATATAATAATATAGGTAAAAGGAGAATTCTATTATGGCAAAAATTAAAACAATTGGGGTGTTGACTTCTGGAGGAGATGCTCCTGGAATGAATGCTGCAATCCGTGCTGTAACCCGTGCAGGTATTTGTAATGGGTTTGACATTAAAGGCATATACAGAGGATATGATGGTCTTATTAATGATGATATCCATCCGTTTACGACCGAGAATGTAAGTGGCATTATCCTGTCAGGAGGTACAATTCTTAAGACCGCTCGTAGTATGGAGTTTATGACAGACGAAGGTAAACAGAAAGCTTACGACAATCTTGTAAAAGAAGGTATAGATGCTCTTGTTGTAATCGGTGGAAACGGTTCATTGACCGGGGCCCGAGATTTTGCTGAAATGTATGATGTTTGTTGTATAGGTCTACCAGGAACTATAGATAATGACTTGTATGGTACCGATTCTACGATAGGCTATGATACAACAATGAATACAATTGTAGAGTGTGTAGACCGTATTAGAGATACAGCTCAGAGTCACGAACGAATATTCTTCGTAGAGGTTATGGGACGTGATGCAGGTTTTCTGGCCCAAAACAGTGCTATTGCCAGTGGCGCAGAAGCCGCAATTATTCCGGAAGACTCTACAGATGTTGACCAGTTGGCTCGCTTTATGGAACGTGGTATCCGTAAGAGTAAAAGAAGTTGTATAGTAATTGTATCAGAAAGTCCTAAATGCGGAGCATTATATTATGCCGACCGTGTCCGCAAAGAGTTCCCTGATTACGATGTAAGAGTGTCTATACTTGGCCATCTTCAGCGTGGTGGACGTCCATCTGCTCACGATCGAATATTGGCGAGTCGTACAGGCGTTGGCGCGATAGAGGCTATTATGCAAGGCCAACGTAACATAATGGTAGGTTTACGCAATAATGAGGTCGTTTATGTACCATTTAGCGAAGCTATTCGTTCAGATAAACCATTCGATAAAAGTCTTATTAAAGTATTAGATGAATTGAGCATATAAAATAATACCAATAGGTCTGCATTATTGGTATATTTGCGAACAGTATACGCATATTATTTTGCCAGTTTTAGATTATTTGGTACTTTTGCTTTCTCGAGAATATTAACGTATTAATATAATAACGCTTATGTCACAAATTATTGGACACATTTCACAGATTATCGGTCCTGTTATTGATGTTTATTTCGATACCAAAGGACAGGATCCTGAGAAAGTGTTGCCGAAAATTCATGAAGCCTTGAAGATTGCCCGTTCCGACGGTCGAGAACTTATTGTCGAGGTACAGCAGCATATCGGTGAAGATACTGTGCGTACCGTAGCTATGGACAATACAGATGGTCTCCAGCGCGGTTTAGAAGCCGTTCCAACAGGTAGTCCTATTGTAATGCCGGCAGGTGAACAGATAAAAGGTAGAATGATGAATGTCATCGGAAAACCGATTGACGGTATGAAACCATTGGATATGCAAGGAGCTTATCCTATCCATCGTGAACCGCCTAAGTTCGAAGACCTTTCCACGCATAAAGAGATGCTTGCTACAGGTATTAAAGTTATCGACCTACTAGAACCGTATATGAAAGGCGGTAAGATCGGACTTTTTGGAGGCGCCGGAGTTGGTAAGACAGTACTTATCATGGAACTTATCAATAATATAGCTAAGGGTCATAATGGATATTCTGTATTTGCAGGAGTAGGAGAGCGTACCCGTGAGGGTAATGATCTTATCCGTGATATGATAGATTCAGGAGTCGTACGTTATGGCGATAAGTTCAAAAAGGCAATGGAAGAAGGGAAATGGGATTTATCCCTTGTTGATCCCGAAGAATTACAGAAGAGTCAGGCCACACTTGTATATGGTCAGATGAATGAGCCACCGGGCGCACGTGCATCAGTTGCTCTTTCAGGACTTACTGTAGCAGAAGAGTTTCGTGATCACGGAGGTAAAAATGGTGAAGCTGCAGATATAATGTTCTTCATTGATAATATATTCCGTTTCACACAGGCTGGTTCTGAAGTTTCTGCGCTGTTAGGTCGTATGCCTTCGGCTGTAGGATATCAGCCTACACTGGCTAGTGAGATGGGTACAATGCAAGAGCGTATCACATCAACAAAGAAGGGCTCTATCACATCAGTGCAAGCTGTATATGTACCTGCTGATGACTTGACCGACCCTGCACCAGCGACAACATTTACACATCTTGATGCAACCACAGAGTTAAGCCGTAAGATAACCGAACTAGGTATTTATCCTGCCGTAGATCCACTAGGTTCTACATCTCGTATTCTTGATCCACTTATTGTTGGTAAGGATCATTACGAAACAGCTCAGCGTGTCAAAGAGATACTGCAGCGTTATAAGGAATTGCAAGATATCATTGCCATTCTGGGTATGGATGAGTTGAGTGATGAAGATAAAATAACTGTCAACCGTGCGCGTCGTGTACAGCGATTCCTCTCTCAACCATTCACTGTAGCTGAGCAGTTTACGGGTATAAAAGGTGTAATGGTACCTATTGAAGAATGTATAAAAGGTTTCAAGATGATCCTTGATGGAGAAGTTGACGACCTTCCTGAACAGGCTTTCCTTAATGTAGGTACGATCGAAGATGCTATAGCTAAAGGCAAAAAGTTGCTTGAGGCAGCAAAAGTATAAAAATAAACTGTACGGATATGAGCTTAAATTTAAAAATAGTTTCTCCCGAAAAGGTTATGTATACAGGTGAAGTAGACAGAGTGCAAGTACCCGGAACCTTAGGTCCCTTTGAGATACTTACAGATCATGCTCCAATTATTTCGTCTTTACAGAAAGGCGACGTGGAGTATACCACCAAAGAAGGAACGAAACAGTTGGCCATTACCGCAGGTTTTGTTGAAGTACAAAAAAATGAGGTTCGCATCTGTGTAGAAGTATAGTTGTATGAATGAAAATAAGGTAAAAGAGATAACAAAGCGGTATGTTCAGCGTAGTCTATGGCTTGTTATAGCGCTAGCATTGTGCTGTATGGGTTTCCTAACGTATTTGTCAAGGATAACAGACCGTCCGCTTATGGCACCTGAATTGGCTATATCTACAGTCTATTCCATTTTTGTATTGTATATATACGGATACAGTTGGAAGGCCGTAGCAAAGTCATCACCAATGAATTTAGTAAAGTTCTATATGGTTGCATCTGCATTGCGTATGCTTACAGCTGTAATGGTGATTGTTGTTTATTGTCTGATCGTCCGCGTTCGCGCCGACATCCGCAATTTTATAATAATGTTCATCGTGTTCTATCTCGTAACACTCATTTTTGATGTAGTATACTTCTCAAAAGTAGAGAAACACAATAAAATAGAAAAATAATATGACAAGATTAAAACAATTGCTCTTGATATTGATGTTGGCGCTAGTCGTAGCACCCTCATATGCTTCTGGTTCAGAACCAGCAAAGAAAGGTATCGATTTTCAAGGCACTTTGTGGGGTCATATCAAGGATTCTTATGAATGGCACATTACCAATATTGGTAAGACACCTATCATAATCAGTCTTCCTGTCATTGTGAAAAGTACCACAGGCTGGCATGTGTTTTGCAGTAGCGCTTTTTCTGAAGAGAAAGATGCTAAAGGCAATCGTCCAGGCCCTTACGGACTTTACATATCAGGCAGTAAAGATCATGAGAACAAGATTTGCGAGACAGTAAACGGAGCAGAGGTCCGTCCTCTCGACTTGTCTATAACAAAGACGGTAGCCGTGTTGTTTATCGATGCAATCCTGTTATTGATATGTGTGTTAGTACCAGCACGTTGGTGTAAGAAACACAAAGTTGATGATTACGCTCCAAAAGGATTCACCGGCTTTATGAGTATGTTTATCATGTACGTCTATAATGATGTAGTGAAAGCGTCTCTCGGTAAGGAGGCAGACAAATATGCACCTTATCTACTTACGTGTTTCTTTTTTATCTTCATAGCCAATATCATGGGAGTGATGCCTTTTCCACCTGGAGGAGGTAATCTTACGGGAAATATCGCCTGTACGTTTTTCTTAGCCATTTGTACATTTATAATAACAAATGTAACGGGCACGAAAGCATATTGGAAAGATATTTTCTGGCCAGAAGTTCCTATGTGGCTTAAGTTGCCAGTACCATTGATGCCATTCATTGAGTTCTTCAGTATCTTCACAAAACCGTTGGCACTTATGATTCGACTTTTTGCCAACATGATGGCTGGACATGCCATAGCAATATCACTTACATGCATAATATTCATTATGTTTGGAGTTAATGCCATAGCAGGTTCATCTATGACAGTAGTCAGTGTTGCGATGAGTATCTTTATGATGCTTCTCGAAATTCTGGTATGTTTCATACAGGCATTAGTATTTACAATTCTGAGTGCCGTATTTATCTCTCTCGCCCATGTTAAAGGTGAGGCTGAAGCTAAGACAGTTAAATAGTTTTAGCATAAGTATTAAGAACAAAAAGCAAAAAATAATAACTAAAAAAATTCAAAACTATGTTATCATTATTATTAGCAGATATTGCTATCGCAAAGTTCGGTGCCGCTGTAGGCGCAGGTTTAGCTGCCATTGGTGCAGGTATTGGTATTGGACGTATTGGTGGTCAGGCTATGGATGCCATGGCACGTCAACCAGAGAAGATGGGTGATCTACGTTCAAATATGATTGTTGCTGCTGCTCTTGTAGAGGGTGTAGCATTCTTTGCAGTCATTATATCATTGCTTGCCCTATTTGCATAATTTTTATTACAGCTTATGTCATTATTAATTCCTGATACTGGTTTGCTGTTCTGGATGGCCCTTGTGTTCATCATTGTACTTGCAATCTTGTGGAAGTGGGGGTTCCCTGTCATCATAAAGATGGTAAACGACCGCAAGGCATACATAGATGATAGTCTGCAAAAGGCACACGAGGCCAACGAGAAACTGGCCAACATCCGTATTGAAAGTGAATCCATGCTGCAAGAAGCACGTGAGAAACAGGCGCAGATATTAAAAGAAGCAGCCGACACCCGCGATGCCATTGTACTTAAGGCGCAAGACAAAGCTAAAGACGAAGGAGCTCGTTTAATGTCAGAGGCCAAGGCTGAGATAGAGAGCGAGAAACAGAACGCCATACGCGAGATACGTGCACAAGTAGCTGAACTGAGTGTTCAGATTGCAGAGAAGATACTTCGTAAGAAGTTAGACACAGACGATAAACAGATGGATATGATAGACAGACTGCTGGATGAAGTCTCTGTTGACGATAAAAAATAAATAAGTTATGGATTTAGGAGTAATATCGGTAAGATACGCGCGAGCACTGCTAAAGAGCAGTTGCGAAGCTAAACTTGAGGATACGGTGTATTATGAGATGCAGACTCTTGCAAAGAGCTATATCAGTGTGCCCGAACTGAGGTTTACGATAGATAACCCTATGCTTGCTAAGGATAAGAAACAAGATATTCTCATTACCGCCTGTGGCGGAGAGGTATCAGATCTTACTATCAGTTTTATTAGACTGGTACTTGGTGAGGATAGAGAAAACACCCTGCAATTCATGGCTAATTCGTATATCACTCTATACAGACAACAGAAGAACATTATCAGCGGGAAACTAACTACTGCAGCTGTTGTATCTCCTGCCACAGAGCAGAAAATGAAACAGATGGTAGAGAGTAAAACTAATGGAACTGTGGAGTTCGAATCAGAAGTGGACCACGACATTATAGGTGGCTTCATTCTTGAATACGACACATACAGACTGGATGCAAGTGTACAGAATCAGTTGCGTACAGTTCTTACACAGCTTAAGAAATAATCCCCTTTTATGGAGATTATCAGTTATGAAAGGTAATTTATTAATAAAAGAATAAATGTCAGATAAAATAAAACCAAGTGAAGTATCCGAAGTACTGCTAAAACAGCTCCAGGGTATCAGTAGTGGCGAGAAATTTGATGAGGTAGGTACTGTTCTCCAGGTGAGTGATGGTGTTGCCCGCATCTACGGCTTGCGCAATGCTGAGGCCAACGAACTGCTTGAGTTCGAAAATGGTACCATGGCTATTGTGATGAACTTGGAAGAAGACAATGTCGGTTGTATTCTTTTGGGTTCTACATCAGGCATCAAAGAAGGAATGGTCGTTAAGAGAACGAAGCGTATCGCTTCAATCCGTGTAAACGACAACATGCTCGGACGTGTCATCAATACTCTTGGTGAGGCTATCGATGGCAAGGGGGATATAGATCTTTCCGACTCATTTGAGATGCCACTTGATCGTAAAGCACCAGGCGTAATCTACCGTCAGCCGGTAAAAGAGCCATTGCAGACAGGTCTGAAAGCCGTTGATTCAATGATTCCTATCGGCCGTGGTCAGCGTGAACTTATCATTGGAGACCGCCAGACAGGTAAGACAGCTATTGCTGTTGATACAATCATCAATCAGAAGAGTTTTTACGAAGCAGGCAAACCTGTATATTGTATATATGTAGCTATTGGTCAGAAAGCATCTACCGTAGCAGCCCTAGTGTCTACCCTAAAGGAGCATGGAGCAATGCCATATACAATAATTGTAGCCGCTACAGCAGCCGATCCGGCAGCCATGCAGTATTATGCACCTTTTGCAGGTGCAGCTATTGGCGAGTATTTTCGTGACCGTGGCTATTCAGCCCTTGTTGTATACGATGACTTGTCTAAACAGGCCGTTGCCTATCGTGAGGTCTCTTTGATACTTCGTCGTCCTTCAGGTCGTGAAGCATATCCAGGTGATGTGTTCTATCTACACAGTCGTCTGCTTGAGCGTGCAGCTCGTGTTAACGACCAGCAAGAAGTAGCCGAACAGATGAACGATCTGCCCGAAAGTCTTAAAGGGCATGTTAAGGGGGGTGGTTCGCTTACAGCTCTTCCTATTATCGAAACTCAGGCTGGAGACGTTTCTGCATATATCCCAACCAATGTGATTTCAATTACAGACGGTCAGATATATCTAGAGACCGACCTATTCAACCAAGGTTTCCGTCCGGCCATCAATGTTGGTATCTCTGTAAGCCGTGTGGGAGGTTCCGCACAGGTTAAGAGTATGAAGAAAGTAGCAGGAACATTAAAGATAGACATGGCACAGTATCGAGAGCTGGAGGCTTTCTCTAAGTTCTCAAGTGATATGGATGCCGTAACAGCAATGACATTGGACAGAGGGCGTAAGAATAATCAGTTACTTATTCAGCCACAGTACAGCCCTATGCCTGTAGGTGAGCAGATATCCATTTTGTACTGCGGTACACATGGCCTTATGCGAGATGTACCTGTAGAGAATGTACGCGAGTGTCAGGATTCATTTCTTGATAAGTTACGCAGCACCCACCAGGACATAATCGATACATTAGGTTCAGGTCAGATAAGTGACGACGATATCAAAGTTATAGAATCTACAATGGCCGACATTGCCGGTCAATATAAAAAGTAATAGCTTATGCCGTCACTAAAAGAGATAAAGACTCGAATAGCATCCGTCAACAGCACCCGTAAGATTACGAGTGCCATGAAGATGGTTGCATCATCCAAGCTGCATCATGCACAAGTAATGATCCAGAACATGTTGCCTTACGAGAACTTGCTGGAACGAATATTAAAATCGTTCTTGGCCAGTGAGGCCGACGCTCAGACTATATTTAGCGTAGAGCGTCCAGTAAAGCGTGTTGCTCTGATTGTCTATGCATCTAATAGCAGCCTTTGTGGAGGCTATAATGCCAACATTATCAAGATGATGCTGCAAACTATTGAAGAGTATAACAGTCTCGGCAACGACAATATACTGATATATCCTATCGGTCGTCGCATAGCCGAAAAAGTGGCGAAACTCGGATTGAAATCAGCAGGCGATTTCGTGGAATTGGCTGATAAGCCAAATTCATCTCAGTGCATAGACATAGCCAAAGACATCATGGACAAGTTTAAAAAAGGAGAGTTAGATCGTGTTGAGATGATATACCATCACTTTAAGAGTGCTGGTTCACAGGTCCTTACACGACGCACCTTCCTTCCGATAGACCTGACCGAGGATTTCACAGCCGACAATGACCGTGACCTGTCTTCTAATGTCGCTACAGCTAAGGCCCAGGAGTATCTTCGTAACAAGAAAACAAAAGAATATCAGTCTGGCCAGGCAGTGCCTTTAAATGATGATTTCATCGTAGAGCCTGATTTGGAAACCGTTCTTTCTGAGTTGATCCCGAAAATGCTGCACCTTATGGTTTACACAGCTCTGCTAGATAGTAATGCATCTGAGCACGCTGCCAGAATGGTAGCAATGCAGACTGCGACAGACAATGCCGATGAACTTCTACGTCAGCTTAACTTGCAGTACAATAAGAGTCGTCAGCAGGCTATTACCAATGAATTGCTTGATATTGTAGGAGGTTCGGTCAATAACTAGAACTATCTAATATTTAAAAAGGGAATTTGATGCTCATTACAGAGTTCAAATTCCCTTTTTTGTTATATTCTTAAATCTCTATTTGTTCAGTTCATTCCATGATGGAGGAGTCACCTTTAGCAAGTTACGTACAAAGAAGTCGTAACGCTTGTGCTCACCGAATTTCTCGCCCATGGTGTGATGCACACCGGGCAGTACCACAAGTTCAAAATCCTTACCGGCCTTCTCCAGAGCGTTAGCCACCTGATAAGTAGACGATGGGTCAACATTATCATCCAGTTCACCTACAACGAGCATCAGCGGGCGCTCTAGTTTTGGCGCATTAACGACATTACTACATTCAGCATAAGTACTGTCTACAGGATAACCCATCCATTGTTCGTTCCACCATATCTTATCCATGCGGTTATCATGACATCCACAAGATGAGTAAGCTGCTTTATAGAAATCACCATGCAGCAGTACTGCCGTAGTACTTTCCTGTCCACCGGCAGAGGCTCCAAATATACCTACATTGTCAGCATCCATATAAGGATACTTCTTTGCAGCAGCCTTTATCCAAAGCTCACGATCAGCGAATCCTGCATCTTTTAGGTTCTTATAGCATATCTCCTCAAACTTTTTACCTCTCCAACTGGTTCCCATCGCGTCTAGCTGAACCACAATAAACCCAAGTTCGCTTAGCGAAGTTGTGTTCCAATTGTAAGAGATGAAACTTTTAGGCGTATACGCATCACCCGGACCTGCATATATATACTCTATCACAGGATATTTCTTATTAGGGTCAAAGTTAGTAGGTCTCTGAATGATACCCCACATATCAGTAACTCCGTCACGTCCCTTAGCCTTAAATACCTCAGGAGCACGCCATCCGTTAGCAGTCAACTTGCTTATGTCTGCAGTCTCAAGAGTCTTAATTAACTTACCATCAACAGCACTTCTCAATTCCGTTATAGGAGCCTTTTCTACAGTAGAGTATTTGTCTATGATATATTTCATATCCTTGCTCAGTTGAGCATTGTGATTGCCCTCAGCAGGAGTAATGTCTATCATGTTTTTACCATCTATACCAATTCTGTAGTAATGTATAAAATAAGGATCCTCATTTTTATTTACACCGCAGGCTGAGAAGTATATCACATTGTTATTCTCATCCACATTAAGTACCTGTCTTACACACCATGCACCTTTTGTTATTTGGCGGATAACCTTTGATTTCTGTGTGTCATATAGATACAGCTGATTCCAGTTGTCACGCTCGCTCATCCATATCAATTTCTTTCCGTTTTCGAAATCATAGCGATAATGACGACTGTAATTTACAAACGTTTTAGCCGTCTCTTCTACCATGGTACGTACATCTCCTGTAGTAGCCGACATTGCCAGAACTCTGTAAACCTTATGTCCGCGTTGGTTATATTCGAAAGTAACTTCTTTGCTGTCAGGTGTCCATTGAAAAGTATTAAGATCAAACTGCTCACTCATTAGTTTTGTATCAGCTACAAACTCTTTACCTGTTTTCGTATCAAATATACAAGGAACCTTGAATGGCAGCTCGTCGCCGGGCTTAGCATATTCCTGTTTGTGCAGAATTGGCTGTAACTGATCAGCTGGCGAAGACTCCACATAATAGACATAACGTTTCTTTACCGGACGGCGCTTACAAGTAAATATATATCTGCCATCAGGCGACCATGTAATCAATGCTGAATAATAGTTATCAATAGTGCCGTCAGTACTTAGAATACGTTTTTCTGTATAAGGCTTTCCCACTTCATGTAGTACTACATTCTGTCCCTCAATATACGCTTCCATCTTTCCGTCTGGCGAAGCTACTGGATATGATTCGTCCTCTTCGTCCACTTCCATCCAGTGGTGCTCATGCTTACGTCCAAAAATTGGTTTGCTATCATCCTTTTTCTTAATGATTCCAATGGATTTGTTCATCTCATCTTTAGATTTAAATACATCCTTTTTGCCGCTTGCAGCATCCACTACTACAAATCTTTCACCGTCGGCCGTGTGCACAGAGTAGCTAAAGATGTCGGTCGAATCCTTCCATTGTAAGTCTGCCGGAGAATTGAATACGTTGTTACTGTTAAATTTTTCAGAAAGCGAATACGCTCTTTTATAATCAGTTAGTGTGCCTTGCGCCACTGCGCCAATCGTCTGCAGCAGTGCCGCTGCAATGATTATGTGTCTTTTCAGTTTCATATATATGTTTTTAATACAGATGCAAATTTAATTATTATTTGTGAAAAGCATGCCATCTGCTATAATAAAGAGCTGTTTTTACACTCATTAATTTTGTATTATTATGTATGTCAACATTATTTCCTTTTTTTGAAGAATAAAATAAATACATATATAATTGTTGCATATATCTAATAAATAACTATATTTGCAATATTGTTTAACCAACTAATAATTATAACTATGCTAAGTAAAAAAATGGAAGAGGCAATCAATGCCCAAATTAATGCCGAAATGTGGTCAGCATATTTGTATTTGTCTATGGCAGCATATTGTCATTCATTAGGTCAGACAGGTATGGCAAGATGGAACGAAGTTCAGTTCAAAGAAGAGCAAGACCATGCCAAAATCTTATTCAACTATGTAGTTCAGCGCAATGGTAGAGTCACCTTGTCGCCCATTAAGGCTGTGCCCACAGAATGGAAATCACTATTAGATGTTTTCGAGTCTATACTTGAGCATGAGCAGAAGATTACAGCAATGATTAATAATCTCTTCGCTCTTTCTACCGATGAGAACGACTATGCTACCCAGAGCATGCTTAAGTGGTTTGTTGATGAACAAGTGGAAGAGGAAGAGAACGCCCAGACGATAATCGATAATCTTAATATGATTAAAGATAACGGTTTTGGTATCTTTATGCTTGATAAAGAATTGGGAGCAAGAGTATACAATCAAGCTGCTCCGCTGGCAAATTCCACTCTATAATATAGATTTAAAGATGGTGATATTTAATAGTGCACCATCTTTTTTTTGGACTTTTCAAAATAAAAGCTTATCTTAGCCGAATTAAAGTAATAAACATTTTTGATTATGAAACAATACAAACAATTGAAGAGTCAACTTCCTTCAGAGTGTACAACAATTATTGTAGGAAAAAATATGACGTCAGACGGATCTCTGCTTTTAGCTCGTTCCAGTGATTTCGACGCTATGATGGCCATTAACTTTGAAGTCTACGAGGATACCGCTTTCGGCCCTGCCGAGTTTATCGCCAAAGACAGCAAATACCGTTGCCCGTTACCATCCCATGCATTAGGCTATACAGCTCTGCCCGATTTCCAGTTCCCTGGCGAGTGGGGTAGTGCCGGATTCAATACAGCTGGGGTCGGCATGAGTTCTACAGAGACCATTTTCAGCAGCGATAAAGCTCTTGCTGCTGATCCTTATGTAGCAGATGCTCTAGCCGAGAATTGTCTTTACAATATTGTGCTCCCCTATATTCATACAGCCCGCGAGGGAGTAGAGCGCCTTGGCTCACTTATCGAGCAATATGGTTCGGCCGAGGGATTCGGTATCGGTTTTATTGACAACAAAGAGATCTGGTATCTTGAGAACGCCTGCGGCCATAAATGGTTGGCTTGTCGCATGCCGAAAGACTTTTATTTTGTAACAGGCAATCAGAGCCGCTATCGCGATTATGATCCAGCCGACAAAAAAAACTTTATGGCTTGTGCAGATCTTATCGATTTTGCCATCAATAACGGTCTGTACGACCCTAAGAAGGGTAAATTCGATTTTCACGAAGCATATTCCAGAGATGAGAAACTGGATACCACTTATAATTATCCACGTGTGTGGGGTTTGCAGCAGATGTTTTCACCCCAAATACACAACGACGTAATTAAGAATACCTTCCCTGTGTTTGCCAAGGCCCAGTCGCCTGTCAGCATCGATGATATGCGTTCTGCTTTCCGTTTCCATTACAATGGCACAGAGCACGATCCGTATCTGCATAACAATGGCAAGGAACCATATCGCCCGGTAGCTATTTTTCGGACTACTCAGACTCATATCCTGCAGGTTCGTCCACAACTACCTAAAGAGATTGGCTGCATAACCTACGTTGCGTTTGGTATGGCCGATCTTGGGGCCTTTCTGCCATTATATCAAGGTGTAAAGAGTGTTCCTTATCCATATCAGATCGGTAACAATCATGCTGACAATGAATCTGCCTATTGGAAATTCCGCAAGGTTATGACTTTGGGTATGATGAATTATAATGCATATGCACCTATAATCAAAGAAGCCTATCAACGTTTGGAGTCAGAAAACGACCAGAGGCAGAAAGAGATGGAGGCGGAATATCTTAAACTCTACAAGGAGCAGCCTATCAAAGCTCATGGCCTGTTACAGCATTTCTCAGATGATATGTTCAGCAGAGCCTTAGCTGTAGCAGATGGTCTGATAAATGAGATATTTACCCGTCTTACTCAAGATGTACAGAACGAGTATATGTTCCACGGAGCCTGATTTTATGTTCCCCTATAGTTAAATAGTAAAATATTGAATAGAAAAACTAGTAAAACATGTTTTTCTATTCATTTTTTACCATATTTGCAGCATTAATAATGTCCTATTGTCTTAGGTAATGTCTCTAAAGAACTCAATATTTGGTCTAATGATTATTTTGTGCAGTTGCCAGATATGATTAAGTTTGAATAAAATTTTATACCATCCTGATAAAGTAAAAATCTTTTTGCTATTAGTCTTTGACATGCATGTTCGTGTAAAAGTAAAATAACAAAAACTTTTTGTCACGTTACATTTTTATTAATTTTAATCATTCGTGCGAACAATTATTTTGATTCGTTATTAAATTTGTTTCGTAATTTTAATAACTTTAAATCAAAAATGATAATGAATTATCTTAAACTAATGTTTCTTGGGTCTGCTATCACATTGGCAGGTTCTACGGCTTTTGCTAAAGGAGCCGTGAAAAGTCAAGATCAACGCACTGATGCAAGGATTATTGTCAACACAGATCGTCCTATCTCGAGCGTAGATCCACACATCTATGGGGTTTTTGCCGAACCTATCGGGAGGTCACGGCAGTTTCCTATCAAAAATACTATCTACGGACCGGTTTACGACCCGTCATCGCCTTTGGCCAATAAGGATGGCTTCAAGTCTGACTATATCAATGCTGTCAGAGAGTTAAAGCTTACCAATATGAGATGGCCCGGTGGTAACTATGTGGCAGCATACAACTGGCAGGATGGTATCGGTCCTAAAGAAAAACGTCCTGTTCGTATAGACCTGGCATGGGGTGGATATGATACCAATCAGGTTGGTACAGACGAGTGGATACAGATGAACAAAGCCATGGGTACAGAGAATGTGATATGCATTAACCTCGGTCTTGGCGATATTCGCAATGCAGCCTATTGGCTTGAGTATACCAATATAAAGAGTGGAACTTATTATTCAGACCTACGTGCCCAGTATGGTCATCCTGAACCGTATAACGTAAAAATCTGGGGTCTCGGCAATGAAGTAGACGGAGCACCTTGGATTATGGGTTATAAGAATGCTGACGACTATGTCAAGATAGCTACCGAGGCTGCCAAAGCCTTAAAGATGGTAGATAAAGACATTAAGTTCGTAGTATGCGGAGCTGCTAACTATCAGGACGACGGCGTATGGCTCGACTGGGATCGTAAGGTGATCGACAACCTCACCGGTGTAGCCGACTATATGTCTGTTCACCGTTATTGGGGAGATGCTCTTGCCAAGGATAAGGCCAACGACTATTACTATTCTATGGGCAAAGGAGCTATCGATTTCGAAGAGAAAATACTTACGCCTAAAGCACTTATAGATATGACTACAGCCAAATATCCAAAGAAACAACCTTTAAAATTGGCTGTAGACGAGTGGGGCGTATTTGGTGGCAACTATATGGCAGTACTTGAAGACGCCATGTGTTTCAATTCATTTATCCGTCATGCTGATATTGTAAAGATGGCAAACTTCACCATGCTCGCTTCATTACTATCCAACGATTCTACACACGGCACATACAGGTCACCGATATTCCATGCATTTAAGATGTTTACCACCAATTGTCGTGGAGTGTCTTATGATACAAAGGTCGACTGTGGTACATATAAATTGGAAGAGAAGCAAGACATCCCTTACTTGGATGTAACATCTGTAACATCTGAAGATGGTAAGACCCTCTTTGTTAATGTTGTCAATAGACATAAGGATAAGGCAATCACCACTACAATCAGTAATGTCGGAACCTGCAAGTTTACCGGCAAAGCCCGCATCAGCACCCTTACAGGCGACTTAAAGGAAAGATTCACTTATTCTAAACGTGATGAGTATTTACCGGTAGAGTCTAAGGCTGAAGTAAAGAACGGTCAGGTAACCTGTTCGTTTGCACCTCATTCACTCACCCAAATAGCTGTACCGATAAAATAAACCGTTTATTTCCCCGCCACTTCGTATAGTGAAGTGGCGGGATATATGAAAAAAACTAATATAAAATTAATAATTATTCGTATTTAGTGAAACAACATAAATTAAGCAATCAAGAGAATTCCTTTATTTTCATAAAAGTATAAATATTGTTATCTTTGTACCATTACAGTTGATAAATATTTAGTTAATGAATAAACGTTCAAATTCATACCTATGAAAAAAAAGTGTTTTCTTATCTCCGTTTTTGGATTAACAGTCCTATCACTTGCATCTTGTACGAGTGATAACAGTAGTAACAGCTCAAATGAAAAATCGAGTGTGGGGTTTTATCTTACAGATGCCCCTGCACAAAAAGGATATAAGGCAGTTTATATTGATGTTAAATCAATTAGTTATTCTACAGATTCCATCAATTGGACAACCTTGCCCATTAAAGAGACAATTGTAGAGATTACACAGTTTGCCAACGGAAAAGATTCATTATTATCGAACATTAGACTCAATGCAGGTGAAAAAGTTACACAGATAAGATTAGTATTAGGAAGTAACAATACCGTAAGATTAAGTGATGGAACCACAAAGGATCTGGTTGTACCCAGTGGATCTACATCAGGACTAAAATTAAATGTTCAGTCTATCCCTACATTAACAAGTGGCTATAAGGTACTTATTGACTTTGATGCAGCACGTTCAATTGTTGCAAGAGGTAATGGCTCTTATTCACTAAAACCTGTTATTCGGTCTTATATTGCGGCTAATACTTCTTATATAGAAGGATATTTGTCACCTGCAAACAAAGCAATGCGTGTCTTTACTGTTTCCTCGGTAGGCGATACTATTTCTACAGTTTCTGATACGCTGAATAACAATCATTTCAGACTCAGTGGCTTGTTCAGTGGTACTTATAAAATCGAAGGCGAGTATATTATCACAGGCACCCGTATTACAATAAAAGACGGAATAACTGTAATAGGTGGTACAAATGTAGAGTTGTCTTCTGCGACTAACCCTCTATTATTGCAGTAAGCTGTAATTACGAGGGTCTTAAAAATCTTATAGCCAACCTCTTTTGTTTACGGTAAAAGAGGTTGGCTTTTTGCCGATAATGGATATGTTTAATGAAAAATTGATTTCTTTTTCTATATCTGATGACCCAAGCATGGATATGATTATTGCTATCTAATATGGTATATATTTACAAATGTTATTATGTCTTTTTTTTGTGTTAACTTTCACGGTCTATATTATAAAATTATATAAAATTCAGAAATTATTTCGATATAATTACTATCTTTGCAAATAGGTCAAAATGCATAGTAATATTTAAATGTGTTGAGAATCTTACTTTATTTATTTAATCTTAATTATAGTCATGAAATTTTTAGTTACAAAATTATTTGGCATTGTTGCTGTTCTTTTTATCACAATCATGATATCATGTAGTGATGATAGTAACGGTAGTATCGGTAAAACTGTAGTAATGAATGTAGATCCTGATTTGGTATCAGTAGGAGTTAGACCTCCTGGTTCTGTAGGTACAGTTCAGGTAATGAAATGCACTGTAGAAGGTTCAAATCAAACATTGTATATAAATATCGGTGATATTGAAGGATTTAATTATGTAAAGGGATACTCTTGTAAATTGCGTGTAAGAATAACTCCTATTGATAACCCTCCTGCAGATGGAGATACGGATAAATATGAATTACTGGAAATAATATCTAAGCAGAGTATTTAAGCAGCCGTTCCTTTTTATTGTACAGTTTTATATACTTAGAGTATAGACTCTAAGTATGATAACTAGAGAGGGGGATTGTGATGGTTTAAGGTGCAGCGGTGAACACATGGATAGCAATGAGGAGGTGCACGTGATCAGGTTCTTGCCCTTTGCAGTATAAAATAATAATAATAACTACCACTTTACCACTCTATATGTTAACTGACACAATATCAATATAATAGCATTTAAGAAAATAGAAATAACCGTCACGAAACGTCACTCAAATACCACTCAGAAATTATCCTCCAAAATATTTAAAGCATAGCTTTTGAACTATAGGAGCTATTACTTGATGAGGTGAAAGCTATGCTCTTGCATCTCAAAGGCATAGCTTTTTAACTGTTGGAGCTATGCTTTTGACTATGCCTGAATTAGGTATACATCTTTGTTGTTATACTTACTGAATTACTATACAGATTATTAAAATCTTTCCTGATCCACTTTACAGAAACTTAAAACCCTTCCTGATTTTCTTAACGCAAAAAAAATGATGATAGTCTGCCATTAATCTAAATGGTTCGATATTAAGTCGTAGATAGTGAAGGCTTCGTGGCGGATTAGTGGTATATAAATTATTTTTTTCAATTTTTAATACATTGATAATCAGTCAATTACTCATAAAAGTGGTAAAGTGGTATTATTTTATAAAAAATGATTGTTATAGATCTATTTAGTTATTAAATACCTTTCTATTTTGGTACAGTCCAATCCTATAGAATGTCTTATATACCATCTATTGATCGTATTAAATAAAAAAACCGCTAGACTAAGTCTAGCGGTCAGTTTCTTTCAATCACATTCGCCTTACGCGAATCTCATGATTACTTCTGAGCAGCAGCGCTATCAGCTGGAACAGCAGCAGAATCAGCAGCAGCTGAATCGTTTGCAGCACTGTCAACAGTTGCTACAGAGTCAGAGTCCTGTGCAGGAGCCTGAGCTGTTTTGTGACCACAAGATGCGAAAGAGATAGCTACTACAGCTACGAATACTAAAACTAATTTTTTCATTTTCTTTGCTTTTTAAATCTGTAAAACAATCATTTGTTTATTAAAACGTTGCAAAGGTAATTATTTTTTTAATACGTTGTTCCTTTTTTTTGCACTTTTTTTTTATTAAAATGTAACTTTTTGATAACTATCTGAAAATCAACCAATTGTGGAGTGTTAAATATTGACATGCATAAAATTTCTATTTTTGTTTTGTTCTTCGATAGGTTTAATGTAACTTTGCAAGGTTTTCAATACATTATAATATGATAGATTCATCCGCCTTTCAAGGCAAAACGGCAGCCTATTTTACATTAGGTTGCAAGCTTAACTTTTCTGAGACATCTACATTTGGAAAGATGTTGCATGATATGGGGGTAAAAACAGCCCGTAATGATGAACAGGCAGATATCTGTATAATAAATACATGTTCTGTAACCGAAGTTGCAGATCATAAATGCCGTCAGGCAATCCATCGTCTTGTTCGTAACAATCCAGACGCCTTTGTTGTCGTAACTGGTTGTTATGCACAGTTAGAACCTGAAACAGTTAGTAATATAGAAGGGGTAGACCTCGTTTTGGGTTCAGATGAAAAGGCTAATCTTATTCAGTTCTTATCTGAGGCCTGGAGTGGCTCTAAGAAAGATGTATCTTTGCATCAGCATTTTTCTGTTAAGACTAAAGATATCAAGTCGTTTGCTCCCAGTTGTTCAAGAGGTAATCGTACCAGATATTTTTTAAAGGTGCAAGATGGATGTGATTATTTCTGTACCTATTGTACAATACCTTTTGCTCGTGGATTTAGTCGGAACCCTACTATTGCATCACTTGTTGCTCAAGCCGAATCTGCCGCAAATGAAGGTGGAAAAGAAATCGTACTTACTGGTGTAAACATAGGGGATTTTGGAAGAACAACCGGTGAAACGTTCCTTGACCTTGTAAAGGCTTTAGATCAAGTAGAAGGAATACATCGTTTTAGAATAAGTAGTCTGGAACCAGACTTGCTCGAAGATTCTCTTATTGATTACTGTGCAACCAGTAGAGCCTTTATGCCACATTTCCATATACCTCTACAGAGTGGCTCTGATGCAGTTCTTAAGTTGATGCATCGTCGTTATGATAGTGCTTTATTTGCTTACAAAATAAATCTAATTAAAGAAAAAATACCAGATGCCTTTATTGGTGTTGATGTTATGGTTGGTACGAGGGGGGAAACACCTGAATATTTCGAAGAGACATATCGCTTCTTGGATTCTCTAGATGTAACTCAGTTGCATGTTTTTCCTTACTCCGAACGCCCTGGCACATCTGCTTTGAGTATTCCTTATGTGGTTTCAGACAAAGACAAAAAGCTACGTAGTAAGAGGCTTCTAGAGCTATCTGACAAGAAAACTTATGAGTTTTATTCTAGGCATATAGGTTGTGATGCCGAAGTCCTTTTTGAGAAAGCTCCGCGTGGTAAATCCATGCATGGATTTACTAAAAACTATATACGTGTTGAGCTACCGGCAGAATATTCATCAGTCGAGATGGATAATAAATTGATAGGTGTGAAATTAGTTGGTTTTAATTTTGATAATTCGGCTTTAATAGCCGAACTAAAGTAGTAGATAATGGATAAAGTAGCAATTGTAATATTAAACTGGAATGGTCAGTCAATGCTAAATCAGTATATGCCTTCATTGATCGAGTATTCTCGTGATGATGCTTCTATATATGTGGCTGATAATGCATCTACAGATGGATCTATAGAGATGTTGAAAAAAGATTTTCCAATATGTAAATTGATTCAACTAGAAAAAAACTGGGGATTTGCTGATGGATATAATAAAGCCCTAGATCAGATTGATGCTGAATATTATTTGCTACTAAATTCTGATATAGAGGTTACGCATCATTGGTTAACTCCATTGATTGAATTTATGGATGTACATCCAGAGACAGCTGCATGCCAGCCAAAGCTGTTGTCAGAGGCAGACAAAGATTTTTTTGAATATGCCGGAGCCGGAGGTGGTTATATAGATAAATATGGGTATCCATTTTGCAGAGGCAGAGTGTTTAATAATGTAGAAGAAGATAATGGGCAGTATGACTATGCTACAGAGATTTTTTGGGCTACCGGTGCTGCTTTAATGATAAGAGCTAAGGATTATAAAGAAGTTGGAGGTCTTGATGGTCGTTTCTTCGCTCACAATGAGGAAATAGACTTATGCTGGAGGTTAAGACTTATGGGACGAAAAATATATTGTATACCTGAAAGTTACGTCTATCATGTTGGAGGTGGTACTTTGCCAAAAAGTAATCCGATGAAGACTTTTTTGAATTTTCGCAACAATTTGACTATGCTTTACAAAAATTTGCCAGATGATGAATTAAAACATGTTATGCGTGTACGCTGGTTCTTGGATTATCTTGCTGCATTTGAAACATTACTCGTTAATTTCAATATCGGAGATTTTAAGGCTATTTATAAGGCAAGAAGGGCTTATAAAAAATGGCGGAAAAGTTTTGATGTAGACCGACTAAAAATCCAACAGACATCTGTAGTAAAAATAATACCAGAGAAGCGTAATTATTCGCTACTCTGGCAGTATTATATTAAAGGTCGAAAAACATTCTCAAAATTGCCTTAGTATTCTAACGGATTGCATAACTCTTCTTTCCAGTTTTTGAGAAATTTAAACCAACTCTTTGCATTGTGATATCCGAAGTCTTCATTATCACTACAGAATACAATTCCGTAGTGTAGTTCATCTGTTTTTGTTGAAACCACAAATGCATAATTGTCTTTATCTGCAGGTAATTCATTAATAATGTTATTGGGATTTATGCAAATTCCCAGACCTACAGTTTCACGTTTGTGTCCTACAGAGTCTTTTTCTGATACAGGCCAGTCTGTTCCCCAGCATCCTCGAAGTCCTTTCTTGTCAGAAAATTCTACAGAGTTCTTTACATTAATTATACCAGTGCAAAAATTATATGAAGTTACAGGCTTACTAAACTTTATATCAACATTACAGTCGCGATGGCCTGCATAAAGTGTGTAACGTGTTGTCATATCAACCGGCTCATCTTTTGTGCTTGGTTTCCAGTTTTTATCAACTATCTCAATAACTGTACGTAAAGGTCCGCGAGCCAGTATACGTTCTGTACGGTGCTCTACATCACTAATCATAACAGGAGCCTTGCCATCCCATCCACGAAGAGTTCCGACACCGAGAGTTTCGCCAACCCATAGTACATCGTCACCCGTACCCGCTGCCTTTTGTGTCTTGTCAGGATAGAATTGAGTCTGTTTCAATTCGAGTCCTTTATGACTCTTACCATAAATATCAACAGTTTGTCTATGGTCAAAATATATTCGATATGCCACAAGATCACTTTCGAAGGCTGGCCCATGATGATGTATCATCCAATATGGATTAACGCCGCGGTCTGTGGTTAGGCTACTTATATAAAGATTCTGTTTGTTAGAACTTGTTATTTTCTTATTAGTCAGAAGCATTTCTGCATAAACATTAGCCTTATATTCTTTAGGTTTGCCATTATCAAATAATTGGATATTGAACTTCTGATTACTTTCTTTATTAATATCAGTTATGAAACACAGTTCGTCGTTTGTTCCGTCACCATTAAGATCATCAAGTTGACAAGGAATTTCTTTTCCGTCAAGAGTAACAATTGCAGACTTAACATTGCCATATTTATTAAGTTGTATGACTACTGGCGCATTTTCGCGCACAATTTTTGATTTGTTGTATACTGTAATATTTATCGATTGCTGAGCAGAAGCACATAGAGCTATCGAAATCAAAGACAGACCTACAAATAATTTTCTCATAATGTTTTTAGTTTGTTTATTTAAAAGGCAAAGGTACTTCAAACAGACAAGATAGCGTTGAAAATATTAAATTATCAACAAATAATTACACAATTTCAACAATTTGTGCAACTAATTTAATTTTTTTAGCTTTATATTTGGTTTTGAATATATTTTTTAGTACTTTTGCATAAAATTTTAACAGTATTCAATAAAAGTAGATATATTTAGTGCGCAAAGCTTATTACATATTATTAGTATTGATGGTTCTTACAATAAGTTGTGAGTTCCATTTTAAACCAAGCAATGATTATGATGAAAAATCAGAATTGGATATATCTCGTTATGACCGTTTGGAGAGTACATATCTCACAACAGGTGATTTTTCAGCATTACAACAAATGAATACAGGTTTTCCAATGGAAACCCGTACTTTGATAGAAGATGTATTAAAATTAGGTGAAGTAAATGATCCGGAAATTAATTCCAAATTTCTTAATTTTTATCAGGATACAATCTTGCAGAGTATTGTATCCGATGTAGAAGTTGAATACGCAAATATGGATGATGTAAACAAAAATATGAATGATGCTTTTTCTAGACTGAATAAGTTGATACCGAATTTCCCTATGCCTCACATATACACTCAGATAGGAGCTCTTGATCAGAGTGTTGTAGTTGGTAACCAGAGTATAGGTATATCACTTGACAAGTACTTAGGTGAAAAATATCCATTGTATAAGAAATTCTATTCAGCAGATCAACGTAAGATGATGAATCGGCAAGCTATTGTTCCTGATTGCTTAAACTTCTACATATTAAGTTTGTATCCTTTGAAAAATTTTGAGACGAGTAGTCAATTGGAACGTGATATGCACATTGGAAAAATTCAGTGGGTAGCAAACCATGTCATGAAGAAAAAGGTATTTAATAGCAATTATGTAAAGATAGTCAGCGGTTACATGAAAAATACAGATACTACAATAGCAGAGCTTTTGAAAGATAACAACTATTCAAAAATTATAAAAGAGAGTGGCATCAATATTAATATTGCCCAATCTAATCCTTGATTTTTTTGCCTTGATATATATCTTCAGAGCGCAGCTTGTTATTTAAAAGATTCGTAAATTCATAGTTTTTTATTCCCCAATGTGGAGCTAGCAACATATCTTTTGGTGATTGCGAGACAAACCTTTCTAGAATTAAATCTTTTCTTAGGTATTGTATATATTCGGATATCAATGATATATACTCATCTATAGTGTAAAGATGGAAAGGATTTCTGACATAATCTTTTTCTAACTTTGTACCTTTAATTATTTGTAGTTGGTGCATTTTTAAGATATCTAGTGGTAAAGACGAAATAATTGGTGCTTGCCTAAGCGATTCTTCTGCATTTTCTCCAGGTAATCCTAAAATAATATGTCCGCATGTCGTTATACCTCTTATGGCTGTTTCGGTTACAGCCTTTTTGGCACATTCAAAATTGTGTCCTCTATTTATAGTCTTGAGTGTATTGTCGTTCGCAGATTCAATACCATATTCAACCGTTACAAAAGTTTGCCTGTTGAGTTCTTCAAGATAGTCTAGTAACGGTTTTGATATACAATCGGGGCGTGTACCGATAGCAATGCCTACAACATCATCATATTCTAGTGCTTCCTCATATATAGCCTTAAGTTCATCGACTGTTGAGTAAGTATTAGTGTAAGCTTGAAAATAAGCTATATATTTCATTTCAGGATATTTGCGCCCAAAGAATAATTTACCTTCAGCTAATTGTTCGGTAACACTCTTTGTCTCGTCACAATAAGCGGGGTTAAAGGTTTTGTTGTTACAATAAATACAGCCGCCAGATGAAATACGACCATCGCGGTTTGGACACGAAAAACCAGCATTGACAGAAATTTTCTGTACACGAAAATTGAACTTTTTACGAATCCATGAACCGTAGTCATTATATAGAGCTTTATTCATATATTTTAAAACTTATGAGGCGCAAATATACGAAAAATATTGTATCTTTGCCACATAATAAATCAAAATAACATGCTTATGAAATTTTTTTCTATATTATGTACTACATTACTAATAAGTTCAATACAAATGAATGCAGGTAATAAAATTACAGTAAAACAAATAACTGATAATACATTTAAACAGGAAACTTTAGATGATGTAACTACTTTGAGTGACGGTGAAACGTATGCACAGATAAGTTCAGACGGCAAACAAATAGTGAAGTATTCTTTTAAAACAGGCAAACCAATCGGGGCGCTTTTTGATATTAATACAGTAAGAGGGGCAAAAATAAAAAATGTAGATGGCTATATAATGAGTCCTGATGGAAGGCGTATCCTAATAGAAACAGAAACAAAAAGGATATATCGCCGTTCATTTACGGCCGAGTATTATATATATGATATTAATAATAATAAAATGGTGCCATTGAGCGAAAAAGGTCCGCAGCAAACGCCTTTATTCTCTCCTGATGGTAATAATATTGCATTTGTAAGACAAAATAATATTTATCTGGTTAAGTTACTTTATGATAATTCTGAAAGTCAGGTAACTACTGATGGTAAGTTTAATGAGATTATAAATGGTATTCCTGACTGGGTTAATGAAGAGGAATTTTCTACAGCAAGAAGTATGGTTTTTACAGCAGATAGTAAGATGATATGCTGGGTTCGTTATGATGAATCTAAAGTAAAGCAATACTCTTTGCAACTATTTAAGGGATTGGAGCCAGAAAAAACTGAATTTGCAGAGTATCCCGGACAGTATAGTTATAAATATCCTGTTCCAGGAGAAGACAATTCATCAGTAGAGGCTTTGAGTTATGACATACAGTCTCATCAAACACGTAAGATGAGGGTGCCTCTTGATGCAGATGGATATATACCACGAATTGTTATGACAAAAGATCCTTCTAAAATAGCTGTAATGACATTCAATCGTCGCCAGGATGACCTTCGTATATATATGGCTAATCCAAGAAGCACAGTGTCTCAGTTGGTTATATCAGATAAATCAGATAAGTATGTAAAGGAAGAAGGACTTGAAAATATCTGTTTTACAGATAATCACATACTACTTCCAAGTGAGCGTGATGGTTTTAATCATTTATATCTTTATGACATTAACGGGAAATTAATACGCAAGATAGGCAAAGGAAACTTTGTTATAAATGATGTATATGGTTGCGATGAAAATAATGGTAATGTATATTATTCTTCGAATGAAAGTGGAGTAACTCAACAGAATATATATGTATCAAAATCAAATGGTAATGTAGAATGTTTAACAAAGAGGACTGGATGGAATGATGCAATATTTAGTCATGGTTTCAGATATTTTATTAATATATATAGTAGTATGAATACACCTTCGGTTTATACTATTTGCAATAATTCAGGTCACGAACTTGTTACACTTATAGACAATAAAGCATTAAGTAATAAATTAAAAGAATATGATATCTCAAAGTGTGAAATGTTCTCTTTCACTACGTCTGAAGGTGTAAAGCTTAATGGATGGATGGTAAAACCGTCTGATTTTGACAGTAATAAGAAATATCCGGTTATTCTATATCAATATAGTGGACCAGGCAATCAACAAGTACTTGACAAATGGAGCATCGGAGCTTTTGGGCAAGGTGCCATTTTTGAAGAATCTCTGGCGCAACAAGGATTTATATGCGTTTGTGTTGATGGACGTGGAACAGGTGGTAGAGGAGCAGATTTTGAGAAATGTACATACTTAAGACTTGGTGATTTAGAATCAAAAGATCAGGTTGAAACCGCTTTATATATGGGATCTTTACCATATGTGGACAAAGACCGTATAGGTATATGGGGATGGAGTTATGGAGGCTGGAATACACTTATGAGCATGAGCGAGGGTAGAGGTGTCTTTAAAGCTGGTGTTGCTGTAGCTCCACCAACGAACTGGCGTTATTATGATTCTGTATATACCGAGCGTTATATGCGTACTCCGAAAGAGAATAAATCAGGATATGATGAAGTAAACCCTATTGCTCGTGTAAATAACCTTCATGGAGCGTTACTCATATGCCATGGATTGGCTGATGATAATGTACATTTTCAGAATACAGCTGAGTATACAGAAGCTTTGGTGCAAGCAGATAAGGACTTCAAAGAAAATATATATGTGAATAGAAACCATAGCATATATGGAGGTAATACTCGTAACCATTTGCTTAGGCAGATAACTAATTTCTTTCTTACAGAAATGAAATAAATATAATAATAAAACAAATCAATGAAAACTTTAAAAACTATTTTTGCTTTGTCTTTATGTGTTACGTTATTTACAACGCATGTAGAGGCGAAGCAGAAGGTAAAAACAAAAGACGTTCTTACATCTTCTGTGTTAAAGATGATCGAAAAAGTTAATGATCATTGGCAGGCTACAAATAGTCCTGAGGTTAATGCTTTTTGGGATAATGCTGCTTATTTTACAGGTAACATTGAGGCCTATCGCCTTACCGGTAAGGCTAAGTATTTGGAATATAGTGATAAATGGGCACGTTATAATAAATGGCAGGGAGCTACAGAGACAGATGTTGCAAAATGGTTATATAAAAAGTATGGTGAGGATCCGCAACATGTGTTGTTTGGAGACTGGCAAATTTGTTTTCAGACGTATCTTGATATGTACGAGATGAATCCCAATGCTTACAAAATAGCTCGTGCTAAGGAAGTAATGGACTATGAATGTGAATCTTCTTCTAATGATTATTGGTATTGGGCTGACGCTTTATATATGGCAATGCCTGTAATGACTAAAATGTATAAGGTAACAGGTAATAAGATATATCTAGATAAACTGTATCAATACTTTTCATATGCTGATAATCTGATGTATGATAAGGAAAGTCATCTATATTATAGAGATGCAAAATATGTATATCCTCAACATAAAACAGCTAATGGCAATAAAGATTTTTGGTCAAGAGGTGATGGCTGGGTTTTAGCCGGACTTGCTAAAGTTTTACAGGATATGCCTAAGTCTTATGAACACTATACTTTTTTTTCTCAGAGATTTAAGGAACTTGCCTCAGCAATAGCTAGATGCCAACAAAAAAAAGGTTATTGGACACGTTCTTTGCTAGATGCAGGACAAGCTAATGGGCCTGAGACAAGTGGCACGGCATTCTTTACTTACGGATTATTATGGGGTATGAATCATGGCCTTCTTGATGTAGATACTTATAAACCTGTTGTTGATAAGTCTTGGACTTTCTTATCTAGAGTTGCATTGCAGGATGATGGCTCTATTGGTTATGTACAACCAATAGGAGAGATGGCTATAAAAGGACAGCAGTTGACCGCTAAAAATACATCAAACTTTGGAACTGGTGCTTTTCTTTTGGCTGCATGTGAAAAAGTTCGTTTTGATGATAATAGTGTAAAATCTTCTGATATAAGATCTTTTGAAGTTAATATAAAAAATAAGGATAATAATTTGTATCATAAGGTAGTAGAACTGGATGCTAAGACAGTCTTTAATAAATTAGGAATATCTGGTGGCAGACAGTTTCTTGTTAAGAATGCATTAGGTCAGGAAGTTCCTTATCAAATTACCTATGATGGGAAAATTCTTATAGAGGCTTCTGTGCGTCCTTTTGGAACAGCTTCTTTTAATATAAGTAAAGGAATGCCTGCAACTCCTAAAAATTATGTTTACGGTCGTCAGTATCCTGAACGTGTAGATGATATTGGATGGGAAAATGATAGATGTGCATATAGACTTTACGGTCCTGCATTGCAGCGAACGGGTGAAGATGCTTATGGTAATGATGTATGGCTTAAGAATGTTCCTGATTTGGTAGAGGAAGATAGATATCATACAGAAGATATAATGAAAGAACCTATTGCTGAATTGAAAAAAACAGATAAAGAAGCTGCGGATATTTTAGAAGAGTCTACTAGTTATCATTATGATCATGGTTATGGATTTGATTGTTATAAAGTTGGCCCAACACTGGGCTGTGGTACTCCTGCGTTGCTTGATGGCGATAAAATAATATTTCCATATTGTTATAAGGATTACGAAATATTAGATAATGGTCCTTTACGTTTTACAGTCAGTTTAACTTATAATCCAAGTAAAATAAAAGATGATACTAATGTCGTCGAACATCGTTTGTTAAGTCTTGATAAATGTTCAAATTTCAACAAACAGACTGTTTGGTATGATGGACTTACAAAACCTTGTGATTTATGTGCAGGTGTTGTCATCCATTCTGAAGATACGACAAGCGTTGTTTTAGGTAAAAATTACGTTCAATATGCAGATCCAACAGATAACCCTAAAGGACAAAACTTTCAGATATATGTTGCAGCTTTGTTCCCCAATTATGTAAGTTATACCAAAAAACTTATGTATGAAAAGCCAACTAGGGGAAATGCCGGGCACGCTATTGGCATAGTTAATAATTATAAAAGTGGCGATAAGTATACATATTACTTTGGTGCGGCATGGAGCAAGTATGATTGTTTATCACAAGAGGAATGGCAGATAAGAATAAATAATTATATGAATAGTCTAAAGCATCCATTTGAAATCACTTATAACTGATTTTAATATTATAAATAAACAAAGTCCTCAAAGTCTTAATAACTTTGGGGACTTTTTATTATATATACTATTGATTGTTTTCTTCAAAAACTTTCATGCGTTCTTCCAATAAATCATATTGGTTATCATTTATGAATGATGTACATACGCGCAACCCTTCTTGATGACTTCCTGTCGTTATAAGGCAGATTGCACTTACACCATAATACATGAGTTCATGGGCCAGTTCTCCACTTGTCATGCCATGATATCCGATGGTAAAGTAGAATCCGTCTGCAATATCTTCATTCAGGTCTTTGTCATATACAATATAAAACTTATGACGGCAAAATATTTCTTTAAGTTTATGAGCTCTTTCTCCATAAATGCTTATGTCTTTCCTAAAGTCAAAAGTTCCGTCACTAGCAGCCTTAAGCATTGCAGCCATTGCAAATTGAGCACTGTGGCTAGTACCTGAAGACAGTGCGTAAAGCATTCGTGTTGAGAATACCATTCCGAATGGTAAACCCTCATACCGATCAGCTAATGCATTATATCTTCGATGGAATAATTTATCAGATATGCATGTAACGCCAATTCGTTCTCCAGCATAACTGAAAGCTTTAGAACCACTAATAAGTAATATGTAGTTATCTGTATACCTTGCTACTGTAGCCTGGTATGGAGGTTCGAAGGGTATACTTAGATTCTTACGGAAGTCCATTGCAAAATATGCTAGGTCTTCCATCACAATTGCGTCGTATTTTGTTGCAAGTGATCCAATGTCCTTTAACTCGTCTTCATTAAGACATACCCATGATGGATTATTTGGGTTACTATATATTATTGTGCATATATTACCCTTGCTCAAATAGCTTTCAAGTTTAGGAGCAAGTTTCTCACCGCGAAAATCATAAACATCAAAAGTTTCATACTTAACACCCTGAACTTGTAATTGCATTTTTTGTACAGGAAATCCAGGGTCTATAAATAACACTGTATCCTTTTTAGGGTCACATTGTGAGCATGTAATGAAAGATGCAAATGTTCCTTGCATAGAACCACATACCGGTATGCATCCTTCTGGATTAATATTAACTCCGATAAAGGCTTTTACAAATCTTGAAGCTTCTGATTTGAGCGCTGGTAATCCCTGTATATCTGGGTAACTATGAGCAATACCAGATTGTAATGCCTTAATTTGTGCATCAACGCCAACCTTTGCAGCAGGAAGTCCCGGAATGCCCATCTCCATTTTAATAAATTCTACACCTGATTCTTTTTCAGCATATGCTGCAATTGATTTAACCTCTCTAATAGTGGCTTTCGCAAAGTCTTGTATACCAAAATCTTTTATGGCTTTATCAATGAGTTCTTTTTTAATTGGAGTAGCCTTCATATTTATTTCTGAGCTTTTTTACCAATAGATAGAGCTTTAATGTTTGCTTCTACTATTGCATTACCTTTTCTGGCAAATACACGACTGATTGCAGTCTCCAGTTTTTCGTAGTCAATACCTAGTGCTTTTTGAGCTGCTCCTAATAGAATTACGTTAGCAGAACGTGGCACGTTATTGTCTTTTGCTAATTGGTCTATATCTATGGAGATCACGTTTTTTAGTTTATCGTAATCAGCCTTGAGCTTATCTTGATCAGGGTAATTAGGTATATTTATAAAAGGGTTACTAGAAGTAATAATCCATCCTTCCTTATTAAGGAATGGCAGATATCTAAGGGCTTCCATAGGCTCCATACTAATAATGACATCTGCCTGCCCTTGAGCAATCAAATCACTGTGTATTGGTTTTGACGAAATACGTAGATTGCTTTGAACATCACCTCCACGTTGAGACATACCATGCACTTCTGCTTGTTTAATGTATAAACCTTCTTTCATTGCAGCTTCGCCTATTATTGTTGCGATCGAAAGAATTCCTTGTCCTCCTACACCGCATAATATTATATCTGTTTTCATTAATTATTCCTCCTTTATTTTTTGTCTTCTGCTTTATTTTGTTTTATATGGCGGCGTAATGTTTGCACGCATTCTCTTCTAGGAATTATAACGCTAACACCTTTGTACTCAATTTCTTCACGGATGGTTTTTGTTATCTCCTCCATATTTTTAGGCAGTGGTATAACAACCTTCAGATGATTTTCTTCGACACCAAGTCCCCGACATATAGCTTCAAACTTATTTGTTCCTGCTGAATCTTGTCCACCGGTCATTGCTGTTGTAAGGTTATCACTGATAATAACTGTAATATTTGTGTTCTCGTTTATTGCATCCAGAAGACCCGTCATACCAGAATGAGTAAATGTTGAGTCGCCTATTACAGCTATAGCAGGCCATTGTCCTGCATCTGCTGCGCCTTTTGCCATTGTTATACTTGCACCCATATCGACACAACTATGTATCGCTTTATAAGGAGGTAAAAAACCTAATGTATAACAACCGATATCTCCAAAAACACGTGCATTTGCATAATCTTTAAGAACATCATTAAGAGCTTGATAAACATCTCTATGTCCACAACCCTGACATAATGCAGGTGGACGTGGGGTTACGTCTTCGCAAGGTGCAAAGTTTTCTTCACTGGGTAATCCAAGTGCTTTTTTAACAATATCTGGATTTAACTCTCCAGTTCGTGGTAATTCTCCTGAAAGACGACCTTTAATAATCGCTGTTCCAGGCATTATACCCCTTAATATATCTTCGATAAATGGTTGCCCTTCTTCTATGACTAAGACTTCATCGCATTCATCTGTTAATTTCTTAATTAGTGCTTTTGGCAATGGATATTGGCTTATTTTAAGTACCGGATACGGAAAACTATTTGGGAAACATTCATTTAGATAGTTGAAAGCAATACCGCTTGTTATTATACCAAGTTTATGATTTGATGCTTCTATGAATTTGTTGTATTTGCTATTAAGAGCTTCTTCTTCAAGCATCGGTTGCTGACCTGTCACAATAACATTGCGTTTTCTTGCAAAAGCTGGTAATAATACCCAATCACTTGCCTTTGCATTATAGTTCAGTTCGTTTTCTTTTCTTGCTTCATCTTTGATATTTACAACAGCACGACTATGAGCCATCCTAGTTGTTACACGCATAAGAATAGGAAGATGGATCTTTTCAGAAAAATTATATGCGTTCTCAATCATATCATACGCTTCTTGTTGATTGCTTGGTTCGAATGTCGGAATCATTGCAAACTTTCCATAAAATCTACTATCCTGTTCATCTTGAGATGAATGCATAGATGGATCGTCTGCTACTAGGACAATCAGTCCACCATTTGTACCTGTCATTGCTGAATTTACAAAAGGGTCTGCACAAACGTTTAGTCCTACGTGCTTCATACAAACTAATGCTCGTTTTCCCATGAATGACATACCTAAAGCAGCTTCCATAGCTGTCTTCTCATTTGTAGCCCATCTACTGTGTATCATTCTTTCTTTTGCAACTGGCGATGTCTGTATGTATTCAGTAATTTCGGTTGATGGAGTTCCAGGATAAGCATATACGCCACTTATTCCTGCATCAATCGCACCCTGAGCTATAGCCTCATCACCTAATAATAATTTTTTCATATCTTCAGTTTTTATATTATTTGATCATAACTATCATTCTTCTACAATACATGCCTCTATAAATTTCCTGGCAATTCTATTAGCATCATTAATAGCCGTGGTTTCGTTAACATTATAGTTCTCTATAAGTAATGTCGCTAAATCTTGTATTGAAAAGTCTTTTCCGATTACATTGTCCCATAATAGAGAAGCAGATTCGTTAATACATATTATATTACTAAAGTCAATGTTCTCTTTTCCTGTAGCTACAATAATTTGTTCACCGCAAACTGTACGTTTATTAAATCCTTTTTTTATTCTCATGTAATTTATTCAATTGGGAAAATCTTTAACTATATAATTCTGTATAAAGCCAATAGGTATTTCCTTATTGGTCGCATTCTTATCCATATATATGAGTATATTTTCCATTTTCTATTATAAATATAATCTATCTTATTATTACGCCCTTTTCTACAGAATCCAATTGCAACACCTTTTATGTCATTTATAGTGCAATATTCTAAACAGGTATTTCCATCACCTTGAAGTGTTACGATGTCTCTATTTATTTCTTTAATTCTGTGTATTACATATACTCCAGGTTTTACTTCTGCTAGGACCGGATCTTTTACTTTCGGCTTTTTTATGGCTTTAAGTATTACTTTATCTCTTTCACCTTCAACGAAAGGACGCATACTTGTACCTTTCAGTCTGAGTGTTACTGTATGTCCATCTTCAAGCATTCTTATTACTTCAGGTATCAAAATTGAATTGCTAAATTGAATTTCTTTTAATTTGATATCGTCCTTTGACATATTATAGCAGATTTTTCATCCGGTAGACATTCCAGTTCGTATATAGGTGTATTTTCTATTACTTTAGTTATTGTGTCGCAAATAGCATTATATTTATTATCGTCCCATTTCATAGATGCACAAGCAGGTAATAAAATCGCAAATGATTCTACTGGGTTCATTCTCTTTATGCTATTTGTTGTTGCCCTCTTTATCTTAGTTATGGCTTCTAGAGGAACTCTTTTTTGCCTATAACAAGGAGTCTTTCCACTCCATGGTGAACCATATATATATGCTTTGTTTTCTAAAACTCTCAAAACAGGATTATCATCATTAATTAATTCTGTGCCTTCTATGTATTTCAGCCAAAGGTCTGTATGGGTGCTTTTACCTGTACCACTTTTACCGATAAATGCGAATCCCTTATGATTATGACTTACGGTAGATGCATGAATTAGAAGAGTTTGATGAATACTCCCTGCAAATGAGAATATTATCATTAATGCATTATTGAGACCAAATGTTCTCATACGTAGATCACCGTTTAATGCACAGACACAATCTGAAAAATCCTCGTTTGTCTGCAAAAGGCAGCAGACTTTTCCTTCTATATCTTTTATAACATATTGATAACCACTATCTCCTAAATTGTAGACAATAGTATTTCCATTTCCTGTGTCAAAGTTTCTAATTAAATATTTGTCCTTCCTTTGAGATATAGAATCATCAATAGTTAGTGTAAAAAACAAACCGCCAGAGACATTATTAGTTCTGAACGGTTTAAAAGAAGGAAGAAGATCCATATTGTTTATATGAGATTCTTTAAAGACTATTCTGATAAAAAAATCAGCTATTCTAAAATCATTTATTATATTAGAAGTCATTACTAATTTACATACCAGCACCCATACCTGTTGGTCTACCTCCATTTCCAGAGAATCCACCTCCAGGTCTGTGGCCTTTACCATTTTCATGTCTTATGTCTCTTTCCTGCATATTTTTATCACGTAAGGCTTTCTTTGCTGCCTTCTTTTCCTCTTTTGTTAATGGCTTATCATCTATTGCAGCTTGTTGAGATGCATCAATGATGCTGAAACTAAATTCCGAAGGTGTTATGTATTTAACATCATAAATCGCTTCATGTTTCTTTTTTGCTTTTGAGAAACTTGAATATTTACGTTTTAGTTCTGCATACTTTTTATCGCATTCCTTGCGATTAGTCGCAAACATTACAATACATGTAGGATGACTCTTCTTAATCTTATTCTGTATATAATCTCTTAATTGATAAGAATAATTGTTCCTATTTATGAGAAATTTCGTTTTGTTATTAACCCATGCACTATCTAATTTCTGCACTTCAGTGAAGTACACCGTAGAATCATTAAATGATGCAGCGAATCCGAATATATAAATAGGGATACGCACGTCTTTTGCTGCGACATTATTCACTGAAAAAGACATCAGTGTTACAGCAAATATAAACAAGTACTTAAAAAAATTCATTATAAATTATCTAATTTTGAATGTTTCGTAAACTCCTAATTACCAAGATACGACTTTAATAACTGATTGTCAGTGTTATGTCGAAGCCTTCTTATTGCTTTCTCTTTTATTTGTCTTACCCGTTCTCGGGTCAGTCCATATTTGTCTCCTATTTCCTCTAGAGTCATCTCTGGTTGCCCTATTCCGAAAAAGGCTTCGATGATGTGACGTTCTCTTTCGTTTAACGTAAGAAGGGCTCTGCTTATTTCACTTCGCAGAGATTCCATTACCAACGAATTGTCTGCCATAGGTGCATCACTATTTACTAAAACATCAAGAAGACTATTGTCTTCTCCGTCTACAAAAGGTGCGTCTACAGAAATGTGTCTCCCGCTTACCTTCATTGCATCTATAACTTTATCTTCAGAAAGATCTACTTTATTAGCGATTTCTTCTGCGGATGGACGTCGCTCATTTTCTTGCTCAAATTTGCTTAATGCACGATTTATCTTGTTTACAGAACCAACTTGGTTAAGTGGTAGCCTTACAATTCTGCTTTGTTCTGCTATTGCTTGCAAAATGCTTTGTCTTATCCACCATACCGCATATGATATAAATTTAAATCCGCGGGTTTCATCAAATTTTTCTGCAGCTTTGATAAGTCCTAAATTACCTTCGTTTATTAGGTCTGGGAGACTTAATCCTTGATTTTGATACTGTTTCGCAACAGAGACAACAAATCTTAAGTTGGCTTTAGTAAGTCGTTCTAGTGCTTTTCTATCACCTCTTTTTATACGTTGTGCTAGTTCAACTTCCTCCTCAACAGAGATTAGTTCCTCATGTCCAATCTCTTGAAGATATTTATCAAGAGATGCACTTTCACGGTTGGTTATAGATTTATTGATCTTCAGTTGTCTCATGTATCGTACAATTTAAGCACTGCAAAATTAACCAATTTTCCCGAATTACCAAATTTATTGCAATCTTTTTGCCTAAAAAAGTTCTATTTCGTAAGTTTTCGAAATATTTTTGCGTAAAATAAAAAAGCCCTCTCTTTTTGGTTAAGAGAGGGCCTTATCCTGTTTCTCAAACTTTAATCAGTTAAAGGAACTGCAAAATATGCTTTTTTACCGGTAGGATATATACCTTGGATATACAGAACAGGATCTTTGCTTGTTGAAGATTCTTTAACGATCTTCTGTAGATCATCTATAGTCTTTATTGTATTATCATTTACTTTTTGTATTATAAATCCTCTGTTAATGCCAGCGTCTTTCATCTTACCCGTGTTTACTTTAAGAACTTCAAGACCTGAGTTTATATTTAGTTGTTTCTTTTGCGATTCTGTTATTTCTTTAAAATTAGCTCCTAATACATCCAAATCAACATCTTTTACAACTTTAGTATTGCCTTGTTCATTCTTGAGAGTAAGTGTTGTGGTTCCTTTGTGTTTGTTTCTCAAATATGTAATTGAAACTTTGTCACCAGGTCTTTTCTTAGCTAGGAATTCTTGTAACTCTGCCATCTTTTTCACAGGTTGTCCATCTATTGCGGTAATTACATCACCATTTTTCATTCCGGCTGCCTCAGCTGCACCTTCGTCAATAATTTTTGCTACATATATACCTTCCATTGTTCCAAGGTCTACAGATTTTCCTTGTTCCTTCTGATTATCAATATAGTTGTTTACATCAGAGCCCTGTATTCCTATAAGTGCTCTTTGTACGGTACCATATTGCTTTAGATCTGCAACAACTTTGTTCATGATAGCAGTAGGAATAGCAAATCCGTAACCACTATATGATCCTGTCTGGGAGTATAGCATTGCATTTATTCCTACTAATTCTCCTTTAACATTAACAAGTGCACCACCTGAATTTCCTGCATTTATTGCTGCATCAGTTTGAATAAACGACTCAACGCCATTTGCGCCCAAAGACCTTGCCTTCGCACTTACAATGCCTGCAGTTACAGTATTGTTTAAGTTGAATGGATTTCCGACAGCCAATACCCATTCTCCGACTTTTAAGTCTTCACTGTTAGCTATAGCTATAGCGGGAAGATTTTTAGCGTCTATTTTGATAAGAGCTAAGTCTGTAGTCTTGTCTGTTCCTACTATCCTTGCTGAATATTCTTTATTGTCATTTAATGTTACTGTCAGTTCGTCAGCACCTTCAACGACGTGGTTATTTGTTACAATGTATCCATCTGATGATATTATTACTCCAGAGCCAGAAGCTTCTTTTTTAGGTGTTTGCACCTTTCTTTTTTGAGTGCCGTTGTTACCTTGGTCCTGTTGTCCTTGTCCAAAAAAGTCGAATGGATTTGAGAAAAAATCCCCAAATGGATCAGATTGAACATCAACAGTCTGGACTTTACTGTTCTGTACATACTTTATATGTACGACACATGGTAACGATTTTTCTGCGGCATAAGTTAAATCTACCGGTTGTCCTGGAACAGAAACAGCCAATGCTGATACGGGGACAGCTAAAAAAAATACAGCCATAAAGGCATAAACAATTTTCTTGGAAATTTTGTTCATCATTTTATTATTTTATTAGTTATTTTCTTAAAAATCTACCTGCAAAATTATGTTCAAAAAATGAAAATCGGTCATTTTGTCCTTTTATTTGTCGTCTTTTAACACTATAAATCGAGCTATTAACGGCTCTTAAATAGAACCTACTATGTTTTTACAAAAATTGAAATATGGAAAATCGAATAATCTAAATAATTATTTTATTTTGTTCTTCGCTTTTTCTCAATTTTATTTTGTACTTTTGCAGCATGAAAGCAGAATTCCGGTCTGTCGCTGGTACGTTTTTGCGTATGAGAGGAAAGTCCGGGCAGTTTAGGGTACTTCACTTCCCAAATTAGAAGCTATTGGCAACAGTAGGAAATGGCAGAAGAAAATAACCACTGTTATTAACAGTAAGGGTGAGAAGGTGGTGTAAGAGACCACCAGCGGATGGGTGATCATCCGGCTGTGTCATCTGGAGGCTGCAAGTTCGCGTATACTATCGTCTGAGGGTTGCCCGCCCGACTAATTCCGATAGAGGGTGGAACGCTAGAGCCGTGTGGTAACATACGGAGTAGATAAATGGCAGACACTGTGTTTCATGAGAGTGACTCCCAGTACAGAACCCGGCTTACAGGGATTCTGTTTTCTATTTTATATATAATTATAGATAATACAATGAATAAGAAAGTTAGCAGATTGGTAAATTTCTTACAGGTTGGCATCTGGAAACTAGACAAATCAGATGTCTCTCCTTTTCGCTATCTTTTTTATGAGGTAATAAAGAAGTTGATGCTAGCTATAAAGTTTTTCACAACAAAACGTGTTATGAATTCTGCTGCAGCACTAACATATTCAACTTTACTGGCAATTGTGCCAATAATGGCTGTAGTATTTGCTATCGCAAGGGGTTTTGGATATTCTAAATATATTGAAGCATGGTTTAGGGATGCGCTTACAAGTCAGCCAAAAGTAGCAGAGACAATAATTGGATTTGTAAATTCATACTTAGTACATACAAAAAGTGGAATATTTCTAGGTCTTGGGCTTCTTTTTATGCTTTGGACCGTACTAATGTTGACTAGTAATATTGAAAAAACTTTTAATGATATTTGGCAAGTAAAAAAACCACGTGGCTTCTTTAGGACCTGCACTGATTATTTGGCAATGTTTTTTCTTATACCCATAATTATTGTATTAACGAGTGGCATCTCTATCTTTGTTAGTACATTTTTTACAAAAATGAATGATTATATGTTACTTGGATCATTGGTGCGTAGTATGGTCTTTCTTATGCCATATTTATTTATGTCTTTAATATTTACTGCATTATATGTTTTTATGCCTAATACTCGTGTAAAGTTACGTTATGCTATTATTCCTGGAATATTAGCAGGTGTTGCTATGCAATGGCTACAACTTTTCTATATACATTCTCAGATATGGGTATCAAGCTATAATGCAATATATGGGTCTTTTGCTGCTTTGCCTTTATTTATGTTGTGGGTCCAGATATCATGGAGCATATGCCTCTTTGGAGCAGAACTTTGTTATACAAGTCAGAATTCGGAAGACTATACATTCACAGATACACATAAAATAAGTTATAAATATCGTTTAATGCTTTGCTGTATATTGCTTAGTACTGTGTGTAAAAGATTCGATGAAGGAAAAAAACCTTATACGATATTAAAATTGAAATTGGCTACAAATATCCCTACTCGCATAATAAGCGATTTGCTTTACGATATGATACAAGCAAATCTTATTATAGAAATTTCAAATGATGAAAAAGACGAGGAGTGTACATATATACCTGCTGAATCAACAAGCAATATAAGTATAGGTATGATGATTGATAGACTTGAATCACACGGGAAGTGGACTCTTAATATTGACTTACGTAAAACGACAAGTCAATTATGGGGAAAAGCTTACAATATGCATAAAGCTTATTTACATAGTAACCGTGGTATTCTTCTTAAAGACCTTTGAAAATATAAATAATGGATGAATTAAATAGAATAGAAGAATTGCGTAAGCAACTTCATGAAGATAATTATAAGTATTATGTTTTGAACCAACCAACGATTAGTGATCAAGAGTTTGATTTCTTGATGCACGAACTCATTGATTTAGAATCTCGTCATCCCGAATTGGCGGATCCTAATTCTCCATCTAATAGAGTCGGTTCTGATATTAATCAAGAATTTTTGCAGGTAAAACATAAATATCCAATGCTGTCATTAGCTAATACATATAATGAACAGGATGTTGCTGATTTTTATAATAGCGTAAAGCGAGGTCTCAATGGTGAAGATTTCGATATCTGTTGTGAAATGAAGTATGATGGATTGTCTATAAGCCTAACTTACATTAATGGTAAACTTGTTAGAGGTGTCACTCGTGGAGATGGAGTTAATGGAGATGATGTAACTGCTAATGTAAAAACAATAAGGTGTATTCCTTTGATTCTTCCTGGGAAAGGTTACCCTTCTGAGTTTGAAATACGTGGCGAAATCCTTCTACCATGGAATGAATTTGAAAGACTTAATATAAAAAGAGAAGCTGCCGAAGAACCTTTATTTGCAAATCCACGGAATGCTGCAAGTGGAACTTTGAAGAGTCAAAATTCAAAACTTGTTGCTAGTCGGCATCTTGACTCTTATTTATATTACTTACTTGGTGAAAACCTTCCTTGTGATGGACATTATGAAAACCTATTGGAAGCACAGAAATGGGGATTTAAGATAAGTAAAGGAATGAAGAAAGTAAAAACTCTTCAGGAAATATATGATTTTATTGAATATTGGGATTCAGAACGCAAAAATCTTCCTGTTGCTACAGATGGAATTGTATTGAAGGTAAATTCTATACGTCAACAGCGAGCACTTGGGTATACAGCAAAAAGCCCACGTTGGGCTATAGCATATAAGTATAAAGCAGAACGTGTATGTACACTTCTTAATGAAGTTACATTTCAGGTTGGTCGTACTGGTGCTATTACTCCGGTAGCAAATATGAAACCGGTACAATTGGCTGGTACTACTGTAAAGCGCGCTACCCTAAATAATGAAGATTTTATACGTAGTCTAGATCTTCATCTTAATGATTATGTATATGTTGAGAAGGGTGGCGAAATAATACCCAAAATTGTAGGCGTGGATCTTACAAGGCGTAGCTTAGACGCAAAACCAATTAATTTTATTACTCATTGTCCGGAGTGTGGTTCTGAGCTTGTGCGAATTAACGGTGAATCAGCTCATTATTGTCCTAATGATAGTGGTTGCCCACCACAGATAAAAGGGCGTATAGAACATTTCATTTCTAGAAAGGCAATGAATATAGATAGTTTAGGACCAGAAACAGTAGATGAATATTATAAACGCGGGCTTATCAAAAATTTTGCTGACTTATATGATATTCAAGTTCAGGATATTAATGGTTTTGATGGGAAAAAAGAGAAAAGTGCTGTTAGAATAATAAAAGGTATCGCAGACTCTAAGGCAGTTCCTTTTGAGCGGGTCGTATTCGCATTAGGTATCCGTTTTGTAGGTGAAACATCTGCAAAATTATTAGCCCGACATTTTAAAAATATTGATTCGCTGGCAAATGCGTCAATGGAAGAATTGCAACAAATAGATGGTGTTGGTGAAGTTATGGCAGGAAGTGTCATTGGCTATTTCCATAATCCTGCTAATATGGAAATTGTTAATAGACTTTGTTCTTATGGATTACAAATGCAGCTGATTAATAAACAAGAAAATACATCAACTAATACACTGTCAGGTAAAAGTATTGTTATAAGTGGAGTCTTTAAATATCATAGCCGTGAAGAATATAAACAAATAATAGAAAGTAATGGTGGTAAAAATGTCGGAAGTATAAGTGGAAAAACGTCTTTTATACTTGCAGGTGATAATATGGGACCATCGAAACTTGAAAAGGCAGAACGACTCGGTATTGATATAGTTAGTGAAGATGAATTCCTTAATATGATATAATAGTCTTTTATATATGAAAATAATAGTATCAGAAGAAATTAAAAACGTTTGCCCATGCTTTGTCGGTGCATTTGTTGAGGCTAAAGTAAAAAATTCAAATTATAATAGCGATCTTTGGGAAAGTATTATATCATTATGTGAAAAAATTAAGATCAAACATACAATTGATAGTATTAAAATGATACCGAGTATAGATGCTACAAGAAAGGTTTATAGAGCTTGTGGTAAAGACCCTAGTAGATATAGACCTGCTGCAGAAGCTTTGATTCGTAGGATTATTAATGGGAAAGACTTATATAGAATAGATACACTGGTTGATTTGATTAATATGTCAAGTATTGTTTATGGGTATAGTATAGGAGGTTTTGATAGAGATAAAATTGATGGTAATACAATTACACTTGGAATAGGAAAGGCAGACGAACTTTATGAAGGCATCGGTAGGGGCTATATAAATATAGACGGGCTACCTGTATACCGTGATAAAATAGGTGGGGTCGGTACACCAACTAGCGATAATGAGCGAACAAAAATAACTATTGATACTACTAATATACTAGTAATAATAAATGGTTATGACGGTAATTTAGAAACCGTAAAGGCTACTGCTAAATACATACAGAATCTACTTATTAAATATGCATTTAGTGATGGGGGGACTGTTTCTTTTTTTTAGTAAAATAAGAATCATCAAACAGAATGTCTAATAACTTTCGTTTGATGATTCTTATTTATATAAATTAATTTGCGGCCTCAAATTCTTTCAGGAAACGAGTATCGTTTTCAGAAAACATTCTAAGGTCACTTACTTGATATTTTAGATTTGTGATACGTTCAACGCCAAGGCCAAATGCATATCCTGTATATTTTTTGCTGTCAATTCCGCATAATTCAAGAACATTTGGATCAACCATACCACAACCCAAAATTTCAACCCAACCAGTGTGCTTGCAGAATCCACATCCTACACCTCCACAAATATGACAGGAAATATCCATCTCTGCACTTGGTTCTGTAAAAGGGAAATAACTTGGACGTAAGCGGATTTTTGTATCTGCTCCAAACATTTCACGAGCAAAAGTCAATAAGACTTGTTTTAAATCTTTAAACGAAACGTTCTCATCAATATAAAGACCTTCAATTTGATGAAAGAAACAATGTGCACGAGCTGAAATAGCTTCATTCCTATACACACGACCTGGACATATAACCCGGATAGGAGGTTTGGAATTTTCCATTACTCGAGCTTGCACACTACTAGTGTGGGTACGCAGAAGTATATTTTTTGTTACGTCTTCAGGATTTGTTTCTACAAAGAATGTATCTTGCATATCGCGTGCTGGATGATCTGCTGCAAAATTCATCTTTGTAAACACATGTAAATCATCTTCAACTTCAGGACCATCTGCCAATGTAAATCCCATACGAGAAAAAATGTCAACTATCTCATTCTTTACAATAGTTAATGGATGGCGTGTCCCAAGTTTTATTGGATATGCTGAACGGGTGAGATCTATATTTTCACTATCGTTTTCAGCTGTTTCGTACTGATCTTTAAGTGAGTTTATTTTCTCAAAAGCTGTTTGTTTCAATTCATTGATTTTCATACCGACAACTTTTTTCTGGTCGGCGGCAACGTTACGAAAGTCAGCCATAAGAGATGTTATTTCTCCTTTTTTGCTTAAATACTTTAAGCGAAGAGCTTCAATCTCCTCTGCATTAGAGGCTTTTAACTCATTAACTTCTTTAAGAAGTTGGTCTATTTTGTCAAGTATCATTTTATGATAAATTTGTTCTCTTGAAATAATTTCTTGCAAAGGTAATATTTTTACTTCAAAATTGAGCAAAATATCAAAATAAAGTTGTATTTTTGCGCAAATTTGAGAGAAGGATAAAAATCCTAGTTAAATAAATATGAAAAAGGTTGTGATTTTTGTTATTATGTTGGCATCTTTTACGATGTGTTGGACTGGTTGTTCAGATAAAAAACATAATACAGACGATAGTACTGCTGTTGATTCAACGGATAGGACTGCCGCAGTTGATACGATGGAACAATTAATCTCTGAAGCTCCAATGCCTAAGGCTGCTGATGAATTATTTGATGATTTTATCTTTAATTTTGCGGCTAATAGACGATTACAGTACAAACGAATAAAGTTTCCATTGCATGTTTATAATGGTACTAAAATAGACTCATTGCAAAAAGCACAGTGGAAAATGGAACATTTCTTTATGCGTCAAGGATATTATACCTTAATATTTGATAACTTGAAACAGATGAACGTAGTTAAAGACACTTCAATAAATCATGTCGTAATAGAAAAAATAAGTTTACGGAAAAATCATGTGAAACAGTATATATTTAATCGCATAAACGGGAAATGGATGATGACATCCATAAATAATCAAGCTGTATATCAATCAAGTAATGCTTCTTTTTTGAAATTTTATCAGCGTTTTGCTGTTGATTCTGCATTTCAGAGTGTGAGCCTTATAAATCCAGTTCGTTTTGTTGGCCCTGACCCTGATGATGATTTCAGCACAATGGAGGGCATTATTACTCCTGATACATGGCCTGCTTTTGCGCCAAAGTTGCCTTCTGGTCTTATTTATAATATAATTTATGGTCAGCAATACCGTACAAGCATGCAGAAAATCTTTGTAATGCGTGGAATAGCTAATGGAATGGAAGTCGAAATGACATTTAAGAAGGTTGGGAAACACTGGAAATTGGCTAAATTGAGTAACTAAAGTGAAAATAGAAAATAATTATAGTCTATTAAGACACAATACATTTGGAATAGAGGCTAGATGTAGTAAGTTCATCGAATTCGAAAACGTTGACGAGTTGCAACATGTTGTATGTGATATTTCCGAGAATAATGAACCTTTCCTTATTATAGGAGGAGGTAGTAATCTTTTATTGACAGAAGATTATTCAGGAACTGTAATACATTCAGCAATAAAAGGGTGTGAAATATCTCAAACAAATAATGGGGCATTTGTAAGATGTGGTAGTGGAGATGTTTGGGATGATATAGTATTGCATACAATTAGTAAAGGTTTGTTTGGAATGGAGAATCTATCGCTTATTCCAGGTGAGGTTGGAGCAAGTGCTGTTCAGAATATAGGTGCTTATGGAGCTGAAGCAAAAGATTTAATTTATAAAGTTGAAGCTGTCGAATTCAAAACAGGAAAGATTGTTGAGTTTGACAATTCTGATTGTGCATATTCTTATAGGCAGAGTATTTTTAAAAAAGAATGGCGTGATAAGTATGTTATAACATATGTAACATATAAATTATCAAAAAACTTTAAGCCAAATCTTAATTATGGCAATATAAGTTCTAAATTGGCTGAAATGGGAATAGCAAATCCTAATGCGTTACAATTACGTAATGCAATAATAGATATAAGAAATTCTAAGTTACCTGACCCGAAGATAGAAGGTAATGCCGGTAGTTTTTTTATGAATCCTGTTGTTTTAACAAGTAAGTATAAAGAACTTGCAAAGAAGTTTGAAAACATGCCTCATTATACAATTGATCCAGAACATGAAAAAATTCCTGCAGGGTGGATGATTGACCAATGTGGTTGGAAAGGTAAGTCTTTGGGACATGCTGCCGTACACGATAAACAAGCATTAGTCTTGGTTAATAAAGGTGGAGCAACAGGTAAGGAAGTCTTAAAATTATGTACTGCAATAATAGCAGATGTAAAATCAAAATTTGATATAGATATTTATCCGGAGGTAAATATAAAATGAGATTGAACGTAACATTTTTAGGAACTGGAACATCTGGTGGTGTTCCTTCGATTGGTTGTAATTGTGAAGTCTGTAGCAGTAATAATCCCAAAGATAAACGTTTGCGCTGTTCATCATTAATTGAAACTGAAAGTACGAGGATACTTCTGGACTGTGGCCCTGATTTTAGGCAGCAAATGCTTGAACAGCCATTTAGAAAAATAGATGCAGTGTTGCTAACTCATATACATTATGATCATGTAGCAGGTATAGATGATTTACGTCCTTTTTGTAAATTTGGAGATATTCCAATCTTTGCAGATGAAAATACGACTTCATGTCTAAAAAAAACTATTCCTTATTGTTTTGCTGATAAAGAACATTTATATCCAGGTGTTCCTAAAATAACTCTTAATACGATATCTCCGCATAAGTCTTTTCGTGTAGGTGACATTGATATAATGCCAATTCGGATTCTTCATGGTAATATGCCAATATTAGGATTCAGATTTGATAAATTTGCATATATTACTGATATGAAATCTATAGAATTATCTGAATATAGTTATTTATATGGAGTTGAAGTTCTTGTTGTTAATGCACTAAGATTTGAAAGAGAGCATCATTCTCACCAGTTAGTTGATGATGCTATCAAATTTTCTCGTAAAATAGGCGCTAAAAAAACATATTTGATACATTCTTGTCATCATATTGGTTTGCATGATAATGTAAATCGGATACTACCTTCAGGTTTTGAAATGGCTTATGATGGGCAAAAAATAGTGATATAATACTTAAAAAATACTATGTAAATATCTGTAAATCAATTTATTGGTTAAATAATGTTGCCCGTAAGTTATTTTAATATGTAAAAGCTTGCTTATATTATTATTAATAAATAAATTTGCAACGTGTTTTTCATAGTATTAGATTTAAGGTTAACAAAGAAAAGGTTGGAGTACGGCGGTACTCCATTTTTATTTATAAGCAAAATAGTTATTTAACTCTTATTGTCAATAAGTAATTCTAGAATTATTGAAGGCCTATTTATAATACAATTAATCCGAATTTAATTAAGTGCTTTTATTAGGCTTTACATTTCTAGAAATTGTCACAATTTAGTTGTCACGCATCTATTTTAGTGTATTGAATTAGAATCTTTTTGAAGGTTTGCTGAATTTGCGGTACAATTTCCAGCCAAGGAGTACGCCATCAAGAATTCCGGTGCTTGTATTTATTATGTTAATCCAACGAGATCCTTTTGATTTTGGCTCTTCGTTATTGAACATAGATTTCCAATTTTTATCAATGCTAATAATGTTTTCGCGTATTTCTTGTGACAATTCCTCTTTTCGCTGATGGATGGCATCTATTGTGTCGAATTTCAAATTTTCCATATTTATATTTATTTGTCTAGTAATAGCTTTGTTAGAAATCTTATTAGTGGACGCTCTATGAGACTCTTCCTAAACATAACAAAGATAATGAATAAAAACATATAGAATGCAGCTACAACACAATATGCAGCTACGATACTCATGAAGTTATTCAATGAATACACAATGGCAAAAGAAAGAAAAATAATCATAAAGGTAACTATTATAATTCCTACTGTTAAAATAGCAATTGCTTTAATTAATGTTACAATCTTTTCTATTACATCGAGCTTCATGTATTCTTTTTGAAGCCCGATGTAATCCTTTACCAACTCAACGAGTTGCCCTATAGACTCAATGTTTTTATCGTTTGAAAACATATGAGATTCCTTTATTCGGTAGCTGTATCATCTTTTATGTCGTTGATATCATCAACAAGATCTCCCATCTCTTTTCTACTTAATTTGATGTTGTGCTTTTTGCAGAAGTTGTCAACGGCATCATTGATTTTTTCACGAGTATCAGTTCCTTTTTCAGGAGCTAATAACAAACCTAATGTAGCTCCAGCGATTGCACCGCCTAAAAAAGCTCCGATATAACCTAATGTTTTCATAATCTAAATGTTTTATGATTATACATATTTGGGAAGGGTTGTATATCCCTTCTTTATCGTTAGCAAATATAATAAATCATTTTGTAATAGCAATAGAATGGGCCGCAAATTTTGTTAATATATAGCATTTTTAGACATTTAACAAACTTTATGTGCGGTTTTTCTTTGGTTTTCCTTGAATTTGTGTAATTTCGCAAGATAAAAAGTAAATCGCAGAAGTTTAATCTTTAAATAAAAGAATAGAAAATGAAAAAGTACATGGTTATTTGTGCAGGTTTATGCACTGCATTGGCTTTCACAAGTTGTAAATCTAGCGAAAGTGCATATAAAAAAGCTTACGAAAAGGCAAAAGCTCAAGAAACAGCCCAACAGCCAACTACGCCTATTAGTAATGAAGCTGAAGTTGTTACACCTTTGGAGACAAAACCTGCAGACCAGACTAAAGTAGTTGATAATTCCGACAATGTATCAGTAAGACAAGAGAAAGTTACTTTGTTAAATGGTGCAGGTCTGAAAAACTTTAGTATTGTTGTAGGTTCTTTTTCTCTTAAAGCAAATGCCGAAGGTTTACAGGGACAATTAAAAAATGCTGGTTATGATGCTCAGTTAGCATATAATGCAGAACGTAATATGTACCGTGTTATAGCAGCAACATTTGACCAAAAAGCAGATGCTGCACGCAGTCGTGATCAATTTCGCTCAAAGTATCCAGATGCATGGTTGCTTTATACTATTAAATAAAGAGCGTGTCTCGCATATTATCAATAGATTACGGAAAGAAACGAACTGGACTAGCGGTTACTGATCCCTTGCAGATTATACCAGGAGGATTAGCAACCGTTCGTACTTGTGATTTGTTTGATTATTTAAAAGACTACATTGCCAGAGAGCCTGTCGAAAAAATTGTGATAGGAGAACCTCGTCAAGTTAATGGGCAGCCTAGCGAAAATTTGGCTAGAGTTCAGCAATTTGTAAATAGATGGAGAAATTCATTTAAAGATATTCCCATAGAGTATTATGATGAAAGATTTACTTCTGTATTAGCTCATAGGGCAATGTTAGATGGTGGGCTTCATAAAAAAGCTAGACAAAATAAAGCGCTAGTAGATGAAATTAGTGCTACTATTATATTACAAAGTTATTTAGAATCAAAAAAATGATATTACCAATATATACGTATGGACAGCCTGTTTTGAGGAAGTTGGCTGAAGAAATAACACCTGATTATCCTGATTTAAAACAACTTATTAAAGATATGTTTGAATCACTTACGGCTTCTGATGGAGTTGGATTGGCAGCCCCCCAGATTGGCAAAGCAATAAGATTAGTCGTTATTGATCTTACTGTTTTGGGTGATGATTTTCCAGAATATAAAGAATTTAAAAAAGCTTATATTAATGCTAGAGTTGTTGAAACAGATGATAGTGAAACAAAATCGATGGAAGAAGGTTGCTTAAGCTTACCAGGAATTCATGAAAATGTAACTAGGCCAACTAGAATCCATGTAACTTATTTAGATGAAGATATGCAACCGCATGATGAGTGGGTAGAAGGATATTTAGCAAGGGTTATGCAACATGAATTTGATCATCTGGATGGTAAAATGTTTATCGATCACCTTTCTCCTTTACGTAAGCAGTTAATAAAAGGAAAACTGAAAGCGATGTTGCAAGGTAAAGTCAGATGTTCATACAGAGTTAAAGTATCAAGAAAATAGGTCTGAATCTTTGAAATTTTATGAGTAAAAAGATTAATTTAATTTTGTTAGCATTGCTTCCATTGGTAGCAATGGCACAATTTAATACGGATAGGCTTATAATGACAGGCCGGAGTGCTTTGTATTATGAGGATTATGTTCTTTCTATTCAATATTTCAATCAGGCAATATCAGCCAAGCCATACTTATATGAGCCTTGGTATTATAGGGGCGTCGCAAAATTTTATTTGGACGACTTTGTCGGCTCTGAGAGTGATTGTTCTGAAGCTATAGAACGCAATCCTTATGTTAATGGAATATTTGAATTGCGCGCATTATGTAGAATACATACACATGATTATACAGGAGCTATTGAAGATTACAAAAAGTCTATAAAAAATGATCCAGATAATCAGGGTTTATGGTATAATCGTGTACTTTGTCGTGTACAGCAAAAAGACTATAAGAATGCTCAATTAGATTTAGATACAATAATTGGACATTGGAGTAATTATGCTAAGGCATATTCTATAAGAGCTGATGTGTATATCGCACAAAAAGATACAGCTGAAGCTATAAAGTCTTTGGATAAGAGTTTGGCGTTGGATGCTTATGATGGTGAGGCCTGGATGCAGAGAGCCATGATAAGTTTGGCCAGGAACAAATGGAAAGAAGCTGACGGATTTCTAAGTAGCGCTATTCATTTGAAGCCTAAAGTCGTGAATAATTACATCAATAGAGCTTTAGCGAGATATAAAATTAATAATTTACGTGGAGCAATGTCTGATTACGATACAGCTTTGGACTTTGATCCTAATAATTTTCTGGCACATTATAATCGAGGGTTACTTCGCACTCAAGTAGGTGATGATAATAGAGCTATTTCAGATTTTAATTTTGTACTTAAACTAGAACCTGAAAATCTGATGGCATTGTTTAACAGAGCTTTGTTGTTAGATAAAACAGGAGATCTAAAAGGAGCGATACGAGATTATTCATCAGTAATTAAAAAATTCCCTAATTTCTGGAGTGGATTGCAAAATAGAGCCAGTTGTTATCGTAGATTAGGATACACAAAACAAGCTGAATTGGACGAATTCCGAATATTTAAGGCTCAATTAAATAAAATGTACGGTATACAGCCAAGATGGAGCAAAAGTGAAATCAGAAAGAAAAGTGACCAAAATCTAGATAAATATAGTATGCTTGTCGTTGCTGATGATAATACTGTAGAGCATGAATATTCAAGTGAATATAGAGGTAGAATTCAGGATAAAAAAGTAGAAATAGATTACCAGCCATTATATCAATTGTCTTATCTAAAATATAATAACGGTATGAAATCTTATGAGGCCTATGATAAAAATCTAGAGTCTTTAAATATGTCGTTGAAACCTATTAAAGAGATCTGTATCACTTGTAATCCAAAGACTCTTGATGAGAGTGAATCAAATAAGTATTTTGCTCTCATTGATACTCTATCTAAACGCATGGCTACAACAAAAACATTGGCTGCAGAATCTGGACTTTTAATACAGCGAGCTGTAGCATATACAGTTATACAAAATTTTGACGATGCCATGGCAGATCTTAATGCGTATATACAAGTCGACTCCACGTCATCTTTAGCGTATTGGCAGAGGGCTGTCTGCCAGTCTATGGTAAATGAGTTCAGAGCATCTCAGGGAATGAGTACTCAAATGAAAGTTATGAGCATCATTTCAGATTTTGACAAGGCTATAAGTTTAAATAAACAGAGCGCTTATCTTTATTATAATCGTGGAAATATTTATGCTCAGTGTAAAGAATACAAAAAAGCTATAGAAGATTATAATACAGCATTAAAATTAGATAAAAATTTTGCTGAAGCTTATTATAATAGAGGATTAGTCGAAATTTTTAACAACAATCAAAAAAATGGAATACAAGATTTAAGCAAGTCTGGAGAGTTGGGTATTTATACAGCATATAGCGTTATAAAAAAGTATCGAAAATGACAAAGACGAAAATTTAATATAAAATCGTTGTCATTCTCAAAAGAAAGTATTATTTTTGCATCCAAATTGAAAATTTATATATATAATTATGATAAAGATCACATTTCCTGATAAATCTGTTCGTGAGTATGAACAAGGGATAACAGGACTACAGATTGCAGAAAGTATCTCACCAGCTTTGGCACGCGACGTTTTGGCGTGTGGCGTAAATGGTGAAACAGTGGAATTAAACCGTCCTATTAATGAAGATTCAACTGTAGAACTTTACAAATGGGATGACGAACAAGGAAAACATGCCTTTTGGCATACCTCTGCGCATCTTTTGGCAGAAGCTCTTACAGAACTTTATCCTGGTATTCAATTTGGTTTTGGTCCAGCAATCGAGAATGGTTTCTTTTATGATGTTTTGTTAAAAGATGGAGAGGCTATAAAAGAAGGTGATTTTGCTAAGATTGAAGATAAAATGAAGGAATTGGCTTCAAAGAAAGAGCCAGTTATACGTAAAGATATTTCTAAGGCAGAAGCTTTAAAGGAATTTAATGCAGATGGTCAGACATATAAGTGTGAACATATTGAGCAGGATTTAGCAGATGGAACAATAACAACTTACACTCAAGGAGCATTTACAGATCTTTGTAAAGGCCCTCATCTACTTAATACCGGTGCAATTAAGGCTGTTAAATTAACTAGTGTTGCTGGCGCTTTTTGGCGTGGTGACGCTAATCGCGAGCAGATGCAACGTCTTTATGGAGTATCATTCCCAAAGAAGAAAATGCTTGATGAGTATTTGCTGATGCTTGAAGAGGCAAAGAAACGTGACCATCGCAAAATAGGCAAAGAAATGGAACTTTTTATGTTCTCTGAAAGAGTGGGTAAAGGACTTCCTATCTGGTTGCCAAAAGGAACAGAATTGCGTCTACGTATGCAAGAGATGTTGCGTAAGATACAGAAAAGATATGGATATCAAGAGGTAATCACTCCACATATAGGTAGCAAAAATTTATATGTTACGAGTGGTCATTATGCACATTATGGAAAAGACTCTTTTCAGCCAATACATACACCGGAAGAGGGCGAAGAGTATATGCTAAAGCCAATGAATTGTCCTCACCATTGTGAAGTCTTTGCTTGGAAGCCACGCTCTTATAAGGATCTTCCTTTGCGAATAGCAGAGTTCGGCACAGTTTATCGTTATGAGCAGAGTGGCGAATTACATGGTTTGACTCGTGTTCGTTCTTTTACTCAAGATGATGCACATATATTCTGTCGCCCAGATCAAGTAAAGGATGAATTCCTTCGAGTTATGGACATTATACAATCTGTATTTTCTATATTCCATTTTGATAATTTCGAAGCTCAGATATCATTGCGAGATCCTAATGATCATGAAAAGTATATAGGTAGCGATGAAATATGGAAAAATTCAGAACAGGCCATTATTGAAGCATGTCAAGAAAAAGGTTTGAAAGCAAAAATCGAATATGGAGAAGCTGCGTTTTACGGCCCTAAACTAGACTTTATGGTTAAAGATGCAATAGGCCGCCGTTGGCAGCTCGGTACAATTCAAGTAGATTATAATTTGCCTCAGCGTTTTAAGTTGGAATATACAGATGAAGATAATACAAAGAAAACTCCTGTTATGATTCATCGCGCTCCATTTGGATCACTTGAGAGATTCACAGCAGTCCTAATTGAGCATACAGCAGGTCATTTCCCGTTATGGTTAACTCCTGATCAGGTAGCTATATTACCAATAAGTGAGAAATTTAATGAATATGCTAGAGCATTGGCTAAATATTTTGATTCGGTTGGAGTTCGTGCTACAATAGATGATCGTAATGAAAAAATAGGACGTAAAATACGTGATAACGAGTTGAAACGTATTCCTTACATGGTCGTTGTTGGTGAAAAAGAACAAGCAGATGGTACTGTTGCTGTGAGAAAGCAAGGCCAAGGAGACCAAGGAACAATGAAAAAAGAAGATTTTGCAAAGAAAATTAATGATGAAGTTGCAGAAATGACAAAAAATGTTTAACTTTGCAGCCGCTTACTATAAAATAGTTGAATGAAGAATGACAATTTAAAGAACCAGTACCGTGTGAATGAGCAAATTCGCGTACGGGAAGTCCGCATCCCTGGTGAAGGCGGATCAACAGTAGTACCTACACGTCAAGCGTTAGATATGGCACGTGAACAAGGAGTTGATCTTGTAGAGATATCTCCAAATGCGCAACCGCCTGTATGTCGTCTCATAGACTATTCTAAGTTCCTTTATCAGCAGAAGAAACGAGCAAAGGAGTTGAAGTCTAAACAGATCAAGGTTGAGGTAAAGGAAATTCGTTTCGGTCCTCAGACTGGTGAAAATGATTATGCTTTTAAACTGAAACATGCTCAAGAATTCCTGGAAGAAGGAAATAAAGTTAGAGCTTATGTCTTTTTTCGTGGCCGTTCTATTCTGTTCAAAGAACAGGGAGAAGTCTTGTTACTTCGCTTTGCAAATGATTTGGAAGAACTTGGTAAAGTTGAACAGATGCCTGCACTTGAAGGAAAAAAAATGTTTATTACGCTTACTCCTAAAAAAACAGGTATAATAAAGAAAAGCCAGCAAAAAATAGATAGGGAGAAAAAAGAAGCAGAGTCAAAAGTAAATGTACATTCATCTGATTCTAAAGTTGAATTGGAAAGTGTTCCTAAAAGCGGTGGACTTTTTGATAATGCTAAGAATGGTGGTGATGCTTTAAAGAAATTAAATGTAGAAGACTAAATATGTGCGTAACGTCTTGGTATATACGTTGCCACAGCATATAAATAACAATTATAAAAATTAGAAAAATGCCAAAAACAAAGACAAATTCTGGTGCAAAGAAGAGATTCTCATTCACTGGAACAGGTAAGATCAAAAGACATCATGCTTTTCATAGTCACATCCTGACTAAGAAGACAAAGAAGCAAAAACGTAATCTGGTTCATCAGACAATTGTAGATCAGACAAACATGAAGCAGGTTCGTGACTTGCTATGCTTACGTTAATCAACAGTCAAACAAACATTAAAGAAAGAAAATTATGCCAAGATCAGTAAATCACGTTGCTTCAAGAGCAAAGAGAAAAGAAATTTTAAAGCTTACTCGTGGATATTATGGAGCAAGAAAGAATGTTTGGACGGTAGCAAAAAATACCTGGGAGAAAGGTTTGACATATGCTTACCGTGATCGTAGAAATAAAAAGAGAAATTTCCGCGCATTGTGGATTCAGCGTATTAATGCAGCTGCTCGCCTTGAAAATATGAGTTATTCTACTCTAATGGGTGCCCTTCATAAGGCAGGTATAGAGATTAACCGTAAGGTTCTTGCAGACTTAGCTGTAAACAATCCTGATGCTTTCAAAGCAATCGTAGAGAAAGTAAAGTAAAATTATAACATAATAAAAAAGCCGCAATTCTTTTGATTGCGGCTTTTTTATTAATTTTCTACTATATGTTTCTATTTTAAACCTTTCATTGTTAGTGATATTCTGTTTCTAGTCATGTCAAGTTCTATTACTTTAACTTTCACATGTTGATGTAGTTTAACGACCTGTGTAGGATCTGATACATATTTATCCGCTAATTGTGAAATGTGTACTAAGCCGTCTTGATGAACTCCAATATCTACAAATGCTCCAAATTTAGTTATATTCGTAACAATGCCAGGTAATTCAATGCCTATATTAAGATCCTTAATATCTTTTACATTCTTGTCAAAATCAAACTTCTCTATTTGCTCTCGTGGATCTCTACCTGGTTTTTCCAGTTCATTTAATATATCAGTGAGTGTTGGAATCCCTATTTCAGTATTAATATATTTGTGAATATCAATTTTAGAGCGTTTAGATTTATCTTTGATGAGGTCAGCAAGGGTGCAATTGCAATCTTTAGCCATCGATTTTACAATATTATAACTTTCTGGGTGAACACCGCTGTTGTCAAGCGGATTAACAGCATTAGGTATACGTAAAAATCCTGCGCATTGCTGGTATGCGGAAGGGCCAAGACGTGGAACTTTCTTAAGTTGTTCTCGGCTTGTGAAAACTCCGTTTTCTTTTCTATAATCAATGATGTTTTTAGCTAAAGTTTGTCCCAACCCGCTTACATACATCAATAAGTGCGAACTGGCTGTGTTTAAGTTTACCCCAACAGAGTTGACACAACTCATCACAGTTCTGTCAAGACTTTCTTTAAGTTTTATTTGGTCTACATCGTGTTGATATTGTCCTATGCCAATACTTTTAGGATCTATTTTGACTAGCTCAGCAAGGGGGTCCATTAGTCTTCTTCCAATGCTTACAGCTCCTCTCACTGTTATATCTTCATTTGGAAATTCATCACGTGCAGTTTTAGAAGCTGAATAAATAGATGCACCGTCCTCGCTAACAACAAAAGCATCAATTTCTTTTGCTGCATTTAACGTCTCAATAAAATCTTTTGTTTCACGACTTGCTGTACCATTGCCAATTGCAATTGCATCTATCTTATATTTATCAAGCATCCGTTCTATTTGTTTAGATGCAAGTATAATATCATTTTTTGGTGGGTGTGGGTATACTGCTTCATGATGAAGTAAATTTCCTTGAGCATCAAGGCAAACTATTTTGCACCCTGTTCTAAATCCTGGATCTATGCCCATAACACGCTTTTGCCCTAATGGTGCAGATAACAGTAGTTGACGTAGATTATCGACAAAAACTTCAATCGCATCATTATCGGCTTTTTCTTTACTGGCAGTAGCAAATTCTGTCTCAATTGTTGGTTTTAAAAGCCTTTTGTATGAGTCATCAATAGCCTCAGATACAAGGCTTCCGCATTTCCCATTATTATTAACAAAATGTCTCTTTATCTTATCAGTACACTCTTCATCATTAATAGAGATACTAACACGGAGAAAACCTTCTTTTTCTCCACGTCGCATTGCTAGAAGTCTATGCGAAGAACATTTCTTTAGTGGTTCAGAGAAATCAAAATAATCAGAAAACTTTTCAGCTCCATTAGATTCAATTTTTGTCTTAATAACCTTTGACGATATAAAAGCTTCTCTACTAAAAGTATTTCTAATCTGCTGCCTTGTTATTTCATTCTCGCTAATATTCTCGGCAATTATATCTTTAGCCCCATTTAAGGCCATTTCAATATCTTTTACATCTCCTTTTACATACTTTAGTGCTATCGTTGAAGGATCTTTTTCTTTCTGCATCATTATGATTTTTGCGAGAGGTTCGAGTCCTTGCTCATGAGCTATTTGTGCTTTTGTCCTACGTTTTGGCTTATATGGTAAATAGATATCTTCTAGTAGGGTAGCATCCCAGCAGTCACTAATACGCTTTTCAAGTTCAGGTGTCATTTTTAAAGACCCCTTGATCGTTTTTATAATGGTTTCTTTTCGTTTTAATAGATCTTTAAATTTATTATTTAGATTACTTATTTGGGAAACCTGAACTTCATCAAGAGAGCCTGTTCTTTCTTTTCTATATCTACTTATAAAAGGAATTGTGCACCCTTCTTCAATTAGTTGCAATGTATTACCAACGCTATGTTCTGATATATTCAGCTCAAGAGCAATTTTTTTTGTAAATATGTTATTCATAATTTATTTCAGTTCTTCAGCTAAAAATTTTGGAGTAAACCCTTTTTTACTTTTTGCTACTTCTTCAGGTGTCCCTGTACTTAGTACCTGCCCACCGTTGCGTCCTCCTTCAGGACCTATATCAATAACGTAGTCGGCCATCTTGATTACGTCCAAATTATGCTCAATTACAACAACCGTGTTTCCTCTATCTACAAGTTTGTTAAGTACATCCATTAGTATTCTGATATCTTCAAAATGTAGTCCTGTTGTAGGCTCATCTAGAATATACATTGTTTTACCGGTATCACGTTTGCTAAGCTCTGTTGCCAATTTTACACGTTGGCTTTCACCACCACTAAGTGTCGTAGATGGTTGCCCTAGTTTTATATAGCCAAGTCCTACGTCCTGTATTGTCTTAATCTTTTGTAGAATGTTAGGCACATTTTCGAAGAACTCAACAGCTTGATTGATTGTTAAGTCAAGAACATCAGCAATGCTTTTTCCTTTATATCTGACTTCAAGTGTTTCGCGATTGTATCTTTTTCCATGGCATACCTCACAAGGAACCATTACATCAGGTAGGAAGTTCATTTCAATAGTTTTATACCCATTACCACAACAAGCTTCACATCTACCACCTTTAACATTAAAAGAGAATCTGCCTGGCTTATATCCGCGTATTTTAGCTTCAGGAAGATTCACAAATAGTGAACGAATATCGCTAAAAACTCCAGAATATGTAGCTGGATTACTTCTTGGAGTACGTCCAAGAGGGCTTTGATCCACATTTACTACCTTATCAATATTTTCAATACCTTCAATAGACGAATATTTCATTGGCTTTTTTAGAGCACGGTAAAAGTGATGGCTGAGTATAGGTTGTAGAGTCTCGTTTATAAGTGTTGACTTTCCAGAACCACTGACCCCAGTTACAAGAATCAATTTACCAAGAGGAAATTTTACGTCAACATTCTTCAAATTGTTTCCACAAGCTCCTTTTATACGTAAAATTTTGCCATTGCCTTCACGTCTTTTTTTAGGTATTTCTATTTTTCTTTCTCCATTAAGATATTGACTAGTTACTGTATTTTGTTTAAGCATTTCTTTGGGAGTACCTTGAAACACGACTTCTCCACCTAGTTTTCCTGCTTTAGGTCCCATATCAATAATATAGTCTGCGTTAAGCATCATATCTTTGTCGTGTTCTACAACTATAACTGTATTTCCTATATCGCGTAGTTCCTTTAGCGATTTGATTAGTCGTTCATTATCTCTTTGATGAAGTCCAATACTAGGTTCGTCCAGTATATATAATACGTTAACGAGTTGCGAACCAATCTGAGTGGCTAGTCTGATACGCTGACTTTCTCCGCCTGATAGGGTCGATGATTGGCGGTTTAGTGCTAGATAATCTAAACCAACATCTAGCAAAAAAACAAGTCGAGTTCTAATTTCTTTGAGGATCTCCGTCGCAATTTTTTTCTGCTGTGGTTCAAGATGATCTTCTACTTTGTCCACCCAATCATGTAGTTCAGAAATATCCATTTCTGCTAGTTCAGATATGTTTTTGTCCCATATTCTGTATGAGAGAGCTTCCTTATTTAGACGATGTCCATTGCATTCTGGGCATTTGCATGTAGCCAAAAATTGATCAGCCCATTTTTGTCCGCTTGCGCTGTCATCATTGTCCATTACTGTTCTAAGATACTTTACTACACCGTCAAATGCCACGAAGTAGTCGCTTGATGTATGAACGAGCTCAGCCCTTATTCTCACATCTTCAATTGTACCGTAAAGTATTTCATTTAAGGCATCATCAGGAATATCTTTCACTGGAGTTTTAAGGTCGCACCCATATTTCTCAAGTATTGAACTGATTTGCCAAAAAATCATTTGATTTTTGTATTTCCCAAGTGGAACTATAGCACCATCGTGTATATTAACTTTCTTATTAGGAATTACCTTATTTAAGTCAATTTCATTTATATATCCAAGACCTTTACATTTAGTACAAGCCCCTTGTGGTGAATTAAACGAGAAGTTATTTGGAGCAGGATCACTATATGACATTCCTGTAGTTGGGCACATAAGTCTCCTACTATAATATTTTTGTTTACCCGATTCATTATCCAAGATAATAAGTAAACCATCTCCTTGTCGTAGCGCTATATCTACACTTTTCTTGAGGCGTTCGTTATCTTTTCCTCTTACAGATAATTTATCAATAACCACTTCAATATCGTGATTTTTATATCTGTCTACTTTCATACCACGCGTTATTTCTAAGAGTTTTCCGTCAACGCGCATATTCAAGTATCCTTTACGGCGCATACTTTCAAAAAGTTCTCTGTAATGACCTTTTCTACTTCTGATTAGTGGTGCTAGAATTAATATTTTATGTTCATCATAATCATGCATTATCATCTCGATGAGTTTTTCTTCAGTATACTTTACCATTTTCTCACCAGTTACATAACTATATGCGATACCCGCCCTTGCAAATAAAAGACGTAAATAGTCATAAATTTCAGTCGTCGTTCCTACAGTCGAGCGTGGGTTCTTGTTCGTCGTTTTTTGTTCTATACTTATTACAGGACTTAGTCCTGTAATCTTATCAACGTCCGGACGTTCCATTCCACCTAAAAAATTTCTAGCATACGCAGAAAATGTTTCAATATACCTCCTTTGACCTTCTGCAAAAATTGTATCAAAAGCCAATGAAGATTTTCCAGAACCACTAAGTCCTGTTATTACTGTTAAACTATTTCTAGGTATTTCTACATCTACATTTTTTAGATTGTGAACTCTGGCCCCAAAAACATTAATTTTTTCGTCTTCGCGATTCATTTTCTTTTTACCTATTCTGATATTGTGTTATTTTGGGTATATCCCCTTAGCAGATTTATATCTTTTTTAATATTGTATACTATACCGTCTGCTCCTATAGCTTTCACTAAAACAAAATATACACCTTGAGCTACATTTTTTCCTTTGTAAGTTCCGTCCCAACCACCTGAAGGGTCATTCCATTCATATAGTTTCTGTCCCCATCTATTGAATATAGATGCATGAAATTCAGTTAGCGATTGGTAGCCATTTTTAGCCTTATATATGTCATTTATTCCATCTCCATTAGGAGAGAATGCATTTGGCATTTGCAATTTGCTTTCGCTGATAGTCAATTTTAATGGTGTATTCTTATTCCAGAAATCCCTTGTATATTCAATAGTATCATTATTAGAAATAAATTTTGCGTATAATACTATATAGTGAATCCCTGTATTCGAAAAAGAATATTCTGTATTTTCATCATATCTTATAAGATAAGGATTCTCTTGATTATTAGCTAGATAAAATCGCCATTCATAATGAGGAGTATAAGTCCCTAAATTTGACACATTAGCATAAAAGAAACCTGTAACGGGTGCAGACATCGTTGTGTCTACACTATATGATTTATTACCATCGCTTAAAATATATAATACGGATGGATTTATGGTCGGTATTTCGTCTGCAAATGTATTTGTTACTATCAATATAGTATTCAAAAGTACAAATATAATTTTTATTTTCCTTTTCATAAGATATATTTGTGCAAAATTACAGAATAATGTTGATTTAGCAACTCTTTTTTTGTACTTTTGTAGGCGAAAAAATAAAATATTTATTATGAAACGATTTTTTAGATATATTTCATTGCTTTTGGTACTTACATTAAGTGTATCTAGCTTTGCTCAAACCACAACTCAATGGAGAACTATGCATAAAGTAAAAAAGCATGAGACTTTATTCAATATTGCAAATCAGTATGGTTTGACAGTTGAAGAACTTCTAAATGCGAATTCAGAAATGAATGTTCCAGGTTATGAATTGAAAAAGGGATCCTTTATTTGCATACCATATACAAAAGATCAAAAAGAAGCTATTTTAAAAAAAGGTGGCGATTTAAGTTCATCGGTGTCTAACAGCAAAGGTGATGATATTAAAGGGCGGGCAATACGTGTTGGAGTAATGCTTCCATTACACAATGCAGATGGTGATGGACGTAGAATGATAGAGTATTACCGTGGATTATTAATGGCCTGCGATAGTTTAAAGAAAGATGGTTTATCAATAGAAGTTCATTCATGGAATGTTGCTGCAGATACAGATATAAGAATGATATTATTAGATAAGGCCGCTGCACAGTGTGATGTTATATTTGGACCTCTTTATTCAAATCAGGTGAAACCTCTTTCAGATTTTGCAATGAGTCATGGGATAAAGTTAATCATACCTTTTTCCATATCTAGTTCTGAAGTTTTAAGAAATCGTGACATATTCCAGATATATCAGTCTGTAAATGATATTAATGATACAGCTATAAAAAAGTATTTTGATCGTTTTTCAGCATACCATCCAGTCTTTATTGATTGTAACGATACCAGTAGTACTAAAGGCATCTTTACTTCAGGATTGAGACGCCAATTAGAGGCGCGCGGTATTTCATATGGAATTACAAATTTAAAGTCAAGCGAATTACTGTTTGCAAAGGCTTTCAGTCGTACAAAACCCAATGTAGTAATACTCAACACGAGCCGTTCTCCAGAGTTGAATGTAGCTTTTGCAAAGTTAAACGGGATGTCAATAAATATACCGGGAATTGTAATCTCAATGTATGGTTATACGGAATGGTTAATGTATACCCAGTATAACCTTGATAATTTTTACCGTTTTGATACCTATATACCAAGTACATTCTATTATAATTCATTATCATCTTCTACTCGAAGCTTTGAACAGAAATATATGAAGCAGTTTCATTCATATATGCTATCTTACTTACCTCGTTTTGCTATAACAGGTTTTGATCATGCGTATTATATTCTTAATGGAATTCATTTATATGGTAAAAGCTTTGATGGAAATCTTAAATTATCTCCTAGTGTACCAATTCAAACTCCACTACATTTTTCACGGTTGGTGAATGGTGGCTTACAGAACAAAAGTTTTATGTTTGTTCATTATAAATACAATCATACAATAGAAACCATCAAATATTAAGACATGCGCAGATTTTTCATTTTTTTATTATTTGTCTTATCTACTTTTTCGGCTTCAGCACAAATAGGGGAGCATCGCAACGACCTTAGTATTGGGTTCAATGCCGGATATGTATTAAGCAATATAAGTTTCACACCAAAAGTAACTCAATCGATGCATAGCGGTTTCAGTGGCGGTTTCACCTTCCGTTATGTATGTGAGAAATATTTTAATAGTATATGTGCCATACAGGCTGAATTGAATTATTCCATGATAGGTTGGAAAGAGAAAATTCTTGATGCTAATGATGTCGCGGTATTGAATGATAAAGGGGAAGCAATGGCATATGCTCGTGACCTTAATTATATACAACTTCCTATTTTAGCCCGTCTCGGATGGGGTAAAGAGGAAAAAGGTTTCCAATTCTTTTTTCAGGCAGGTCCACAGTTTGGCTTTTACATTAGCGATAAAGAGAAAACTAATTTTACTAATGCATATGCTAAAGAGCATATAACAGAACGTTCTAATCAGACTATTGCTCAAGATACTATGTCGGTGGCGAATAAGCTGGATTATGGCATTACAGCAGGTCTTGGCGTTGAATATTCAATACCACATGCCGGGCATATCTTATTTGAGGGTAGATATTATTATGGTTTAGGTGATATATATGGAAATTCAAAAAGAGATTATTTCAGCAGGAGTAATTTTGGCAACATAATATTGAAAATGACATATTTATTTGATATAACAAAAACAAAAAAATAAAATACTATGTTTGAAGGACAACCGAAAGGATTATACGCATTAGCTTTAGCTAATACAGGCGAGAGATTTGGATATTATACGATGCTCGCTATTTTTACGCTTTATCTCCAGGCTAAATTTGGCTTTTCAGAGCAGACTACTGGAGCTTTTTATAGTTCATTCTTAATGATGGCCTACCTTACACCTCTTTTTGGAGGTATGGCAGCCGATAAGTGGGGATATGGTAATATGGTAAAAATAGGCATATTCATAATGTTTTTTGGGTATGTATTTATGGCGATACCATTTGCTGCAAATATGCTGGGTATTATAGCAATGTCAGTAGCTTTGTTTCTTATTGCGTGCGGAACCGGACTGTTTAAGGGCAATTTGCAAGTCATGGTTGGAAACCTATACGAGAATGCCCGCTATTCAGGAAAGCGTGATGGTGGTTTTTCTATTTTTTATATGGCAATTAATATTGGAGCATTATTTGCACCAACAGCAGCAACATTAGTCACTAATTGGGTAATGAAAAAAGGTGGCTTCACATACGATTCTGCAATACCACAGTTAGCTCATCAATATTTGGATAATCCCACAGGTATGGCAGCAGGGGCTACGAACCAGTTACATATGTTGATGTCAGGTCAAGGCGTAAATAGTTATGACCCTTCTGTAATAGCAAGTTTTTGCCATAGATACATTAACTCTCTATCCCTGTCATATAATTTAGGATTTAGTGTTGCATGTTTTTCTTTAGTATTGTCATTCGCAATTTATTATTTATTCCGCAATTCTTTTAAAAGTGCTGATTATAATAGTAAGACAGCTGCAGCTGCAGGAGTTCAAGAAGAAGAATTATCCAAAGAAGAGACTCACCAGAGAGTCGTTGCTCTTTTCTTAGTCTTTGCCGTTGTTATTTTCTTCTGGATGAGCTTTCACCAGAATGGACTTACTCTGACATTCTTTGCCCGTGATTACACACAGCAGACAGCCTTTGGAGCCGAGCGATTCGCTTTCGACGTAACTAATTTGGTTTCTGCAATATTGATGGTTTATGGTGTTTTTGGGATATTCCAGAACCATAAAACGAAGAGTAAGATAGTTTCAGCTGCATTAATCGTTCTACCATTAATATACATAATATATAATATGGGAGTCACTGATTCTAATGTATCAGTATTGCCTCAGATTTTTCAACAGTTCAACCCATCTTTTGTAGTTGCTTTGACTCCTGTTTCTTTAGCAATATTTGGATATCTGGCATCTAAAAATAGCGAACCGTCTGCGCCACGTAAAATCGCATACGGCATGCTTGTAGCTGCAATCGCATATTGTATTATGACTTTCGCCTCTATTGGATTACCTTCACCTGATGCGTTGAAAGCAGGTGCCTCATTTAGTCGTGTGTCTCCAAACTGGCTTATCAGTACATATCTTGTATTGACATTTGGCGAATTATTATTAAGTCCGATGGGAATCAGTTTTGTAAGCAAGGTAGCTCCACCAAAATTGAAAGGTACAATGATGGGACTATGGTTTGTTGCTACAGCTGTTGGTAATATGATGGTACAGATTACCGGATGGTTGTGGGGATCTTTACCATTGTGGTCAGTCTGGATAGTTTTGATAGCAGTATGTTTGTTATCATTCTTTGTCATGATGGCATTGATGAAACGTCTTGAACGAGTATGTTAGTAAATTCAAAGATACGTGAGGCAGAATTTTATTCTGCCTCTTTTTAATTATGTGCATAAATCTTTTTTTAATATCTCTTTTCACTTTCGTAGAGTTAAATTGTGAGAATCTCTTTGATTGTGTTCATGACAGTCTCAAAAATGATTATGAATTTCTTCCGCAGTCTCAGCGTAGCTGGACTAAAGATAAATTTTGGCGTAAAATAAATAACATCTCTCGAGAGATAATATCTTGTGGCGAAAATACAGCATCTTCAGATTGGCGATTGCCTGATATGATGGCACTATGTGAAATAGAAAATGATAGTGTTATGTTAGATTTAACCAAACGCTCTTTATTGCGTAATGCCGGTTATGAATATGTTGTTACCAATTCAGAAGATGCAAGAGGAATAGACGTCTCTCTGGCTTATTTACCTATGTCTTTTTCTCTTATAAATCACATATCTTTTCGTCTTCCACCGTTGGCTGGCATGAGCCCTACACGTGACATTTTATATGCATCAGGAATTGTTAGTGATGGAGACACACTACATGTTTATGTTGTCCATGCACCAAGTAGGGTAGGTGGAGAGTCAAAATCACGCCCGCATCGCATACATATGGCCAATACACTTTGCAGGGCAATTGATTCTCTGCGAGTGATAAGTCCAAATGCGAACATAATAGTTGCTGGTGATTTTAATGACTACTATACAGACAGTGCTGTCGTTAAGATTTGTAGAGATGAGAGCCTAACCAATATATCCTGCAAGGCAACAGGCCGTAATGGCGCTTTAGCTACATATAGATATAAGGGCGATTGGAATAGTCTGGATCAGATATTACTAAGCTCCAGTTTATATAAAAAAGTAAATTCCTGCAGAATTAATGATGCATCTTTTTTATTAGAAGATGATAAAAAGTATGGTGGTGTGGTTCCTAAACGAACCTTTAAAGGTTATCGGTTTAATAATGGATACAGCGACCATTTACCGTTGGTCCTTCAGTTTGATTAGATTATATCATTAGATGATAAAAAATAATAGCGTGTATCTTGTTTGATACACGCTATTATTTTTATTCGTTGGAATTTCTTATTTCTTTATATTAGCCTGTTCCAGTCCGTAGTGTTTTTTACCATTAAGGATATGCAAAGACACTGCTATTATTACGGCTGCAACACCAAATACTGCAAAAATAGCCATTGGAATTGTGAAATCATATGTAAGACTTCCGTTTGCCAATGTATGCTTTGAATAATTTTCAATAACATTTCCAATAAGCACAGGTACCAAAGACAGTCCTATATTTTGAATGTAGAAAATTATAGCATAAGCAGAACCTAATTGTTTCATTGGTATAATTTTTGGTACAGAAGGCCACATAGCACTTGGTACAAGAGAGAAAGCTACACCTAATAAAACCATAAGTATAATAGCAAACCATGAGACATTCAGAATTGGCAAAGCAAAGAAGATGTGTACTCCTGTTAGCATAACACTACCAATAATCATAAGCGTAGAACCTTTTCCAATTCTATCGTATAGAGTACCAAAAATAGGAGTAAGTATAATTGTACCGAATGGTAATATTGCAGGGATTAAGCCGGCTATATTTTCAGGAACGCCATACTTGTATATCATCAGTTTTGTAGCAAATTTCAAGAATGGGAAAACTCCTGAGTAGAATAGTAAACATAGAAATGTTACTAGCCAGAATCCCGGATTTTTAAAAATTACGCCCAAATCACTGAATTTGAAGCTCTCATCTTCATCCGCATCTACTGCTTTGTTATTTTCAACAGAACTATCCAGTTTCTTATCAAGAACACAATATATGATGAAAGCTAATAATCCTACTAGCAAGCAAATTGCTCCGAATAGTATTGGAGCAGAAAGGTTATATGTTGATGCAATTTTTGGACTTATAGCCAAAGCTCCTGCCGTACCAAGACGAGCAAGTGCAACTTGGAAACCCATGGCAAGAGCCATTTCATGTCCATTAAACCATTTTGCGATGATTTTAGAAACCGTAATACCTGCAATTTCACAACCAACTCCGAATATTGCAAATCCTAATGAGGCAACAAGAACCTGGACTTTAATACCGTCACCATATCCTAAAATAGCGAGTCCAATCGATTCATTTGGAGATATTGCTGAAATAGCGTAAAACTTTATAAATGCTCCAAGAACCATCAGTGAACATGCCATTACTCCGGTGAATCTGACACCCATTTTGTCTAGTATGATGCCTCCGAAGAATAACATCAACAAGAATACGTTTATGTATCCGTATGATCCGGAGAAAAATCCATATTCACTACTAGTCCAATGTAATTGCGTCTCAAGCATATTCTCAAGAGGTGACATAACATCTGTAAGAAAGTATCCCATCATCATTGTTAGGGCTACTATAACAAGGGCGGTCCAGCGCATAGCTGCTGAATCGCTCAATTTTTGTCTTATTTTTTCAGTCATATTTATTATTTATTATTTTTTCAACCATTTGTCTAGCCATCCGAAGAATGTGCGTTGCCATAATATTCCATTTTGTGGTTTAAGAACCCAATGGTTTTCATCCGGGAATATCAATAATTCAGCTGGTATTCCGCGCATGCGAGCAGCATTAAAAGCACCCATACCTTGGTTTGCTAATATCCTGTAATCCTTTTCACCATGTATGCAGAGTATAGGCGTGTCCCATTTATCAACAAATAAATGAGGACTGTTTGCATATGTTTTCTGAGCATTCTCGCTATCTTTCATATCCCAGTAAGCACGTTCGTATTCCCAGTTGCTGAACCATTCTTCTTCAGTATCTGTATACATAGATTCCAAATTGAATGCTCCGTCATGTGCTATAAAGCACTTGAATCTCTTGTCGTGATGTCCGGCAAGCCAGTACACACTATATCCTCCAAAACTGGCACCTACGCATCCCAATCTGTCTTTATCAACAAATGGCAGGTTGGTTGTAGCATCGTCAATTGCACTGAGATAATCTTTCATGCATTGTCCTGTCCAGTCACCACTTACTTCCTCGTTCCAGGCACTACCATATCCGGGTAGACCGCGACGGTTTGGTGCAACAATTACATAACCGTTTGCAGCCATAATCTGAAAGTTCCATCTGAAACTCCAGAATTGACTTACAGGACTTTGTGGGCCACCTTCGCAATACAGTAATGTTGGATATTTCTTTGTAGGGTCAAAATGTGGTGGTAGTATTATCCAGCACTGCATTTCTTTTCCATCAGTAGTTTTTACCCATCTCTCCTGCACCTTACCCATTGTTAACTGGTCGTATATATGCTTGTTTTCGAACGAGATTTGTTGTACTTTTGCATTCTTTTCTTTTCCTGGTGAAACTATATAAATTTCATTAGCTTGAGATATGCTTTGGCGTAAAGTAAGAAGTTGCTTACCGTTATTAATTAGTGATAATGATGCATAGTCATTCCATCCATCAGTAACTTGTTTTACTTGTCCCTGAAGATTAGTCTTGTATATGTTTATACATGCATGCCAGCAACCCATAAAATAAAGAGAACGAGAGTCTGCGTTCCAACAGTAATCATCTACATTAGAGTCAAAAGCTTCAGTTACATAAGTCTTCTTTCCTGAAGCCAGGTCGTAAACACATAGTCTGTTACGGTCACTCTCATATCCATCCCTGGCCATGCTCTGCCATGATACATATTGACCATCAGGCGAAAATTTTGGATTGACATCATAACCGGGATTATTCTTCAGATTTTCAGCCGAATTGACAGCTTGATCTTTCATCGAATGGCATGCGTCAATTTCCGGTTCAACATATCCTACAGGTTTACAAAGATTTTTAGTTGTACCGGTAGTCGTATTGTATAAATATATGTCGGCATCAGTTGATATTGCATAGTCTCGTCCTGTCTTTTTACGGCAAGTGTATGCTATCGATTTAGAATCAGGGCTCCATGCCAGTTGTTCTATTCCTCCAAAGGGTTTCATGGGGCATTCGAATGGTTCACCTTTTAAAATATCAACACCCTCATTGATACTGTTACCACTTACTTTTGCAAGGAACGGATGCGGAATGCTCTCAACATATTCGTCCCAATGGCGATACATTAAGTCAGTAACAACTCTTCCACTAGCTTTAGACAAGTCTGAAGGATTTTCTTTTATGCTCTCATGGAAAGGGATTTCTTTGATAAGAATAACGCTTTTACCATCAGGCGAAAAAATAAAGCCTTCAATATCATCTTTTGATTTAGTAAGTTGTGTACGTCCTGTTCCGTCAGGGTTCATAGCCCATACTTGATTAGTACCGTTTTCGCTACTTAAGTATGCAATGCGCTTTCCCGATTCTATCCATACCGGATCAGTTTCACTTTTTGCACTGACTGTTATCTGGTGAGCATTTTTACCATTGATATCCATTATGCATATCACTTGATGCCCTTTATTTTTAGGCACGCTATAGTATCCTACCTGATATACAATTTTCTTATTGTCAGGTGATGCTTGTACAGATGCAATTCTACCCATAGCCCAAAGTGCTTCAGGTGTCATCAAGTCACTATTAAGTGTTATGTTGTTTTTTACTATAGGATTTTGTTCCACTTCTGTTTGTGCCTTTAGAAGACTGCTACTCAGTAATAATGTAGCAGACAATAATAATGTTTTTTTCATTGTTTTTCTTCAGTTAGAACTTTAGAGGCGGACTAAATTAAGCCCGCCTCTAATATCGCTTTTATATTCATTTATTTTTTAAAGAGTCTTCACGGCGGCGTTTGATTTCTTCTTGTTGTTTCTGTAACGCCTCAAGCCTGGCTGCCATTCCAGTTGCCTTCTTTGGATTATCTTTATTATCCTTATAACGTTCTTCCAGTATAGAAAGCAGTTTTTCATCATTTGTAGTCTTTCTCAATAGCCACATGATTGCAGCGCTGAAGAATAAAGATATAAAGTAATAGAAATTTAATCCTGCTGAATAGTCATTGAACATGAAAAAGAACATTACCGGCATAAGATACATCATCCATTGCATCATTTTCATCTGATCAGCTTGTTGACCAACCATTTGGTCTTTCTGTTGACGCATGCTCATTACTGAATATAGAACATTGGCAACACAGAACAGAATACATGTTAAACTCAGGTGATCTCCAATAAGCCATACGCTATGGTTCCATGTTATGATAGGGTCGAATGTTGATAAGTCCTTTATCCATAAGAAACTTTCTCCACGTAGTTGTATAGCATTAGGCACAAAGTTGAACATCGCTATCCATATAGGCATTTGTATAAGCATAGGAAGGCAACCACTAAGTGGACTTACTCCGTATTTAGAATATAGTCCCATCATGGCCTGTTGCTTCTGCATTTGGTCTTCCGGTTTATTATACTGCTTTGTCGCTTCATCCAGTTTTGGTTTTAGTACACGCATCTTAGCAGACGACATATAACTCTTTTTGACCAAAGGATATGTAATAAGCTTTAATATTAAAGTAATAAGTATCAATACAATACCCATATTAATATTAAGACTTGTAAGCCAGTCAAAAACATATAGAGTAAACCATCTGTTTATTATACGGAATAAAGGCCATCCCAGATATACAAGACGTTGTAGTTCCAGATCCTTACCGATTTTACTTTCTTTCTCTACTTTTTGCAGTAGTCTAAAGTCATTCGGACCAACATATAGTTCCATTACAGTCGGTGTCTTGCCATTTGGGTCAAAGAATGTTTTCATTTTTGCCCCATACTGTTTCAGATAACCAGAACCCTTCTTTTGAGGAAGACTGGTCATAAGCGAGTTAGCCTGAAAATCATTCTTCGAAATTAGGACAGCACTAAAGAACTGATTTTTAAATGCAACCCAGTCCAAAACGTCTTCAACCTTTTCGTCAACCACATCTTTACCTTCGTTCAGATAATCAGTACCTCCTGTTTTCTTCTTATAAGTAAGAGAAGCATAACGATTTTCAAATACGAAACCCTTTTCTTGCTGGCGGCAATGGTCAGTCCACTCTATATCCATGTTGTTATAGTTTGGAGCAAACATTCCACTTAGACCTTGCGCTAAGACTGAAAACTCAATTAAGTAGTCTTTGTTCAGCTTATAGTTGAAATTGATAGAACCGCCATTGCTAGCCTTTGCTGTCAATGTAACAGTCGAATCTGTCTTGTTGCTGACAGTAAAGAATAAGTCACTCGTAACGACATTTTCATTTTTGCCAGAAAGCATAAATTTCATCTGCTGATCTTTACCGCTGAAGAGGGTAATATCTTTTTTACCGTTACGGTCTTTGAAATTTAATATTTTGGCATCAACGATATTACCGCCGTGGGTATCAAGTGTCAGCGCCAGTTTCTTATTTTTAAGAACTATTTTTTGGCTTTGTCCTGTATATGCCTTATGAAACAGCAAAGTCGTGTCACTTGCATTTTGAGACAATTCAGGTGTTTGCTTTTGAGATTTCAGAGCCTCTTCAGACTTTTGTTTTTCAACCTGTGCGATAGAATCTTGCTTCACTTGCGCAGTTTGTTCTTCTTTCGAAGGCTTGTTGAAGTAGCTGTAACCTATGAGTAATGCTGCAATGAGAGCAAAACCAATTATGCTATTTTTATTCATATTTATTTTTTGCTCAATTTATTTTCAATGGCTGTCTTAACGAAATCTACGAATAATGGATGTGGTTTAAGAACAGTGCTGGAATATTCGGGATGGAATTGTGTACCGATGTACCACTTAAGTCCCGGAACCTCAACTATTTCTACTAGATCACTTTCCGGGTTTCTACCCACGCAATTCATTCCGGCTTTTTCATACTCTTTCTCGTAATCATTATTAAATTCATAACGATGTCTGTGGCGTTCCTGAATATGCTCTTTCTTATAGATGTCGAATACGCGCGAACCTTGTTTAAGAATGCATTCATATGCACCTAAACGCATTGTTCCGCCCATATTTGTGATATTCTTTTGGTCTTCCATTATGTCTATCACATTATATTCCGTCTTCTCATCCATCTCGCGACTGTTTGCGTCTTCATAACCAAGAACGTTGCGTGCAAATTCTATTACCATCATTTGCATTCCAAGACAGATACCGAAAGTAGGAATATTGTTTATCCTTGTATAATGTGCTGCAATAATTTTACCTTCTATTCCACGTTGGCCGAATCCCGGACAGATTACGATGCCATCCATATCTTTAATTTTTTCAGCTACATTCTCTTCATTAAGCTTTTCGCTATTTATGAATGTAGCTTTTACCTTATAATCATTATAAGTTCCGGCTTGTGATAGACTCTCCAGAATACTCTTATATGCGTCTTGTAAATCATATTTACCTACCAGACCGAGATTTACTACTTCCTTAGCCTTATGACGACGCTCAAGGAACTGGCGCCATGGGCCAAGACTTGGAGTCTCTCCTACAGATTCACCCATCTTCTTAAGTATAGTTGCGTCTAGACCTTGCTCCTGCATACGTATAGGAACCTCATAAATAGTAGGCATATCTACGCTCTGTACAACAGCTTCAAAATCTACATTACAGAAGTTCGCAACCTTTCTGCGAATATTGTCATTAAGAGGATGTTCTGTTCTTAGTACCAAAATGTCTGGCTGAATACCGACACTCTGAAGCTCTTTTACAGAATGCTGGGTTGGTTTTGTCTTAAGCTCTTTGGCAGCTGCCAGGTAAGGTACATATGTTAAGTGTACACAAAGAGCATTCTTGCCAAGTTCCCATTTCAGTTGTCTTATGCTCTCCAGATAAGGCAAAGACTCAATATCACCGACTGTACCGCCGATTTCGGTTATTACAAAATCGTAGTGATATTTCTGACCCAGCAATTTCACATTACGTTTAATCTCATCGGTTATATGAGGTATAACCTGAATAGTCTTTCCCAGATAATCTCCACGCCTCTCTTTGTCTATTACCGATTTGTAAATACGGCCTGTAGTCAAATTATTGGCTTTAGTAGTTTGAATACCTGTAAAGCGTTCGTAATGCCCAAGGTCAAGATCTGCTTCATGACCATCAACTGTTACATAGCATTCGCCATGTTCATAGGGGTTTAATGTACCCGGATCAATATTGATATAGGGGTCAAACTTTTGAATTGTGATGTTGTAACCCCTTGCCTGAAGGAGTTTACCTATTGATGACGAGATGATTCCTTTTCCTAATGAGGAAGCAACACCGCCAGTGACGAAGATGTACTTTGTTTCTGCCACGATGATTATCTTTTTATTTTAATTTATCAAAATACAATACAAGGTGCAAAATTACAAAAAAAAGCGCTACCTACCAAATTAATTATTAATTAAATTAATAAGTTGAAAAAATACTGTTCTATAATCATTCTTCTCAAGTAAATTTAATATATTTGCACGCTGAAATGAAAAGGATAAATATTATAATATTATTGTCAATAATGGCTTTGAGCAGTACATCTGTTATTGCCCAAAATCGTTATTCCAAGTTGTATTCTCGTCCTTATAATAAGGGCGAAAATCAGGTACTTGTAAATGCATATTCAGATTCTCTTAGTTCTGCCAAAATTAAGCTCGACTCTATCTATGCGTTTAAGTTTGATTCTTTAAATGATGAAAGTGTTGCTAATGGAAAGTATTATAAACTTTTTGTTCCACTTACTTTTTATCATTCTATAGCTGACAATAATCTGCTTCTGTGGCATAAGCGGAGTAGTCAAAGTCCTCTAAATCAGGAGATTGACAATACTTTGTTCTATATTTATATGAACAGGCCTTCTTTGGTGGTCAATACCGAAAACAGACTTAATAAATATGGTACAGTGCCCGAAGATATTAAGAAACCGGTTAAGCGTAGTGTCATTCTTAAAGATAAGATTGCTCAGGCCCCTGTAGAACCCAATGACATTATACCGATGAATTTTATAGTTTACAAGCCTAATTTCTGGACTCTTTCCGGTGATTACTATCTTCAGTTCATGCAGAATTATGTCACTCCCAACTGGTATAAGGGAGGCGAAAGTAATTATTCTATGGTTGGAAGCGTAACAATGCAGGCTAATTATAATAATAAGTCTAAATTGAAACTTGATAATAAATTAGAATTAAAATTAGGTGTTCAGTCATCAAGTAGTGATAGTCTTCATAAGTTTAAGACAACAGACGATCTTATAAGATATACAGGTAAAGTGGGTTTGCAGGCTAGTAAAAGTTGGTATTACACCTTCCAGTTACTAACTTATACTCAGTTCTGTAGGGGATATAAGAGCAATGATCCCCAAATATATTCAGCGTTTTTGGCACCTTTTAATTTAAACCTTTCTCTTGGTATGGATTATACAGTAAAGACTAAAAATAATAAATTGACAGGTAACATCAACTTGGCGCCTCTAGCTTATAACTTTAGATATGTCGACTATCTGAGTTTGGCAACTCGATATGGTCTAAAAGATGGCAGTCATACAATGAACGACTATGGTTCTGAATTTACTTTCGACTTGACTTGGAAGTTTTCCGATATGATAAAGTGGAAGACCCGTCTATATGGTTATACTACGTATAAACGTGCAGAGTTAGAGTGGGAGAATACAATATCATTCCAGTTTAATCAGTACATTAGTACGAATTTGTTTGTATATCCTCGTTTTGATGATGGATCCACAAAAGATGCCCAGCATGGATACTGGCAGTTACAAGAATATGCTTCTATAGGCTTTGCCTATTCATTCTAATATTCTGAATCCATTTCATTGCAATGAATTATTAGAATTTTAATATAGATTTATATAGTGAGCTTGGTATGTATTACTGAGCTCATTTTCTTTTTCTATTCGTCTGGGATTACGCAATAAAAGTCTATGGGTAACCTATATATACAAAAAGCCCCGAAAGTATCAATACTACTTTCGGGGCCTATCTTAAAAACTGTTTATTCTTATTTAGCTTCAGTCATATCTCCTTCAATGTAGAGACGTGTCATTTCAGTAGCACCGTTGGTACGTACCGTGATTGTTTTCTTAAAATGTCCTGGAAATTTTCCAGCACCATTATAAGTTACTTTTATTTCTCCTTTCTGACCGGGCATTATAGGAGCCTTAGTGTAAGCAGGGATGGTACATCCACAACTGGCAATAGCTTGATTTATAATTAGTGGTGCTTCACCTACATTTGTATATGTGAATACACATGTTACTACCGGGCTCTTCTCTGAGAAAGAACCAAAGTCATGAGATAACTTGTCAAACTTTATTTCTGCTTGTTTTTTCCCATTGTTAGCTTGAGCTGAAGCAAATGTTATGCCGCATATCAGCATCAAAGTCATAAAAATAATTTTTTTCATCACCTATGATATTTAAAAATTGCTGGCAAATGTAATTAGTTTTTCCGATATATGCATCATTTACGTCCAAATTTTAACAATTTGTAGTACTCTGTAGCGCCTAACAAAAAGCATCCGGTTCCATAGTCTTCGAAGTCTGGAATCTTATCGTATGTTACAGGTTGCCCGGCCGATGGGTCCTTACCTGTTCCTTGTACATATCCCAATAATCCATTTTCATGCACAGCATCTTTAGAGAGTGCATTCCACGATTTGTCGCATATTTTTTTGTAAGGCTTTGCCGGTAATATGCCGTTCATGATACCCCAGCTAAATCCGTAAAGGAAAAGAGCTGTGCCTGTAACTTCCTTGCCACCGTATGTAACAGGAGATACCAGACTGACATTCCAGAAACCATCACTACGCTGGCATGAAGCGAAAGCTTTACTCATTTTGATGAAGTCACCCTCAAGTTCTTTGTAATATTTGTCATTCTTGTCCATCTGACTCATAACCCTTACCAGGGCAGCATACACCCATCCGTTGCCACGACTCCAATAACAGTCTTTTCCGTCAGATTCCTTATAAGGAGGTACATAGTCCTTGTCTCTCCACCAAAAACCGGTCTTGCTGTTGTATAAGCCTCCGCCGCATTCATTTCTGCTCCATCTGTACATCTTCATGCAATAGTCAAGATATACCCTGTCTTTGGTTATTTTGTATAGTTGAGCATAAATAGGCATACTCATTTGTATGGCATCTATCCATGTCCAATAATTTACGCGATTGCTTTTTATCTGCAAATCAATATTTTCTTTGATATTCTTTATTTTTGCAGAATCTCCTGTTTGTAAAAATCTGTCAATGTATGTCTGACCGCAACATTGATCATCAGCATCAGTTGTTTTTACGCCGTTTCTTGGCATCCATTTATGAAAATCAGCCCATTTGTCTGTATAGTCAATGTATGATTTATTAGCGTCAATGTTGTACAGATTCATCAATCCCTCATAATATACTGCACGAGTCCATAGATTGCTTGGGCGCAATCTTCCTACATTAGTTGGTTCAGTTGGGTCTGCATACTTGTGCATAAAAAAATTATTAACTTTGCGTGTAGTGTTCATCACGCCATCCATTTTCTCATTTTGCGCAGACATAGGCATAGCCATTGCTGCCAAAGTCAGCATAATAAATATTTTTTTCATTCAGTAAATTAGTAATTTCCCGCAAAAATAAGTATTTATTTCTAATTATTTGTTGGTTTGCACATTTTTATATAATTTTGCATCTTAAATTAAGTAAAATTAGAGAAATCAATGTATAGAACAAAGACTTGTGGAGAGCTTAGGCTCTCAGATGTTGGCACAGTTGTAACACTTGCCGGTTGGGTTCAGCGCAGCCGTAAAATGGGTGGAATGACTTTCGTTGACTTGCGCGACCGCTATGGTATCACGCAGTTGGTCTTCAATGAAGAGATCGACAAGAACTTATGCGAAAGAGCTAACAAATTAGGACGTGAATTTTGTATTCAGGTTATCGGTACTGTAAGTGAGCGTCAGAGTAAGAATAAAAATATTGATACAGGAGATATAGAGATAATCACTAATTCGCTAAATGTATTAAGCGAGAGTCTTACGCCTCCATTTACTATTGAAGACAATACCGACGGTGGTGATGATATCAGGATGAAATATCGTTATCTTGATTTGCGTCGTCCTAGTGTACGTAAGAATATGGAGCTTCGTCATCGTATGACAATTCTTATTCGTAACTTCCTTGATTCAAAAGCTTTTATAGAGGTAGAGACACCTATACTTATCGGTTCAACACCAGAGGGCGCACGAGATTTCGTCGTACCATCACGTATGAATCCGGGACAGTTCTATGCTTTGCCACAGAGTCCGCAGACATTGAAACAGTTGTTAATGGTAAGCGGTTTTGACCGTTACTTCCAGATTGCAAAATGTTTCCGTGACGAAGACCTGCGTGCAGACCGCCAACCCGAGTTTACACAGGTTGACTGTGAGATGAGTTTTGTTGATCAGGATGATGTTATCAACTTGTTTGAAGACATGGCCCGTCATCTTTTCAAAGAGATACGTGGAGTAGATTTACCGGCCAAGCTACAGCAGATGACATGGCACGAGGCCATGCGCCGTTTCGGAAGCGACAAACCTGATTTGCGTTTTGGAATGGAGTTCGTTGAATTAATGGACGTACTTAAAGGAACAGGCGAGTTCAGTGTCTTTAACGATGCTGCATACATAGGCGGTATATGTGTTCCGGGTTGTGCCGATTATACTAGAAAACAATTAGACACACTAACCGAATTTGTAAAGAGGTCACAGATAGGAGCCAAAGGTCTTGTTTGGGCCAAGGTCAATGCAGACGGTACTATTAAGAGCAGTGTGGATAAATTCTACAGTCCTGAAGTATTGCAGAAGATGACAGAGTCATTTAATGCCAATCCGGGTGATCTTATACTTATTCTAAGTGGGGATAATGCAAATAAAACCCGAGTACAGCTATGCTCATTACGTTTGGAAATGGGAGAGCGTCTTGGACTTCGCGACAAGAATAAATTTGAATGTCTTTGGATTATTGATTTCCCATTGTTCGAGTGGAGCGAAGAGGAGCAGAGACTTATGGCAACTCACCATCCATTTACAATGCCAAATCCGGACGATATTCCATTGTTGGATGAGCATCCTGAGAAAGTACGTGCCAAGGCATACGATTTTGTATGTAATGGTATTGAAGTTGGTGGAGGCAGCCTTAGAATACACGAAGGTCAATTGCAAGAGAAGATGTTTAATATTCTTGGCTTTACACCAGAGCGCGCTATGGCACAATTCGGATTCCTTATCAATGCATTCAAATACGGAGCACCACCTCACGCAGGTCTTGCCTTTGGATTAGATCGTTGGGTATCAATTATGGCAGGCTTGGATAGCATACGAGATTGCATAGCATTCCCTAAAAACAATAGTGGAAGAGATGTAATGCTTGATGCACCTTCAGAAATAGACGAGAAACAATTAGACGAGTTGCAAATTAAAGTTGATTTAAGTCAAGAAAAGTAGCAACACAAGCCTAACGGTCCCGATTTGTACATTCTTTTTTGTAAAAATTCATGTCATTTTGATAATAAAATATTATCTTTGTAGCGATTCAGAAAGTATTTCATGCTGGATCAATCAAATGTAGAATAAATTTTTTTGTAATTATGGCAGAAAAGAAAACAGAAAAAAAAGCTACAGCACCCAAAAAAGTTGCTGGCAAAGTTACTACTTCAAAAAAAGTTGCAACTGCAAAGAATGTAGAGTTAGCTATTAATGCAGAGAGCGTTGGTTTTAGAGCCGGCGATGTTTACAATGCATTGGCATCTGCAGGTATGCCTCTTACAGTAGCAGAAATAGCTAAGAAAGCTAATATTAGCGAGGATGAAACTCTTCTGGGAATGGGATGGCTATTTAAAGAAGGTAAAATAAAAGATGATGGTCAAAAAATTATTTTAGCATAGTAGTGCTAATAATATATTAAGAGGGAAGACCAGTCACATTTAGTGTAGCTGGTCTTTCTTTTTTTGTGTAATGAAAAAATGAATTACGATAAACAAATACTAATGCTTCTTACAGAGGCCGGTCTTGACGGTCTGAGTGTTACACAGATATCAAAAAAGGTATACAACGAAAATTGTTCTTTTTTTGAGACAGTAGCTTTTCAAGATGTACATAAGTATGTACAGACATTTTTACATAGAAATACCTATTCACGTAATAATTTGGTAGAAAGTACAGGTAAGCGTGGCTTTTATCGTATTAATACCCAACTAGCCCAGTCAGATCAGCTGATGTTCAATTTTACAGATAATGAATGTAATGAGCCCGATACATCAGAGATAGCTGTTCAAGAGGATCAGTCTTTATCACTATTTTGAATAGTGTCTTTGTGAATTCCTTTGTACACCTTGATAAGTTCCCTTACATTATTTTCCCATGAAAAGAGCGTTGCCCTTTCCAGTCCTTGCTTTTTCAGAAGTTCATATTTGTCGTTATCATTCTCAAGTATTAACATCGAAAAAGAAATATTATCAGGATTTTCGGGATTAATAAGTATGGCACTTTTTCCCGCTATCTCAGGCATCGACGACGTGTTGGATGTGATAACAGGTGTACCGCATGCCATTGCCTCAATTATTGGTATACCAAAACTTTCTCTCAGCGATGGGTATAAAAAAGCAAATGCGTTGTTGTAGATATAAGGTAAATCATAATTGTTTATATATCCTGTAAGTTCTACATTCTCACGAATATTCTCTATGTTATTTTTCTTTAGAAGATAATCCAGATATTGCGGATCTAAGTCAGCTATCATCAATTTTCTTTTAATAGACGACTCCTTAAGATATTTGCTGTAAGCGATTAATGCCCTTTCTGTATTTTTTTTAGGATCAGTATTACCTAAAAACAGGAAATATCCCTTTTCGCTAGTGTACTTTTTGCCTATACTGTCATTATCATCAATAGGCCTGAACCATTCATTATAACCGTTATAAATCATAATGAGCTTGCTTTTTAATTTCAGTTTAGCCTTTATGTTATTATATTCAAAATTCGAAACCGTAATTATTCTTCTGCACTTTTTCAATATTATCGGAACAATAAGCCTTCTATATATCCATCCTAGGTTTTGGTATAAGGATTTGTTTGATTTATCCCTCTTTTCCAGAAATATAATATCATGCAATGTCAGAACAATCGGTATATTACAGAAAATAGGAGCCGTATCGCTCGTACAGTGTAATACATCCAGATTATATTTTTTGGCAGCTTTAGGCAGTATAAATTGTTCCCAAATAAGATAGTTCGTGTTTTTCAATTCTATGATGTGAACATTCTCACTGTCTTTTAGACATTTATCCACACCCTCCTTTACAAATACAAAAATTGCATCCTCCAGATTCATCTTCTGCAAATGTTTTATTTCCTCCAGCACGACATAATCCATGCCATGTTTCTCCTTACGGAAAATTCTCTGTGCTTCTATTCCAATTCTCATATTTCGTAATTATTAGATGCAAATATACAAATTAATTTTATATAAACTAAAAAGGCATGCCAAATATACATCCGGCATGCCAATTTAATATGTTATTGATGAAATTAATATGCGAACAATGGATATTGTTTCATAGTTTCATTCACTTTAGCGCGTACTTTACTTATAACGTTTTCATCTTCCGGAGCGTTTAGAACCTCCTCGATAAGATCAGCTATTAGTATCATTATGTCTTCTTTTGCTCCACGAGTAGTCATTGCAGCAGTTCCAAGACGTATACCTGATGTCTGGAAAGCGCTACGGCTATCATAAGGAACCATATTCTTGTTGACTGTGATATCAGCAGCAACAAGTGCGTTCTCAGCAACCTTACCGGTAAGATCAGGATATTTTGAACGGAGGTCAACCAACATAGAGTGGTTGTCTGTACCACCGCTTACGATAGTAAATCCACGTTTAATAAGCTCCTGTGCAAGAACATTTGCGTTTTTCTTAACCTGTAGAGCCCAATCTTTGAATTCAGGTTGTAGAGCCTCATTAAAGGCAACAGCCTTAGCAGCAATTACATGCTCCAGAGGTCCACCCTGTGTACCAGGGAAAACAGCGCTGTTCAGCAACTGGCTCATCATCTTGACCTGTCCCTTTGGAGTCTTTAGTCCCCAAGGATTCTCAAAGTCTTTTCCCATAAGGATAATACCACCACGAGGACCTCTAAGAGTCTTGTGTGTAGTAGAAGTAACGATATGAGCATATTTTACAGGGTTGTCTAGCAATCCGGCTGCAATAAGACCGGCAGGGTGAGCCATATCAATCATTAGCAGTGCGCCAACTTTATCTGCAATTTCTCTCATGCGTTTGTAATCCCATTCACGACTGTATGCAGAACCACCACCAATAATCAGCTTTGGCTTGTTTTCGATAGCCAGCTGTTCCATTTGTTCATAGTTCACACGTCCAGTTTCTTTGTCCAGGTCATATCCGATAGCCTTGTATAATATACCAGAGGTATTTACAGATGAGCCATGTGATAAGTGTCCACCATGAGCAAGGTTAAGTCCCATGAATGTGTCTCCTGGATTTAGAACAGCCAGTAATACAGCTGCATTAGCCTGTGCTCCGGAGTGAGGTTGAACATTCGCGAATTCAGCATCAAAAAGCTTCTTTACGCGCTCAATAGCAATAGTCTCCACCTGGTCTACTACGCCACAACCGCCATAATAGCGCTTGCCCGGCAGTCCCTCGGCATACTTGTTAGTTAAGTACGAACCCATGGCTTGCATAACCTCATCACTTACAAAATTCTCAGATGCAATTAGCTCCATTCCTTTAAGCTGTCGCTGATGCTCTTTCTCAATAAGGTCAAAAATCTCTTGATCTTTCTTCATTGTTGCAGATTTTATGTTTAATAATAATTACGTCCTAGTTAATCCGTTTAGATAAGTTCTACTTTGTTTATGTCTTGTTCCATATCGCAATAATGGCATTTCAGTACGCCTTTCTCTTTATCAACCACATTAAAGAGAGTAGACATTGGCTCATTGTTTGTGATACATTTGGGATTATTGCATTTTACGATACCACGTATTTCATCAGGAGTAGTCACCGTTTTTTTCTCTACTACCTCATAATCTTTGATAATGTTTAATACAATATTGGGTGCCACTACAGCTAGTCTTGAAATTTCCTCATCAGAGAAGAATTTATCTTCTACTTTAATTAATCCCTTTTTTCCTAACTTTTTTGATCTAAAATTATTTCCTATAGTTACAGGAGTATCCAGACTGTTCAATCCTAACAGTTCTGCCACCTTATTAGTCTTTTCGTTTGGTATATGATCAATAACAGTTCCGTTCTGAATAGCGGCAACCAGCATCTCGTTTTTATTCATAATCAGTTACTTTATTATTGTGTTGTCTTTTATAATGTCATCATAACTATAGCCAAGCACGTCGCATATTATAGCCTGTCTGGCATACAAGCCGTTTTGTGCCTGTTGTATATAATATGCATGTGGATTAGAGTCAACATCGTATGCTATCTCGTTAACTCTTGGCAGAGGATGCAATATTTTCATATTGTCTTTCACATTGGCAAGCATGTCATTTTTAAGAATATATACATTCTTGACACGTTCATATTCCATTAAGTCAGAGAAACGTTCTTTCTGAACTCTGGTCATATAAAGAATATCAGCGTTAGAAATGACCTCTTCATTAAAATCTGTATGTTCTTCGAATTTTATATTATGCTCCTTACAGTATATTTTATATTCGTTTGGCATTGCCAGTTCTTTAGGTGCGATAAAATGGAATGTTGGGTTAAAGTGCCTCATGGCCATAATCAGTGAGTGTACTGTTCGTCCATATTTCAAGTCACCTACAAGGTATATATTCAGATTTTCAAGCGTACCCTGAGTCTTATAGATAGAGTAGAGGTCAAGCATACACTGAGAAGGGTGCTGATGAGCTCCATCACCTGCATTTACTATTGGAACCGGTGAAATCTCACTCGCATACTGTGCAGCTCCTTCGATAGAGTGGCGCATCACGATTACGTCAGCATAGTTGGATACCATCATTATTGTATCTTTAAGAGTTTCACCCTTAGAACTGCTTGTCACCTTAGGATCAGTAAATCCAATTACTTTGGCTCCTAATCTATTGGCCGCTGTTTCAAAACTAAGTCGCGTTCGTGTTGAAGGTTCAAAAAATAAAGTCGCTATTACTTTACCCTTTAAAATTTCTCTATTAGGGTGTTTCTCAAACTCTTGAGCCATTCTTATCATGTAGAGAATCTTCTCCTTTGTAAGGTCGGCTATCGTTACAAAATTATGGCGTTCCATCATTTCTTGTAAAATTATTTTTATTTTCGACCGCTAAGTTACATAATATTTTTTATTAAATGGTTATAATTAGAAAGAAAATTGTATTTTTGCACTCAGAAAAAAAATAATAAAGCTTAGGCTGATAGATATAAATCGAAAAAATATAATGAGAAAGGCTTTTGTACATTGCTTATGGGGACTTCTGATCGTCGTTTGCTTGATGTTAGTTATTGCATTCACGGCTATCACTGAGGGATGGATTGGATATATGCCCCCTGTAGAAGAATTGCAAAATCCTATAAATCGTTTTGCTACGCAGGTATACTCTTCAGACGGCAAGGTGATGGGTACCTGGAACTTTAACCGTGAGAATCGTATCTGTGTAGATTATACAAATCTGTCACCTTATCTGGTACAGGCGCTTGTAGCCACAGAGGATTCTCGTTTTTACGACCATTCAGGTGTAGACTTCTATGCTTTGGGCCGAGCATTGGTTAAGCGCGGGCTTATGGGCCAAAGAAGTGCCGGCGGTGGTTCTACCCTTACCCAGCAGTTGGCTAAACAGCTCTACTCAGGAGTAGCCACCAGTACAATGGAGCGATTGCTTCAGAAACCTATCGAGTGGGTGATTGCCGTAAAATTGGAGCGTAATTATACTAAAGAGGAAATCATTGCACTATATCTTAATTACTTTGATTTTCTTCATAATGCTGTTGGTATAAAGACCGCGGCCAATACCTATTTTAATAAGGAGCCTAAAGACCTTTCTATTATTGAGTCTGCTACGCTTATCGGATTGTGCAAGAATCCTTCTTTCTTTAATCCAATACGTTACCCCGAAAGATGTACCGAGAGAAGAAATGTCGTGCTATCTCAGATGTTTAAGGCCGGCTATCTTTCATCCGATCAGTTACAGTCTTTGTCGGCAGAACCACTGAAACTTAATTTTAGGCGAATAGACCATAAAGATGGTATAGCTGTCTATTTCCGCGATTTCTTACGGAGATACATGATGGCTAAAAAGCCACAGAAAGGCGATTATCCAAGTTGGAATAAGAGTAAATATATAGAAGACTCAACACTCTGGGAATTAGATCCTTTGTATGGTTGGTGCAATAAAAACTTTAAGAAAGACGGATCCCCATATAATGTATACACAGATGGTTTGAAAGTATTTACTACTATCAACTCGCGTATGCAGGCTTATGCCGAAGCAGCGTTATATAAGCATGTAGCTCAATACCTACAGCCTAATTTCTTTGCCGAAAACCGCAGAAAGCCCAATGCTCCATTTACCGAAGCTTTAAGCAAAGATCAAGTGCGCTCTATACTTATGAAATCTATGAGGCAATGTGATAGATATAGAGCTATGAAGGCACAGGGAGCTTCAGAGGCTGAAATAAAAAGAGCTTTTAATAGGCCAACAGGCATGACCGTATTTACTTACCACGGAGATATAGATACAGTCATGACTCCGATGGATTCTATCAGATACTATAAGTCTTTCTTGAGAGCCGGATTTATGAGTATGGACCCTAAAACAGGTGCTGTAAAGGCTTATGCCGGTGGACTTGATTTTGCACATTTCCAATACGATATGGTTACCGGCGGACGTCGACAGGTAGGTTCTACCATTAAACCGTTCTTATACGCTCTGGCTATGGAGAATGGTTTCTCTCCGTGCGACCTTGCCCCTAACGTTCAGCGTACCTACATGGTAGCCGGTGCACCGTGGACCCCAAGAAATGCAAGTCATAACCGTTATGGTCAGATGGTAACTTTAAAATGGGGATTGGCTCAATCCAACAACTGGATATCAGCCTATCTTATGAGCAAGTTAAATCCATCAGCCTTTGTACAGTTGATCCATCAGTTTGGTGTAGCCAATCCTAATATCCATCCTTCCATGTCTTTATGTTTAGGTACATGTGATATCTCCTTGGCCGAGATGGTTAGTGCTTATTCAGCATTTGCCAATCATGGAATAAGGTGTGCTCCGATGTTTGTCACCAAGATAGAAGACAACGAAGGCAACGTCATCACTCAGTTCCAGCCTAAGATGAATGAAGTGATAAGCGAAGAGAGTGCCGACAAGATGTTAGTTCTTCTTAAGGCCGTTATAGACGAAGGAACAGGTAGACGTATACGTTCCAGATATGATATAAAATGTGAGATGGGTGGTAAAACAGGAACAACCAATCGTAACTCCGATGCATGGTTTATAGGCTTTACTCCAACACTTGTTAATGGCTGTTGGGTAGGAGGTGAAGACCGAGACATCCACTTCGATAACATGCAGATGGGGCAGGGTGCATCAATGGCGCTACCTATCTGGGCCTATTATATGCAGAAAGTCTTTGCCGACCCTCGTCTCGGCTATTCTCCAGAGGCAGTCTTCGACCTGCCCGATAATTTCAATCCGTGTGCATCTGATGATACCTCAGCAGAGGATAATGGCATAGATGAAATTTATGAGTAGTTGAAAATTCGTTGATATAAGTTATTCGTTATATATTACGATTATCTGTAGATCATACACAATAAGGCGTATATATTTTTGTATACGCCTTATTGTGTATTGCGTTTGGCCTATGTTAATATGTTTATAAAAAGTTATACCTATATATTGTGTGCAACTGTCTATAAATAAGTTTGTTATGTTCACTGTAACCAAATGCTAAAATAAGAAAAATGGCAAAATTATTTATTTTATTTAATAATTAATGATTTTATTTATTGAATTTTATTATCTTTGCAAAAATATTTGTTAACGAACGAATAAAAAATGATTATTGATATTTAAAATCACAAAATCTTACGTTAATATAGATACAAGCCATCATTGCAAATGGTAGTTATAAAGCAATAGAAAAAGTTGAGCATGATGAATATTATCTACGTGATTGTAAACAAATAGATGATAGACAGATACGATCTTAGTAAAACATTCTTAGTTTACAGAAGAAGAGTGTGGTTTTATGTTAATTACTATATTTAGTATTGTATGGAAAAAGAATTTAAAATAAATAAGGTAAATGGAAGATTATCGATACAATGAATTACTAAAGAATGTTTCTACATCAATGATGATGAAAATGAAACAGATCAAACGCTTCGTGGATGGTGGCAAGGCTTCTGTCATGGTTGGCGCAGGATTCAGTAAAAATGCAATAATGGATGACTCTACAACGATGAAAAATTGGGATGAATTGGCTGTTGATTTTTACTCACGATTATACCTTAAGAAACCAGAAGGTGAAGATTTATCTTTTAAAACACCGATGAGACTTGCGTCACAGATACAAACTTCTTTTGGACGTAATGAATTAGAAAAGCTTATTATAGATTCACTCCACGATAATTGCATTGCGCCTAGTGAATTACATAAATCATTGTTAAGAATAAAATGGAAAGATATCTTCACAACAAATTATGACACCTTATTAGAGCGTACACATCCTGAAGTTGATAGGTATGAAATCATAACCAATAAAGAAACGTTATTATACAAAAAATCACCCAGAATAATCAAGTTACATGGCAGTTTCCCAAATGTTAGACCATTTATAATAACAGAAGATGATTATCGAACTTATCCTATTAAGTATCCTGAGTTTGTTAATACGGTAAGGCAATCGTTAATTGATGGTTTGCTATGTCTTATAGGATTCTCAGGTGATGACCCTAATTTTTTGAATTGGTTAGGATGGTTTCGTGATATAATGGGTAATCAAGCTGCACCTGTTTATATGATAACATATAATAAAGATTTTCACATATCTGAAGTGAAACTTTTAAACTATAGAGGTATAGAGCCTATTAATTTTGCCGAAATTAAAGGAATATCCAGCATCTACGAAGGTTTAGATTTCTTCTTAACATATCTAGAAAAAAAAGAAAAAAAATCCTGGAATGCAAAGATAGAGTATTTTCTTAAAACGGAAGAAGACACACAAAAAACTATTGAAAAAATGTGCCTTATAAGACAGACTTATCCCGGTTGGTTAGCTCTGCCAACGCATTATTATACGCAATTTAGCGATACAGATTGTTACTTTCCATATTTAGATAGGGCAATTACAGGATTAAACAAAACAAATAAGCTTAATTTTATTTACGAACTTGATTGGAGGTTATCAATATCTTTAACTCCTAAGGACATTAAATGGTATAAAAATACTTTATCTAAAATAATTAAAGATAAAGAATATCTAAAGGATAAAAATAATATCGACAAGCTTAATACGTTGAAAATATCCTTGCTTTCTATTTATCGTCAAAATTTAGAAAAAGAAAATTACGCTGAAATAGACAAAGAAATAGACAAAGACATTAATCAGTTAAGCCATAACTTATTGCGGAAATACAATTATGAAAGATGTTTATACTATGTGAGTCTATTAAATTATAAAGAAGCAGAAAAAATATTATTGAAGTGGAATGTTTCTTTATCAGATTATATTGGTGTTCTATGGAAGTCTGTTATATTATCAGATTTAGGAAAATCTGATGAAGTTTTATATCTTCTAAATTCAGCATATCAGAACATAATATCCGCATTATTAATGGATACATCACCCTTTTTATTGTCTTGTTCAATTGCTATTAATAATTTAATAAATTTATATGATCATAATAGTTGGTATCAACGTAGAGATAAGATAATTGATGTAGATTATAATTTTTATAATATCATAAATTTTTATAGAAGTATTTTTCAAAATGACAATACTTACAATAATTTTGAAGTGATACACAATTTCAATATAGGACAAGAAAGAAAAATATGGAAACAAAAAGAATATGGTTATATCAAAAGATATTTATATTCTTATCAATTTGTTAATTTGTGTGAACGGATGGGATTCCCCTTTGGATTACATAATTTAAATATTAATACTGATTATCAAAAAATATTCCTTTCCAATCTTATAAAATATAATATTAATTATACTATATCTGTAATTATCCGTAGTTTTAATAAAGAAATTTTAACAACTTGTCTAACTAGATATCTAATTAAGCAAATTTCTAGAGAAGAAGTAAATGCTATTTTTGATAATTATAATAAAGAATGTAAAGATATTGAGGACATGTTTGATGTCCCCAAAATTAGATTTTATAAAATAATACTTCCATTACTTTCAAAACTATCTGTAAAACTATCTTATGAAAAGATCATTCAGTTAATTAAGATTTATAAATACGAATTTGTAAATAACGCGAATTCTTATAATGAAAATGATTTGTTTATTTTATATGAATGCATAGATCCTAAAGATATGAGTAGCCCTATCCTTAATGAAATTTATTCAACTGAAATAAAACTTAATTATTTAGAGAAAGATATAGCTTTACCAGAATGGGGTTATAAAAAGTACGAACCATCAAACGACGTAATTTTAACAATAATAAAAGGCTTTAATAGTACAGATGAAAAAATCCAAAATGCTGCATATATTAGAGCAACATACATCTATAATAGTATTCCTATTGGGGAAAAAAGTAAAATTGATGTGGCTATTCAAAATTGGAGACAGAACAGAACAAATGTAGAAGAATTTTTAAAAGAAAGTTATACTTATGATAATTCTTCTGTACCTATAGAAAATCTAACATCTAAATTAGAGAACATTCTGTCTAATATAAATTATTTTAATAAAGATCAATTTAATAAAATTATAAAGAAGCTAACTGACGTATTGAATGAGAATCAAGAGAAATTTAAAGAAGATGATTCTTTATTATTATTTGATGGTATGCGGCATCTTTTTAACAACTTATTTATATTAATATCTCAAATTATTGTAAAAAGAGATATCTCAAAAATGGATAAAGAAATTATTTCTAAATTTCTTGATGTCATATTAAAATATGAAGGTAGTGGATTTCATTGTCTGGCAATAATAACAAAGTTATGGACGAAACTAAGATATACGAAACAAAAGGATTTGAAGAAGGCTGACATTGAAAAAAAAATAGATGATAATCTTTTTTCTGAATCAGAATCCAATGTTAATGATGCTATACTGGCGATACATGCTCTAGTGGAAAATGGAAATAATGTAGATCCATTATTGCTTAAAATGATAGATAGTATAGAGCTTTCACAAAATATTTTTTCACGTTTCTTTTTAAACTTGCTAATTGATTTACATAAAGGAAATAAACTTACCAATAATGTTCTTAAAAGAATGCCAAAATTACTAGAAAGATTATGCCATAAGGTCGGTTCATATTCTATGGATGAAGAATATAAAACAGATATATACTTTTACGCTAATAAACTTGCTGGTGCATTATCCACAATAAAGGGTAATGAAGAACTATCTAAAGCAGTAAATTTATGGAGAAATTATAGTGAAGATGAAAATACGTTCAATGATGTAAAAGTTGGGTTTTCATTAGGTGAAGAAATGATTAATGACAATGAATAAATTGACAATGCCATTGGCAAATTGGGGACAGAGTGCGGAACAATTAGCAATAAAATTTGGAGATAGGTTCTAGATTATGTAACTTTGCAGCTGTTACTTTCTCCTCATCTGAAATACACGATTTAAAATTGCACTCCTCATCTGAATGAAAGCCTATTATACGGTCTACTGGTTGTGTAAGTAGAACTGTGTCACGGCTATATTCTTTTTAAATATTTACTTCAGATGTGGTGCCTGATTTTAAATCGTGTATTTCAGCTGAGGAGCCTTCCAGAAGGCAAAGTTAATATTAAGTTTATATTTTGTATGCTATTATTTGTTTAATGAATTCTAAATATATTGTGTAAATTTTGAACTACTATATCAATAATATTTTCGCTTTATTAATGATATATAAACTTACCATCTTCTTCATCTGGGTTATTCGGATCATCTATTTTTATAACCTTTGTTAAATCTTTATCAAAAAAGAACTCTACTTTATTTATTACTTTCCCTCCATATCCGTTATTACCTCTAAATGTATGCTCTATTCTATATCCAACTAAGTAGTTCTTATATAAATATGACCAACCACTTTTGTCATTTTTAGATAATAACATCTTAATGTGATTTATAGAATCATTTATTATGTTATATCTTTTATCAGTTTGAGGTATTTTTTTCAATGAATCAGCCAATGCTAATGAATCAAATTTATATGAAAAATCTTTCTTTAGATAACTAAAAAAAAATTTGTTAGATAAAGGAGGCTGATTACACATTGTATCCAATTTCCCCCATGAAACAGATTCATAGCTTTGCCAGTCATTCATTTGTGTTTTTAATTCCTTTAGAGCTAATTTTTTAGCCTTGTTTTCTTTAATCTTACTTTGGGAGCAAGAAAACAACCCTAAACTTATTGCTAATATCAGCAATATGATATTAATGTGCTTTTTCATTGTTGTAATTTTTTGTTTATTTCTATAAGGTCTTTTATCTTGAATAAATTAATAGAGATATGTCTTAATACGATAAATATCGCCTAAGTAGTACTATATATTATAAATTACATGTTAAAAATCGTTCTTTTGAAAAATGTTTTTTTTCATATCATCAATTAATAATTCGATAGATTTAACTTGAAATGCATATTCTTTTTTGTCCTTTATGATGTAATCTTTGTCTTCAATGATAGACTTTTCAAGAGTTGTTGATTCTTTAATGTATTCCTTATAGTCATTCTTCTTTATTTTTAAATTATCAGCATTCTCTAATATCTTATTTAAAGAATTTAGTCTTGTTGAATCATTATTCAATTTACCCCCCCATCCTTTAATTTCATCATTCCAGTAGATCTTACTTAATTTTGTGATTTGGTTTGGTCCATCTGCTGATAATATCCCCATTTTTATGAATTCTTCAGCTGGTTCTAATATTTTAATCAAAGAAAAATTATTAATAGTATATTTATATTTACCATTCTTAGCCTCAATAATTAAAGTGAAAAAATATTTATATGCTTCGTTTGCTATATTTACAGAGCGTATACAAATGTTTCCTTTAATAGCAAATTTATTATTGCTAAGTTCTTCATATATTAGTATTTTATCATAGTCACCAAATTTGTTTATAATCCAATTTTTTGCATTTGTGAAGATTTCCCTTGCTGTTAAATTACAATTAACTATTTCTTTGTATTCAATGTTTCCTAATGAGTCAATTGGAAATTTTCTTTCTTGGGAAAATAAACTAGTATTGCAATTTAAAAGAAACAATAGGAATAATACTTTTTTCATTTTAATTATTTTTTAGTTAAACATATATGCTATTCTAATCACCTTTATATACTTGCTAATAAAAAAGTGCGAATAAATATTTACTGTTAAAAGGCACTAACAAGTAATCCAACAAAAAATAAATCACACCTATACCTCTGATTTAGGTGTATATACTATTAAGTTTTAATTTGTCCGATTTGTCGGCAGAAATATAGCCTAAGTGCTACATCATTTATAACTTTATATTATATCAAAACATATCATCCACATGATAATAGTATGCAAATATACTAATATTTTATAATATATATGTATAAATTATATGATTTTCTTTAAAATTAATAATATACGTGATGGCTAATTTTTATTTATAATGTGCTAAAATGGGGTGCGGTTCGTACGTTTGGTTCCGATACTGCGCTATCGTCAACAAAAAGGATTAAGACATAAAGAAACCTCGTCTTAACAAATTAAATGTTGTTTATTGCGATTTTTCAATAAATTATTTACATAAATGATATTTTTTTGTATTTTTGCCTTCATATAGCGCATGTGGCATATTGCTTCAGCGTCTATTTATTATAAAAGAATTAACCTAAATATAAAATGAAAAAGATATTTTTAATTGCGATGTTATGCATTGGGTGTTTGTTTACTCAAGCACAAGTAAGCCAATTTCCTGACTTTAGTAAAATGAATTTCGGATGTGATGGTAATAGCATAACAGCCGGTAGCCAATGGTCTAAAACGGTTGTAGATTTATTGGCATTTGCCACTCACCATAATGTGGCGGTAGGTTCTGCTACTTGGGCTTGTCATCCGGACACTCAAGATTATGGAAGTGCCGGTTTTGCAGGCATATCTAATGGATGGCAACCTACAGAAGATAAAGTGGAACTGCAAAAACGTCATAATAATGTGTCTAAAGTGCATATACAGAAATTTATCTCAGAGGTTGATAATGGAACATATCCGGAACCGGATGTTTTCGTCTTTTCGATGGGAACCAATGATACCAATCTGGGAAGTGCTGCAGAAGCTTTGAAGGGAAAAACATTAGATAGTGTGGATGTGAATACAATGGCAGGTGGAGCTCGTTGGTCAATTCAGACAATTATGCAACGTTTCCCCAAATGTCGTGTTTTTCTTTGCACACCAATACAAACAGGTGATGTAGAACATAATAAGATAAATTTGAAAAAGATTGAAATCCTACGTGAAATATGTCGTGCTTTATCAGTGCAAGTGATAGATTGTTATTCAAATTCCGGCATTACCGAGAAATTCGAACAACCTAAAGGCCATGGCCGATATTTAAGGGATGGATTACATCCTGAAACAGAGGGTCAGCAATTGATGGGTAGATATATTGCAAAAGAAATACGTAATAATTTCTTCTGATTAGATAGGATGTGGATAAAATTTTATTATGTTTAGAGATTAGTATTGCGAAAAAGGCACTTATAATAACAAAAGAGATACGTTAAATGGCATAAGAACTCATTATTTATGAGTTCTTATGTCGTTTATAGGTGCGGGGGTGCAATCTACGCCTTCGGTAAAAACCTTTTTTAGTTTGCTGGTGCTTACATCTGCGTGTTTGCCTTCGGCAATAAATTTGCAACGCAAACCTTTTATGTGCTTACCGGCATTAAATTCGTCGGGCGAAGAAACGGTGTCACTGTCAATAGCTAACTTAAAACGACCAAAACCATCTAGTACTACTGTCAAACCGCTTGCCATCTCCAGCTTCATCTGGTTTACCAGGTCTGTAATAACGGCATACACATCTCCCTCGGTAATAGTTCCCGAATGATTTAATTTCTTGGATATCTCTCTAGTGTGAATCTCTCCTAGACTTACTGCTTTGGCATAATAGCGACCGCTACTCTTGCCCTTCATGTTACTCTTTATTAATCTGTAATTTACTGACATATATGTTTTTTAAAATGTTGTAAAAATGTATATATTCTCTCTCTGAAAATAAAAATGTTTTTTTAACCTCAACCTCACTTTTTTCGCGTAAAGTACTGATAATTAATATGTTATTGCCAGTGAGGTTTAGTGAGGTTTGAAATTGCTCTCAGCTCTGAAAAATAGACTGTTTGTATCAACAAATCAAGTTGATTTGTTAGACAAAACAACTTGATTGGCTTTACAAAACAACTTGTTTTGCTTATTCAGAGCATAGCTTTAATTACGCAATATGATAGCTAAACTCTTTCAATAAGATAGTTGCTTTTTCCACCGGTAGAGCGGTGCTGAACAAAGTGCATCTCCTTGAGTTGTTTGCCCAATTTCTGCATCGTTCCAATATCATCTTTCAGATTCTTGAATCTGCCCCTAAGAGTTAGAAGAACCTCTGCTATACCAAGCCATTCGCCATTTATCTCATCATTAGTAGGTTTGAAAAATGTAGAAATCATGGTGCTCAGACCGTTTTCCATTTCAAAATCCTTGTTCTGCTTCATGATGATGGCCGTCTCCTTATCATCAAACCAGTATCTTGCACCTGCGTTTATCTCTGCTATTGCCTGCGCATACAGTTGGTCGTGCTCGATAGGCGATTTGAAATCAATAATACCATCCACTGTTATACAGATAAAACGACGGCTTCCGGTAGGGTCGCTGAGGGGCGATTGGTTATTGGTAGTACCTATAAAACTGGCATAGCGGCGCAGTTCCTCGATAGCCATGCCGTAAGGACGGCGTGTCTTAACCGACGATTTCTGCAACAGATACTTCAGAATAGCCTGCCTGCGTGTAGACAACTGGTCGAATTCATCTATATTGATCAGCGCAAAACGAGTTAGGGCCAAGTCGGCCGACTGCTCGTTCTTGAAGTCGATGCGGTCGTAGAAGTAGCTGTCTAGCAATGGTGGCAGAATGCGACGACAGAAGGATGATTTGCCGCAACCCTGCGCTCCAATAAGAAGAGGCGTATATGCATTGCCGTGCAGCAAGTCTTTGCCCATCCAGTGAGCTACCATAGACAGCATCCACACATGAAAGTTGTGCAGCCAGTCTTTATTATCAGTAGGCACTCTCTGCGCCAGTTCCTCAATACGGTCTTTGCCATCCCATACAGGCAGCTTATCAAGATAATCGTTTATCGGATCAAATTCGGCTATCATGTCAGAGTCGATATATCTCCTTACGTCCTTATCCCAGGATTTCAGACCGGCCAGCAAAGCCTCCTGAGTCATTGAGTTTATCGCATATTGAGTAAGAGGTACGAACTCACGGTTCTGGCCATCGCGCACACGATATTCTACCACACCGGTGAGCACGTTGCGTCTCATCTGCCAGCGATCTTCCATAAAAGCCTTTGTCTTAAGGGTGAGCAGCATTTCGGGTGATAGATGTTTGAATGGCACTCCCTTCACTATATCCCTGAGATAAGCGTTATCGAAAACCATCCTTACATACATCTCGTCGGCCCCAATGGCAGGATTGTCGAGTGTATGTGATATGCACATCTCCTTAGGCAGCTCGTCTTCGTGACATAAGTAGGCCAGCTTGTGGAGGATACCTTCGGTGCTATCATCGGCAGACTTATCTAGATTTGCCTCTATGGCCTGTGAAAGATAATTCTCATACTGGATTCGCTGAGTATGTCTAAGGTCGAATCCCGGCAGAACCTGTTCGCTATCTTTCGTTAGCTCCATCTTTTCTACCACTTCATCTTCTGTATCTGTATTGAATACTGCAAAGTCTAAACCGTCTGGATTGTAATAAATATCGGGGTCGGCACTAATCTTGCACTCTGATGCCAGTGTGGGAATATTCACCTCAATCGAGGTACCCAACTGCGCCTGATAGTATTTTACGGCCATAGAATATGCCTTTTGGATATATTTCTCTACCTCAGAAGGCTCAATAAGGTCGGTATCTTTATCACATTTCAATCCACATACAATCTTAAGTGATCTGCCGTCAGCACCAATAAATGCCAGTTTAGTCTGTGGCAGTTGTCTGGCAAGTTTACGCAGATACTCCACTTCCTTGTCGTCTACAAGATTATCAACCTCAACGAGAAAAAGCGGATTTACCTTTCTTATCAGTGTCTGTCCCTTCAGATTAAAATATTCTGCAGAAAAACATACCGAAGGTAAATTATCCTCTGTGGCAAGACAGATAGGTGTGTTGTTCATGATTTTAATTGTAGAAAGAGTAGGGTGGGTATTGCGAAAAGTGTAGACCTCATCTTTAAATTCCATATCATGGATTATTCTTACTATCTCGTCAGGTTCCATGCACTTTAGTGTACGATGATCATTCTTTGTACTTGTTAACGTAAACTTCATATCTAATTATTTGGTATTATTCTCCTCTTTTTTTATTATGGGTGTACAAAGGTACTAAAAAATGCTCAGATAAACGAAGATGTGTCCTACAGAATGGCCTGTTAGTGAGATGTGTAGTGAGGTTTGTAAAGCAAACCTCACTGAAGATAATGCTATGATTATCAGTGTGATACGCTAAAAAAGTGAGGTTGAGGTTGAAAAAAGTTTTTTTATCGGTATGGAATTTCCTGATTGTAACTTGCCGGAATGGGCCCTTACACCTTATATATAATATATAGGGTTTCTTCTTTTTTTATTGTATATATTGACTCTATTTGCATTCTAATGCGTATTCTATGCTTATTGCGATTTTCATTCTTTACTGTGCCATCTGGCATGCCCACATGGTATCATTTGTTCTAAAAATGTGCTCTTTTTCTTGAATATGTAAAATAATAGGAAAATTTTCGATAAAAGTTGAAAAAAAACATGGAAATATTTGGAGGGATAGAATATTTGCATTAATTTTGCATCCGCTTTCGCTTCAAAACGAAGGCAAAAAGAAAGAGTTCTTTGAAAAGATTTACATAGACAGAGAAGTAGTACAAGAAGCGAGTACTGGTATTTATATTGGTACTCAGGTAACAAAAAACGAACCGTCATTTTAAAATGAGAAGGTGCTTTTAGACTTGAATTACGGAGAAGCGTTCTGAAACAGAGACAACTTATATTGATTTTACAATTTTCGGAGCAGCGAGCAGATAGCAAGCATGCTTGTTATTTCGAGTCGCGAGGAAAATGGTAAAATTTTTATGAAATAAAAATTTTACAATGGAGAGTTTGATCCTGGCTCAGGATGAACGCTAGCTACAGGCTTAACACATGCAAGTCGCGGGGTAGCATTAGTCTGGCTTGCCAGACTAGATGACGACCGGCGCACGGGTGAGTAACGCGTATCCAACCTGCCTTTTACCACGGGATAGCCCCTCGAAAGAGGGAGTAATACCGTATGAGGTCACGAGAAGACATCCGACCGTGACGAAAGGTTTAGCGGTAAAAGATGGGGATGCGTCTGATTAGGCAGTTGGCGGGGTAACGGCCCACCAAACCGACGATCAGTAGGGGTTCTGAGAGGAAGGTCCCCCACATTGGAACTGAGACACGGTCCAAACTCCTACGGGAGGCAGCAGTGAGGAATATTGGTCAATGGTCGTAAGACTGAACCAGCCAAGTAGCGTGAGGGATGACTGCCCTATGGGTTGTAAACCTCTTTTATCTGGGGATAAAGTGAGCCACGTGTGGTTTATTGCAGGTACCAGAAGAATAAGGACCGGCTAATTCCGTGCCAGCAGCCGCGGTAATACGGAAGGTCCAGGCGTTATCCGGATTTATTGGGTTTAAAGGGAGCGTAGGCCGCTTGGTAAGCGGGCAGTGAAATGCAGAGGCTCAACCTCTGACTTGCTGTTCGAACTGCCGGGCTTGAGTACGCACGAGGTAGGCGGAATTTG